>JAZKFQ010000021.1:0-127907 GCA_040386375.1 Pseudomonadota bacterium
TGTTCTCGTGGATGTAGTGCTGCACGAAGAACCAGGCGCCCTGGTTCTGCGGCTCATCCTGACACCACACCAGATCCGTCGCGTTCGGGTACTTCTTGATCTCGGCGGCGAAGGCCTTGTGCGGGAAGGGATAGAGCTGCTCCACGCGGACGATGGCCACGTCGGACGCCTTCTTCTCCTCGCGCTTCTTGACCAGGTCGTAATACACCTTGCCCGAGCAGGCGATCACACGCTTGACCTTGTCGGCCACGATGGCCTCGTTCTGCTCCGGGATCACCGTCTGGAAGCTGCCCTTGGTGAAATCGCTCAGCGGGCTGGTGGCGTCCTTGTTCCGCAGCAGGCTCTTGGGCGTCATGATGACCAGGGGCTTGCGGAACTGGCGCACCATCTGCCGGCGCAGCAGGTGGAAGATCTGGCTGGCGCTGGTGGGCTGGCAGATCTGCATGTTGTTGTCGGCCGCCAGCTGCATGAAGCGCTCGAGCCGCGCCGAGCTGTGCTCGGGGCCCTGGCCTTCGTAGCCGTGCGGCAGCAGCAGCACCAGGCCGTTGGCGCGGCCCCACTTCACCTCGCCGCTGGCGATGAACTGGTCGATCACCACCTGCGCGCCGTTGGCGAAATCGCCGAACTGGGCTTCCCACACCACCAGGGTGTTGGGCTCGGAGCCGGCGTAGCCGTACTCAAACGCCAGCACCGCTTCTTCCGACAGGATGGAGTCGATGACCACGAACGGCGCCTGGCTGTCGGCCACATGCTCCAGCGGCACATAGGTGCCCTCGTCCCACTTCTCGCGCTTCTGGTCGTGGATGACGGCGTGGCGGTGGGTGAAGGTGCCACGGCCGCAGTCCTCGCCCGACAGGCGCACCGCATAACCGCTGGCCACCAGCGAGGCGAACGCCATGTGCTCGCCCATGCCCCAGTCGACGTTGACGTCGCCCCGGCCCATCGCGGCGCGGTCGTCGTAGACCTTCTTCACCAGCTGGTGCGGGCTGACGCTGGCGGGGATGGTGGTCAGGCGCTCGGCCAGGCGCTTCCACTCGGTGAGCGGGATGGCGGTGTCGGCCGCATCGGTCCACTTGCGGCCGATGAAGGGCAGCCAGTCGACCGCGTACTTGCTCTTGAAATTGCTGATGACCGGGTCGATGGTGTGGCGGCCCTCGTCCATCGCGGCCCGGTAGGCCTTGGTCATGTCGTCGCCCAGGGTCTCGCCCAGGCCTTGCGCGCCCAGCCGGTCGGCGTAGAGCTTGCGGGTGCCGGGGTGGGCGGCGATCTTCTTGTACATCAGCGGCTGGGTGAGCGCGGGGGTGTCCTGCTCGTTGTGGCCCAGCTTGCGGAAGCAGATGATGTCGACCACCACGTCCTTCTGGAACGCGATGCGGAAGTCCAGCGCCAGCTGGGCGGCCAGCACCACCGCCTCGGGGTCGTCGCCGTTGACGTGCAGCACCGGCGCCTCGATCATCTTCACGATGTCGGTGCAATACAGCGTGGAGCGCAGGTCACGCGGGTCGCTGGTGGTGAAGCCGATCTGGTTGTTGATGATCAGGTGCACCGTGCCGCCGGTGGAATAACCACGCGTCTCCGACAGCATCAGGGTTTCCTGGTTCACGCCCTGGCCGCCGAAGGCCGAGTCGCCGTGCACCAGCACCGGCAGCACCTGGGCGCCCAGCTTGTCGCCGCGGCGGTCCATGCGGGCGCGCACCGAGCCCTCGACCACCGGGTTCACGATCTCCAGGTGGCTGGGGTTGAAGGCCAGGCTCAGGTGCACCGGGCCGCCGGGGGTGGAGATGTCGGAGCTGAAGCCCTGGTGGTACTTCACGTCACCGGCCGGCAGTTCTTCGGGGGCGGTGTGGTCGAACTCGGCGAACAGGTCCTTGGGCATCTTGCCCAGGGTGTTGACCAGCACGTTCAGGCGGCCGCGGTGGGCCATGCCGATGACGATCTCCTGCACGCCCTTGATACCGGCCTGCTGGATCAGCTCGTCCATGGCGGCGATGAAGCTCTCGCCACCTTCCAGGCTGAAGCGCTTCTGGCCCACGTACTTGGTGTGCAGGTAGCGCTCCAGGCCTTCGGCCGCGGTGAGGCGGTCGAGGATGTGCTTCTTCTGGGCAGCGTTGAAGGTGGGCTTGGAGCGGATGGGCTCCAGGCGCTGCTGCCACCAGCGCTTCTGCGTCTGGTCGGTGATGTGCATGAACTCGGCGCCGATGGTGCCGCAGTAGGTCTCGCGCAGCGCCTGCAGGATCTCGCGCAGCGTCATGTTCTCCGAGCTGCTGAAGTAGGTGTTCGCGGCGCTGAACGTGATGTCCATGTCGGACTCGGTCAGGTCGTAGAACGCCGGTTCCAGCTCGGGAATCTTGGGGCGCTCGGTGCGCTTGAGCGGGTCCAGGTCGGCCCAGCGTGCACCCACGTTGCGGTAGGCCGCCACCAGCGACTGCACATGCACCTGCTTGCGCGCCACGGCCAGGTCGGCCGAGCTGGCCTTCAGCGCGAAGGCATTGGCCTTGGCACGCTGGGCGAAGCTCTCCACCACCGGGGCATGGGCCACATCACGTGCTTCCGAGCCATCGGTGGCCGGCACGTTCTGCAGGTTGTCGAAGTAGGCACGCCAGTTGTCTGGCACGCTGCCCGGGTTGTCGAGGTAGGCCTCGTAGAGTTCCTCGACGTACGGGGCATTGCCCCCGAACAGGTACGAGTTGGACCTGTATTGCTGCATCATCGCTCGCTCACCTTTCACCCCGGTTTCCAGGGCTACGATGGGTAAAAAACCTTCCGCGGCCCGGCTCGACCGGTTGGCGGATTGCGACCCGCCTTGCTGTTTGTCTCGAACGACTCTTCAGTCGCTCAGCAAGGGGCACGAAAGGACCTAGTTTGATTCGCGAGCCGGACTGTAGCACTGTTGTTTTGGGGCTCTGCCGGCGGATTAGACACCTCCCAGCCTTCTGTTTTGCTGACAGGGGCCGGGTTTCGGCACGCAGACTTGGCCCCGCATGGCCCACCCCGTCATCTACCTGCAACCCGAGGCACCGCCCAAGCCGGCCACCGGCGCGCCCTGCAACGGCTGCGGTGTGTGCTGCGCCTGGCAGCCCTGCCCGCTGGGCGTGCTGGTGAGCGGCCGCCGGCATGGCATGTGCGCGGCGCTGCGCTGGGATGCGGCGGGCGCGCTGTACCGCTGCGCGGTGGTGCAGGCGCCCGAAGCGGCCTGGCCCGCCCTGCCCCGGCTGCTGCGCCCGGCGCTGGCGGGGCTGGCGCGGCGCTGGATCGCGGCCGGTGCGGGCTGCGACTGTGACGCCGAGGCCGAGGCCGCCCCCGGCTGAACCAGCGGCCGCGGCTGCGGGATGATCCTCTGCGGGGCTGGCCCGCTTGCCTCTAGCATGCGTGGTTTTGACTCCCCGGGAGCCGACCCCATGACTCTGAAGCACGCCTTGAAGGCCGCCGCCGCTGCGGTCCTGCTGGCCGCCGGCCTGGCCACCACCGCGGTGCAGGCCACCACCCTGCGCTGGGCCGCGCAGAACGACATCCTGACGCTGGACCCGCACTCGCAGAACCACGCCACCACCAATGCCATCCTGCAGCATGCCTACGAGGGCCTGACCCGCTACAACGCCAAGTACGAGCCCGAGCCCGCGCTGGCCGCCAAGTGGACCCAGATCAGCCCGACCCAGGTGCGCTTCGAACTGCGCCGTGGCGTGAAATTCCATGACGGCTCGCCCTTCACCGCCGACGACGTGGTGTTCTCTTTCGGCCGCATCAAGCAGCCGCAGGGCACCATGTCCATCTACGTGGCCGGCATCGCCGAGGTGAAGAAGGTCGACGACCACACCGTCGACTTCATGCTCAGCGGCCCCAACCCGGTGCTGCTGCGCAACATCGCCGACTTCTTCATCATGAGCAAGACCTGGGCGGAGAAGAACAAGACCACCAACACCCAGGACTACAAGGCCAAGGAAGAGAACTACGCCTCGCGCAACGTCAACGGCACCGGCAGCTACAAGATCACCGGCTGGACCCCCGACCAGCGCATCACCCTGGCCACCAACCCCGACTGGTGGGACAAGGCCAATGCCAGCAATGTGACCGAGGTGGTCTACACCCCGATCAAGGCCGATGCCACCCGCGTGGCCGCCCTGCTGTCGGGCGACGTGGACATGGTGACCGACCTGCCCACGCAGGACGTGGCCCGGCTGCGCGGCGACAGCAAGCTCAAGGTGGTGGAAGGCCATGAGGTGCGCACCATCTTCATCGCGCTCGACCAGTTCAACCCGGAGCTGAAGTACAGCGACGTGAAGGGCAAGAACCCGTTCAAGGACAAGCGGGTGCGCGAGGCGCTGAACATCGCCATCGACCGCGAAGGCATCAAGCGCGCCACCATGCGCGGGCTGTCGCTGCCGGCGTCCATCATCGTGGCGCCGGGCGTGAACGGCCACAGCGCCGAGCTGGATGCGCCGATCAAGCCCGACCCCGAGCGCGCCAAGAAGCTGCTGGCCGAGGCCGGCTACCCCAACGGCTTCGAGTTCCAGCTCAGCTGCCCGAACAACCGCTACGTCAACGACGAGGAGATCTGCCAGAACCTGGTGTCGATGTGGGCGCGGGTGGGCATCAAGACCAAGCTGGCCTCCGAAGGCTTCGCCACCTTCATCCAGAAGGTGCAGAACTTCGACACCAGCGCCTACCTGCTGGGCTGGGGCGTGGCCACCTTCGATGCGCAGTACAGCCTGCAGTCCCTGGTGCGCACCCGCACCACCGGTGCCGACGGCAACTTCAACTTCGGCCGCGCCAGCGATGCCAAGGTTGACCAGCTGGTCGACGCGATGAAGACCGAGACCGACGTGGCCAAGCGCAACGGCCTGATCCGCGAGGCCCTGGCACGCACCCGTGACGAGTTCCTGTACGTGCCGCTGCACCACCAGCTGCGGCCCTGGGCGATGAAGGCCGGCGTGAGCACCCTGCACCGCGCCGACGACCGGCCGGCGGCCCGGTTCACGAACGTGAAGTAGGCCCGCGCTGGTCTGCCTGGATGCAGCGCCTGGGGGCGCTGCATCCGTTTTGGGGCCTGCTGCGTAACAACGGCATCGGCGCCATCCGGCGCCTCTTTCAAGGAGCCGTTCATGTCCAGCACTCTCACCACCACCCTCGCCGCCCTGTCTGCCGCCACCGTGCTGGCCGCCTGCGGCAGCACCCCGGCCCCCATGGGCTTCTCGCAAGCCGCACTGCCGGCGGCCGTGCAGGTGCCCGCGGGCCACAAGGTGGTGATGGAGACGGTGGGCGTGGGCCAGATCACCTATGAATGCCGCGAGAAGGCCGCCATGACCGGCCAGCATGAATGGGTGTTCGTCGGCCCCGACGCGGTGCTGAACGACCGCGGCGGCAAGGCCGTGGGCAAGTACTTCGGCCCGCCCGCCACCTGGCAGAGCATGGACGGCAGCAAGCTGACTGGCGCCCAGTTGGCGGTGGCGCCGGCCATGGCCGGCAGCATCCCGCTGCAGCTGGTCAAGGCCAACCCGACCATGGGCCAGGGCGCGATGAGCGGCGTGACCTACATCCAGCGGGTGGCCACCCAGGGTGGCGTGGCACCGGCCATGGTCTGCGATGCCGCCACCAAGGGCAGCAAGCAGATCGTCAAGTACCAGGCCGACTACATCTTCTGGACGGCGGCCTGAGGCCCGCCCTCAAGGCTCAGTAAAGGCTCAGGCCGGCAGGCTGCTGCGCACGGTGCGTCCGCCCTGCATCAGCAGGCGGATGCCGGTGGCGGGTGCGGCTAGCATGTCGAGGTTGGCGGTCGGGTCACCATCGACCACCAGCAGGTCGGCCCAGGCACCGGCCACCAGCTGGCCGATCTGGCCTTCGGCGCGCATCAGGCGCGCGGCGGTGATGGTGGCGCTTTGCAGCACCTCCACCGGGCCCATGGCCTGCAGGCGCAGCGCAAACTCGTCGTTCTGCTGCGCATGCATGTGGCCCAGCAGATCGGTGCCGAAGACCACCGGCACGCCTTCGGCCCGCGCGATGCGCAGCGATTCCAGGCCGGCGGCGCGCACCACGGCCAGCTTGTCCAGCATCTCGGCGCTCCAGCCCAGGCGCTCGCCCTCGCCGGCCAGCGCGGCATAGGTGACCAGGGTGGGCACCAGGTAGGCGCCGTGCTGCTTCATCAGCCGGGCCGTGGCCACGTCCAGCAGGTTGCCATGCTCGATGCTGCGCACACCGGCCTGCACAGCGCGGCTGATGGCCCGCGGTGAATAGGCATGGGCCAGGGCGTACAGGTTGGCGGCTTCCGCCTCCTCCACCGCGGCACGCAGTTCCTCCAGCGAGAACTGCGTGCCCTCCAGTGGGTCGGTGGGGCTGGACACACCACCGCCGGCCATGATCTTGATCTGGTTGGCGCCGGTGCGCACCTGCTCGCGCACCGCACGCCGCACCTCGCCCACACCGTCGGCGATGGCGCCCAGCAGGCCCAGGCCGGCGCAGTTGCACAGCCAGTCGCGCTGGCGCACACCCTTGGGCCGCTGGTCGGCATGGCCGCCGGTCTGGCTGATGGGCGCACCGGAGATGAACAGCCTGGGCCCGTCGAACAGCCCACGCGCCTGGGCTTCCTGCAGACCGTGGTCGGCGCCCGCGGCATCACGCACCGTGGTGAAGCCACGCTGCAGCATGCCGCGCATCACCACGCTGGTCTCGGCGGTGATCAGCGAGGGCGGCTGGAAGCCCAGCTTGCCCAGGTCATGGCTGGTGGCGGTGACATGCACATGCGCGTCCACCAGGCCCGGCAGCACCACGCGGCCACCAGCGTCGATGCGCCGGGCATCATCCACCTGCAGCGGCTCGGCGCTGACGGCTGCGATGCGCTGGCCCTCGATGACGATCTGCGACAGCGGGCCGACCACGCCGGCCACGCTGTCGAAGGGCCGCGCGTTGATCAGAACCTGGCGCTCGGCCATGGCTGCCCTGCTCAGACGGTGGCCAGCACCGGCAGGCCCAGGCGCTTGCGCGCGGCCTCGTATTCACGCTTGAGCTTGGCCACGTAGTCGGCCGTGCTGTAGACCTTGTCGACCGCGCCGATGCCCTGGCCGCAGCCCCAGATGTCCTTCCAGGCCTTCTTGGCGCCACCGCCGTCGACATTGCCGAAGTTCATCTTGCTGGGGTCGCTCACCGGCAGGTTGTCGGGGTCGAGGCCGGCATTGCGGATGCTGCGCTTGAGGTAGTTGCCGTGCACGCCGGTGAACAGGTTGCTGTAGACGATCTCGTCGGAATTGGCATCGACGATGGCCTGCTTGTGGGCGTCGATGGCACGGGCCTCTTCGGTGGCGATGAAGGCCGAGCCGATGTAGGCGAAATCGGCGCCCATGGCCTGGGCGGCCAGCACCGCATCGCCGGTGGCGATGCTGCCCGACAGGGCCAGCGGGCCGTCGAACCACTGGCGGATCTCCTGGATCAGCGCAAACGGGCTCTTGGTGCCGGCATGGCCACCGGCGCCGGCGGCCACCGCGATCAGGCCGTCGGCGCCCTTGTCGATCGCCTTGTGGGCATGGTTGTTGTTGATGATGTCGTGCAGCACCACGCCGCCCCAGGCGTGCACCGCCTCGTTCAGATCAACGCGCGCGCCCAGGCTGGTGATGATGATCGGCACCTTGTACTTGGCGCACATTTCCATGTCGTGGTCGAGCCGGTCGTTGCTCTTGTGCACGATCTGGTTGATGGCATAGGGCGCGGCCTTGCGGTCGGGGTGGGCCTTGTCCCAGGCGGCCAGGCCCTCGGTGATCTCGGCCAGCCATTCGTCCACCTGGGCGGCGGGCCGGGCATTGAGCGCGGGCATGGAGCCCACCACGCCGGCGGTGCACTGGGCGATGACCAGCTTGGGCGTGCTGATGATGAACAGCGGCGAGCCGATGATGGGCAGCGGCAGGTTGGACAGGACGGCGGGCAAGGGCACGGGCGGCTCCAGGTCAGGAATGTTGGATCAAGCAGGCCAGTGTGCGAGGGCACACCGGCCGGTCACTATCACCGGAGCGACATGGCGCCCCGGGCTGTGCGGGCAGGCGTCAGAACGCGTCCAGCGCCATCTCGGTGACGCCGACGGCGCCGTCGACGATGCTGTCGCGCACGCCGGGCGCCTTGCTCAGGATGTGGTCGGCGTAGAAACGTGCGGTGCTGATCTTGGCGCGCATGAAGTCAGGTTCCACACCGGCGGCCAGCTGGTCTTCGGCGGCCAGCAGCGAGCGCGCCAGCTGCCAGCCGGCCATCACGTTGCCGGCCAGCATCAGATAGGGCACGCTGCCGGCGAACACGGCGTTGGGTGCGGCCTTGCTCTGTCCGGCGACAAAGCCCACCGCGTCCAGCAGCGCCAGGCGGGCCGCCGTCAGCCGCTTGGCCATGGCCTGCGCCGCGTCGCTGCTGCGGCCGGCCAGGGCCGCCTCGGTGGCCTGGATCTGCTCACAGATGGCACGTGCGGTGGCGCCACCATCACGCGCGGTCTTGCGGCCGACCAGGTCGTTGGCCTGGATGGCGGTGGTGCCCTCGTAGATGGTCAGGATCTTGGCGTCGCGGTAGTGCTGGGCCGCACCGGTCTCCTCGATGAAGCCCATGCCGCCATGCACCTGCACACCCAGGCTGGTGACTTCCAGGCTCATCTCGGTGGAATAGCCCTTGACCAGGGGCACCATGAATTCATAGAAGGCCTGGTTCTGCTTGCGCACCGCCGCATCCGGGTGGGCATGGGCGGCGTCCAGCGCGGCAGCGGCCACGAAGGCCATGGCGCGGCAGCCCTCGGTGTAGGCGCGCATGGTCATCAGCATGCGCTTCACATCGGGGTGGTGGATGATGGGCGCGGCCGTGTTCAGGCTGCCGTCCACCGGGCGGCTCTGCACCCGGTCACGCGCGTACTGCACAGCCTTCTGGTAGGCGCGCTCGGCCACCGCGATGCCCTGCTGGCCCACCGCGAAGCGGGCGGCGTTCATCATCACGAACATGTATTCCAGGCCACGGTTCTCCTGGCCCACCAGGTAGCCCACGGCACCACCGTGGTCGCCGTACTGCAGCACGGCGGTGGGGCTGGCCTTGATGCCCATCTTGTGCTCGATGCTGACGCAGTGCACGTCGTTGCGCGCCCCCAGGCTGCCATCGGCGTTGACCATGAATTTCGGGCAGACGAACAGCGAGATGCCCTTCACGCCCTCGGGCGCACCCGTCACCCGGGCCAGCACCAGATGGACGATGTTCTCGGCCATGTCGTGCTCACCGTAGGTGATGAAGATCTTGGTGCCGAAGAGCTTGTAGCTGCCGTCGGGCTGGGGCTCGGCGCGGCTGCGCACCATGCTCAGGTCGCTGCCCGCCTGCGGCTCGGTCAGGTTCATGGTGCCGGTCCAGCGGCCTTCCACCATGGGCGCCAGATAGCGCGCCTTCAGCTCGTCGCTGCCGGCGGTCAGCAAGGCCTCGATGGCGCCGTCGGTCAGCAGCGGGCACAGCGCAAAGCTCATGTTGGCGCTGTTCACCATCTCGATGCAGGCGGCGTGGATCAGCTTGGGCAGGCCCTGGCCGCCGAATTCCACCGGGTGGTGCACACCCTGCCAGCCACCGGCGCCGTATTGCCTGAAGGCGTCCTTGAAGCCGGCGGTGGTGGTGACCACGCCGTCCTTGAACCACGAGGGCGCCTTGTCGCCTTCCCAGTTCAGCGGGGCGATCACGTCCTGGTTGAGCTTGGCGCATTCGTCCAGCACCGCGGCGGCGGTGTCGGGGCCGGCGTCCTCGAAGCCGGGCAGCGTGGCCACGGCCTCCAGGCCGGCCACATGGTTCATCACGAACAGCATGTCCTTGACGGGGGCGAGATAACTCATGTCGGTCTCCGGATGGAACAAGGGCGCCGAATCGGCGCCCTTGAGATGGGTACTGGGTGGTTCAGCTGCGCGTCAGGCGCGCCGCATCACAGGCTGTTGACCAGCTCGGGCACGGCCACGAACAGGTCGGCTTCCAGGCCGTAGTCGGCCACGCTGAAGATCGGTGCCTCGGCGTCCTTGTTGATGGCCACGATCACCTTGCTGTCCTTCATGCCGGCCAGGTGCTGGATGGCGCCCGAGATGCCGGCGGCGATGTACAGCGTGGGCGCCACGATCTTGCCGGTCTGACCCACCTGCCAGTCGTTGGGCGCATAACCCGCGTCCACCGCGGCGCGGCTGGCGCCCAGTGCGGCGCCCAGCTTGTCGGCCAGGGGCGTCAGCACCTCGTTGAACTTCTCGCTACTGCCCAGGGCCCGGCCACCGCTGACGATGATCTTGGCCGCCGTCAGTTCAGGCCGGTCGTTCTTGGCGATCTCGCTGCTCAGCCAGCTGCTGGCGGCCGAGGCGGCCACCGCGGCAATGCTCTCCACCGCCGCGCTGCCACCGCTGGCAGCAGCGGCGTCGAAGCCGGTGGTGCGCACGGTGATCACCTTGATGCTGTCGCTGCTCTGCACCGTGGCAATCGCGTTGCCGGCGTAGATCGGGCGCTCGAAGGTGTCGGCGCTGACCACCTTGGTGGCGTCGCTGATCTGGCCCACGTCCAGCAGGGCGGCCACACGCGGCGACACGTTCTTGCCGGCGGCCGTGGCGGGGAACAGCAGGTGGCTGTAGCCACCGGCGATGGCAACGACTTGCGCCGCGATGTTCTCGGCCAGGCCATGGCCCAGGCCGGCGTCGTCGGCATGCAGCACCTTGGCCACGCCGGCGATCTGCGCAGCAGCCGCAGCGGCGGCGCCGGCGTTGTGGCCGGCCACCAGCAGATGCACATCACCACCGCAGGCCAGGGCCGCGGTGACGGTGTTCAGGGTGGCGCCCTTGATGGACGCGTTGTCGTGTTCGGCAATGACGAGGACGCTCATCTCAAATCACCTTCGCTTCGTTCTTCAGCTTGCTCACCATGGTGGCCACATCGGGCACCTTGATGCCGGCGCCACGCTTGGGCGGCTCGCTCACGTTCAGGGTCTTGATCTTGCTGGCCACATCCACGCCCAGGTCCGACGGCTTCACCACTTCCAGCGTCTTCTTCTTCGCCTTCATGATGTTGGGCAGGGTGACGTAGCGCGGCTCGTTCAGGCGCAGGTCGGTGGTGATCACCGCCGGCAGGCTCAAGCTCAGCGTCTCCAGGCCACCGTCGATCTCACGCGTGCAATTCAGCTTGCCGTCGACCACGTCCACCTTGCTGGCAAAGGTGGCCTGGGGCAGGCCGGCCAGCGCGGCCAGCATCTGGCCGGTCTGGTTGCAGTCGTCGTCGATGGCCTGCTTGCCCAGGATGATGAGGCCGGGCTGTTCCTTGTCGACCAGGGCCTTCAGCAGCTTGGCCACGGCCAGGGGCTGCAGCTCTTCCGTGCTCTCCACCAGGATGGCGCGGTCGGCGCCGATGGCCATGGCGGTGCGCAGGGTTTCCTGACACTGGGTGACACCGCAGGACACGGCGATGACCTCGGTGACCACGCCCTTCTCACGCAAGCGCACGGCCTCTTCGACAGCGATTTCGTCGAAGGGGTTCATGCTCATCTTGACGTTGGCGATGTCAACCCCTGTGCCGTCGGACTTCACACGCACCTTGACGTTGTAGTCGACAACACGCTTCACGGGCACCAATACCTTCATGTCACGCGGCTCCTGGCTGGATGGAAATTTGATCTGGGCAACAGCTGCCGAATTCTAGGCGGCAGGCTGCGCACCCCGGAATGGCAAGAAATCGAACGGTCGTGCTATTTTTTGCCATTGTGCCCCAGCAGCCAGGGCAGCGCCGTCGCCTAAGGGTCAGGTTCGGGTTCAGCCGGCGCCACGCCGGTGCCGGCCGGAATCAGGCCGGCACCGGGCGCTGGCGCGCTGCCTCGAAGGCCGCCAGCCGCACCGCAAAGCGGCTCTGGTCCTGCTTCTCGACGGCCGCCACACCAGCCGGCATCGGCAGGGTCTCGAAGAAATGGCAGGCCACGCGGTGGCCGGCGCCGGCATCACGCAGCAGCGGCTCCTCTTGTGCGCAGCGTTCTTGCGCATGCGGGCAGCGGGTGCGGAAGCGGCAACCGCTGGGCGGGTGCATGGCACTGGGCACATCACCGGCCAGCAGGATGCGGGTGCGCTCCAGGCCGGGCTCGGGCCGCGGAATGGCCGACAGCAGGGCCTGGGTGTAAGGGTGCAGCGGGCGGGCGTAGAGCGATTTCTTGTCGGCCATCTCCACCAGCTTGCCCAGGTACATCACCGCCACCCGGTCGCTGATGTGCTTGACCACCGCCAGATCGTGCGCGATGAACAAGTAGCTGAGGCCGAAGCGCTTCTGCAGATCCTGCAGCAGGTTCACCACCTGGGCCTGGATCGACACATCCAGCGCCGACACCGGCTCGTCGCAGACGATCAGATCGGGCTGCACCGCCAGCGCACGCGCAATGCCGATGCGCTGGCGCTGGCCGCCCGAGAACTGGTGCGGGTAGCGCCTGGCATGCTCGGGCAGCAGGCCCACCACCTGCAACAGCTCGGCCACGCGCTCCGCGCGCTCGGCCACGCTGCCGATGGCATGCACCTGCATCGGCTCGGTGAGGATGTCACCGATGGTCATGCGGGGGTTCAGCGACGCATACGGATCCTGGAAGATGATCTGCAGGTGCCGGCGCATGCCACGCATCTGCTCGTCGCTGACCGTGGCGATCTCCTGGCCCTGGAAGCGCACCGAGCCCGCGCTGGGGTTGATCAGCCGCAGCACCAGGCGCCCGGTGGTGCTCTTGCCACAGCCCGACTCGCCCACCAGGGCCAGGGTCTCGCCGCGGGCGATGTCGAAGCTGACATCGTCCACCGCCCGCACCTGGCCGGTGGTGCGGCTGATCACCACACCCCGCTTGACGGGAAAGTGCTTGACCAGGCCACGCACCTGCAGCACCGGCTCGGCGCCAACGTTGGAACCGGGCACCTGATCACGCGCCGACATGGGCCATCTCCTGGGTGGGTGCTGCCGCCAGCGCCAGCTCCACCGGCGCCTTCCAGCAGGCCACCTGGTGGCCGGCACCCATGGCGCGCAGCGGCGGCTCGTCCGCATGGCAGCGCGCGTCTGAGAACGGGCAGCGTGGTGCAAAACGGCAACCCGCCGGCTGGTTGGCCGGGCTGGGCACGCTGCCCTCGATGGTGGACAGGCGCTCACGCACCACGTCCAGCCGCGGGATCGAGCCCAGCAGGCCGATGGTGTAGGGGTGCTGCGGGTCGTCGAACAAGGCCTGCACCGGCGCGCTCTCGACGATCTTGCCGGCGTACATCACGATCACCTCGTCCACCAGCTCGGCGATCACGCCCAGGTCGTGCGTGATGATCAGCACCGCCATGCCCAGGCGCTGCTGCAGATCACGCAGCAGATCGAGGATCTGCGCCTGGATGGTGACGTCGAGGGCGGTGGTGGGCTCGTCGGCCACCAGCAGCGCAGGCTCGCAGGCCAGGGCCATGGCGATCATCACGCGCTGGCGCATGCCACCCGACATGTGGTGCGGAAAGTCGTCGAAGCGCTGCGCCGCCGACGGGATGCGCACCAGCTCCAGCACTTCCAGTGCCCGCTTCTTGGCGTCCTCGTAGGACATGTCGCCATGGGCGCGGATGGCCTCCACGATCTGCCGGCCGATGGTGTGCACCGGGTTCAGGCTGGTCATGGGCTCCTGGAACACCATGGCCATGCGGCCACCACGCAGCAGGCGCCGCTCGTTGGCCGACATGGCCAGCACGTCCTGGCCGTCGAAGCGCAGCAGATCGGCCTGCACCTGGCCGGGGGGTGACGGCACCAGGCCCATCAGCGACAGCGAGGTGACGCTCTTGCCGCAGCCCGATTCACCCACCAGGCCCACGACCTTGCCGCGGCCCACGGCAAAGCTGATGCCGTCCACCGCGCGGAACAGGCCACGCTCGGTGTGGAACCAGGTGCGCAGGTTCTGCACCTCCAGCAGCGGGGCCGCCGCTGCCGCAGCGCCAGTGTCAGCGCCGGCACGCAGATCGTCGGGCATGTCGGGCGTCTTCATGGCGAGGTGTCGAGGCCTTTGTAGAAGGTGTACTGGAACAGCATGTGCGCCCGTGCACCCTTCACCTTCTTGGTCGTGGTCTGGTACATGCGTGGGTTCATCACCGGAATCCACAGATGCTCCTTCATCACGATGTCTTGCGCCGCCATGAAGCCGGCTGCGCGGTCGGCCGCGTTCAGCGCCGTCTTGCCCTTGTTGATGGCTGCGTCGGTGGCGGCGTCTTTCCAGTTCATGCGGTTGGGCACCGGGATCTGGGCCGAGTCGAAGTAGAAGATCATCAGCTCACCGGCCGACAGATAGGGCACGGTCACCGTCCACAGGTCGAAGTCCTGGCCGCTCAGCTTGGCCGGCATGATGGTGGACTCGAGTGCGGTGATCTTCCAGTCGACACCGATCTTGCGCATGTAGCCCTGGATGGCCTCGGTCATGCGCGGGAAGTAGGTCACCTGCGGGATGAAGACCACCGGCGCCAGCCGCTCACCCGCGGCATTCATGCGGATGCCGTCGGGGCCCTTCTTGGCCCAGCCGGCTTCGTCCAGCAGCTTGTTGGCGCGCGCCACGTCTTCCTTGATGATGCCCTTGGTGGCGGGGTTGAAATCGAGCGCACCCTCGTGGATGTAGGTGTAGGCCGGTGCGGCCTGGCCCAGCATCACACCCTTGACCAGCTCGGCGCGGTTCAGGCCGATGCTCATGGCCTCACGCACCCGCTTGTCCTTCACCAGCGGGCGGTCGGCCTTGAAGCCGAAGTACATCAGCTGGAAGTTCGGGTTGGCCTCCTCCACATTCAGCACCGTCGACCGCTTGGCCTGGTCGATGAACTGGGTGGGGAAGTGGCTGGTGATGTCGAAGCGGCCGCTCATCATGGCTGCCAGGCGGCTGGAATCCTCGGGCACGATCTTGATCGACAGCTTCTCGTACTTCACCGGCCCGGGGTTCTTGTACATGGGCGTGGGGCCCCACTTGTAGGCGTCGTGGCGCTTGAGCTGCAGCTCGGTGCGCGGCTGCCAGCTCACCCAGCACCAGGGGCCGGTGCCGTCCACGCCCTTGATGCCGTAGTCCTTGCCCAGGCTGTCCACACTCTCCTTGTTGTGGATGCTGTTGTTGAACATGGTCAGCTGCACCATCAGGTCGGAGTAGGGCTCGACCAGCTCGTATTCCACCGTGTAGGGGTCGGGTGCACGCAGCTCCTTGATCTTGCCTGCGCGCCAGGCATAGGGTGCGCGGGTGGCCGGGTCCTTCTGGCGGTTGAAGCTGTACAGCACATCGGCGGCGGTGAACTTCTTGCCGCTGCAGAACTGCACGTCGTCGCGCAGCTTGAAGGTGTAGAGCTTGCCGTCGGGGCTGACGGTCCAGCTCTTGGCCAGCAGGGGCACGGCGGTCTTGCCATCCCAGTCCAGCGCCACCAGGGTGTCCTGGATCATGTGGGTGACGTCGGACGTGGGGCTCCAGGTGGTGCGCTGGCTGTCGTAGTGCGGCGAATCCAGCGCCTTGGCCATGTTGAGGGTCTGGGCCTGGGCGCTGCCGAGGCAGGCCGCCAGGGCCGTGGCCAGGCCGGCCAGCCTGATCAGAGAACGGTGCAGGGTCATGGTGTCTCCAGGTGCACGTTGGACAAGGCAAACGGGGTTGCTGCGCTGCTGCTCTTGTGAACACCCGCCGGCACGCCGGCCGTCGGGTGCGGCCCTGCGCCAAGGGCCGGGGACAAAGCGGACTGCTTCAGGTCTGCAAACGGGGGTCCAGCACGTCCCGCACCGCGTCACCCAGCAGGTTGGCGGTCAGCACGATGGCGAAGATGGCCAGGCTGGGGATGGTGGCGATGTGCGGCGCCATGAACAAAAAATCCCGGCCCTGGGCGGCCATCATGCCCAGCTCGGCCTCGGGCGGTTGCGCGCCCATGCCCAGGAAGCCCAGCGCCGAGCCCACCAGGATCACCTGGCCGAAGCGCAGCGTGAGGAACACCGCGATGGTGGAGATGCAGTTCAGCGTGAGGTAGCGCCAGATCAGCGCGCCGTTGCGCAGGCCCACGGCACGGCCGGCCTCCATGAACTCCTGCCCCATCACGCCGACGGCCGAGCCACGCGCCACCCGCGCCACGTCGGGCACGGTGGAGACCACCAGGGCGAAGATCACCGCCGACAGGCCCGAGCCCAGGATGGCCGCCACGGCCAGGCCGATCATGATGGCCGGGAAGGCCAGCAGGATGTCGACCACCCGCATGATCCACGGGTCCAGCCGCTTGTAGAAGGCCGCCAGGATGCCCAGCACCGCGCCCAGGCCGCCGCCCAGCAGCACACCGGCCAGGCCCATCATCAAGGTGTTGCGGGCGCCGTAGAGCACGCGGCTCAGCATGTCGCGGCCGGTGTTGTCGGTGCCGAACCAGTGCTCGGCACTGGGTGGCGCCATGGTCTTGGACAGATCGGTGTAGTACGGGTCGTAGGGCGCCACCCAGGGCGCGAACAAGGCCGACAGCGCGATCAGTCCCAGCAGCACGGCCGAGACAGCGGCAACACGGTCGCGCGCCAGGCGTGCCAGCAGGCCGGCGCGGCGCGGCGCGGCGGCGCTGGGCGCGGGGCCGGGGTTGGGGGCGGCCGGCAGCTTGGCCACACCGGTGGAGGGCAGGACGCTGCTCATGAGCGCTGCACCCGCGGATCCAGCACCACGTACATCACGTCAACCAGCAGGTTGATCACCAGGAAGGCCAGGGCCAGAATCATGATCGCGCCTTGTGCTGTGGGGAAATCACTGGTGACGATGGCGCCAACCGCCAGCCGGCCCACGCCGGGCCAGGAGAACATGGTCTCGGTGACCACGGCGCCACCCAGCAAGAACGCCGCCTGCAGGCCCACCAGGGTGACCACCGGGATCAGCGCATTGCGCAAGGCGTGGTGGATGATGACCGTCGATTCACGCAGGCCCTTGGCCCGCGCCGTGCGCACGAAGTCAGCGCCCAGCACCTCGAGCACGGCGGTGCGGGTGATGCGGGCGATCGGCCCCACCAGCACGCTGCCCAGGGTGAGCGACGGCAGGATCAGGCTGGCGAAGCCACCGTCCCAGACCGGGCCGGTGCGGCCGGTGAAGGGCAGCAGATCCCACTTGTAGCCCACGTACTGCATCAGGATCAGGCCGACGAAGAACACCGGCATGGACACGCCGGCCACCGACAGCGCCACCACCGCCCGGTCGATCAGCGAGCCGCGGTGCACCGCGGCCAGCGTGCCCAGCACCAGGCCCAGCGGCACCGCCAGCACCATGGCGCCCACCATCAGCTCGGTGGTGGGGCCTACGGTGTCGGCCAGCTCCTCAGACACCAGCTTGTTGGAGATGATGGAGCGGCCCAGATCACCCTGGGCCACCCGGCCGATGTACTCGAAGAACTGGATCAGCAGCGGCCGGTCGAGCCCCAGGTCCTTGCGGATGCCGGCCACCACATCGGGGCTGGCGTCGGCGCCGGCGATGATCAGCGCGGGGTCGGTGGGCACCACCTGCAGCAGGCAGAAGCAGAGGAACAGCACCCCCACCAAAGCAGGCATCGAAACCAGCAATCTCCGGGCGATCATGGGACCCATGCGTCAACCTCCTCGCAGCTTGGCGCTTGTTGAAATTCAGGCTAAACGGGTTGGCTGGGCGACGTCAATCGCGTATTCCCGCCGTTTGCCGGGCCATGCGGGGCAAGCCGGGGCCGAAGTCGCCCAAGCGACAGTTTCAGGCCGCCTAGCGCCGGATCGACGCGGCCAGAACAGGCCCAACGGCGCATGGAACTAGACTGCGCGGCCCATGTCCAAACCTGCTTTTTCCCGCGTCGGCGTCTTCGATTCCGGCATCGGCGGCCTGTCGGTGCTGCGCGCCGTGCGCCAGCACCTGCCAGGCGCCGCGCTCACCTACATCGCCGACAGCCGCCACACACCCTGGGGCGACCGGCCGGCCGCATGGGTCAGCGCGCGCTGCCTGCAGCTGGCCGGCTGGCTGATCGAGGACGGCACCGATCTGGTGCTGGTGGCCTGCAACACCGGCACCACGCAGGCCATTGCCGCGCTGCGCGCGCGCTGGCCCGGGCGCCACTTCGTGGGGGTGGAGCCAGGCATCAAGCCGGCGGTGGCGGCCAGCCGCAACCACCGGGTGGCGGTGATGGCCACCACCGGCACCCTGCGCAGCCCGCGCCTGCAGCAGCTGGTGCATGCCCATGCCGCCAGCACGCAGGTGCTGCAGCTGCCCTGCCCCGGCCTGGCCGAGGCCATCGAGGCGGCCGGCGACGACCCCGCGCCGCTGGATGCGCAGCTGGACCAGATCGCCGCCGCGCTGCGCGACAGCGGGGCCGACACCGTGGTGCTGGGCTGCACCCACTACCCGCTGGTGGCCGCGGCGCTGCAGCAGCGCTTGGGCCCCGGCACCACCCTGGTGGACACGGCCGATGCGGTGGCCCGGCGTGTGCAGAGCCTGCTGGGCAGCGGCCCGGTGGCCGGCGCAGCGCCACCGCTGCGCCTGTTCAGCACCGCCGACCCCGCGGCGCTGCAGCGTGCCGCGCGCCGCTGGATGGGTGGCAGCACCGCCGTGGGCCTGCTGGCCCTGCCCGAACCGGATTGAGGGCACGGCGGCCGCGCTGGTTCGTCGCCCGCCGGGCCGGCTTCGTCGCCGCCTGGGCAGCCCCCGTCGGGCCCGCGGCCAGGCCACCGCCGGCCGGTTAGGCTTGCAGCCCATGAGCACCCAGCCCCTGGACCAGCCCCTGCCTGCCGAGCTGACCGGCAGGCACCACAGCTGGTTCACCCAGTACCGCCGCTACCCGGTGTTCAGCCGCGCCTGGATCACCGGGCGCTGGCGGCTGTGGGGCCCGGGCTGGCTGCTGGCCATGCTGTTCCTGACCGGTGGCGTGGCCATGGCGCCGCCGTCCGACCAGGCCTGGTTCATGCTGCTGGTGCCCATGCTGCAGACCCTGCTGCCGATGGCGGCCGTGCCCTGGCTGGGCCTGTGGGTGCGGCGCCAGCGCTGGCCGGCGCGGCAGGAATGGCGCGCCCTGGTGGCGATGTTCGTGGTGGTCACGGTGCTGCTGGCCCTGGGCCACCGGCTGGGCGTGGCCGAGCCGCTGAAGCAGTGGCTGGCCGAGCAGACCGGCATGGTCGATGCCAGCGGCAAGCGCCGCAAGGTGCTGATGGCGGTGGGCGTCAGCATCAAGGCCGAGACCGGTGCCTCGGCACCGCGGACGGAGGCCACCAGGCACGACAAGCCCAACGTCGACGCCAGCGACTGGAGCCAGACCGCGTTCTGGGCACTGCTGATGTTCTGGCTGGCCGGTGGCAGCGCGCTGTGGGGCTGGCGGCGTGAGCAGGCCGGCCTGACCGCGCTGCAGCGCGAGCAGGCGCTGCGCCAGGCCCAGGCCGCCCGGCGCGAGGCCGAGCTGCAGCTGTCGGTGCTGGCGGCCCAGGTGGAGCCGCACTTCCTGTTCAACACCCTGGCCGGCGTGCGCAGCGCCATCAGCAGCGACCCCGCCCGCGCCAGCCAGATGGTCGACCGGCTGGTCGACTATCTGCGTGCGGCCATCCCGCGGCTGCGCAGCGACGGCTCGGCCCAGGCCACGCTGGGCGGCCAGCTGGACATGGTGCGCGCCTACCTGGGCCTGATGGCCACGCGCATGCCGCGGCTGCAGTTCACGGTGGATGCACCGGCCGACCTGCTGGGCGCGCCCTGCCCGCCCTGGATGCTGATCTCGCTGGCCGAGAACGCCGTCAAGCACGGCGTGGAGCCCAAGATCGGGCCGGCCCTGGTGGAGGTGAGCGCCTGCCGCACGGCGGCCGGTGAACTGGCCATCACCGTGGCCGACGACGGCGTGGGCTTCGGCGGCGCGGCCGGCAGCACCAGCGGCACCGGCCTGGGCCTGGCCAACATCCGCGAGCGGCTGCAGCAGATGTTCGACGGCCGCGCCAGCCTGCGCCTGGTGGCCCGCCCCGGCGGCGGCGTGGCCGCCACCATCACCCTGCCTGCCGACACCACGGAGCCTGCATGACCGCCACAGCGCTGATCGCCGACGACGAAGACCTGCCCCGCAGCGAGCTGCGGCGCATGCTGGCCCAGGCCTGGCCGGCGCTGCAGATCGTGGCCGAGTGTGAACATGGACCGGCGGCGGTGGAGGCCATCGACGCGCTGCAGCCCAGCATCGCCTGGCTGGACATCCGCATGCCCGGCCTGAGCGGGCTGGACGTGGCGCGTGCGGCCAGCGGCCGCTGCCACGTGGTGTTCACCACCGCCTACGACAGCCATGCCGTGGCCGCCTTCGATGCCGGCGCGGTGGACTACCTGCTCAAGCCCATCGCCGCCGACCGCCTGGCCCAGGCCGTGGCCCGGCTGCAGGAGCGCCTGGCCCAGCGCCAGCCCGCCGCCGACCTGGACGCCCTGGTCGACCGCCTGGCCGGCAGGCTGGCCGCCAACCCCGGCACGGTGCGCCCCGGCCCGGCCGTGCCGCTGCGCTGGGTGAGCGCCAGCGTGGGCGAGACCATCAAGCTGTTCGCCATCGACGAGATCCTGTTCTTCCAGAGCGACGAGAAGTACACCCGGGTGGTGACGGCCAGCGACGAGGCCCATGTGCGCAAGCCGCTGAAGGAGCTGGCCGAGGGGCTGGACCCGGAGCTGTTCTGGCAGGTGCACCGTGGCGTGATCGTGCGCGCCAGCGCCATCGCCCGGGCCCAGCGCGACGAGCTGGGCCGCATCACCCTGCACCTGCGCCAGCACGGCGACAAGCTGGCGGTGAGCCAGGCCTATGCCTGGCGCTTCAAGCCGATGTGAGAACCCGCCCGGCCGGCCCGCGCCCAGGCCCTAGACTGGCGGCCGCCACACCCCCGCGCGGGTGACGGAACAGGTAGACGTAGCGGGCTTAAAACCCGCAGCCGCAAGGCGTACGGGTTCGATTCCCGTCCCGCGCACCAGGACGGGCCGTCACATTGATGCAGAGCAGATCAAGCCTTTAATAAAATCAGTTACTTAGAAGCTTTTTTCATGTCACGACGACGCACCTAAAGTCTATGCAACCTGGGGGAACATGCGGGGGAACGTTGGCCAACTCCCCCTCCCGCTGAGAAATTGTTCCCCCATGCTCACCGATCCTGCCTGCCGCAATGCCACCTGCCCAGCCGGCAAGCCGCGCCAACGCCTGGCCGGCACCGGCGGCCTGTACCTGGAGATCGCCCCCACCGCCTCAAAGCGCTGGTTCGCCAACGGCAGGTTTTAGCGCTTCGCGCACGCTTTCCCACCGTTATTCCACCGCTGTTCTGCCATGTGTCCTGGCGCAGTCGGAAAGGAAAGGCCTATCCCCGAAAGCCTATCTCCCGACGATCGGCGCGATCTACGCCGCCACCAGCCTGCTGGAACGCACGCTGGGACGAGAAAGGAGGCGCACTCAAGGTGCGGGCAGGCTGACCAGGCTGTCCGAACGAACGTCGACCAGCCACTCGCCAACGGGCACGGGCCGCCTGAAGAAGTAGCCCTGCATCGTCTCGCAGCCGCGGCTCTTCAGGAAGTTCGCCTGCTCGAGCGTCTCGACGCCTTCAGCCACCACGCGCAGCTTCAGCAGTTTGGCCAGTGAGATCACCATCTGCACGATCTCGGTGTCGTTGTGGTCGTCCGTTATGCCGTCGACAAAATTCTTGTCGACCTTCAGCTCGTACAGCGGCAGGCGCTTGAGGTAGGCCGGGCTGGAATAGCCAGTGCCGAAATCGTCGATCGAGAACCGGATGCCCACTGCGCGCAGCTCGTTCATGCGGATGATGGTGGCGTCGACCGGGCCGACTAGCAGGCCTTCGGTGACCTCGAAGATCAGGCTGCTGCCCGGCACGTCGTGGGCCTGCAGCACTTCCTGCACGCGCGCGCTGAAGCCAGGGTAGCGGAACTGCCGCGGGCTGATGTTCACCGACAGGGGGATGTCGTGTCCGGTCGTGCGCAGATCCTTCACTAGCAGGCAGGCCTGGTTCAAGACCCAGTCGCCGATGCGCACGATCAAGCCGGTCTCTTCGGCCACCTCGATGAAGTGCAGCGGCGGGATCATGCCCTGCTCAGGGTGACGCCAACGCAGCAGCAACTCGGCACCAACCAACCGACCCTCTGCGTCCATCTGCGACTGGGCGTGCAGGCTCATCTGCTGGCGCTCGATGGCCTGCGCCAGATCGTTTTCGACGGTCAGTCGCTGTTCGACTTCGGCCTGCATGCCGGCCTGGAAGAACGCAATCTGGTTGCGCCCGGCGCTCTTCGCGCGGTACATGGCGATGTCGGCCTCGCGCAGCAGGTCGTCGACCGTCTGGTTGTCCATGACCAGCAGGGCCACGCCGATGCTGGCACTGGAGGTGAAGAACTGCTGGCCGATCTCGTGGGGCAGTTCCAGCGCCGCACGCATCTTCTCGGCCAGGAGGTGGGCCGAGCGCGCGGCGTCGGCGGCGTTGTCGTCCAGGCCGGTGGCCAGCACGACGAACTCGTCGCCACCCATGCGGGCGACCGTGTCAACCTCGCGCGTCAGCGACTGCAGCCGCGCGGCCACGGTCTTGAGCAAGGCGTCGCCAGTGGCGTGGCCACGGGCGTCGTTGATGCTCTTGAAGCGGTCGAGATCGATGAACATCAATGCGCCGAACAGGCGTGCCCGGCGCGCCCGGGCCAGCGCCTTCGTCACCTCCTGGGTCAACATACGCCGGTTGGGCAGCGATGTCAGGGTGTCGAAGTAGGCTAGGCGGTGGATCTCGTCATCGCGATGGTGGCGTTCCGAAATGTCGACGATGACCCCCAGCATCCGCGTGGCCCGGCCTTCCGCGTCGCGCTCGGTGACACGGCCCTGGGTGGCCACCCAGAGCGTCCGGTCGGTGCGGGTCTTGAAGCGGTGTTCCGCCATGAAGTCGTCCTCGCCCTGCGGCAGCACCTTTCTGAAGGCGGCAGTGACCAGTGTCCGGTCGGCGGCTGGTATCAGGCGCAGCAATCCGCGCAGCGACAACTGGGTGGCCAAGTGCGGCCCGCCCAGCAACTCGGACCAGGTCTCTGACAGGTACACCGACCCGCTGCCGATCACCAGGTCCCAGATCGCCATGTGCGAGCCTTCAAGCGCCAGCTTGAGTCGGGCCCGGCTGTGTTGCAGGCGTGCCTGCGTGTCGCCGATGGCGTCGAGCATGAGGTTGAACTCGCGCGCCACTTCGGCCAGTTCGCGCGGGACATCGGTGGGCACGCTCACGTCCAGGCCGCCACCACCGGCACGCCGGGCCGCCACGCTGACGGCGTGGATGGGCCGGGCAATGCGGCGGCTGAGCGCCACTGCGAGCAGCAGTACCAGGACGACGATGCCCGCTGCCGCCAGCGCGCTGGCCTGGGCGCTGCGCGTGACACCAGCCAGCGCGTAGTCGGCATCGATGCCGACGATGGCAATCCAGTCGGTGCCCGCAACGGGGGTGAGACCGTAGAAGCGCGGAATGCGCCATGGCGAACTCCAAGACGCGGCTGGCTGACCCGAGAAGGTGGCTTCGACTCCAGGCACGTCAGCGTCAAGCCGCAGGCCAAGCAGCCCAACCGGCGCGCAGTAAGACTAAGTCGTTGATATGCAATGCACGCAACTCATTGCAAGTCTGTCCGGTACGACTCCGGATCGCGCCTCCAGCCCAACGCCGTGAAAATCGACGGGTCAGAAGGGTCACCTTCAGACCCGTTCTGCTTTGGTCGGCAGAGTTGGCCGACCGCCCGGCCGCCGTGGCGGGCTTGGGGGGGCACTGGGGGCGCGCTGGTCACCCGTGCCATGGCCGGCAGGCGGCCGTGACATCTGCCCAACGCAGGCGGTGCGCGCGCGACAACAATGTGTCGGGGCGTTGGGCCAGGGTCCGATGTGCAACATCTGCACACAGGTGCAGGCGTAGCGCTGGCATCGTTGCCGCATCGGTGTGGCGCCGGGCCACTTGCCCGGGACAAGCGGAGGCAACCATGACCAAGACACACCTACATCCTGGGCGGGCAGCAAACGCTCTGGCTGCAGCCGTTGGACTGGTGCTTGCACTGGCGGGTTGCGGCGGCGGCGCGCCGCTGTCGGCCTCAGCGCCTCCGGTTGATCTCACCGGCGTGGCCGGGATGGCGGTGCTGTCGGGCGAGCGCCAGGCGCTGGTCACTGCGTTGGCATCGGCATCTGCGCCGTTACCCACACCCGCACCCACACCTGAACCCGCGCCAGCCGCCGCGACCGTCACGCCCGTCGAGAACGCGGCTGCCGATGACTGCATGCTGCCGGGGGTGCCGACCAAGCCGGCCAATGCGGTGGATGTGCGCCACCATGGCGCCCAGCCCGACGACGGGCGCGATGACACCGCGATGATCCAGGCGGCGCTGGATGGCCTGGCGCCCGGTCAGTGGCTGGTCTTTCCGCCCGGCGTCTACCAGCACCATGGCCGGCTGACCGTGCGCCGACCCGGCACGGTGATGTGGTCTGAAGGCGCAACCCTGCATGCGACCAACCCGCGCGACCAGGCGGTGATGCTGGCGGCTGACGGTGTGGGCATCTACAACTTCACGTTGACGGCCGTGACCGATGTCCGCGTGCATGCGCCATGGCAGGCCCGCATCGCCGTGTTTGACCGTGTCGAGCGCGTCGCTCCCCTGCGCGATGTCGTGATCCGCGGCAACCGCATCATCAACGCCGGAGCGCGGGGCACGCCGACGGCCAACAGCGCAGCGTCGGCCGGCATCTTCGTCTACCGTGCCGACGGCTTCCTGGTGGCCGACAACGAGGTGCGGCGCAGCTTGTCCGACGGCATCCACATCACGGCCGGGTCGCGCAATGGCCGCGTCTTGTACAACACCGTGCGCGAGACCGGCGACGACATGATCGCGATGGTGTCATACCTGTCCACTGGCGATTGGGTCAACGAAGACACGGCGCGCCTGGCCGCCACTTTTGCGTCGGAACGCGATCAGCAACTGGTGCGCAACGTGCTGGTCGCGCACAACGACGTCGCAGGCCAGTACTGGGGGCGCGGCATCAGCGTCGTTGGCGGCGCCGACATCACGATCCGGTCCAACCGGATCGCCCGCACGGCGGTGGCCGCTGGCGTGCTGGTGGCGCGCGAGGCCAGTTACAGCACCTGGGGCGTGCATAACGTGCGTGTGGACGACAACGTGATCAGCCAGGTGCAGACCGAAGCGCCGGCCTACACGCCTGCCAATTGGCCGCAGTTGGCGGTCCGCACCGGCCATGCAGGCATCGAGATCCACGCATTTGTCTTCGATGAGGAGCGCCGGTACCCGGGATTCCTGGCGGCGCTGTCGGTCGCGCGCGTGCGGGTGGCTGGCAACACGATCAGCGACACCGGTGCCAATGGCATCCGGGTTGGCGAAGGAACAGGCACCAGCAGCCTGATGACCGCCACGAACGCGCGCGGCGATGCCGTCAGCCGCGCCTATGGCGGCGGCTCGGTCGGCCCAGTCGATCTGAGTGCGAATGCGATGGTGCGCACCGCCGCCAGGGCACTGGAGATCAAGCGCCAGCCGACGGCGCAGGACAACATCTTTTGCGAAGCGCTGACCAGCGGCGGTGTGGCGCTGTCTGACCCCGGCTGCTCCGGCCTCCGGCCGACCGTGACTGGCGCGGCCTTTCGCTGCGGGCGCTGAGACGCAGGCCGCACGACAGCGGCTGCGATCCTGGCCGGGCCGGCCCTGACCGGCGCGTCTGCACGCCTGGGGTGGCGCAGTGCCAGCTGGCGCAGCGCGGCATTCCCCCCCCCACCGCATCACCCCCTGCATGGGCTCGTGAGGCCCGAAACTTGCACGGTTGGCCAAGCGGGCGCAATTAACATCTGTTATGCCATTTATAGCAATTTTGATGGCAGCATTGGTGCGCGCCATCCATGCCAAAGCCCGCCAACCTGCCACCAGGAGACATGAAGCCGTGAATGATTGTGTCGTTGCCCGGGCCACCGGCCGCGCCGCGCGTGGCATGTGCCTGGCAATTGCCGCCTGCTGGGTGCTTGCCGGTTGTGCCCATGCCCCGGGCATGGCACTGGACACCGGATCGGATGCGCTGCGCGCCCGAGCCGACTTGCGCCCGCTGGATGCCCAGACCGTGCAGGCGCTGCACGGCGCGCGGCAGATGCGAGCCCAGCGTGCGACGCCGCTGCCGGTGGCCTTCCGCACCGAGGCTGGGCGCTACGAGTACCTGGTCGCGCCGCAAGACGTGCTGCGCGTGACGGTCTGGGACCATCCGGAACTGACCAACCCCAGTGGCACCACGAGCGAACTGTCCGGACGCGTCGTCAACAGCGATGGCCGCATGTTCTTCCCCCACGTGGGTGAATTCTTGGCTAACGGCCTCAATGTGCGCGCCATCCGCGACCTGATCGCCAACGGTCTTGTCAAGGTCATCAAGCAGCCGCAGGTCGATGTGTCGGTGCTGCAGTACCGTGGCCAGCGTGTCGTCGTCTCGGGCGAGGTGCGCAACCCCGGCACGGTCGCCATCACCGACGTGCCGCCCGATCTGACCCAGGTCATCGCCAGTGCCGGCGGCTTCACCGGCGAGGCTGACCTGTCGGCGGTGACAGTCACGCGTGGAAGCGAGCAGGCCCGGCTGGACCTGCAATCGTTGTACTACGGTGGCGACCTGCGCGGCAACATCCGACTGCGCCATGGTGACGTCGTCAACGTGCCCGAGCGCCGCGTGGCCAAGGTCTTCGTCACGGGTGAGGTGCAGCGGCCGACCGCGGTGCTGATGCCACGCGGCGATCTGACGTTGGCCGATGCCCTGGCCGAGGCAGGCGGCATCGCCTCGCAGTCGGCCAGCGCCGGCCAAGTGTTCGTGATCCGCGGTGATGCCCAGGGCCGGCCACAGGTCTACCACCTCGATGCTTCCGCACCCGATGCCCTGCTGCTGGCTGACCGCTTCGTGCTGGACCCGCGCGATGTCGTCTATGTCGACACCGCCCCTGTGGTGCGCTGGGCCCGGCTCATCAACAACGTGCTGCCATCGGCCACGGTGCTGCGTGAGACCCTCAATGATGTGACCCGAGCCTTCCCCCGATGAGCGCGTTTCCCATCGAGCGGCGCGCCGCCAACCGCCTGCCACCGGCGCCTCCGCCGGGCGATGCTTTCGGCCTGCGCGGCGCCATCGACACCTTGCTGCAGCACGGCCGGCTGGCGTTGCTCGTCTTCACAATCGTCTTCGGCGCGGCGGCGGCCTACCTGTGGCTGACTACGCCCACCTACCTGGCCGACACGCTCCTGCAGATCGACGCCCGCCCGCGCGCCGCGCTGCTGCCAAACATGGCGGGCGCCGACCGGGCGGCCACCGATCTCGAGCGCATCGCCGTCAGCGGCGAGATCGAGATCCTGCGCTCGCGCGAATTGCTGATCCCTGTCATCGCCGCAGCCGGCGCCGACGTGCAGCTTGGTGAGGCGCGCCGTCATGGCTATCTGCCGATCGGCGCACGCCATGGGGTGGAGGTGCCCCTGTTCTCCGTGCCAGAGGCCTACCGTGCGCATGATTTCGCGCTGCTGGTGCAGGCCGGCAACTGGACGCTGCGCACCGAGGACGGTGCCACCGTTGCCAGCGGCCCGGTCGGCCAGCAGGCAGATTTCACCCTGGCCGGTCACGCGGCCCGCCTGACGGTGAACGCTGCGGCCGACCTGCCCCCGAGCACGCTGACGCTGCAACTGCGCAACCGGATCAAGGCCTACGACGATGTGCTCCGGCAGTTGCGCCTGTTCGAGCCCTCGCGCGATTCCAGCGTGGTGCGCATCAGCTACGAGGACAGCCAGCCAGCGCGTGCGGCGGCGCTGCTGAATGGGCTGGTAGCCAGTTACCTGGCGCACTCGGTGCAACGCCGCGCCGGCGAGGATGCGAAGGTCGTGGCTTACCTCGAGCAGCAGTTGCCGCCGCTGAAGAGCCGCGTCGAGGCTGCCGAGAACGCGCTGTCGGCCGCGCAGAACCTGTCGCGTCCCACGCCCGTCGCGGTCGAGGCCGACGCCCTGCTGCGCCAGCGTGGCGACATTCAGCGCCAACTGGTCGAACTGCGCATCCGGCGCGACCAGCTTGCTCAGCGCTTCACGCCTGCGCACCCGGACTTGGCTGCGGTGCTGGCCCAGATCGGCACCGTCGAAGCAGCGGCAGGGCGCCTGCGCAGTGATGTGCAGCAGTTGCCGACGCAGCAGCGCGACCTGGTGCGCCTGCAGCGTGATGTGCAGATGAGCACCGAGCTCTACACCGCGATGGTGACGCGTGTGGACCTGTTGCGCGTCACGTCGGCCAGTGGCCTGTCGACCGCGCGCCAACTGGATGCGGCGGTCGTGCCGGTGGATCCGGTGCGTCCGAAGGCCGCAGCGGTGCTGTCCGTCGGCGCGGGGGCCGGCCTGGTGCTTGCGCTCGGGGTGGTGCTGATGGTCCGCGCCCTGCAGCCGACCGTGTCCGACGCCCAGGAACTCGAGTCGCCCGCGAATCAGCCGACCTTGGCCGTGATCCCGCAGAGCGACGCCCAGCAGCGGCTGATGGACGGGCGCCTGCGAGACGAGGTGATCGAGGACTTCGGCACCCACCGGCTGCTGGTGCGGGCGGCACCGGATGACCCGGCTTCCCAGAGCCTGCGCTCGGTGAGCCTGTCGCTGATGCTGCGCGCGCGCGGCACGGCGGCCAAGGTGGTCCTCATCACGTCGCCGTCGACCGGCACCGGCAAGGCCTTCATCGCGTCCAACCTGGCTGCGCTGATGGCCGAGAGTGGCAAGCGGGTGCTGCTGATCGAGGCCAACCTGCGCAATCCGGGCATCCACCGGTTCGTCGGCCTCGACCCCCTGGCGCCTGGGCTGTCGGATTTGCTGTCGTATTCGCGCACACTGCCCGAGGTGATCCACCGGCACCCGGCAGTGAAGATGGATGTGCTGTTGCAAGGCACGGATTCGGGCAACCCGGGCGCGATGCTGATGTCGCTCACGCTCGAGACCGCCATGGCTGCGCTGCGCGAGCGGTACGACCACATCGTCATCAATGCCGCCCCGCTGCTGCCGTCGGGCGATGCGCTGGCGGTCGGGCGCCTGTGCGACATCGCGCTGCTCATCGTGCGTTCCGAGCACAGCCTGGTGCTGGACACGCGCGTCGCGCAGCGCCGTCTGCAGCAGGCTGGCATCCGGCTCGATGGCCTGCTCTTCAATGGCGTCAAGCGCAAGCGCCTGAATGCGCCGGTCCTGACGTGACGCGGCCGGCCGGCGGTCATCGCCGCCCGGTGCGCACGCAGGTGGCCACGGCGCGCCGCCTTGCCGACATGGCCGGGCCCGCGCCGCGCCGCGCAGCCGACCTGTGGTGGCTGCATCCGACGCGCATCGTGCTGCTGGCGCTGCTGCCGGTCTATCTGGCCATCCTGGCCTACGACTTCAGCGGCGTTGTGAAGAACGTCTACATCCCGAGCGGGCTGTACTTCTTCGGCATCGTGCTGCTGCTGGCGCTGGCGGCAGGAATCCAGTGGGCGCTGGCCCAGCCACTGCAGGGGCCGGTGGCCATGCCGCCGCAGTTGTCCAGCGGCCTGATGCTGGCCCTGCTGGTGCCGGCCCTGCTGTCTTATGTGGTGTGGTTGGGGCCATTGCTGGGGCAGCCCCACCTGCTGCTGGAGATTGTGGCGGGCGAACGGGCCGAGGTGCGCGATGCGATTTCCACCACACCGGGCGTCACCACCTTCACCCAGTTCGGCGTTGCCTATGCCATCGCCTATGCGCTCAAGCGCGGGGCGGGCCGGCAGGCCATGCGCGCCTGGGAGCATGCGGGCATGGCGCTGCTCCTCGGACTGGCCGTGTTCCGCGCCTTCGCCTGGGCCGAGCGGCTGGCGGTGATCGAAATGCTGGTGTGTTTTGCGGTCGCACACATGGCCTACCTGCCGGTCGCCAGCCCCCGGCGCTGGCGCATGGCCGCCGCCGTGCCCGTGGTGGCACCGCTGGTCCTGTATCTGTTGTTCACTGCCAGCGAATACTTCCGCTCCTGGGATTACTACGTCGATCAGTTCGACTCGGTCTGGGCTTTCACGCTGGACCGGTTGATCACCTACTACGCCACGGCGGCCAACAACGGCATCGGCATGCTGGTCGACGACACCCGCTGGCCCTATTACCAGGGCGCCTTTGCCCTGGAGTGGACCTACATCATGCCCGGCCTGGGCCAGTTGCTCGACGCGGCCTTCGGCAACCCGCGCGCGGCGGCGTCGGTCTGGCTGGCGACCTACGCGCGGCCCGAGTTCAACAGCCCGACAGCGTACTTCCGCATCGTGCTCGACCTGGGCTATCTGGGCGCCGTGCTGTGCCTGCTGGCCATCGGCTACCTGATCGGGCGCGCCTACAGCGGCTTCCGGCGCGGGTACACCTTCGGCCTGCTGATGTATCCGGTCTTCGTGCTGTTCCTGATCGAGTCGCTGCGCTACAACTATCTGGGCGAGACGCGCATGGTGCCGTTGGCGATCGGCATCGCGCTGATCGCCATCGACATCCGCCGCATGCGGCATGGGTCGGTGGGGCAGCGGCCGTACGCTGACCAGTCGGGACTGCTGGGATGACGCGCAGGGTGTCAGCCGGCGCCGCCCGCGCTGCCCGACGGCGCAGGGGTCGCCACGGCGCTGCCGGTCGCTGCGGCTGCCGCGCTGGGAAAGCGCAGCAGGTTGTCCGGCACCGGCAGGGTCGCCTGCGCGCCGTGCAGCGGCAGTCCGTACAGACGGCACAGTCTGGTGCGAAAGCTGGCACTACTGAAACGCTCGACTGCGTCCCGTCGCGCGCTGATGCTCAGCCGCCGGCGCAGTGTGTCGTCGTGCAGCAGGCGCCGGACCGCCATCAGCATCTCGTCGAGGCTGCTGGTGACGAAGCCAGTCATGCCCTGGCGCACCGCATCGCGGTTGCCGACGGCGTCGTTCACGACACACGGCACGCCAGCCGCCAGGGCCTGCAGCACCGACAGCGGCATGCCTTCCCAGCGCGAGGTCTGCACATAGACCGAGGCCATGCCCAAGAGCCGCTGCACTTCGTCGCGGCCGACCCAGCCGGTGACTTCGACACCCGCGGCGCGCAAACATGCTTCGCCTTCGGCGTCGCCGGCGCCGACCCAGACAAAGCGGGCCGGCATTTCTGCGATGAGAAAGCGTGTGGCCAGCGCTGCGAAGCGTTCCGGCGCCTTCTGGAAGCACACCCGGCCGATGCTGAGCACCAGCGCCGGCGCGTCCTCGCGCCGGCGCACGGCAAAGAAACTGTCGTCGACCGCGTTCTCGAGCACACGTGCCGGGCGCCCGCCAATCCGGCCCAGCAGCGCGGCCTCACTGCGGCTGCAGCCGACCAGCGTGGTGTCGATGCGTGCGGCCAGCCACTCGAGCGTTCTGAAGACGGCGCTGCGCAGGCGCTGGTGCCTGTTCAGGAAGGACAGGCCGTGCGGCGAGTAGAAGCTTGCCGGGCGGTCACGCAGGCCCAGCAGTGCCAGCCGCCCCAGAAATCCGGCCTTCGATGAGTGAAGATGCACCACGGCGTGGCCTGCGTCCTGCATCTGCTGCAGCAGGGCATGGCGCAGGTTGCGCAGGAAGCCCAGGTGCAGGCCGCGCGGCGCTGCAATCTCGACCAGCTCGACGCGTGGATCGAACAGCGCCTCCACAGCGGCCGGTGTGTCCGGCCGGCGTGCGAACACCAGCGACTGGCGCACGCCGCTGTCAGCGAGCTCGCGCGTGGCCTGCACCAGGAACGTGAGTGTGCCGGCCGCCAGGCACTCGGTGGCATGGATGATCTTCAGGTCGTCGAAGGGCAGGGTGGGCGTGTCCATCTTGGTCAAGCTGCGGTTTGCCTGCCGCTGCGGGTCGGCCGACCAGACGCATCGGCCAGGCTGTGCTGCAGATGATCTAGCAAGATCCGTGCGTTGGCGGGCCAGTTGTAGTGCAGCAAGCGCGCACGGCCGGCAGCCACCAGGGTTGCGCGCAGCCCGGGATCGGCGGCTGCAGTGCGCAGCACGTCGGCCAGCGATGCCGGGTCTTGCGGATCGAAGTACAGCGCGGCGTCGCCGCAGACCTCGGGGATCGACGCCGCGCGGGCTGCCAGCACCGGGCAGCCATTGGCCATGGCCTCGACGGCCGGCAGGCCGAAGCCCTCGTAGGTGGACGGGAAGACGAACCAGGCGGCCTGCCGGTACAGCGCGGCCAGGTCGGCGTCGGGCACGAAACCGAGGAAGCGGAATCCGTCCGGCAGCGCCGCCGCGTCCTGGAAGATGCCGATGTCCTTGGCACCGGCGATGGCCACCGGCCATGGGTAGTCCGGCAGCTGGCGCATTGCGCGACCCAGCAGCCCATAGTTCTTGTTCGGCTTGACGCTGCCCACGCCCAGGATGAAAGCGCCGGCGACCAGGCCGTGGCGGCGCAGCACCGCTGCGTCATCGCAGACCAGCGCCGCGTGTTCGCCGCCTTCGCAGCCGACCAGGATGTCGGTGCGGCGCAGGCCAAAGCAGCGTTGCAACTCGGCACGCGAAAACTCGGACACCGTCATCACGGTGTGGGCGCTGCGCCCCAACACACCCACCAGGGCGTTGTGCACCCAGCGGTAGGCCCGGGTGAAGGCCTGCGGCATCACGCGCACCGTGGCGTCGTGCACCGTCACCAGTTGCCAGCGCTTGAGCAGTGGCCCGGAGTAGCTGAAGTTCACCAGGAAGGCACCGTGCGCAAAGCGCCATAAATGCCACTGTTCCCAGCCGTGTCCTGGCTGACCTGGCAGGTGCACGCCGCGGACGACCGACAGCGGCGGCGCCGCCGCCCCGTCGGGCAGGGCCAGCACCCAGTCGATGCGGTTGCCGGGCTGTGTGGCCAGCAAGCGGTCGAGTGCCAGCAGGGTCTCCAGCGCATAGCGCTGCACGCCGGTCTGCACCTGGGCCAGGAAGCGGCCGTTCAGCACCACCCGCGCCGCTGGCTGCGGCGGGGCCGACACATGGCTGGTCCCGTCTGGCGGGAGCGGCGTCAGAGTGCCCCCTCGCGTGTGAGCAGCACCTTGACCGTCCGGGCCACGATCCACAGATCGAACAGCGGGTTTCGGCGCTCCACGTAGTCGGCGTCGAACTGCACACGCGCCTGGTAGGTGGTGTTGTTGCGGCCGCTGACCTGCCACAGCCCGGTCAGACCGGGACGCACCGACAGGTAGTGGCGCTTGCGGTTGCCGTAGCGGGCCAGCTCTGGCACCGTGACGGGGCGTGGCCCCACCAGATGCATGTCGCCACGCAGCATGTTGAACAACTGCGGCAGTTCGTCGAGGCTGGTCTTGCGCAGCAGCGCGCCGATCGCCGTGATGCGCGGGTCATTGCGCAACTTCTGGTCGCGTTCCCACTCGGCGCGCGCCGCGGGATCGGACGCCAGCAACTCGGCCAGTACGACGTCAGCGCGCCGCACCATGGTCCGGAACTTGAAGCAACGGAACAGCCGGCCGCGTTGGCCGACGCGGTAGTGGGCGAAGGTCACCGGTGCGCCATCCTCGCTCCAGATGCGCCAGGCGACGTACACGAACACGGGCGCCAGCAGGATGATCAGCACCAGCGCCGTGGCTTGGTTCAGCAGGGTGTAGGCGCGGTCGAGCGGCGAGCCGCCTGGCAGGGCGGTTTTGCGCTTTGGCCGGACAACGCGCGCCAGCAACAGCCGGATGGACTCAGCATCAACAGACATCAGGGACTAGCTTTCTATAGTATTGACATTTTTGTCACATCAGAACACAAGGCGCAATCAAGTCATCTCCCTTGAACGTGGTTTCTGCAGGGGCCACGGGGCCGCGGGGGCGCGTTCATGCGCCGGACCCACGGGCACTTGGCGGTTGCGCAACCTCGGCTGGGACGGCGTCGTCTGACGGCTTGGGTTGGTTGGTGCGTCGCCAAGGCTCGGCAGCGCGCGCCATCGCGTCCGGGCAATCGCGCATAGACTCGTTGCGTGTGACGGGTCCCCGATCGACGGGTCGTGACAGTCCGGGCTGCAGAAGAACTGTTTCGCACCCTCCACCCCTGCTGCCGCCGGTCTCGCATCCCCCGCCCCACATGCATTCACCTGCCGAACCGCAACGTCAGACCGATGGCGGCAAGGAGGCACCGCGGGCGCCATCATCGCCCGGCGGGCCGGCGATGATGGCGCTGCGCAACATGGCTTGGATCCTGGGCGACAAGCTGCTCGCCATGGCCCTCGGGCTGGTGATCTTCGGTCTGATCGCGCGCGCACTCGGGCCCACGGGGTCGGGGCAGTTCGCGTATGCGGCGGCCTTGCTGCAGGTCGGGCTGGGTCTGAGCCTGGTGTGTTCGGCATCCGCGCTGTTGCCGCGTTTCTGCCGCATCCAGGCCGCGATGCCCGGCGCCATCGCCAATGTGTTCGTCGTCCGCATGGCCGCCAGCCTGCTGTCGATGGTGGTGATGCTCTGCTTTTGCGCATGGACCGTCGACGACCCGCAGCGGCGGACGGTGTCGATGATCCTGCTGCTGGCGGTGCCGCTGATCGAGCCGTTCCATGTCATCGCCACCTACTGGTCGAGCCGCAACCACAACCGGCCCAACATCATCGCGCGCAGCACCGGGCTGCTGTGCCGCGCGGTGATCGTTGCCGTCGGGCTCAAGCTTGGCGTGCAGGTCTGGGTGCTGGCCCTGGCCTGGGTCATCGAGGCCGGCGTGAACGCCTCCATCCAGAGCCTGCAACTGCGCCTCGCGCTGCCGGGCCGGCGGCTGCACCGCTTCGTGCGGCCTCGGCGTGCGCGGATGTACCTGCGCTTTGGCGTGCGCTTCGTGTTCTCGTTGTGGCTGCAGGTGCTGTTCATCCGGCTCGACCGGTTGCTGCTGGGCGAGCGCATGGAGGCCGAGGCCTTCGGTCTGTACGCCACGGCCATGCAGCTGATGGACGTCTGGATCCAGGTGGCCAGCCTGGTCGGGGTGTCGCTGGCCACGGCCTACCTGTACCGCCGCATCCGGCAGGGGCGCTTCGGGCTGGCATTCGCCGGCACGACGGCGGCGATGACCCTCGTCGGTCTGGCGGGCCTGACCGGCGCCTGGCTGCTCGGCCCATTGCTGTTGCGCGTGGTTTTCGGCCCGCGATTCGTCGAGAGCTACCCGTTCCTGCTGGCCGGCGCGGGGTTCGCGGTGCTGCTGTTTGCCAACCAGATCCTGCAACTGACGCTGAGCACGCTGGACCGGCCGCTGTGGCTGGGCAGCATGTGGGTCGTGGCCACGGCCGTTGCGGCGCCGGTCATCTGGTTCGGTTACGACACCCTGGGCGCTTTTTCCGGGCCGTTGGGCTTGAGCGTGGGTCTGGTGGCGGGCTGGGCCAGCCTGGTGCCGGCGTGGATGGCGGCAAGCCGGGCCGCCGGCCTGCAGGGTGCTCAGTGGCCCGGTGGGCGCAGACCCGCCAGCGCCAGGCGCCAGAAATAGGTCAACCAGCAAGCAATGCCGGCGAACTTCAGGATGTCCTCCAGGGCAGTGGCGTCGCGCAGAAAGCCGTCGACCAGCACCGAGCTGACGAACAACAGCCCGCCCAGCAGCAGCAGCAGCACCTCGCTGGCGAGCACCAAGGCCCGGTAGCGCAGCAGCAGCGCCAGGAAGCCCCCGCCGTAGAACAGCACCAGCAGTTCCTCCTCGAGGCCGAACTTCGGGTACACGACCTCGTGCAGCATGAAGAAGTCGTCGGCGCCGAGCGCGGCCAGCAGCAGCGCTGCCCCGCGCAGGCAGGCAGCGCGTTCCTGCTGGCCGCCGACATGCTGCAGCATGACCGACCCGAACAAACTGACCGCGGCCGCTGCCGCCCACAGCAGCGCACCCAGACCGGACAGCAGGCCGATGTAGAACTTGGCGCCAGTGGTGGCGGCCAGGTCGCGCGTCAGCAATGCCATTGGCGTGCCGGTGGCGGCGCTCAGCACGACCAGCCCCGCCAGGGTCAGTGCGAGTGCGAGACCCAGCATGGCCAGCGTGCGCCACAGCGGGCGGACCTGCCCGGCGCTGCGCCGCACAAGCGCCATCGCATAGGTCCACAAGGCCGGCAGTGACATGGCGCCCCAGCGGGACTGGGGCGACGCGGCGGCAGCGGACTCTTGCCCTTCGAGCATGGGATGTCCTGGCGTGGCGGGCGGTCAGAAAGAAGGGCGGCCAGTGTCAATGATCGACCGCTTCGCCGCCGCGGGACCGCCCCGCCGGCGCTGGTCCGTCGGGCGGCACGGCCTGGGCAGCGGAGGCCACAGCCAGGGGCTGTGGGCTGCGCAGCAGACCGGCCCCGCCGCGAAACAACAGGTAATACAGGCTCGCTCCCAGGAACAGCCAGGCCGCTTCGGACGGTCTGGCCCAGACGAGTGCCAGCCCGGCCGCCGCCATTGCCGCGGACCAGACGACCCGGAAGCGGTGGGCGCCACCGGCGAAATCCCGCCATGCCGTCAGGCCGTAGCGTGGCTTCCAGGCGCCTTCCAAGGTGTTCGGCAGCGCGTACAGCAGCAGCAGCGGGGCTGTCAGGCCAGGTTCGAGCGCCGGCGCGGCGGCGATGATCGGCAACGTGCAGCGCAGGCCGATCAGCATGAAGTGCAGCGCGATGGTGATGCGTCCGCGCCAGCGGTTGTAGAGGGCGAACAGCGGCCACAGCGCCGCCCAGCCCAGCACTGCCGCCGCCAGGGCTGGGCCCTGGATCCACAGCAGCAGCGCCAGCAGCACCCCTGCGATGCCCAGACGCGCCACCAGCGCCAGCGCCAGATGCCTGCGCAGTGCGTCGCGGGTGGCCCGTGGCAGCCTCAGCGTGGGCTGCGCCTCGCGCTCGATCGACAGCGTGTCATTGACGAGGTAGCCGAACTCGTAGGCGGTGTACACCGCTGCCACCATCAGCGCTGCCGGCAGCAGCCCGCCCAGCCCACCGTGGGCGGCGGCAGCCAGCCCCAGGACCGGCAGCACATACCCCAGCACCCAGCCGATCTTTTGGCGCCCATGCGGCACGCGGGAGTGGAAGAAGTAGGCAAAGGGTGCCACCAGCAGGCGCCACCGGCCTGCCATCGGCGCGGCGGGTGGCGCAGCCACTTCGCTGGCCGGACGGCTGCTTCTGCTGGCGCCCATGTCGACTACCCGCCAGCGGCAAGCGCTGCCGGACAACGCAGCATTTGCCGCAACGCAGCGCGCGTCGGGCAGGGCAACCCTCGGCACCGGGGCCGGCGCGCCCGGCGCACGCGCCCGTCGCCTGTCTCGGCCCTGTGGTGTTCCTGGCGCATTGCTGGCGCGCGTTGTTGCTACTAACTGCCGCCGTTGGGCGGCACCGTGTCGTGGTGCCCCGCGCACCTGGACACCGTGGGTCCACTGCCTGCCGACGCTCCGCTGCCGGACGCGGCGCCCACGCGCCCAGCATGCCAGAGTGACAGGCGACGCTTCATATGCAGATTTTGTTGATTTTGCGGAATACTTCTTGCACATTAAGTGTCATTTTAGCATTTTTGCATCCGTGCTGTCGCTGTCGATTCACGGCTGGCCATGCAACGGCGCCGGCGCGGTGGGTCCCGACGGTGCAGTCAGGCGGGCACCGCGCTGCGCTGCTGACCGGGCTGCGCGCAGCGCATGTCAACAGGAATTGTTCAACCGAGGATTGCAGTGGCCGCCGACAAGCCGATTTATGTCACCCAACCGTTCATGCCGCCGCTGGAAGACTTCACGTCCTACCTGCGCGAGATCTGGGCTTCGAAGTTCATCACCAACGGGGGCCAGTTCCACCATCGGCTTGAATCGGCCCTCGCCGAGTACCTGGGCGTCAAGCACCTGGCGCTGTTCACCAATGGCACGCTCGGTCTGTTGACAGCCCTGCAGACCTTGCGCATCACCGGTGAGGTGATCACCACGCCGTATTCGTTTGCCGCCACCGCGCATTCGGTGCTTTGGAACGGCCTCAAGCCGGTCTTCGCCGACATCGACCCGCACACCTGCAACCTCGACCCCGACTGCATCGAGGCCGCGATCACGCCGCAGACGACCGCGATCATGCCGGTGCACTGTTATGGGACGCCCTGCGATGTCGACCGCATCCAGCGCATTGCCGAAACCTACGGCCTGAAAGTGATCTACGACGCGGCCCATGCCTTCGGCGTGCGCCTTCGCGGCGAGAGCCTGCTCAACCACGGCGACCTGTCCGTGCTCAGCTTCCACGCCACCAAGGTGTTCACCACGGTCGAGGGCGGCGCCATCGTGTGCCCCGACGCCAAGACCAAACAGCGCATCGAGTACCTGAAGAACTTCGGCATCGCCGATGAAGTGACGGTGATAGCTGCAGGCATCAACGGCAAGATGAGCGAAGTCCATGCCGCCTTCGGCCTGCTGCAACTCGAACACGTTGACCGGCTGATCGACCGCCGCAGCCAGATCGCCGCCACCTACACCCGGCACCTGGCATCGGTGCCCGGCATCCGCATCCCGCAGGCGCTGCCCGACACGCGGCCGAACCACTCCTACTTCCCGATCTTCGTCGGCCCGGAATTCCCCGTCAGCCGCGATGCCGTCTTCGAGCGGCTGAAGGCGCGTGGCATCTACACGCGGCGCTACTTCTTTCCGCTGCTCAGCAGCATGCCGATGTACCGCGGGCTGCCTTCGGCAGCGCCCGGGCTGCTGCCCCATGCCGTCCGGGTCGCCGACGAGGTCATGTGTCTGCCGATCTACCCTGCGCTGGGTGACGACGAGGTGCTGCGCGTTGTCGAGGCGATCCTTGACTGCCGATCAAGCTGAGCCGGACCTGGCCCGGCCGCGTCAGCTGGTGGGTGTACCGACCAATTGCCGGTGCAGCCGCGCCACACGGTGCGCCAGTGGCCGTGGCAGCCATTGCACCGCCAGCGCCCAGGTCAGCATCAGCGCGCGACGCGCCGGGCTCGCCATGGGCCAGCGCCACAGTGAGCTGAGGATGTAGCGTGTCTGTCCAGCACGACTGCCTGCCAGCCGCGCCGCCATCGCGGCGCCGCCGAAGCGCAGGCACAGTGCCAGGGTGCGCGCCTCCCAGGGGGCCAGCGCCAGCGGCTGGTCATGCGTCAGCGCCTGGCGGCGCAGCTCGGCTTCGACCATGCGTTTGCAGGCGCTGATGCGGTCGTATTCGTCGATCAGGCCGTTCGATGAATTGCCGAAGAACAGCGCCCCGTTGTTGATGGGCTGGTGCAGCCGGTAGGCGCCCAGCGCCTGGTCGGCCGACACCAGCGCGCCGTACATCGGCGCCAGCAGGATTGGCACCGAATCAGCGCCGATGCGCCAGGCGGCCTCGTCCATCGGCAGAACCTGGCGCAGGTAGCTGCTGTGGAAGACATTGCCCGAGCCGGGCGGCGAACCGTAGGCACCGAAGGCGCAGAGCAATGCCAGGGCGGACTTGTCGTGCATGTCGCGGGGCACCTGGCGGCCCAGCGCGGTGCCGGCCTTGTCGACCATGTCCAGGCGGAACTGCACCTTGGTCACGCCCGGCCGCCAGAGTGCAACGACCTCGGCAGCGGCCTGTGGGTACAGCCAGTCGTCGGCATCGAGAAACATGACCAGATCGCCGGTGGTGCGTGCAAAGCCCGCGTTGTAGGCCGAACCCTGGCCCCCGTTGGCTTTGTCGATCACCTGCACCCGGTCGGCATAGCGTCGAATCACGTCGATCGAGCCGTCACGCGACCCGTCGTCGACCACGACCACTTCCACGTCGGGGTGTGTCTGTGTCAGTGCGGACTCGATGGCGCGGGCGACATAGGCCTGGTAGTTGTAGTTGTCGATGACGATGCTGACACGCATGGGGCGGCTGGTCCTTGCAGAGGCCGCGTTCAGCGGTTCGCCGGGGCGGGCTTCAGGGCGGACCGCAGGCGCTTGGCCAGCGGCTTGGCGATGTGGTGGCGCAGCGCGAGCGGCAGGGTCTTGACGATCTGCGCCGGGTCGCGCGCGCAATCCAGGCTGTCGACGAACTCGCAGGCCGGTTTGCCGTCGCGGGCAGCGACGAAATAAGGCGGTGCGATGGTCGGGTCGAAGTCACTGAGCTTGAGCATCTCGGCCACATAGGCCCAGCGGGCTCGGGCCGTCGTGTTCGCAGAGGTCTTGTGCAGGAGCAGCGACGAAAAAAGCACCACATCGCCTGCATCGGCCTCGACGAACACCTTGCCGCTGTCGGCGGCGTCGTAGCGCTCCGAGCCGACCGCCACCATGTGGTTGTCGATGAACCGGTGGCGGTGGCGCTGTTTGTGGCTGCCCGGAACGACCCAGAGTCCGCCGTTGTCGGCGCGGTTCTCGCTCAGCGCGATCCAGACTTCGAAATGCGGCTGTGGCAGCCGGTCGTAGCCGGCGTCGGTGTGCCAGGCGAACACGTCTGAGCCGGGCCCCTTGGCCACCGCCTGGTCCCACCGCACCCACAGGTCCGGGCCGGTGATCGGAGTCAAGAACTCCAGCAGGCTGGGCTGGGTGATGAAGCGCCGGATCAGTTTGCTCTTGCGAAACAGTTCGCTGTAGAACTGCATGGCGCCCCGGCTGTTCGGTTCGGCCCGGTCGGTGGCCTTGCCTTCAAAGCTCTGGCAAGCCGCAATGAAGTCGCGCATCTCGTCGGCGCCGAACATGCCGCGCGCCACGACGAAACCGTCGCGTTCGAACTGTCGCACCCGTTCGTCCGCTGTGGATGCTGTGGCAACCGCCTGTGTCAAGCCAACTGCAGCCATGTCGATCTCCTGTCGCACCTGCGTGAACTGCCCTGTCCGGTGCCACCACACAGCTGCACTGCGGGGGCAAGCATGGTCGGGCTGTGGGCAGCAGATGCCGCACGATGCCGAGTCCGGCGTCATTGAAGGCCTGGACCGGGGCCTCACCGCCAACGTTGAAGCGTAGCAGGATCTGTGCGACAGAGCCCCACGCAGGCAAGGGCCGCCGGTGGTGCCGATCCGTCTGCGGACACTCCCTATGCGGCTGGAGTTCAATCGTTCAGCGCCGAGTCAATAGCCGAGCGGTTCCGGGGGAACAAATGGAGGAACAACGTTCGATCTCACCCGCAGAAACCGAGAATCCATGCGGTCCGCAGCCCGGAGTGCGTGACCCGTCCCGGCACTGGCCGCCCCCCTAGCTGACGACCCCCAAGCTGGCGGATGACGCTGCATCATCGTGGCACCAGCATGGGCACGTCCCAGCTGATTCCCGAAGACGGAGGGCCCTGCATGCGCCAATCCCGAGCAGCCTCGCCTGGCGATGCCGGGCCCCACGATGCGTGCACCTTGGACGCCGCCCTGCAGGAGGAATTCGCGCGGCTGCACGGCGGCACACCTGCACCTGCACCCGCACCTGCACCCGACCCCGCGGCACCCCAGCCGATGGACGCCGGTGCCAGCTACAACAGCCTGGTCGATGGCCTGGATGACGAGCGCGCTCCGGCAGCACTGTGCCTGTCCGGCGGCGGCATCCGCAGCGCCACCTTCTGCCTCGGTGCCATCCAGGGGCTGGCCCGGGTGGGCTTGCTGGGCCGCTTCCACTACCTGTCGATGGTGTCGGGCGGCGGCTACATCGGTGCCTGGCTGTCGGCCTGGATCCAGCGCGCCGGCCTGCCGGCGGTGGTGCAGTCGCTCGCCGGGTGGCGCACGCTGGCAGGCAGCGCCACGGCCGCGCCCCACAGCCCCACGCCGGTGGACCGTCTGCGCGCCTACACCAACTACCTGAGCCCGGTGTGGGGGCTGTCGATCGACGCCCTGACGCTGGCCGCCATCTTCCTGCGCAACCTGTTCCTGCACTGGGCGGTGTGGCTGCCCTGGCTGGCTGCGCTGCTGTTGCTGCCACGGCTGCAGCTGTCGCTGCAGCTGCAGGCGCCCGGCTGGCCGGTGCTGCTGGCGGTGTTCTTGGTGTCCGGCCTGCTGATCGGCGCGGCAGTCACCTACATCGCCACCGACCTGCCGGGCGAACTGAGCGCCGAGGCACAGCAGGACAAGACCCGGCAGCCGCGCAACCGCTTCGCCGCGCTCTGCATGCCGGCGCTGTTCGCCGCCGCGCTGCTGCTGAGCTGGGTCGCCGCCTGGCTTGCGCATCCCACGCTGGCCGACACCACCGACCGGCTGCGCAGCTGGCCGGTGGCGCTGGGCTGCGTGGCCGCCGGCGCCGCCCTGCATGTGGCCGCCGCCGGTGTCGGCTGGTGGCTGCGTCCGCGGCGGGGCCTGACCCGGCGGCGCTACACCTACCCCAAGCGCGCCTTCCTCGCGGCCATCTCCACCGGCGGCCTGGGCGGGCTGCTGCTGTTCTGCTTCCTGGCCGGCGCCTCGCAGCTGCCGCTGCATGCCGACCCGGCCGGCGCGGCCGGCCAGCCCGAGCTGCTGCTGCTCTACACCCTGCTGGCGGTGCCCGCGCTGCTCAGCGTGTTCTGGCTCGCCGTCACGGTCTATGTCGGCAGCATGGGCCGCCTCACCAGCGAGGAAGACCGCGAATGGTGGTCCCGCTCGTCGGCGGTCTCGCTGTCCTGGTCGCTGGGCTGGGCCATCGTGGTGCTGCTGGTGCTGCTGCTGCCCTACTGGATCCTGCAGCTGCCCTGGCTGCGCAGCCTGCCATCGCCCGAGCCCGCCCTCGGTGGGTTCACCGCCGTGCTGGGCGGGCTGATCAGCCTGGCCGGCTTCTGGAGCAAGCGTGGGCCGGCGCTCAAGCAGCAGATCGACGGCGTCGTCAGCCGGCTGGGCGCACACCTGCTGGAGGCCGCGGCGCTGGTCTTCATCGTGCTGCTGGTGGTGGCCGGCAGCCTGACGGCCTCCTGGGTGCTGGACCGGCTGCCGCTGCAGGACAGCGCCGACGGCGTCTCTGCCCATGCCCGGCGTGACCGGCAGGTGGCCCAGGCCCTGCAGGCGCGGGCCGCGCAGGACCAGCAGAAGGCGCAGCGGGCACAACAGGCCCGGCAGGCCCAGCCGGCAACTGCGTCGTGCACCCAGCCCGCCCGGCCCTGCCCACCCCAGGACGCTGCGACCCCGCGCGACCCCGCGCTGCGCTTCGCCCTGGTGCTGGCCCAGATCCCGGCCTGGTGCATCGGCGCGGCCGCGGCCGGCCTGGCGCTGTTCGGCCTGGCGGCGATGCGCACGATGGGGGTCAACACCTTCTCGCTGCATGCGATGTACGGCAACCGCCTGGTGCGCGCCTACCTGGGCGCCAGCCGGGTGGTGCGGCAGCCCCACTGGTTCACCGGTTTCGACCCGAACGACAACCTGCCGATGGCCGCGCTGACGGTGGCGCAGCAGCGGCTGTTCCCGGTGGTCAACATCGCCCTGAACCTGGCAGAGGCGGCCGGCGGCCGCCTGGAGTGGCAGCAGCGCAAGGCCGCGTCGTTCACCGTCACGCCGCTGCGCAGCGGCAGCCCGCATCTCGGCTTCGTGGCCACACGGGCCTACGGCCGCGCACCGCGTTCGGTCGACCCCGCACGGCCGCGCCACCCTGCCGCCGACGCGCTGGAGCCGACGGTCGATCAGTCGCTGGGCGGCATCACGCTGGGCCGGGCCATGGCCACGTCCGGTGCCGCCGCCTCGCCGAACATGGGCTACCACACCTCCAAGCTGGTCGCCTTCGCGATGAGCTTCTTCAACGTGCGCCTGGGCTGGTGGCTGCCCAACCCCAGGCCCCAGCACGCGGCCCACTGGACCACCGACGATCCACCCTTCGGCCTGTGGAACATGGTGGCCGAGGCGGCGGCCCAGACCAGCGCCGAACGGCCGTTCGTGCACCTGTCCGATGGTGGCCACTTCGAGAACCTGGGGCTGTACGAGATGGTGCGCCGCCGCTGCCGCCGCATCGTCGTCATCGATGCCACGGCCGACCCCACCTACTCCTACGCAGACCTGGAAAGCAGCATCCGCAAGATCCGCATCGACCTGGGCGCCGAGGTGGCGTTCGACCGGGGCCTGCCCACGGCAGAGTCGGTGCGGCGCACCGGCTGCCATTTCGCCGTCGGCCAGGTGCGCTACCCCGACGCGGCACGCAGCAGCACCATCATCTACTTCAAGCCCGCGTTGAGTGGTGACGAACCGCTGGACGTGACGCGCTACGCCAAATCCCAACGGCGGCGCGGCGCGGCCTTTCCGCACGACCCCACCAGCCACCAGAACTTCGACGAGGCGCAGTTCGAGAGCTACCGCATGCTGGGCTGGCACAGCGTCATCGGCGCCTTCGTGCAGGGCAGCCCCTGGGAGCTGGTGGCCAGGCCGGACCACCGCCCACCCCCTGCCCCACCATCCGGCGGTGTGCCGGCCACCGGCACCGGCGCGGCCGGTGCGGACAAGACCACGGCGTCCGGCGGCCTGCTGCAACTGGCCGCCGCCACGCTGGTCGGCACCGCCGCCATCACCGGCACGGTGGCGCTGAAGGACCCGGTGGTCACGCTGAAGAACCCGGAGGTCCAGCTGCGTGGTGACAGCATCGCCCTGCGCGAGGGGTCGACGGTGGCGCTGGCCGACCGCACGCTGCAGGTGGACGCCGAACTGCAGGCGGCGCTGGAGGCGCTGGCCCGCGGCATCGGCGGCCCCGAGGGCGCTGCGCTGGCCGAGGCGCGCACGCTGGTGCGGGCCATCGACGACCTACGCCAGGCCCTGCAGCGGCAGCCCGACACCGGCCCTCTGCAGGTGCAGATCGACCAGCTGCGGCTGGAACTGCAGCGGCGTCAGAACACGACCGAGCTGAAGGTGGGGGTGGAGATGCCGCTGGACCTGCGCAACAACCTGGCCGGCGTGGCCGTGGCGATGAACCGTGCGGCGCTGGCCATGGAGCGTGCGGCCTCGCAGCCCGACCCGCATGCCGCCGAGGTGGTGGCGGCGCTGCGCGCGATCGAGCGTGCCGTGCGCGCCACCGCACCGCGCAACAACGTCAGCGGCACCACCGACGCAGGCCGGCCATGACACAGACCGCATCACGCCTGCGGCCAGCCCTGCTGGCCACGCTGCTGGCCCTGGGGGGCTGCGCGCCCTTCGCCGTCAACTGGTACCACGACCCCGGCATCGACGCGGCCCAGCCGCGTGACGACGTGCAGCTGGTGGTGCTCAACCGCAGCGACCGGGCCTGCACGGTGCGTGGGCTGTGGTTGAACCGGCAGCCCGACGGCTCGGCCTTCCGCTGGCAACCGCCGCAGCCGTCGACGCTGCTGCCCGGCCAGGTGCTGGTGCTGCGGCTGGCGCAGTTCAGCTGGACCGGTGACGAGGCAGCGGGCCGGGACGCAGGCTGCACCCTGCCGCTGCGGGTGGACATCGAGGCCGGGCAATGCGGCTGGTCCCTCGGCGACGCCTGGCGCGTCGACCTGGTGCGGCGCCTGCCCAATGCCCTGCCCGAGAGCTGGAGCCGGTGCCAGCCGGCGCAGGGCAGCGCGCCACAACGCCCCTGAGGCGCACCCTGGGCCGCTCCACGGCGCGCTCCGGTTCGCGCCCCAGCCTCACTGCGGCCGGGCCGCCGCCGTGCTCAGGCGCTCCGGCGTGGCGCACACCGACAGTTCGGAGCAGCCGGCGCTGTAGATCACGTCGTGGCCGATCAGCACACGCAGGTCGGCACGGTTGCTGCCGGCCGGGGCCGGCAGCACATGGGCCACCACCGGCAGGCGCAGCGCCATGCTGCGGGCCTGCTCGGCCTTGCCGGGCCGGTACAGCACCTGGGTCTGCGGGCTGTTGTAGGGCACCAGGTTGGCCAGGCGGCCGACCACGATGCCACGCTCGCGCAGCCAGCCCCGCAGCCGGCTGGCGGTGCCGCCGATGCCGTTGCCGTTGATCACCTCCACGCTCACACCGTCCAGGCTGACCGGTGGTGCCAGCGCCACCACCGGCGCCACGGCGCTGGCGGCCACCGGCTGCGCAGCAGGCGCGGGCGCAGGCGTGGCCAACGTCGCTGCGGCTGGCACAGCGGCGGCAAGCGGCTGTGCCGCGGTGCCTGGCACAGCTGCCGCCACCGGCGCGGTTGCCGGCACCAGCGCAGGGGCGGCCACGGGTGCAACGGCCACTGCGGGTGCAACCGCAGCCACCGGCACGGCAGCAGCCACGGGCACGGCAGCAGCCACCGGCACCGCAGCAACCACCGGCGCGGCAGCGACCACTGGCGCCACTGCCACGGGCGCGGCAACCACGGCCGGCACGACAACGGCGGCCGGCACCGCCGCCGCCGGCACCTCGGCCTGCGCAGCGGGTGCAGTGGCCACCCGCGTGGCGCCCAGCTGCGCGTCGGCATAGGCCAGGTTGCGGCTGGCCTGGGCGTGGCGGGGGTCCAGGGCCAGAGTGAGGCGGATGATGGCGCGGGCCTCTTCCATGCGGCCGTCCAGCAGCAGGGCGTAGCCCAGGTTGTTCAGCAGCTGGGCGCGCTCGGGCGCCAGGGCCACGGCGCGGCGCAGGGCCAGCACGGCGGGGCCGAACTGGGCCTGGCGTGCCAGGGCCACGCCCAGGGCGTTGTGCATGTCGGCATCGTCGGGCGCGGCCGCGGCTGCCTTGCGGTAGGCGTCAATCGCCTGCAGCGCACGGTCTTCCCCCTCGTACTGGCGCGCCAGCGCCAGGTAACCCTGCGCCGCGCTGGCACCCGTGCCCTGCACCCGGTAGCTGGGCTCCATGCGCCATTGCGAGGAAGGCACCGAGGCGCAGCCCAGTACCACCGCGCTGGCCGCCAGGCTCAACAGGGTCAAGCGGCCCAGGCGCCGCGGGCGGGCCGGCTGCAGCACGGTTTCAGGCACCGGCAGCTGCGCCTGTGCCACCATCGCCGGTGCCGCCATGGCCAAGGTGGCCTGCCGGGCCCGTGTGCCAGCCAGTGGATGGCTGGTGCCGTTGTTGACCTTCATGACATGCTCCTCAATTGCCACCGCCCATGGTGGGCAGCATCACGCGGTAGACCTGGATCGCCGCCGGTCCCATCAGCACCACCATCAGCGACGGGAAGATGCAGAAGATCAGCGGCAGCAGCAGCTTCAGCGCGATCTTGGCGGCGGCCTCCTCGGCACGCTGGCGGCGGCGGGTGCGCAGCAGTTCGGACTGGATGCGCAGCGAAGCGGCGATGCTGGTGCCGAAGCGCTCGGCCTGGCTGATCATGGTGACAAAGCCGTCGATCTCGTCCACCCCGGTGCGGAAGGCCAGGTTGCGCAGGGCCCGCTCCCGGTCGGCGCCAGCACGCAGCTCCAGGTTCACCAGCTTCAGCTCGTCACCCAGCGCCGGGCTCTTGAACTGGATGTCCTTGGCCACCCGCATCAGCGCCGCCTCGGTGCCCAGGCCAGCCTCCACACACACCGTCATCAGGTCCAGCGCATCGGGAAAGTTCTCGAAGATGTCGCGCTGGCGGCGCATCACCAGGTTGCCCAGCACGATGTTGGGCAGGTAATAGCCGATGGCCGCCAGCACCAGCAGCACCAGCAGCAGGGTGTTGCCCTTGGGCAATTTGCCGGTGAAGGCCAGCAGCGCAAAACCCAGCAGCGGCAGGCCCAGGGTCAGCGCCGTCTTGATGCCGAAGAAGGCGGTGGGTGCGGCCGGGTTGCGGATGCCGGCGTTGACGAATCGGCGCTTGACGTTGGACTTCTCGAAGCCATCCTCCGGTGCCGCCAACTCGCTGATGGGCCGGGTGAGGTCGGCCACGAACTTGAGCCAACCAGTCTCGCGCTTGTCGTCGGTGCGCTCACTCGCCACGATCTGGCGCAGCCGCACCCGGGCCTCGTTGGGCCGCAACAGGAACAGCAGGCCCCCGGCCAGGGCCATCACCACCACGAAGATCAGGGCCAGGATCAGGATCTGGTTCATCGACATGGCGGCGCCCTCACACCCGGATGCGGATGATCTTGCGCATCCACAGCATGCCCAGCACCATCAGCAACAGGGCCCCACCCACCACCTTCAGACCCACCGGGTCCGTCCACAGCACCGACATGAACTTCGGGTTCACCAGGTTCACCACCATGGCCACGCAGAACGGCAAGGCAGTGAGGATGATGGCCGACAGCCGGCCCTCGGCCGACAGGGTGCGCACCTCGCCCAACAGCTTGAGCCGGGCGCGCAGGATCTGGCTGATGCTGTCGAGCAGCTCGGCCAGGTTGCCGCCCGATTCACGCTGGATCAGCACCGCCACCACGAAATAACTCACATCGGGCAGGGGCACACGCTGGGCCAGGTTCTGCAGCGCCTCAGCCACCGGTACACCGTAGTTCATCTCGTCGGACAGCTGGCGGAAGTCCTTGCCCATGGGCTCGGCCATCTCGTCGCCACACATCTTCACCGCGGTGGGAAAGGCGTGGCCGGCGCGCATGGCCCGGCCCATCATGTCCAGCGCCTCGGGGAACAGGAACTCGAAGCGCGCGACGCGCTTCTTGCGCATGCTGGCCACCCGCCACCAGGGCAGCACGGCCAAGCCCAGCGCCAGCGCCGCGCCGAGGATGGGCGGGCGGCCGATCAGCACCGGCAGGCCCAGGCCGATGCCCGCCAGCAGCAGCGACAGCAGCAGCAGCTCGGCGGCCGAAGTCTGCATGCCCGAGGCGCGCACATACAAGGCCAGGCGCTCCCCCGGCCCGGTGGCAGCCAGCAGGTCCTGCAGCCAGGGCAGGCGGCGGTTCTCCTGCACCCGCTCCAGGCTGACCTCGGTGCGCACCTCGCCCCGCAGGTTGGCCAGGCGGCTGCCGATGCGCCTGGCCTCGTCGCTGCGGCTGCTGGCCCACAGGTTGTAGGCGCCTTCCAGGCCCAGCACCACGGCCAGAAAGCCCATCACGGCAAACAGGATGAAGGTGACGTCCACGCGAGGGGTCTCCGCTGGTGGGCCGCTGCGTCAGACCGGCCGGCGCACCGGCTGGAACAGCGTTTCAGACAAGCCGATGCCGCGTGTGGCCAGCCGGTCCCAGAAGCGTGGGCGCACGCCGGTGGCGCTGAAGTAGCCCTGCACCGCACCATCCGGCCCCACCCCCGTCTGCTTGAAGTGGAAGATCTCCTGCATGGTGATGGTCTCGCCTTCCATGCCGGTGATCTCGTGGATGCTGGTGAGCTTGCGCGAGCCATCACTCAGCCGGTTGGCCTGCACGATGACGCCGATGGCCGAGGCCACCTGGGCCCGTGCGGCCTTGGCCGGCAGATCCACCCCCGCCATGGCGATCATGCTTTCCAGGCGGGCCAGCGCGTCGCGTGCGGTGTTGGCGTGGATGGTGGTCATCGATCCTTCATGGCCGGTGTTCATGGCCTGCAGCATGTCCAGCGCCTCGCTGCCCCGGGTTTCACCCAGGATGATGCGGTCGGGCCGCATGCGCAGGGCATTGCGCACCAGCGCGCGCTGCGACACCTCGCCCCGGCCCTCGATGTTGGGCGGCCGGGTTTCCAGGCGCACCACATGGGGCTGCTGCAGCTGCAGCTCGGCCGCGTCTTCGATGGTGACGATGCGCTCGCTGGGCGAGATGTGGCCGCTCAGCATGTTCAGCAGCGTGGTCTTGCCCGAGCCGGTGCCGCCGGAGATCAGGATGTTGACCTCACCCGCCGCCAGCGCCCCCAGAAATGCCGCCATCTCGTCGGACATGGCCTTGAAGTTGATCAGGTCCTGCACCTGCAGCGGCTTCACCGAAAAACGCCGGATGGAGACGATGGGCCCGTCGATCGCCAGCGGCGGGATGATGGCGTTGACCCGTGAGCCATCGGGCAGGCGTGCGTCCACCATGGGGCTGGATTCATCGACACGCCGGCCCATGCGGGACACGATCTTGTCGATGATCTTCATCAGGTGGTCGTTGTCGTCGAAGGTGACCTCGGTCAGCTCCAGCCTGCCCCTGCGCTCCACATAGATCTGGCTGGCGGTGTTGATCAGGATGTCGCTGATGCTGGGGTCGGCCAGCAGCGGCTCCAGCGGGCCCAGCCCCAGCATCTCGTACTGGATGTCGCGCACCAGGTTGCGGCGCTCACCGGCGTTGAGGATCAGGTTCTCCTCCACCAGCAGCCGCTCCACCATCTGGCGCAACTCGTCCTTCAGCCGGTCGGGCGTGAGGCTTTCCATCGCCTCCAGATCCAGCCGTCCCAGCAGCAGCTGGTGGATCTGCGACTTCACCGCCTGGTAGGCGCGGGTGGTCTGGGCGGGGGTGTCGGGCACATCCGGCGTGCCGGCAAAACCCTTGCCACCCGCCCCCAGGCGTTCACGCAAACTCATCACAACTCCTGGAAATCATCACGCGCCCGCCGTCGGTGGCTGCCCGCTGCGGAACAGGCCCGACAACCAGCCGCTCCTGGGCTTGTCGGCCAGCGGGGCAATGCGCTGGGCCCAGTCACGCAGGGCCTTGCTGATGGCGCTGTTGGGGGCCACCGTGGCCACCGGCACCCCCTGGTTGACCGAGGTGGCCACCACGTCGTACTGGTTGGGCAGGGTCACCAGGTCGGTGATGTGCAGGGTCTGCTTCAGATCCTCGAGCGTGATCTGGCTGTTCTTCTCGTAGCGGTTCACCACCCAGTGGATCTTGCTCTGGGGGTAGCCCAGCGAGCGGAACACCTCGTTCAGGCGCTTGCCATCGCGGATGAAAGGCAGAGTGAGCTGCAGCACCGCAAACACCTGGTCGGCCAGGTCCAGCGCCTGCAGGGTGACGGCGCTGAGCGAGCGGCCGCTGTCGATCACCACGATGTCGAACATGGTGCGCGCCACCGCCACGATGGCCTGCACATGCACCGGCAACACATCACTGGCCAGGGCCGGGTCATCGGGCGCGGCCAGCACATGCAGGCCAGGCGACACCGCCACCATGGCCGAGAGCAGCAAATCCTTGTCGAGGCGGGCGATGTTGCGCGCCACATCGGCCACGTTGCTGCTGGGTGCGTCACTGCTGACAAACAACAGGGCATCGCCAAACTGCAGGTTCATGTCGATCAGCGCCACCCGGCGCTGGCCATTGGCGGCCAGCACCTGGGCCAGGTTGGCGGCGGTGAAGGTGGCACCGCTGCCCCCCTTGCAGCTGACAAAGGCCAGCACCTGGCCGCTGGCCTCGGGCGCGGCCGGCGCGGCGCTGGGGCGCTTGCGCGCCTGGCGCTGCACGGCGGCCACCAGCTGCTCAGTGCCGGCCGGTGCGGGCAGCACCTCGCGCACACCGGCGCGCATGGCGCGCATCAGCAGATCGGTGCTCATCTCGGCGCCCACCAGCACATAGTCGATCTCGGGGTGGGCGCTGGCCAGGGCTTCCAGCGCGTCGAAATCACGGGCCGACAACACCTCCACCACCACCAGATCGGGCCGGCTGCCGTTGACCAGCACATTCACCGCATGCAGCGGCTGCACCAGGCTGCCCACGCTGAAGCCGGGGCTGGCGGCCGACAGTGCAGCCGCCCATTGCTGGGCGTGCTGGCCGTCGGGGGTGATGATCTTGATCTTCATGGAAGGCCGGTCAGGGGTTGATCTGGAAGCTCTGGAGGGTCTCTTGCTCTGCCGGCGTGACCACCTTCACAAACAGCACACTGCTCTGCGTGCAACTGACCGGAACCACATAGCTCGGGATGTAGGGCCCCATCGGCTTGCGCTCCCCCACCGCCAGCACCACGTTCCTGACGGTGGCGATCGGAGGGTCAAAAAACACAGGCCCGCGGCTGATGTAGATCTCAGTGCCAGCGGGCATCAGGTTGTCGTTCACATCGGCCACCCGCAGCAGGCCGTCACGCACACCACTGGCCGGGCATGCGCCGACACCCGGATTGAGGGTGATCCTCGCCTCGCTGCCCGAGAAGGTCTGTACCAGCTGGGCTGACACATAGACGTTGGACGGTGTGGCGGCGCCCAAGGCTTGGCCCAGCACGCCGTCGTAGAGGCCGTTGCCGGCCGGCGCAGTGCAGTCGGGCACGGCACCAGCGGGCAGGCCGATGCAGGGCTCACCAGCGTTCCAGCTGCCATCGTCGGGTTGGGTCAAGGGGAAGCCAGACGGACCCACGGCCACACCGGTCTCGTCGTCGTTGCGGAATACGGTGCGGCGCCGGTCGGTGAAGGGTTCACCGGCGTCGTAGCGGTTGTTGCCATTGCTGTCGAAGAAGTCTTCCTCGCCCAGCAGATAGGCCAGCACGGTCACCCGGCCGTCTGCCGTGCGGGTGCCACCGCTGCGCAGCAGCACGCTGCAGGTGCCCGAGCCCGGGCCCACCGCCGAATTGGTGGTCTGGCCCACAGGCGTTGCGCCGGGGTCGGGCAATGAGCCGGTGACGCAGGACGCACCGATCAAGCCCGACTCGGTGATGAAGTTCACCGCCGTGCCGTCGGGCGCGGGGTTGCCGAACTGGTCACCCACGGTGGCGGTGACGGTGCTGCACACTTGGTCGATGTCACGCCCTTCACAGTTGCCGGTGCTGGTGGACAGCGAAAAGCGCTTCTGCACCGGCACGCCGGTGGACACCACCAGGATGTTGGACAGCGTGGTGATGGTCTGCCCGGCGGCACCGGTGGAGGCCACCACCCGCACCGAGGTGGGCACCAGGCCGGCCGTCACCAGGGTGCTGACCGAGCCATCGGCCGCCGACGTGGCAAAGGCCGGGTTCAGCACCAGCCCGCCCACGGTGGTGGCGGCATTGCTGTCGGCAAAGCGGAAATCAACCCGGGCACCCGGCAGGCGGGCACCGGTCTGGTCATACACCTCGAACTTCAGCGTGGCGAACTCTTGCCGGCCAAAACCACCCGTGCCCTTGAGGGCGATGTTGGTGGTGTCCGACGACACGAACTTGATGGCGCCCACATTGGCCGGCAGCACGGTGATGGTGCCGGTCCTGGTGACAGTGGCGTCGGCCAGGGTGACCGATGCGGTGATCACGTCGGCCACACCGCAGCCCTTGTCGGTGTAGCTGGTGTTGGCCACCCCCAGCTGGGTGAGCACCGGCGGGCCCATGCTGGCCTTGCCGGCGGCGATGCAGGGGGAGGTGAAGCTCACCGCCAGCGGCGCGGTGTAGGCCGCACCGTCGCTCAGCACCGCCACGCTCACGGCGGCATTGCCACCGGCCGACAAGGTGGACGGCGTGATCGCCAGGGCGCCCAGGGTCAGCGTGGGGAAGCTCACCCCGTAGTCGAGGCTGGTCTTCAGCGCTGCACCGGCCACGGTGGCGCTGGTGGTGACGGTGAAGGCGCCCGCCCGGGCGCCGGCGGGCAGGCGCACGGTGGCCACACCGCTGTCGTTGCTGAGGGCCGTGCCCGACGAGGGCACAAAGCCACCGGTGCCGTCGTTGGTGAGGAAGGTGACCGCCACATTGGGCACGGCCGCGCCGGCGGAATTCTTCACCGTGGCCCGCAGTTCCCCCGGCCGGCTGGGCGAGACGGTGGTCACCGCCGCCCGGCTGTCGGCGTCGATCAAGGCCAGGCTGATGCTGGCATTGCCGGCACTGCCCAGGTTGTCACCCGGGCAACCCTCGGGAAAGGCCATGGTGCTGACCCCCGGAATGCACTGGGCCGGCCCACCACCGCCACCACCACCACAGGCGGCCAGCAACAAGCCCAGCAGGCTGGCCAGCACCAGGCGCTGGAGGCCACGGAAATTCAAGGCAAAAGACGTCATGGGGTCTCGGCAGGGGCCGCGGTCAGGAGCAGACAGGGTTGTTGGCGCTGTCCATGTACTCCTTGCGCAGCGTCGTGGTGAACGGCGGCAGGCTCAGGGTCAGCGGCACAAACGGGATGATGGTGGTGTGGCTGTAGTTCTGCAGTTGCACGCTCACGGCTTTGCAGTTGGCGCTGGTGCAGGAGTTCACGGCCGCCGGCGGGTTCAGGTAGCTGATGGTGATCTGGGCGGCAGCCAGATCGGGCATGCGCTCGCGCATGCGGGCCTTGATGTCGGCGTCGTTGATGTCGCACACCACGGCCATGCGGGCGCCAAAACGGGTGGTCTCCACCGCGGCGTTCCACACCCACAGCAGCCGGCCCATCTCGATCACGCCGAACAGCAGGGTGGTGAAGACCGCCATCACCAGGGCCAGTTCCACCGCGGCCACACCGCGGCTGGGGGTGCTGTGCAGCGGCCGGTTCACAGCTGGGCCCGCATCGTGGCGGCAATGTTGTTGAAGTTCAGCGACGGCATCACGAATTCCACCACCGAGGTGTAGCGGTAGTTGTTGATGGACGCCGACACCAGGTTGGCCGCGCCGCTGCCGGTGGCCTGCGCCGCATGGGTGTCGGGGCAGGATTGCGCGTCGCACAGGGCCACCGCGGCCGTGGTCAGCCCCGGGGCCAGCGCGGTGCCGGTGCAGCCCGTGTTGCCATACACCGCCAGGCAGCGCGCCTCGGCCTGGATGGTGGCATCCCCCGGGCCATGCTGCGACAGATGGCGCGCCGCATCCCGCACCGTCTTGTCCAGGGTGTTGTAGGTGTAGATGGCACGGCCGTATTCGCTGGCACCAAAGGCCATCAGCACCATCGGCAGCATCAGCAGCCCCAACTCCACCGCGGCAACACCACGCTGGCGGACCGAACGGGCACAGGCTTGCATCGGGAGCCTCACTGCACCAGCGACGGGACCATGGGCCCCTGCGACGCGGCATTGCCGGCAATGCCCGAACTGGCGCAGGGGCTGCCGGCCTCGTTGCTGCGGCCCAGGTACTCCAGCCGCGACGCCACGTCGTTGCCCTGGCGCCGGTAGGGGTCGAGCATCAGCACGCAGGCATAGGCGCGCACGGCGCCGGTCTGGCTGGTGACGAAGTTGCCGCATTCCACGATGGGCAGCACCACCAGGCGCCGGTCGGCGCCATTGCTGTTGAGCTGGGCCTGGGTGGCGATGGTGTCGCTGGCGCTGTACAGCGCCGGGTTGGTGGTGTTGCGGGCCTGGATGGGGCTGCGCGAGGCACGGGCCGCCCGGTAGTTGGGCAAAGCCCCCACGGCGCCGTTGTAGGCGTCGCGCGCCAGGGTCCAGTTCTCGGTGCTGTACGAATAACCGGTGAAATCGGGGGGGGCGTTGGTCACGTTGTAGCCACCGCCGTTGGCATACACACCAAAGCGGGTGTTGTAGGCGCGCTCGATGGAATTGATGGCGCCGGTGGCCCCCACGCAGCCCGGCTGCACGTTGGGCCCGCCGTTGTTGGTGCAATCGGTGGTGATGGGCGCGGGCAGGCTGCAGGCGCCGCTGCCGGCCAGCAGACAGGCCAGCTCGGGCGCACCCTGCGACGCACCGCAGCCGGGTGTGGGTTCGCTGGGCGTGAAGTCGATCCAGCGGAAGTTGCCGCTGTAGTTGTTGACGTTGCCCCCGCCGTTCTGCGAGAAATCCATGCCCACCCAGTCACCGGCCACATAACCATAGCTGGGCGCCGCGCCGCGTGTGCACAGCGCCATGGGCACGGCGCAGTTGGTCTGGGCCGGCGCCAGCGTGGCGGTGGCCATGGCGTTGACCGTCTGCTCGCCGACGCCCAGCACCTGCATGAAATAGGGCTGGATGTTGTTGCGCTGCACCGTGCAGCGCACGTACTTGGCATTGCCGGCCGCACCCGGTGCCCAGCCACCGTTGAGCACGGCGCTGTAGGTGAGCGTGAAGTCGTTGGGGGCCAGGGCCACGTTCTGGAAGTCCACCCGGTTGCGTGCACCCACGGTGCGGCCGGCCGCCTCGGCGCGCACAAAGGCCTCGTTCGGGATGTTGGGCGCGCCGGTCAGCTCATAGGCGGCGGCCAGGGCGCAGGCGTCGGCCGCGTTCTGCAGCTCGGTCTTGGTGAGGTAGAGCCGGCCACCGTCCACCGCCAGGCCCACGAAGCCCAGCATCACCGCCATGGTCAGGCCCACCAGGACGGCCACCGCACCACGCTGGCGCGCGGGTGACTCGGCATGGGGGCGATGCAAGTGGACCATGGTGGTGGGCATGCTCGGACGGTGGCGAGCGGGCGCTCAGCGCCCGGTGACCCCCAGGGTGATGACGTTGGCCGGCGGCGGCGGCTCCTTGAAGCTGAACACCAGGCGGTCGGCGGTTTCACGCGTGATGCGGCCATTGGTGGCCGGCACCAGGCCGGCGTGCTGGCGTGGCGCCTCGGGGTTCAGCACCTGCTGGGCCAGCATGCCGCGGGCGGCCTCGCCATTGGCCTGGCTGCGGTCGTCGGGCTCGATCAAGGCGCAGCCGCTGCTGGCCAGCAGGCAGGCGGTGCAGGCCAGGGCCAGCGGTGTGCGGCGCAGGATGGGGGGGGCGGCGGGCATCAGCGCTTCTCCGGGGCTTGGGTGTCGAAGCCACCTGCACCGGGCAGGGGCTGCAGAGGCTGCGGCGGGTTGGCCGCCGCGGGCCGGGCGGCCGGCTTGTCGGCCGGCGCTTCGCTGCGGCTGCCTTCGGTGCGGCCGTGCAGGATCAGGTCGTTGCGCGTGGGCGGCACATAGCCTTCGGTGGGCAGCTTGTAGTCGGGTGGCAGCGGCTTCACCAGGCGCGGCGTGATCACGAACACCAGCTCGGCCCGGTCGGTCTGGAATTCGGTGCTGCGGAACAGCGCCCCCAGCACCGGCACCTCACCCAGGAAGGGGAAGGCCTTGATGTTGGTGGTGGTGTTGTTCTTGATCAGGCCGCCGATGGCGAAGCTCTGGCCGTCCATCAGCTGCACCGTGGTCTCGGCCTTGCGGCTGGTGAAGGCCGGCAGCACGGCCGTGCCGCCGATGCCGCTGATGGTGACACCCGATTGGCTCAGCTCCGACACCTCGGGCCGAACCTTCAGGTTGATCAGGCCGTTGCCCAGCACCGTGGGCGTGAAGCGCACCGAGACCCCGAACTCCTTCTCTTCCAGCGTCACCGTGCGGCCGCCATCGGCATTGCTCTGCGCCACCGGGATGAAGATCTTGCCGCCGGCCAGGAAGCTGCCGGTCTGGCCGCTGATGGCCATCACCGTGGGCTCGGCCAGCACCTTCACCAGGCCGTCGTTCTTCTGCATGTTCAGCGTGCCGTTGCTGACGTTGCGGCCGGGCACGGTGCCAAAGTTCGTCTGGTAGCCGGTGGGCGTGCGCACAACGTTGCCGCCGATCGGAGCGCCGGGCAGGCTGCCGGGCAGCACGCCGCCCACCACCGCGTCCACCGAGCTGAAGGGCACACCGTTGGGCCCGGTGCCACCGATCTGGCCGATCTCGCCGGTGGTGCCACCGAAGATGCCCGACAGGAAGCGGATCATCGAGCCGTCGTTGGCGGCATAGGCGCGTGAGAAGTTGATGCCGAACTGGTCCAGCAGGTTCTTGCTGATCTCGGCCACCTTCACCTCCAGCATCACCTGCTGGGGCGCGGCCACGCTGAGCATGTTCACCAGGCGCGGGTTGCCGGCCGCGGCGCTGCTGGTGCTGCTGCCAGCGCCGCTGCCACGCAGGTAGGCATTGGCCAGATCGGTCACCCGCACCAGGGCTTCACTGTCGCTCACCGTGCCCCGCAGCACCAGGGAATCAAAGGCCGCCATCACCTTCACCCGGTCCGCCGCCGGCACCAGGGCCTTTTCTTCGGGCAGCAGGTTGTCGATGGCGGCCTGCAGGGCCACCGGGTCCATGGCCACCAGCAGGCTGAGCATGGTGCAGCGCCCCGCCCCATGCACCAGCACCACGTTGGTGGAGCCGATGCTGCGGCCGGTGAAGTACAGATCCGACGGGCCCAGCAGGCGCACCGCCACCTCCCCCGCACCCGGGCGTGGCGCCACGGCCTGGCCGGCACCACGGCCCTGCAACAGGGCAGCGGCGGCCGTGGGACTGGCATCGTCGGGGCTGGTGCCACCGGCCACGCCGGAGCGGTTGGCGCCTTCGTCCAGCACCAGGCGCACCACCGGGTGCTTGGGGGCATAGCGTGTGGTGCGGCCGGTGGACAGGTTGAGCACGGCCTCTTCCACGTCCAGGCAGGCCAGCGGCGCCGGGGCGGGGGCGGCAGCGGGCGCCGGAGCCGGCGCGGCAGCGGGGGCCGCTGTCACCGTCAGCGCCAGGGGCACCACGGTGGCAGCCGGGGCCGCGGCGCGCGCAGCGGGCGCCGGCCGGGTGACGGTGGCCGGGGCGGCCGCCGGGGTGGTGGCCAGCTTGGTGGCCGGGTTGGTGGCCGGGGGTGTGGCGCGTGGGGCAGCGGGTGCCGCAGTCTGTGCCTCCGCCTGGGCGCTGAGCAGCAGGCCGGCCAGGCCCAGGGCACATGCCAGGCGGTGGCGGCGGGGCGGCCGCGGGTGTGCAGGGTTCAGAAACATTCGACCGCCTTGCTGAGACCACGGATGATTTCGACACATTGCTTGGCCACCACCGGCGCAGGCGCCGGAGCAGCAGCGGCTGCCACGGCCACCGGCGCGGCACGGCGCACCACCACCTTGGGCGGCGGTGGTGGTGGCGGCGCGGCCTGCTTGCCACCGCTGAGCAGCAGTTCCTTGGTGGCGCCGCTGGTGGCGGCGGCCTGGCTTTCGCTCTGGTTGCGCAGCACCAGCGACAGCGTGCCCACGCTGCGTGCCAGGTCCAGCAGTTCGGCCTGGGGTGGGGACAATTCCAGGGTGACGGCATTCACCACCTTGGGCTTGGTCGAGTCTCGGTCGGCTTCCTGTGCCACGGCGAGCACCAGGATGCGCTCCAGCACGATCTTGCTGATGGTGCGGTCGCGGTCGCCGGTCCTGGCGCCCTCTTCCTGGGTGTTGACCAGCACGTCCACGTAGGTGCCCGGCAGGGCAAAACCGGCCACACCCACCACGTCGTTCACCCGCACCGTCATGGCGCGCTTGCCGGCCGGCACCACGGCCGAGAGGCCACCCTTGGTGCCCACCGGCGCCAGCCTGGCCTCCAGCACCGGCTCACCCCGCTGCACGCTGCCGGTGACCACACGGCCGTGCAGCTTTTCCAGCTCACCGAAGGCACCGGGCGGCTGGCTGTCCTTGGGCCAGTCGATCAGGCGCACCATGTCGGGCGTGATGGCCGAGCCCAGCGGGATTTCCAGCGCGGCCACCGCCACCTTGCCGGCGCCGGTGTTCTGGCCCTGCATCCAGCGTGCGGCCAGCACCACGGCGGCCAGGCCGGCAATGGCCGCGATCAACAGCATCAACATTCCACGGGATCGCATCAGGGGCTCCGGATTGGGCGAATTGCAGGCTTACCAGTGTTCACAACTTTGGCTCAGCGCGCGCCCTCCGGTTGCGGGGTGGCTGCCGGCGAATCCGTGGCGAAGTAGGCATGCCAGGCCCAATCGAGCATGGCCGGGCTGAGCACGGGCGCCTCGTCAAGATACGCCGCGCGGCTGCTGATCAGATGCACCAAATCCCGGGGATAGCAGGCCTGCAGGCTGCGGCCGCTGGGTGCGTGGTAATCCCGCAACAGCAGCTCGAAGGCGGCATCATCGAAGGCCAGGCCTTCCGACGCACACACCTGCTGGAACACGCGCCGGTAGTGGTCCACCGGCAAGGCGCCCACCTCGATCTTGTGGCCCAGGCGGCGCAGAAAGGCCGCATCCTCCAGCTGCGCCGGGCGCAGGTTGCTGCTGAACACCAGCACCATGTCGAAGGGCACGGTGAACTTGGCGCCGTTGCGCAGCATCAGGTGGTCGTGCCGGCGCTCCATGGGCACGATCCAGCGGTTCATCAGCTCCCGCGGCGTCACCACCTGGCGGCCCAGGTCGTCGACGATGAACAGGCCGTTGTTGGCCTTGAAGTGGGGGGGGGCCTCGTAGAAGCCGGCGCGGGCGTCGAAGCTCAGGTCCAGCATGGCCATGGTCAGTTCACCCCCGGTGACCACGCAGGGCCGCTGGCACAGCAGCCAGCGGGCATCCGCGCGGCTGCGGCCGTCCAGCGTGGGCAAACCGCCCAGGCGCTGGGCAGGGGCCGCTGGCTCAGGCAGAGCTTTGTGGCACAGCGGGTCGTAGATGCGGATCACCTCGCCATGTACCAGCACCGCATGCGGCACGGCCACCGGCCCGCCCAGCAGGCGCTGCAGGCGCTCGGCCAGATAGGTCTTGCCTGAGCCAGCCTCGCCATACAGCAGCAACGGCCGGCCGGAGTTCACCGCGATGCCAAGACGGTCCATCAGATCACGCGGCAGGATGAGGTCGGCAAAGGCCTGGCGCACCTCGGCCGCGGTGATGTGTTGCTGGGTGACGGACTGGGCCTGTACCCGAGCCACGTAGGCCGCCAGCGGAACCGGGGCCGGACCCACGTAACTGTTGCGGGCCAGCCAGTCTGCGGCTCGAGCGCGGCCCAGCAAGGTCAGATCGAACTGCTGGTCAGCCTCATGCTGGCCGCGGCGCAGCACCTCGATCAGCGATTCCTTCCGCATGAACTGGATCACCGATTCCAGCACCGTGGCTGGCAGGCACAGCTGGTTGCTGAGCTCGGTAAGCCTGGTCAGCCCCAGCTGGAACATGGTCTTGGCCAGCAACTCGACCACAAAGCCGCTGGGCAGGCCGCTGTCGTCCAGGCTCTGCGGTGCACGTGGCAGCAGCGCGGCACTGCTGGTGGCGGCGTCGGCAGTCTCGCCGCTCCGAGCGGCCGGGAAGGGCAGCAGACTCATGGCATGCCGCCGATCAGCCGCCCAGCAAGGGCCACACCAGCGCCGCCGCGGTGCCCAGACTGATGGCCAGTGCATACGGCAGGCGCGCGGCGGTACTGGCCAGCGGCGCCAGCCTCAGGCCCTGGCCTGTGCTGGCGCGGGCGCCCCAATCGGTGAGCAGGTATCGCAGATTGCTCAGCGTCTGGGCGGCGACGCCGCGGCCCAGCATGAAGGCCAGCGACAGCAAGCCACCGGCCAGCAGGGTGTAAACGAAGGCGCTGATGACTGCGCTAGGGCCGATGAAGGCACCCACCGTCGCCAGCAGCTTGACGTCGCCCGCGCCCATGGCGCGCAGCAGATAAAGCGGCAGCAGCAGCACAAAACCTGCCGCCAGCCCGGTCAGTGGCGCCCACCATGCGGCGCCGGCCAGCGGCGATCTCGCCAGGGCGGCTGCGGCGAGATGCGACGCCAGCGCCAGCGTGATGCCGGTCAGCACGAGCGCATTGGGAATTCGGCGGTGGCGCAAATCGCTCAGCACGGCCCAGAGCAGCAGCACAGCAAGCGCGATGAGCTGCGTTGTGGCGACCGCAGCCGAGTTGGCCATAGTGTCGAGGTTGCAGGGATGTTTAATAAAGTACCGGGGCGTCAAAGCCCCGGCTCGAATGCCAAGCAGCCTGTTGGGGGGGGGCTTGGCGACAGTGACTCGAACCAGATCAGGGTGCAACCAGCTTGCCGGCAATGTATTCGAAGATGTCCTCGAGCGCGGTTCCAACAGTGGTAGCGGAAGCAATGATCACCACGGCGATCAGAGCAGCCAGCAGGCCGTACTCAATGGCGGTCACGCCTTCTTCGTCACGGGCGAATTGTTGGATGTACTTGGTGACTTGCATGGGGAACTCCATTCGGAAGGAAACGGTGCCGGAAGCACCCTGAAAAGCCCGAGAGGGTCGGGCCAAACCCTGCTAGCCTGTTGAACGAACGCCGGCCAGCGATTCGCGCTGTTCAAGATTCGAGATCAATTGCCACTCAATGCCGCGACGACGGCTGCAGACCACGCTTCATAGATTGCAAGAACGCTATCGCCGGCAGCAGAGATTCCGGCGATAGCCGTCACCGCAATCAATCCCGCCAGCAAGCCATATTCAATGGCCGTTGTCCCTGACTCGTCCGACAGAAACGCTGCAATGCAGGCGATGGTGTGGTCCATGACGACAACTTTAAGAGCCTGCTGCCTTCAGCACATCAGAGGATGCGCCCGCCAGCACCTGGGAGGCTGCGCCCGGTGGGGCAGGACGTTGCTCCCCCCGCAGATGCAGGTGGGCCAGTTGCACCAACGCGCCCAGCAGTTCGGCCGCCGGCTGATGCTTCTCGATGAAAGCACCGGCGCCCAGCCGTTGTGCACGCTCCCGGGTGCCCACATCGCTATGGCAACTGAGCACCAGCACAGTTGCCGGCGCCAACTGCGCGATCAGGGCCAAGCCGTCGCCGCCCGCCAAGTCGACGTCCAGCACCACCAAGTCCGGCTGTAGCCAAGCAGCCAGGCGCAGCGCATGTTCGGCAGTGGCTGCGGTACAGACCTGACGCAAAGTCAGTGGAGCGCAGGCGATCAGGCGCGCCACGCCGTCGCGCACGGCGGCCTGGTCGTCGACCACGAGCACCGCCAGCGCCGGCAAGACCAAGTCGTTGGTAGCGGACACACAAGAAACTTGCATCCTGCGATGCTGGCTGGGCGCAAGCCCGCACGCATGGGAGGCCTTGCTGAAAAGGGGGGGAGCTTCCTCCTGCTCTCTGCTGCCGTCACCCACTCGGCATGTGCGCTCGGCAGTCCGTCTACTCGAGTACGGCCCAACGTTCGCAACTGCCGCTACAGCTCGCTACATGCTCGTGTCTGGCGCAGCATGTGCTGACCATCGTGCTGCACAGGCTGTGACAGGACCGCGCTCCAAGCTGTTGTGGTCACTCCCTGGCATCAACACAACCCACGGCTGCGTTGGTTTCTGGCGCTTGGTCAAAGCGGGCTTTGTCAGCCACGCCGGCAGCGACCAATGCCCAGGCCGGGCAAGGCGAACGGCTCGCGATGACCGTCCTGTGAAGTTCAATAGACGAAGGGCAGCAACCGCCACCGCACCCGCTGCTGGTAGGCGCGGTACTCGGCGCTGGTGGCGGCAAGTACTGCTTCCTCTCGCCGGATGCGATACATCTGCGCCACATAGAGCAATGCCAGCACGGCCGCATTGCGCCAGGAGAAGTTGGCGAGCAGGAAGCCCGCATGGGCAATCAGGTAGCCGAAGTACATCGGGTGTCGCATCAGACGATACGGCCCGCTCAGCACCAAGCCACGCTGCGCCGGCAGCAGACCGAAGGAGCGGCCAAGAAATACTTTGGCACTGATCTGCCATGCGGCGCCAGCGTTCTGCAACATGACGCCGGCCCATTCGGGCACTAAGTGCTGCGTGTCGCGCACGTCAATCAGCACCACGAAGACAACGGCGTACAGCGTGGCAACTACGGACATCGGCGTCATGTCGCGGGCGCTTGCGCGCCGGGCCAGCAGCAGCAGCATCAAGGTGTATCCCTCGATCAGCAGCCACAGCAACAGCGTCCAGCGCGAGGTATCGGCCCACCAAGCGTAGCCTTGTCGAAAGACGAAGTACCCAAATAGCAGCACCGCAAAACCGCGCAGCAGCCATTCCGTCAGGTTGCCCTCGCCGTCGGCGCCCGCCCGGCTCACGGCCGGCCCCAGATCATGTTCCATTCGGTTCCCATGTTGTCGTCGGTCAAGAGGGCCTGACCCACCGTGCGCGCCAGCACCTGCTCACAAGGTTCGATCCAGTCTCTGGGGTCGTGCCGTACCCCTGGCTGGGTGAGCGGTTCAAGCGCCATCAGCCGGCCCAGACCCTGCGCATGCACTGGATTCGACAGGTCAAGCACCGCCCTGCCGTCGATCCGGTAAGCGAGCAGGCTGCGGCGCCAGCGCGCAAAGTCCCAGTCGATGGCGTCTGCCGACAAGACCACGTGGTTGGTGAACCGGGCACCATGGGCAAAGCTGCTGCAGCCAGTGCGCTGCACCCGGCTGGAATCGGTGGTGTTGTAGAAGACGATGCCACCCGGGTTCAGGTGCGGTTTCAAGATCGCCATGAAGTCGGTGGACAGCAGGTTGGTGGCGTTGGCGCGAAAGTGGAAGGTGGTGTTGCTGACGATGACGTCGAAGCGACGGTTCGGGTTCAGGCGCAACCAGCGACGGCCGTCGTCCTTGACCAGCCTGACCTTGGGATTGGCCAGCACCGATGCCACTTCGGGCCGGCCGGCCACCAGCGCGACATAGCCGGGATTGATCTCGACGATGGTCAGCGAGGCCACATCGGGGTGGTTGGCCACCACCTGCGCCCAGGAACCCGATGCCAGCCCGATCATCAGCACGTCCCGTGGTGCCGGATGGAACAGGCTGAGCGCATACGGCCGGACGATGCCATTGACATCGTTCACCAATTCCACGTTGAAGTGGCCATCGTAGGCGCCACTGCCATAGACCGTGCCTTTGGCGTCGACAGCCACGATGCCGCTGCGGTTCTCGATCACCTTGCTGAATGCGGTGTCGGCCTGCGGACCACCCTTGAACTGCAAGGCTTCCAGCAACCTGCCGCTTGCCGTCGGCAGCGCCGCAATGGCGAGCCCGCCGGCGAGCGTGATCGCGCCGACACGCCCGAGCCGGGCGGCGCGCGGCCCAGCCGCGATGAAACCAAGTACCAGCACGCAGCCAAGCCCGGCGGCAAGCAGCCACTGGCCGACCTGAACCAGCGTCAGGTGGTCCATCAGCACGAAGCCGGTGAGCACCGAACCACTGGCGGCGCCAACGATGTTCGCCAGGTAGAGCAGGCCGGTCCGCATCCCGGCTTGCCCGTCGGCGGCCACGCCAAGGTGGGCCAGGCAGGGCATCACCAGACCCCATTGCCGGGCGACGAGATAGACCCCCAACAGACCGACGCCCAGGATCCCCCTGTCCAGCCACGCGAGGTGGCTCAGCAAGGGCAGGTACAGGAAACCGAAAGCGCTGCCGAGCAGCAAGCTGCGCAGCATGCGCCCGACCAGGGCATCGCCGTCCTGGGCCGCGCAGGCCTCCGCCCCGACCCGTGCGCCGGACGCCAGGCCGATCAGAAAAGCACCGAGCGTCGTGGCGAACGCGAACGGGCTGCTCGCAGTGGCGTATGACATGGCACGAAAGAAGAAGATCTCGTAGGACAGCGAGACCAGACCCGCGGCGCAGGACATCGCCAGCACAGCGCCGAACGGCAATGCCGCCGGCGCGGGCGAAGCGACGCTGGGAGGTGAATGCCCGGCGTCGCGGCCGCTGTCGGCGCGCCGGCTGGCCATCAGGTGGGCGGTGACGGCACCAAGCGCGACCGCTGCATTCAATGCCACCGCCAAATGCACTGACCCCTTCATGCCCAACGTCGGGAACAGGCCGATGGCAGCGACCAGACAGGCCGCACCCGCGCCGAGCGTGTTCACGTAGTACAGCTGCCCGACTGCATTGCCGACGTTGCCTGAGCGCTGCGCGAGATGGCCGACGAGCAAAGGCAGGGTGGCACCCATCAGCAAGGTCGGCACGACGACGAGGCCCAGCGTCACCAGCGCACTCAGCGCCAGCGGGACACCGAGAACCAGCCCGCCCACGCTTTCGAAGATGGGCAGCGAGACCACCCCGAACACTGCCGTCAATGCTTCGATCAGGGCCAGCAGCAGCAGCAGCGGGAGCCGCCTGTCTCTCGACAACCAGCCACCAGCGAGCGCGCCCATACCGAGGCCGAGCATGAATGCCGTGACGACGATCGTCACCGACTCGATGTTGACGCCGAAGATGCGGAACAGCGCGCGTTGCCACACCAGTTGGTAGATCAGCGCCGGGAAGCCGGAAAAGAAGAAAAGCACGCTGAGCGTGCGCACATGCCCGCCTGACCCCGGTTCGGCATGCGATGGTGCGGCTGCCAGCGTTGTCGTCGGTGAATTCATCGCTGCAGAGCCCCCAGTACAGCCGACGGGCGCCGCTGTCCGGATGCCACGGGGCGCGAGCGACGCCGACGTTCGAACACGATCAGCCCGACCGCCAAGGCGGCGCCGGCGAGCACATCGACCAGGTAGTGGCTGCCGTCGACGGGGGTCGCCACGAGCAATGCCGTGTTGAGGACGATGAAGATCGACAGCGCAGGCCGCGACTCGCGCACCGCGTGGACGAACAGCACCGCCGCTGCCGCATGCATGGAAGGGATTGATATCAGGCCCTGCATCCCGCCCAGCGAGACATGGCGTAGCTGCCCATTGCGCAGAGGCTCGAAGTGCGCAAGTGACGCCAGGTCGTAACCGGCGGACAGCCCGTAGTGCTTCCATGCCCCGGCCGCCGGAAGAGCCCCAGAAATCGCAATCGTGAACAGTGTCGCCGCGATGAACAGGCGAACGAACTCGTCCAGGGCGGTCTGTCTGGCTGTCAGGCCGAGGAACAACACAACAACCGCCATTTGAACCAGGCCGCTGTAGTAGGCCAGCCGCAACACGGCTGCGGTGGTGGGGTTCACACGTAGCCAAGCCGCCAACGCCAGCCAATCAAAACCAAGCGCCTGGTCGAGCGCCGCCAGCGGGGCGTCAATCAGCGGCGCACAGGTGCTGATGACAAGATAGCTAAGCGTGCCTGCCACCGCGGTGAACATGACCAACTGCGTGGTCGCGGTGACGGTGATTCGAATGCGCAAGTCACTCCGATAGCGGCCAATCGACAGGAGCGCGTAGCCACCCGCCACCACTGCGGCAACCACACCCACGTCGCGCCAGGCCACAGTCCAGCCAGCGACCAGCAGCCAACACAGGTCGATGCCAAGCACGACCCAGATGACGATCCATGTGGCAGAACCCCACCACTCCACGGCGACGATTGGCTGCGTGATTTGGCGTGGCTGCATCTTCCCCTTTCGACTTTGTGTCGGCCCGATTCAGGCTCGGCATAACGCGTCTTGGGATCTTCTGAGCTGCGGCGGTCTGCCACCAGAGACAAACCAGCCGTGTGCACCGGGAGCTTGCTCCCCCCGCGAACACGGTGTTCGGGACTCAGGCTTCCCGCCCCACCGCGCCCAACCGATGCGTGCTGGCATACACATGCAGCTCCAGCCGCCCCCGCACGCCCAGCTTGCTGTAGATGGTGGTGAGGTGGTTGCGCAGGGTGTGCTCGCTCATGCCCAGGGTCTGGGCCACGGCAAACTGCTTGTCGCCGGCACTGCCCACCAGGGCGGCCACGATCTGCCGCTCTCTGGGCGTGAGGCTGGCGATGCGCTGGGCCTCGGGGTGGGCGGCGCGCACCGGCACCGGCTCGGTGTCGGTCAGCTGGCCCAGCACCTGGCCCATCAGGGCGCGGTTCAGCCACACCTCGCCGGCAAACACCTTCTCGATGGCGCGCAGCACGGTGGGCGCGGGTTCACTCTTGTGCACCACACCGCGCGCGCCCTGCAGCACGGCGGCGCGGTGCAGCTCGATGTCGCCGCTGCCGGTGAGCACCAGCACACGCCCGGGGCAGCGCTGGCGCAACTGGGCCATGGCCGAGGCGGCGTCTTCACCGGCCAGGTCCAGATCCAGCAGGATCACGTCGGCGCGCGCGGCCTCGGGGTGGGCCAGCAGCTCGCTGCGCGAGGTGGCCGTGCCCACCAGCCGCAGGTGGGGGCCACCGGCCTCGATCAATCGGCTCAGGCCCCACAGGGTGATCTGGTGGTCTTCGGCGATGAAGACCGAGATCACCGCGCCCGGGGTGCAGGCCAGGCTGGCGGCGCCCGCCCGGCCGTGGGGGGGGCTGTCGGTGGAGGAGGGTGTGAGCTGCATGGCGGTCGCAAACGGTTCCATGATGCTACAGGGGCACCTGGATCACCAGTTCGGTGTTCAATCCATCCGGCTGGTTGATGTGCAGGGTTCCTCCCAATTCGGTCACACGTTCGCTCAGTGACACGGGGTGGAACGGGCGGTCGGGGCGGCCCCGCTGGCTGCCGCCGTCGTCACGCACGGCCAGGTGCAGGTTGGCGCCCTCCACCCACAGGCGGATCCACACCCGGCGCGCCGGGCTGTGCTTGCGGATGTTGTTCAGCGCCTCGTTCACCATGTGGAACAGGGCATCGGCCAGGGCGCGGGTGGTGGCCAGGGCATCGGGGCAGTCGATCTCCACGTCGATGCTGAACAGCAGGGCAAAGCGCCGCACTTGGCGGCGCACCGCGGGCACCAGGGCGTTGTCGCCGGGGCCGGCGTCGCTGCGCAGGCCCGAGATCAGCTCACGCAGGGCCGACACCTCGCCGTTGACCAGGTCGGCCAGGCTGTCGACCTCGCGCCGGGCGGGGTTGTCGGCGGGGATGCGCAGGGCCACGCATTCCACCGCGTACTTCAGGCCCAGGTAGGGCTGGATGGCGCTGTCGTGCAAGTCACGGCCGATGCGGGCGCGCTCGTGGCTGGCGCTTTCCTCCTGCAACTGGTCGACCAGGGTGGCCTGCTCCACGATGCGCAGCAGCTCGGGCGCGGCATGCGACAAGGCCACCACGTCCTGGTGGCGGCTGCCCACGGCGGGCAGGCCCAGCAGCAGGTGGCCATGGCGGCGCTGGTAGCGGGTGAGCGGCACCACCACCAGCACCCGCACCTCCAGCAGGCTGGCCAGGCTGTCCATGCGCGCCTGCAGGCCAGGCCCGCCGGTGTGGCTGCCGCCGTGCACCCGGGTGCCACGCAAGGGGCGCCAGCGCCGCCGCCGCACATGGGTGACGGGGTGGGGCGGGCAGTCGGCGAGCAGGGCTTCCAGCTGCTGGTGCACCTCGGCGCTGGTGCGAAAGCCCTCTTCCAGCGCGCTGCACAGCACGGCCGGTGCACCGGTGGCCGACGGCAGCACCAGGCCCACCACCTGGGCGCCCGTGCCCTCGCGCAGGCGCTGCACCAGCAGGGCGGCCACGGCCTCCAGGCCGCGCCGGGGGTCGAGCGTGGTCTCGATGTCGGCCACCAGGGCCAGGCGCTGGCGCAGCACGCTCATGGGGCGGGCCAGCAGGGCGGCCGCCGGCACCAGGCCCAGCACACCCAGCAGGGTGAGCGCCTGCGAGAGGGTGGTGGCATGCAGGCGCGGCGGCTGGTGGGCCAGATCGGCGATGACGGCGGCCGACGCCAGCAGGGCCAGCTGCACACCACGCCGCACACCAAAGCCGATGCTGGCCAGCACCACCGGCTGCACCAGGGTGAGGGTGAGCATGTGGGTGGAATCGTCGGTGAGCTGCAGCAGCACCGCCGTCCAGCCCACGTCGACGATGTAGTGCCACAGCGCCGGCCCACGCGTGCGGCCGCTGGCCTCGGCCCACAGCACCCAGGCCGCCCACAGGGGGTAGGCCAGCAGCAGGCTGGAGATCAGCCGGCCGTAGGGCTCGCTGCCGCCGAACAGGATGAGCGTGACCAGCATGGCCATGATGGCCCGCATGCCGGCGGAGAAGCGGCGCATCTCGGCCGACGGGCCATGCAGCAACTCGGCCGCGGTGGCCACGGGCGGCACGGGCGCCGGCATGGGTAAGGCTGTGGTGCTGCTGTCTGCTGGCAAGTTGAACGGCTCCCTCCCTGGCTGCGCGCTGCCACCGCACCGGTGTGGTGCGGCGTGCCCGTGCCCTTGCGCGGTGGATGCGATGCCCACCGCAGGCCACCCACCATGCCGGGTCGCCCTGCGGCCGAGCATGGCATGCGCCACAGTGGCCGTGCAAGCCCGGAATCCAAGGGTGGGACAACGCTTGGCGCCGCTGGCGGCCGAAAAAAAACCGGCCCAGGCGGCCGGCTGCGGCAGGGCCAGGTGCCCTATGGCACGGGCTGGCGGCCGATCTCCACCCGGCGGTTCTCGGCGGCGGCGGGGTTGTTGCCGAGCTTCAGCGCCTTGGAACCCATGCCCACGGCCTTGAGCATGCTGGCGTCGGCCCCGTTCTTGACCAGGTAGTCACGCACGGCCTCGGCGCGCTTCTGCGACAGCGGCTGGTTGATGTCGTCGGTGCCGGTGGCGTCGGCATGGCCCTCGATGCGCACCACGCGGCCGGTGCCGCGCTTGCCGCGCAGCACCTCGGCAAAACGATCCAGCTGCTGGCGCAGCAGATCGGGCAATTCAGCCGAGCCCAGCTTGAAGGTGGCGGTGGGCAGCGAGAAGCGCACGGCGGGCTTGAAGCCCATGCACTTGTAGCCGGCCTGCTGCAGTTCCTGGCAGGCGTCTTCGGGGAACAGGCCTTCGTTGATGGCCTGGGCTTCAGGCAGGTTCTCGCCCAGGTCGACCGGCTCGGCCGCCAGGCTGGCCAGCGGCAGCGTGGCCAGGCAGGCGGCCAGGGCGGTGCGGCGCAGGGTGTGGCCCAGCCGCTGTGGCAACCGGTGGCCCGGGGTTGGCAGGTGGGGGGAAGCCTTCATGATCCGCTCCATGGGGCAAAACACCGTCAAATGATACCGGCGGGGCCTGTGCGCCGGCATCCCCTGTGCAGCAGGCGCGCAGGGCTCAGCGGCCGGCTTTCAGGGCAGCTTCCCGCATGGCGGTGAGCGTGCTGCGGCTGGTGCTCACGTCGGCGTCCAGCTTGACGTGGATCAGCATGGGCGCGCCGGCCTGCAGGGCCTCGGCAAAGGCGGGCTCGAACTGCGCGGTGTGGTCCACCCGCGCGGCGCGCCAGCCGAAGGCGCGGGCCATGGCGGCGAAATCGGGGTTGAACAGGTCGCTGCCACTCACCCGGCCGGGGTACTCACGCTCCTGGTGCATGCGGATGGTGCCGTAGGTGCCGTTGTCCACCACGATGCAGACCAGCCGGCCGGCGCCGCCGTTGGCGCCGTAGCCGGTGGCGGTGGCCAGCTCCTGGCCGTTCATCAGGAAATCACCGTCGCCGGCGATGTTGACCACGCAGTGGCCGGGTTGCAGCAGGGCCGCGCCCACGGCCGCCGGGAAGCCGTAACCCATGGCGCCCGAGGTGGGCGCCAGCTGGGTGCGGCCATGGTGCTGCAGGCCGGGGTAGCGCACGAAGCGGTGCAGCCAGCCCGCAAAGTTGCCGGCGCCGTTGGTGTAGATGGTGTTCTCGGGCGCCAGGCGCTGCACGGTCTGCACCAGCACCGCCATGTCCAGCGGCGCCACCGGAGTGGCGATGTGGTTGGCCTCGTAGTCGGCATGGGCGGCCTCGGCCCAGTCTGCCCAGGGCACGCTGGTGGGGGCGGCCAGGCCTTCCAGCGCCTTGGCGGCGCAGGCCATGCTGGATTGCAGCAGCAGGTCGGCCGCGTACACCCGGCCCAGCTCTTCGGGCCCGGCGTGGATGTGCACCAGCTTCTGCGCCGGGCGCGGCGGGGTGAGCAGGGTGTAGCCGCCGGTGGTCATCTCGCCCAGGCGCACACCCAGGGCGATGATCAGGTCGGCGTCCTTCACCCGCTGGCCCAGCCTGGGGTTGATGGCGATGCCCACATCGCCGGCATACAGCGGGTGGCGGTTGTCGAAGGTGTCCTGAAAGCGGAAGCCGCAGCCCACCGGCAGCTGCCAGTTCTCGGCAAAGCGCTGCAGGGCGCGGGCGGCGTCGGCGTCCCAGCCGCCACCACCGGCGATCAGCAGCGGCTGCTTCGCCGCCATCAGCATGGCGCGCAGATCACGCAGGCCACCCGGCGCTGGCCAGGCATGGGCCACCTGGGCCTGCGGCAGCACCGGCGCGGCGGTGGGGGTGGTGAGCATGTCTTCGGGCAGCACCAGCACCACCGGGCCGGGCCGGCCCTGGGTGGCGGTGTGGAAGGCGCGGGCCACGTATTCGGGCAGGCGGTCGGCGCTGTGCACCTCACCCACCCACTTGGCCAGGCCCAGGGTGCCGGGGCCGAACATCTGGCGGTAGTCCAGCTCCTGGAAGGCCTCGCGGTCGCGCTGGTCACTGGCCACCTGGCCGATGAACAGCACCAGCGGGGTGGAATCCTGGAAGGCGGTGTGGATGCCGATGCTGGCATTGGTGGCGCCGGGGCCGCGGGTGACGAAGCACACGCCCGGGCGCGGGCCCAGCTTGCCCTGCGCCTCGGCCATGAAGGCGGCGCCTCCCTCTTGCCGGCAGGCGATGAAGCGGATCTGCTCCCGGTGCACATGGAAGCCATCCAGCACGGCCAGGTAGCTTTCACCCGGCACACCGAAGCAGGTGGTGACGCCCTGGGCGATCAGGGCTTCGACGAGGGCATGGCCGGCAAGTCTGGGAGAAGTCATGGTCAGCGGCTGGAAGCAAGTGGTGCGCGATTGTCAGCCTGCCGACAACACCGGCCGCAGCTCGCGCCGCACCCGCCGCACCTGGAAGGCGCTGACGATCAGCACACCCTGCACCGCGGCCAGGCCGACCCAGATGGCGCTGTGCATCTGCAGGTCCATCAGCCGGCCGAACAGCAGCGGCGCCAGGGCCTGGCCGATGTCCAGCCCGGAATACACCACGCCGAACACCCGGCCGCTGGCATTGGCCGGGGTGCTGCGCTTGACCAGCATGTCGCGCGAGGGGCTGGCGCTGCCGCTGACCAGGCCCATCAGGCCGAACAGCACCGGCACCGCCCAGCCCGGCACCGGGCCCAGCGCCATCCACAGCGCGATGCAGGCGGCCAGGCCCATGCCCACGCCCACCACCCGCTCGCAGCGCGCGGCGTCACGCGCCAGAAAACCGCCCAGCACCATGCCGCTGGCGCTGCCCACCATGTAGATCGACAGGCACAGGGCCACCCAGGCCAGCGGCACGTCGTGCAGGGCCTGGGCCGCGCCGGGGGCGAAGCTCTGCACCACGCTCAGGGCCATCGCGTAGAAGAAGAAGAAGGCGAAGCACATCCACACCGCCGGGATGCGCAGAAAGTCGAACGGGCCTTCGGCCACCACCGGCGCAGCACCCGGGCTGGCGGCCGGCGGCGGCGCGGCGCCCAGCACCAGGCGGCTGCGCTGCCACCACAGCAGCAGCAGCACGGCAAAGGCCACGGCCGCCGCGCTGAGCATGGCTGCGCGCCAGCCCGCGGCCAGCGCCACCGGCACCATCAGCGCCGGCGCCAGGGCCCAGCCCAGGGTGCCGGTGATGCCGTGGGCGCTGTAGGCATGGCCCAGGCGGCTGGCATGCACCTGGCGGTTGAGCAGGGTGTAGTCGGCCGGGTGGAACACGCCGTTGCCCACGCCGGCCAGCACCGCGCTGGCGGCCAGCATGGCGTAGCTGGTGGAGGCGGCATAACCCAGCGCCGCCAGGCCCAGCAGGGCCAGGCCGCCCAGCAGCACCGGGCGCGGGCCGAAGCGGTCGACCACGAAGCCCGAACTGGTCTGCACCACGCTGGACACCACGAAGAAGATGGTGAGCAGCAGGCCCAGCTCGGTGTAGCTGACGCTGAACTCGGTCTTGAGCCAGGGGAACAGCGGCGCCAGCAACAGCTGGCTGAAGTGGCTGACGGCGTGCGCCAGGCCCACCAGGCCGATGATGCCGGCGTCTTGTCGCAGCGGTGGGGCCGGCGTGGCCGGTGGGGTGTCGGCGGTGCTGGCGGCGGTCATGGCCGGATGGTAGAGGTGGGCCGGACCGGTCCCTGGCGCCGGCGGGACAAGCCGCGGAAAGCACCGGGGCCGGCGCCGCAGTTGTAACCAACGGTGCGCCAGCCATGCGCGTCTCCCGGGTGACACGGCCCGGGCGCACACATCACGAAACCTGTGCCGGGCCCGGCGGCCCTAGAGTGGGTGCAGACCCTTGGAGATGCCCATGCTCAGCAGCCTGTTCGGCGACCTGACCCCCCGCCGCCTGCCCGACAGCCCTGCAGCACCACCCGCGCCGGCGGCCGGCGGCACGCAGACGCTGGCCCGCAGCAGCGTGGCCAGCAGCATCGACGTGGTGGTGGACGACTCACCCACCGAGGCCATCCGCGCGCACTTTGCGGCCCACCGGCAGGATCTGCAGCGTGCCAGCGCCATGGTCACCCTGCTCGACCCATCGCGCCTGTGGGCGCCGCAGGTGCTGCATGCGCTGGCCGCGGCCGCTGGCCAGCCGGTGCAGCGGCTGAACCTGCGTGAACGGGCCTCGCTGCGCACGCTGGCGGTGATCGAGCGCACCCTGGTGCCGCGGCGCGATGCGCCGGCGCTGCGGGTCTACAACGCCGACATCCGCGGTGGCGCCAGCGCGGCCGGCGTGGCGCCGGAGGAAATCACCAGCGCGCTGGCCGAAGGCAGCCAGCTCACCGCGGTGATCGTGGGCGCGATGCAGCCGCATGCGCTGGTGTCGCTGCTGCGCGGCCTGGTGGCGGCCAGCCACCGACCCGAATGGCGCTGCCCGCACCTGGTGTTCATCCTGCCGCCGGGCGCGGCGGCACTGCGCCAGCGCATCCTGGCGCAAGACTGGCCGGCGGGTGTGACCGCCCATGCCCTGGCCGAACCGCTGGGCAGCGCCGCCAGCGTGTGGAACCGGGTGCTGGAAGCCTGGGAGGCGACGCAGGCCACGCGGCACGAGGCGGTGCGCGGCGCGCAGCCCGCGGCGCAGGCACCGGCCTGGGCCGACAGCGCGCAGGCGGCAGCTCAGGCCACGCAGCACCACGGCACACACCACCATGGCGCACAGGACGGCGAGCCCGGCAGCAGCACCCTGCCCCCGGTGGTGCTGAACCGCCTGCTGTTGCCGCTGGCGCGCAGCGAGGGCCTGCTGGCCTGCGGCATCGTCGACCTGCACAGCGGCGACCTGCTGGCCAGCCAGCAGCGCGACGAGCCGCCGCTGGACCTGGCGGCGCTGGCCGAGGCCATGTGCGCGGCCCGGCTGGCGCACCAGGCGGTGGCGGCCGACGAGGCGCCGCCCGACGAGATCCTGGTCACCACCGGCGCCCGCCAGACCCTGCTGCGCCGCCTGCCCGGCGAGGCCCCGCTGGGCTTCGTGGCCGTGCTCGACCGCCAGCAGGCCAACCTGGCGCTGCTGCGCTTCAAGCTGCTGGATGCGGAGCGGATCCTGGGCTGACGGCTTGCGCTCAAGGCCGGGGCCGCTGCTGCCGATAAAGGCAGTTCAGCTGTCATGCCGCCAGGAGCGCACGCCATGGATTTCTCTTCGGTCTACAACATCCACGAAAAGACGATCTTCGAGGCGGTGAGCGCGGCCGCGCCGCGCTACCCCGGCATTGCCGACGACGCCGGCCTGCTGGCCGACGTGGCCTGCGTGGCGCTGAACCGCATGACGCCGCACTACATCCGCCACAGCGCCGACCTGGCCTTCTTCACCACCGAGAAGGAGCGCCAGACCACCCGGCGCAACATCGAGGAATCGGTGGATTTCGCCTTCGGCTACGTGCAGGCACGGCATGTGATGGCGGCACGCCGCTGAGCCGCCACCACGGCCACCGCGGCGGGCGGCTCGCAGCGCCGCCCCGCATTCACGGGGTTGGTGGCCCGGCCAGGCGTCGAATCGTTCACGCCACCACGCTGGCCTGATACAAGCTCTCCAGGGCCGCACCGCGGCCACGCGCCGGTGCAACAGCCGCCGCACCGAGAGGAGAGCACGCCCGTGACCACCCGTCTCCACCGCCCGGCCGCCCGGGCCGTGATCGCCGCCCTCACCGGCCTGTGCACCCTGCTGCCGGCGCTGTCCGCCCAGGCCGCGCTCAGCGACACCATCCTGGTCACGCTGTCGGCACCGGCCGGCGTGGAGGGGGATGCCACGCCGTTCAGCCTGGTGCAGGCCGCGCCGCTGCCACTGGGCATCGTGGCCGCAGCCCAGGGTGGGGCCGGCGAGATCAGTGACTTCATGCTCGACTTCGAGCAGATCGGCTTCAGCGCCGATTCCATCCTGATCCGCGTGGCGGCCGGCAGCGAAGACGGCCTGCACACCGGCTATGCCACCGGGGCGCATTACCTGATCAGCGGCATCGCCATCCCGGGCTTCACCATCACCGGCCTGGCGGTGCAGGCGCTGGACGGCTACGGTGCGTCGGCCACCAGCGGCCTGGCGCCCGGCCTTGTGGCCAGCGATTTCGTGTCGGGCAACGCTGGTTTCAGCACGCTGCGCTTCACGCTGGATGACTCCCTGGTGCTGGCCGAGCGCGGCGGCGGCGGCAGCTACAACCACGCCGAGTTTCGCATCGACCTGCTGAGCCAGCCGGTGCCCGAGCCGGCGCAGTGGCTGCTGATGGCCGCCGGGCTGGGACTGCTGGTGGCGCGGCGGCGGGCCGGCGCAGCCTGATCCACACCCCCTGGGCGCACGCGATGCTGACCCTGGCGCAGTTCACGCCCCTGCTGGGCGACGCCTTCGAGCTGCATGTGGATGCGGCTGCCAGCTGGCCGGTGCATCTGGTCGAAGCCGATGCGCTCGGCGGCCCGGCCGATGCCGCCCGGCGGCCGTTCTCGCTGGTCTTCGAAGGCCCCTCCCAGCCGCCGCTGCCACAGGCCATCTACGGGCTGGCACACCCGGCGCTGGGCCCCGCGCCGGTGGACATCTTCCTGGTGCCGGTGGCGCGCAGCCCCAGCGGCATGCGCTACGAAGCGGTCTTCAACTGATCACGAGGTCACGCATGGCTGAACCCTTCCTGTCCGAGATCCGGCTGATGTCCTTCGTCTACGCACCCAGGGGCTGGGCGCAGTGCAATGGCCAGTTGCTGCCGATCAACCAGAACCAGGCCTTGTTCGCGCTGCTGGGCACCACCTACGGCGGCGACGGCCGCGTCAACTTTGCCCTGCCCGACCTGCGCGGGCGCAGCCCGCTGCATGCGGGCAATGGCCACAGCCTGGGTGAGCGTGGCGGCGAGCAGGCCCACAGCCTGACGGCGGCCGAGTTGCCGGCCCACGCCCACGTGCTCAGCGCCAGCAGCGACGTGGCCAACAGCAACCTGCCCGGCCAGGCCCTGCCCGCCGGCAAGCCACGCGGCGGCATCAACCGCTATGCACCGGCCGGCAGCGCCAACACCGCGCTGCACGCCGGGTCGCTGGCCAATGCCGGTGGCAGCCAGGCGCACGAGAACCGGCAGCCCTTTCTGACGCTGAACTTCTGCATCGCGCTGCAGGGCATCTTCCCGTCGACCAACTGACTGCCCCGCCCGGAACTGGAGAGTCCCCATGGCCCAACCCTATGTCGGCGAACTGCGGCTGTTTGCCGGCAACTTCGCCCCCGCCGGCTGGATGTTCTGCGACGGCCAGTTGCTGCCGATCAGCGAGAACGAGACCCTGTTCAACCTGATCGGCACCACCTACGGCGGTGACGGGCAGACCACCTTCGCCCTGCCCGACCTGCGCGGGCGGGTGCCGGTGCACCAGGGCGGCGGCGTCGTGCTGGCAGAGACCGGCGGCGCGGAGCAGGTCACGCTCACGGCCAGCCAGATGCCGGCCCACAGCCATGCCCTGCGCGCCAGCACCGCGGTGGGCACCGGCAGTGCGCCCGGCGGTGCGCTGCTGGCGGCCACCGGCACGGCCAACAGCTACGGCAGCGGCGCGCCCACACAGGGCATGGCGCCGGGCGCCCTGGCGCCCCAGGGCGGCGCGCAGCCGCACGACAACATGGGCCCCTATCTGGCCGTGAGCTACATCATCTCGCTGTTCGGGATCTTCCCGTCCCCGTTCTGAGGAGCCGCTGATGGCCGACCCCTTTGTTGCCGAGATCCGCATCTTCCCGTTCAACTTCGCGCCCCGCGGCTGGGCCTTCTGCGACGGGCAGATCCTGCCGCTGTCGCAGAACACGGCGCTGTTCTCGCTGCTGGGCACCACCTATGGCGGCAATGGCCAGAGCAATTTCGCCCTGCCGAACCTGCGGGGGCGCACGCCCATGGCGCAAGGCCAGGGGCCAGGCCTGAGCCCGCGCTGGCTGGGCGAGGCCGGTGGCAGCGAAACGGTGAGCCTGCAGCCGACCCAGATGCCGGCGCACACCCATGCGCTGGCGGCCGCCACCTCGGCCAGCAGCGCCAGCCCGGCCGGCACGGCGATGGCACCGGCGTTCTCGGCCACCAATGCGCCGGTGTCGGTGTACCGCAGCGGCAGCAGCAACCGGGTGGCGATGGCGGCCGAGGCCGTGGGCCCGTCGGGTGGCGGCCAGCCGCACAACAACATGCCGCCCTACCTGGCGCTGAACTTCTGCATCGCGCTGCAGGGCGTGTTCCCGCCACGCTCCTGAGCTGCGCATGGCCCACCGTCTGCGCCCGGCCACCCCCGACGACCGCGCGCTGCTGCTGGCGGTGTACGCCAGCACCCGCGCCGACGAACTGGCGCTGACCGGCTGGCCGCCGGCGCAGTGCCAGGCCTTCGTCGAGATGCAGTTCGACGCGCAGTGGCGGCACTACCACCAGCAGCACCCGCAGTCGCTGTGCCAGCTGGTCGTGGCCGACGAGGCCGGGGCCGGCGCCTGCCTGGGGCGCTTGTGGGTGGACCGCAGCGGCGAGCGCCTGCACGTGCTCGACATCGCCCTGCTGCCGGCCGCACGCGGCCAGGGCACCGGCAGCGCGCTGCTGCGCAGCCTGATGGCCGAGGCGCGGCAACGGGGCGTGCCACTCACGATCTCGGTCGAAATCCACAACCCGGCGCGGCGCCTGTATGACCGGCTGGGCTTCCAGCCCCAGGGCGCAGCCCAGGGCATCCACCAGCGCATGGCCTGGCTGCCCCTTGCCCTGCACGCCACCCACCACCAGGAGTGCCTGCCATGATGAACAAACGCGGTTTTCTGCTCGGCGCGGCCAGCACGGTCGCAGCCGCCCCCCAGGTGCTGGCCGCCGCCGCGCCGGCCTGCCCCGGCCTGGCGGCCGGCGGCCTGCCGCTGCTGGGCAACGGCCCGGGCCTGGCCGACTGGCAGGCCTACCTGGGCCAGCGCTTTGCGCTGACCGACGGCCAGCAGCACTGGGTGGTCAGCCTGGACCGGGCCGACGCACTGGCCACGGCGGCCCAGGGCGTGCACACCGAGCAATTCGTGCTGGGCTTCAGCAGCCCGGGCCAGGCGCCGATCCCCGCCGGCACGCACGCCTTGCGCCATGCCAACGGCCAGGGCACGCTGATCCACCTGGCGGACAACGGCAGGCAGGCGCTGCGGGCCGAATTCAACCTGCTGCGCCAGCCGGTCTGACGGCGTCAGCCGGCCGCGCACGGCCGGCTGACGCCCACCCTCAGTGCACCACGCGGCCGAACTCGAAGTTGCCGTCGCGCACGTCCACCGGCACCACGTCCTTGGGGCCGAAGCGGCCTTGCAGGATCAGCTTGGCCACCGGGTTCTCGATGCGCTGCTGGATGGCGCGCTTCAGCGGGCGGGCGCCGAACACCGGGTCGAAGCCCACCTTGGCGATCTCGGCCAGTGCTTCTTCCGACACCTCCAGCTTCATCTCCAGCTTTTCCAGCCGGGCCTCCAGCAGCTTGAGCTGGATGCGGGCGATGGCCTTGATGTTGGTCTCGTCCAGCGCATGGAAGACCACGCTCTCGTCGATGCGGTTGAGGAACTCGGGCCGGAAATGCGCCTTCACCTCGCCCCACACCGCCTCGCGGATCAGCTCTGAATCCTGGCCCTGCATCTGCATGATCATCGGGCTGCCCAGGTTGCTGGTCATCACGATCACGGTGTTCTTGAAGTCCACGGTGCGGCCCTGGCCGTCCGTCAGGCGTCCATCGTCCAGCACCTGCAGCAGCACGTTGAACACGTCGGGGTGGGCCTTCTCCACCTCGTCGAGCAGCAGCACGGAATAGGGCTTGCGGCGCACGGCCTCGGTCAGCGTGCCACCTTCGTCGTAACCCACGTAGCCGGGGGGCGCGCCGATCAGACGGCTGACCGAGTGCTTCTCCATGAACTCGCTCATGTCGACGCGGATCATGTGGTCCTCGCTGTCGAACAGGAAGCCCGCCAGGGCCTTGCACAGCTCGGTCTTGCCCACGCCGGTGGGGCCCAGGAACAAAAAGCTGCCCAGCGGGCGGTTGGGGTCGCTCAGGCCGGCGCGGCTGCGGCGGATGGCGTCGGCCACGGCCACGATGGCCTCGTCCTGGCCCACCACACGCTGGTGCAGCTTGTCTTCCATCTGCAGCAGCTTGTCGCGTTCACCCTGCATCAGCTTGGAGACCGGGATGCCGGTGGCGCGGCTCACCACCTCGGCGATCTCTTCGGCGCCCACCTGCGTGCGCAGCAACTGCGGCGCACCGCCTTCGCCCTTGGCCTTGGCCACTTCCTTGGCCAGCGCGTCCTTCAGGCGCTTCTCCAGCTCGGGCAGCTTGCCGTACTGCAACTCGGCCACCTTGTTGAACTCACCCTTGCGCTTGAGTTCCTCGATCTGGAACTTCATCTTCTCGATCTCCACCCGCACCTGCTCGGTGCCCAGGTTGGCAGCCTTCTCGGCCTTCCAGATCTCGTCGTAATCGTTGTACTCGCGCTGCAGCTTGATCAGCTCGTCCTCGATCAGGCCCAGGCGGCGCTGCGAGCCCTCGTCCTTCTCCTTCTTCATGGCCTCGCGCTCGATCTTCAGCTGGATCAGCCGGCGGTCGAGCTTGTCCATCACCTCGGGCTTGCTGTCGATCTCGATCTTGATCTTGGCCGCGGCCTCGTCGATCAGGTCGATGGCCTTGTCGGGCAGGAAGCGGTCGGTGATGTAGCGGTGGCTCAGCTCGGCCGCGGCCACGATGGCCGGGTCGGTGATCTCCACGCCGTGGTGCACCTCATACTTCTCCTGCAGGCCACGCAGGATGGCGATGGTGGCCTCAACCGTGGGCTCGTCCACCAGCACCTTCTGGAAGCGGCGCTCCAGCGCGGCATCCTTCTCCACGTACTTGCGGTATTCATTCAGCGTGGTGGCGCCGATGCAGTGCAACTCACCACGCGCCAGCGCCGGCTTGAGCATGTTGCCGGCGTCCATCGCGCCCTCGGCCTTGCCGGCGCCCACCATGGTGTGCAGCTCGTCGATGAACAGGATGATGCGGCCCTCGTCCTGGGCCACTTCCTTCAGCACGGCCTTCAGCCGCTCCTCGAATTCACCGCGGTACTTGGCGCCGGCCAGCAGGCCGGCCATGTCCAGCACCAGCACACGCTTGTCCTTCAGCGTCTCCGGCACCTCGCCGGCCACGATGCGCTGGGCCAGGCCCTCGACGATGGCGGTCTTGCCCACGCCGGGCTCGCCGATCAGCACCGGGTTGTTCTTGCTGCGGCGCTGGAGCACCTGGATGGCGCGGCGGATCTCGTCGTCGCGGCCGATCACCGGATCCAGCTTGCCCTGGCGGGCACGCTCGGTGAGATCGAGGGTGTACTTCTTCAGCGCCTCGCGCTGGCCTTCGCTCTCGGCGGAATCGACGTTCTGCCCACCACGCACCGCGGTGATGGCGGCCTCCAGCGCCTTGCGGCTGAGGCCATGGCCACGCACGATGCCGCCGATGTCGCTCTTGCTGTCGGCCAGGGCCAGCAGGAACATCTCGCTGGCGATGAACTGGTCACCCCGCTGGGTGGCCTCCTTGTCGGCCTGCTGCAGCAGCTGCACCAGATCACGCCCGGCCTGCACCTGCCCCCCACCCTGCACGCTGGGCAGGGCGTTGATGGCCACGTCCATGGCCTGTTTGAGTGCGGCGGTGTTGGCGCCGGCGCGGTCGAGCAAGGCCTTGGGGCCGTCGGGCTGGGCCAGCATGGCGGCCAGCACATGGCTGGGCTCGATGTAGGGGTTGTCGCGGGCAACGGCCAAGCTTTGGCCCTCGGCCAGGGCTTGCTGGAAGGCAGTGGTGAGCTTGTCGAGACGCATGGTGGATGTCCTCCGAATTGCAAAGGACATTGGGCCGGGCGGGCTGCAATTCAAGGGCGGCCAAGGCGGGCGGACGCGCCGGGTTTGCGCTGGATCAAGCAAGGCGTGGCGGCGCGGCCGGTGCGGGCCACATGCACTTGAGCCTGACGTTGCGTCAGGCCGGAGCATGCGGGCTTCAACAACCCAGCCACCCGATGGTCCCACCATGATCCACCTCGTCTTCGGCCCCCAGGGAGCCGGCAAATCCACCCTGGCACGCACCCTGGCCAGCCAGCACCGGGCTGTGCGCTTCTCCATCGACGACTGGATGGCCGGGCTCTACGGCCCCGACCTGCCCCAGCCGCTGAACCTGCCCTGGATCCTGGAACGGGTGCAGCGCTGCGAGCAGCGCATCTGGGCGGTGGCGGCCGACCTGGTGCGCAGCGGCGGCACGGCCGTGCTGGACCTGGGCTGCATGCAGGCGGCTGACCGCGCCCGCTTTGCGGCGCTGGCCTCGGCCCAGGGCCTGGCGCTGCAGGGCCACTTCGTCACCGCGCCGCTGGCCTTGCGGCGCCAGCGTGTGCTGGCGCGCAGCGACGCACGCGGCGAAACCTTCGCCTTCGCCGTCAGCCCGGCGATGTTCGACCGGATGGAGTTGCGCTTCGAGCCGCCCGACGCGGCCGAGCTGCAGCGCTGCGTGCAGGTGCAGACGGGCTGACGGCTGCCAGGGCCTGCAGCTGCGCCAGCAGCGCGGCCGGCAGCGGCAGGCCGGCGCGCAGCAGCGGCTCGGCCGCCAGCGCACGCTGCAGCGCCTGCAGCCGCAGCGGGTCGTGGCCCGACAGCTGCTGCAGCAGGCCCTGCAGCCGGGCGGCCAGCGCCTGCCAGGGCGCGGCATCCAGCGGCGTGGCGCTGTTGATCAGCGCCTGGCCATCGTCGGCCAGCTGGCGCCAGTCGTCGGCGCCCACATGGCGGAAGCGGCCCAGGTCGGCCAGGCTGAAGTGCCGCTGCCAGGCCGCCAGGCGCAGGGTGGTGGCCTGCTCGATGTAGCGCACCATGACCAGGTCGGGCCCGCCTGGGCGCCGCGCCTGCGGCTCGCCCAGGACCATGCGGCCCCAGCGCTCGATCAGCGTGAAATCCCCGCCCAGCCAGTGGTGGATCAGGCCCATCCACTGCTGGGCCAGCGGCTGCACCTGGCTGTCGGTGGCCGGCAGGCCGGCCGCCATCGCCGCGCGCACCTGGGCCAGCAGCGGCGGCCATTCGGCCTGCACCGCCTGCCAGTTGCCCAGCAGGCGGCGGATCTCGTCGGCGCTGAAGTGGCGGGCGTAGGCCGCCATCTCCGCCAGTGCCTGCAGCCAGTCGCCCAGCGCGGGCTGGGTGCCGGCCGAGAACCGGTCCATCAGCAGGCCCAGCTGGCTGCGCAGCGCGCTGGCCTGGGCGATCTGGGCGTCCAGCGCATGGATCTGGCGCGCCACCACCAGCGGCAGGGCTGCGCCGTCGCCGTCCAGCACGCTGGCGATCTGCTGCAGCGGCAGGCCGAGCTGGCGCAGCGCCTGGATGCCGTGCAGCCGGGCCACGTCGTCGCGGCCATAGAGCCGGTAGCCGGCCGCCGAACGGGCCAGCGGCCGCAGCAGGCCGATCTGGTCGAAATGGTGCAGGGTGCGCACCGTCAGGCCACTGCGCGTGGCCAGTTCCCCCACCGTGAGCTGCATGGCCGCGCCTTCCGCACCCCTGTGTTGTGTGTTCTGCAGTATCGGGTGCTGCCACAGCCGGTTTCTGCTTCCTAGAATGGCAGGGTGAACATCCACCAGATGCAACTGCGCTACCAACCTGCGGCCGACCGGCTGCTGTGGCAGCTGCGCACCACCAACGGCGATCTCTACGCCGTGTGGCTCACCCGCCGCATGGTGCGCCTGCTGTGGCCGCCGCTGGCCAAGCTGGTGACCAACGCCGGCCTGGTGCAGGAGATGCCCAACGCCACTGTGCTGCCCGAGGCCCAGGCCATGCTGGCCCAGGCCATCCGCGAGCGGCCCCTGCCCGGCGCCAGCTTCAAGGAACCCTTCGACACCCGGGTGGTGGCCCAGCCGCTGGGCGCCGAGCCCCTGCTGCCCGAGGCCATCGACCTGGGCCCCGGCGACGGTGGCAAGGGCCTGAAGCTGCAGCTGCGCGAAGGGGGCGGCCGCCGCCTGGCGATGCAGCTCAGCGCCGACCTGGCCACCGCGCTGCAGCGCCTGCTGGAGCAGGCCCTGGCCGCGGCCGACTGGGGGCTGGTGGTCGCTTCTGCGGCCGACAGCGACGGCCCGGCGCGGCCCAATGTGCTGAACTGAGGTTCAGGCGCTGCGAGAGAAGCCAGCGGCCATGCTGGCTCTCACGAAACAGAGCCTTTCGCATGCGGGTGTTGCTGCGGGACCGGCGCACCGCCTTCCATCAGCGTGGCGGCAGGCCGAGGCCGTGGGGTCGTTCAGGACCTGGCGCGCGAACACGCGTCCCGGATCACCGCCAGACAGAGAGCACCGCAGCGCCTCGCGCACCAGGCCCTGCCCGACCCCACGACCTCGGCCTTCACAAGCAGATGTGGACGGCGGAGGACAGAACCCCGCCGGCCGCGCCAGCCGACCGATTGAGCCACGGTGGCGGGCGCTTGCCGGCAGTGCGCCGCCGGTCGGTTGCAAGGTCGAGGTTGTGGGGCCCGGCGGGGCTTGGCACACGAGGCGCGGCGGCCACCCCGCGCACAGCGGACCGCCCCGCCGTGTGTTCGTGTGCCAAGTCCTGAACGGCTCCACGGCCTCGGCCTTGCGGCTGCGGTCGCGGCATGCAGACACCCGGCGCAGGTGGACGATCCGCCGCAAACGAATGCTGCTTCTTCGCGAAAGGCAGGCGCCGCCCAGGGGCGTGGAACGCCCGCAACTTCTCAGGCGCCCGGCGGCGCCAGCAGCGCCCGCAGCGCCGCCTTCTGCACCTTGCCCAGGGCGGTGCGCGGCACGCTGTCCATCTGCAGGATGGCGCGTGGCTGCTTGAAGCGCGCCAGCCGCTGCTGCAACTGCAGCTGCAGCGCGTCCACGTCGATCTCGGCGCCGGGCTGCGGCACCAGCACCAGCACCGGCACCTCGCCCCAGCGCACATCGGGCAGGCCCACCACCGCGGCCTCGGCCACGCCGGGCCAGGTGGCGGCGATGTTCTCGATCTCGGCCGGGTAGATGTTCTCGCCGCCGCTGATCAGCATGTCCTTGCTGCGGCCGACCACGGTGACGTGGCCCGCGCCGTCGGCACAGGCCAGGTCGCCGGTGGCGAACCAGCCGTCGACGAAGCCGGTGCCGGCCGGCAGGCGGTGGTAACCCCGCATCAGGTTGGGCGCACGCAGCCGGATCTCGCCGACGGCGCCCACCGCCACCGGGGCACCGTCGGCGCCCACCAGCTGCAGCTGCACACCCGGTGCGGGCCGGCCCACGCTGCCCACCCGGGCCAGCGCCTCGCCGGGCGCCAGGGCGATGGAGAACGGACCGGTCTCGGTGCTGCCGTAGACCTGGGCCATGGGCACGCCCCGCGCATGGAAGGCCTCGATCAAGGCCGCCGGCACGATGGACGAGCCGCTGTTGAGGAAGCGCAGGGACGACAGGTCGGCCTGCGGCCAGCCCGGGTGCGCCAGGATGGCCTGCATCACCGCCGGCACCAGCAGGCTGGTGCTGGGCCGCCAGGCCGCCACATCGGCCAGCCAGGCGCCGGGCTCGAAGCGCGCATGCAGGTTCACCGCGGCGCCGGCCGCCAGCGCCGGCAGCACCTGGATGCACAGGCCGCCGACATGGAACAGCGGCAGCACGGCCAGCACCCGCTCGGCCGCGGTGAAACCCTGCACTGCCGTGGCCATGGCGATGTTGGCCAGCATGCCGGCCTGGGTGTGCAGCGCGCCCTTGGGTTCGCCGGTGGTGCCGCTGGTGTAGACCAGCAGCAGGTCACCGGCCTGGGCCGGGTGGGCTGCACCGGCCAGCCCGGCACCAGCGCGCACGGCGGCGGCCAACTCGGCCAGCTCGGGCGTGTGTTCCAGTGCCGACAGGCCGGCGTGCGTGGCAATCGCCACCAGTTCGGCCGGCGCCAGGCGCCAGTTCAGCGGCACGAACACCGCGCCCAGCTTGGCGCAGGCCAGCAGGCCAGCCAGCAGCTCGGGGCTGTTGTGGCCCAGCCAGCCGACGCGGCTGCCTGCACCCAGGCCCTGCGCCTGCCAGCGCGCCGCCTGCGCATCGGCCAGGGCCAGGAACTGGCGGTGGCTCAGTGCCCGCGCGCCGGACCCGCCGTCGGCCTGGATGGCCAGCGCGTCGGGCGTGCGCGCGGCGGTGTCGGCAAAGTGCCGGTAGAGCGGGTTCACGAGCGTGAATTCAACGGCGGCAGCTCACTCGATGGCTTCGTCGCGCTCGCCCGCCTCGTACAGGCACTCACGGCCCAGGCGGTCCATGCACAGCTCGGCTGTCCAGGGCAGCATCAGGCTGCCGCAGCGGCTGTCGCGGTACAGGCGCTCCAGCGGCAACGACTTCAGCATCGACTGCCCGCCGCAGGTGCGGATCGCCAGCCGGCAGATGTCGTTGGCGTTCTCCATGATGGTGTAGTGGGCCGCATACAGGCGCATGCGCGTGTCCTTGTCGGGGTCGATGCCGGCGTCGCGCGCGTTCTGCAGGAACAGCGCGCGGGTGGCCTCCAGCTTGATGCGCATCTCGGCCACGGCGTACTGCTTGGTGGGGTACATGCGGCGCTTGACCGGCGGCATGCCCGGCACCTCGGCACGCAGGTACTGCACGGTGAAGTCGTAGGCCGCCTGGGCCACGCCCATGTAGGTGGGCGACAGCGTGGCGAACATGTGCGGGTAGCGGCTGGCGGCCTGGAAGTACAGGCCCTCGGGCATCATGCGCGCCGTCTCGGGCACGAACACGTCCTGGAAGATCAGGTTGCGGCTGACAGTGCCGCGCATGCCCAGCGGGTCCCAGTCGCCCACCACGCTGACACCGGGTGCGTCGGCCGGCACCGCCAGGTACATGGAATCACGCCGGCTGCCACCACCGGCGCGGTCGGTCCGGTCCAGGGTGCACAACACGCCGTAGGTGTCGGCGGCGCCGGCCAGGCTGGCGAAGATCTTCTTGCCGCTGACGATGTAGCCACCGTCCACCTTGCGCGCCAGGGTGCCCCAGGGCGCGGCGCCGGCCGCGGCGGCCCCCCCTTCGCTGAAGGGCTGGGCGTAGACCTTGCCCTCGTTCACGATGCGGCCGAAGTGCAGCGCGCGGTTGGCCTCGTGGTCGGCGCGCTGGGCGGGTGTCATGTCCAGGCTGTCGGCGATCTCGCCGGCCCACAGGCAGCTGCAGACATGCATGTTGAAGCTGAGCGCGGTGGCGCCGCACCAGCGGCCGATCTCGGCGGCCACCATCACGTAGGTGGCGAAATCCGCCCCCAGGCCACCGAACCTTGTCGGCACGCAGATGCCCAGCAGGCCGGCCGCGCGCAGATCGTCGTAGTTCTCGAACGGGAAGCTGGCCTCGCGGTCGTAGCGCTCGGCACGTGCGGCCCAGCGTGGGCCCAGGGCACTGACACGGGCGATCAGCTCACGCTGCAGCGGCGTCAGCCTGTCGGAGTTGCCGCAGATGTGCGAGGGCTGGTAGCGGGTGGGCGCCGGCGCGGCGGGCGGGTTGGTGGCATCGGCGGCGAGCACGGCGGACATCGTGGGCTCCTGGGGGGTCAGCACTGCTGCAGGAACTGCAGCAGCACGGTGTTGAAGGCGGCGGGCTGCTCGATGTTGAGCAGGTGGCCGGCGCCGGGCAGGATGTGGCACAGCGCGCCGGGGATGCGCTCGGCCATCTTGCGCGCCACCTCGGGCGCGGCGGTGCGGTCGCATTCACCGGTGATCACCAGCGTGGGCACCGTGATGTGCGGCAGGTTGGCGCGGCGGTCGAAGGCCACCAGGGCCGCCACCGCGGCGCGGTAGGTGGCCTCGGGCACGCCGGCCATCATGGCCTGGGCGGCGGCGATGGCGGCCGGCGCCGCGCCCGGCGCCACCATCGCCGGCACCAGCTGGGCGGCCAGGCCGGCCAGGCCCAGGCCTGCATCCAGCGGTGCGAAGCGGCTTTGCAGAAAAGCCTGCTGCCAGTCGCCCCCGGGTTTGCCGAAGGCGGGCGAGCTGCCGGCCAGCACCAGGCCGGACACCAGCTGCGGTGCGCGGGCGACCACCTCCTGCGCCACCATGCCGCCCATGCTATGGCCCACCAGCACGGCGGGTGCACCACCCAGCGCGGCCAGGGTGTCGATGACCGCGCCGGCCATGCCGGCCAGGTCATAGGGCTGCACCGGTGCCGACAGCCCATAACCCGGAAAGTCGGCGGCCAACGCGGTGAAGCCCGCCTCGGCCAGCGCGGCGCCGGTGCCGCTGACCTCCCAGGCCTGGCGGCCACCGCCCACGCCGTGCAGCATCAGCACCACCGGCCGCGTAGCGGCCGGCTGCCCGGGCAGGCCGCTGCCGGGCCAGCACAGGTGCGCCAGTGGCGTGGTGGTCACCAGCGTCGGCGTCATGCCAGCTCACCCGCGTTGACCACTGCCACGCCGTCGACGGTGACGGTGCAGCCGCGCATGGGCAGGTCGAAGTGGCCCAGGGTGTGGCGGCCCGCCACCTCGTTGGCGCCGGTGGAATAGAGGAAGCTGCCGGCAAAGGCGCGCAGCTCGGTGCCGTTGAAATCGGCCTTGTCGTAGAAGGTCATCGCGTCCCAGCGGGCGCGGCGGTTCAGGCCCCAGCCCACATGGCTGACGGCATAGGCCTCGCGGTCGCCCCAGGCTGCCAGGTAGCCGCGCATCAGCTCGGCGTCCACGCTGCTGCCCTCGATGGCGGTGACATGGTCGTCGGTGATGCGCAGGGTCACCGGGTCGGCCAGGTAGCGCTTGAAGGTGAGGTTCACGTCACCCGGCGCCAGCACCAGGGTGCCATTGACCGAGCCGGCGGCCGGAAACGCCAGCACCAGGCCGGCCGGCCAGTGGGTGAGCGAGCCCGGCTTGGCGCTGAAGCCCCACACCCCGCCCACCCGCGCGCCAGTGAGCGACACGGTGAGATCGGTGCCGGCGGCGCTGGTGACCTGCATCACCCGCGCGCCCTTGAGCAGGCGCATGGCGTCGCGCACCGGGGCTTCGTCCTCGGCATGGGGCGCCGTGCGCTCCAGGATCTCGGGGTGCTCGTTGCTGACCACCAGCACACGCGCGCCGCCTTTCAGGATCTGCGGCAGCTCCACCGCATGCTGCAGGCCTTCCACCGTACAGTCGGCGATGAATGCACTGCCGGCCAGCGCCGCCACCACCGGCTCCAGCCGGCCAATGGCGTCGGAGGCGCCGGTGGAGCGCACCGGCACCGGCGCGGTCTGCCTGGGTGTGGGCAGCACCACATGGAACCAGCGCGCACCCAGCTGCGCCAGCGCCAGTTCGCTCAGCTGCACCAGGCTGGCCCGCGACTGGGTTTCGGACAACACCGCACAGGCGTCACCGGGCTTCACGCCACACAGGCGGAAGGCCTCGACGAAGCTGGCGATCCACTTGGCTTCGATGCGTTCGCTCAGACTCACAGCACTTCTCCCAACATCCGGTAGTGGCCACCCTGGAACAGCAGCGGCGCCACCGACAGGTCAGCCAGCCGCAGCACGCGGCCAATGAACAACACATGGTCGCCCGCCAACTGGCGGCTGGCGACTTCACACTCAAAAACCGCAGCACAGCCGGTGAGCACCGGCACACCGCCCCAGCCGCTGGCCCAGGCGCCTTCGGCAAACTTGTCGGCCTGGGACGAGGCAAAGCGGCGGGACAACTCCACCTGGCTCTCGGCCAGCACGTTGACGGCGAAGTGCGGCGCGGCATCAAACGCCGCCAGGCTGGTGCTGGCCTGGCGCAGGCTCCACAGCACCAGGGGCGGGTCCAGCGACAAGGCGCTGAAGGAATTGGCTGTGAGCCCCACCTGCACACCACCCGGCCCGGTGCAGGTGATGATGGTGACGCCGGTAGCAAAGCGCCCCAGCGCGGCCCGCAGCACCAGGGGCGTGGGGGGCGGCAGATCGCAGGGCGTCAGGCTGGCGTCGGTGCTTGCGGGAATGTCCGGTGTCGGCATCGTGGCTGGAATGTATGAAAATTCATTGATCAAGGGCAAGCGGGATTTCACCAGCACGCCACCTCCACGATGAGCCAGCGCTTCGTCCACCAACACCTGCCCTACCTGCTGGCGCGTGCCAGCCATGCACTGTGGCGTGGTTTCGAGCCGAGGCTGCGGGCGGCGGGGTTGAATTCGCTGGAGTGGCGGGTGCTGGCCACGCTGTCGGACAGCCCGCCACTCACGGTGGGCCAGCTGGCGCAGGAGGTGCTGGCCCAGCAGCCCACCGTGACCAAGACCCTGGACCGGCTGGCCGCCCAGGGCTGGGTGCAGCGCCAGGCCGACACGGCCGATGCCCGCCGCGCCCGGGTGGCGCTCACCGAGGCCGGGCAAGCCCATGTGGCGCCGCTGCTGGCCGATGCCCAGGCGCACGAGGCCCAGCGCCTGCAGGCCCTGGGTGTGCCCGACCTGGAGCGCATGCGCGCTGCCCTGCGTGCGCTGGTGCTGCACTTCGACGAGCAGGATGTGCCGCGGCCCGACGAGCGCGGCGGGCGTTGAGGGCTGGTTCGGGCTCGGAGCTGCCGGCGGTTGCTTGTGCTGAAAGCAGCCGTTCGATGGCTTGAGCGATCGCGCCGGGCCGGGCGGGCGTGTTCTGCTCCGTGTCCCCCGCCGGCTTCGCCGGCTCCTCCTCTTACCTACGCAGAACACGCCCGCCCGACCCGACGCTCAGGCACCACCGAGGCGCATGGGCCTTTGGCCTGCGAAGTGCACCGCTGTGTCCAGGACGAGGACGGCGGGTGACTGGCTGACGCCAGGTAAAAGGAAGGAGGGCCGGAGGCCCGGGGGGACACGGAGTCAGCCAGTCACCCGCCGGCCTCGTCCTCGCGCCAACCGCCAAACGTCGGCTGTTCAAGAACAGCAAAAAGGCAGCTCCGAGCCCTGACCCGCGTTCCCCGCCAGCTAGCTCAGCGGAGAAGAGACATCAGTACAGAACCCAGCGCGCCAAGACGAAGCCCAGCGCGCAACAGCCCAGCGCGCCCAGCAAGTGCGCAGCGCTGTGCAGCAGGGCCAGGCCGATGTCGCCCCGCTGCAGCAAGCCCAGGGATTCGGCCGAGAACGACGAGAAGGTGGTGAAGCCGCCCAGCAGGCCGGTGACCAGCAACAGCCGCAGCACCTCATGCGGCGAACGGGCGAACCAGACCATGGCCACGCCGATGAGCAGGCCGCCCAGGGCGTTGACCAGCAGCGTGCCCAGCGGAAAGCCCGCCCACAGGCCATTGAAGGCCAGCCCGGCGGCCCAGCGCAGCAGGGCCCCCGCCGCTGCACCCAGCGCCACGGCGCTGGCCTGCACGGCGGTGATGCTGGTACTCAGGCCGCTCATGGCCTGCGCTAGACGGCGTTGGCGGAGGCCAGGCCCCAGCGCGCGGCAGCGGCGTCGTCCACCACACGTGCATCCACCCAGCGGGCGCCCTCGGGCGTGGTTTCCTTCTTCCAGAACGGGGCCTGCGTCTTCAGGTAGTCCATCAGGAATTCGCAGCCCTGGAAGGATTCGCCGCGGTGGGCCGAGCTGACGGCCACCAGCACGATCTGGTCCAGCGGCTGCAGCAGGCCCACGCGGTGGACCACACGTGCGGCGCGCAAGTCGAAACGCTTGAAGGCCTCATCGATCATCGCCTCGATGGCACGCTCGGTCATGCCGGGGTAGTGCTCCAGCTCCATGGCGCTGATGGCGCCGGGCTGGCCGGCCGTGCGGTCACGCACCGTGCCCACGAAGGCGGTGACGGCGCCCACGCCGCCGTCGCCCGCACGCAGCGCCGCCACCTCGGTGGACAGGTCGAAATCGCCGGTCTGGATGCGCACACGCGAGGTTGGGCTGCTGGGCGTCGTCATGGCCGGAATTCTCGCACCGCTAGAATCGTCGCCCATGTCGTTCTGCCCCCCTGCCCTGCTGTCTGCGCGCCCTGCGCAGGCGCTGGCCATGGGCGCCGGCAAATCGAAAAAGCAGTTGCTCGTCTGACCGGGGCAGCTGTTCCGGCGCCAGGCGAGCGACGGAACAGGCGGCACACCCGGCCCGCCCTGCAGCGCAGGCTTGCGCTGACCAGGGCACCAACACCCCTCCTGCACCCCAGCCCGCGGCACCGGTTCTTCAACACGGTCGTGTGATGGAGTGTGGGTGATGTTGGATTTCGACGGGATCTGGATACCGCTGGTGACACCGTTTCAGGCGGCGGAGGTGGACCACGCCGCGCTGCGCCGACTGGTGCAGCACCTGGCCGCGCAGGGCGTGGCGGGCTTCGTGGCCTGTGGCAGCACCGGTGAGGCCGCCATGCTGGGCGAGGCCGAACAGGCCTGCGTGCTGGCCACCACGCTGGACGCCGCCAGCGGCAAGCCGGTGCTGATGGGCCTGGCCGGCGTGGACGCCGCGGCCATCGCCGGGCGGGCGCAGGCGCTGGCCGAACAGCACCGGCCGGCCGGCTGGCTGCTGGCGCCACCGGCCTATGTGAAGCCCTCGCAGGCCGGCATCGTGCAGCACTTCCACACCGTGGCCAGCGCCACGCCGCTGCCGCTGGTGGCCTACGACGTGCCCGCACGCACCGGCGTGCGCATCCAGGCCGGCACCCTGCTGGCGCTGGCCGAGCACCCGCAGATCCGCGCGGTGAAGGATTGCAGCGCTGACCGCGCCGCCGCCGAGGCCGTGCTGGCCGATGGCCGGCTGGCCCTGCTGGGCGGCAACGACGACGAGCTGTTCGACCAGCTGGCGCGTGGGGCCGCCGGTGCCATCACCGCCAGCGCGCACCTGGCCACCGGCGCCTTCGTGCGGCTTGCCGCGCTGCTGCGTGCGGGTGGGCTGGCCGAGGCCCGGGCCCTGTGGCGGCAGCTGGCGCCCCTCACCCAGGCCGCGTTTGCCGAGCCCAACCCGGCGGTGATCAAGGGCGCGCTGGCACGCCAGGACCGGCTGGCCGATGTGCTGCGGCCGCCGATGCTGCCGGCCGCGCGGGCCAGCGTGGACAGCTTGCTGGCCGCCGCCGCGGGCCTGTGATCAACCGCCGGTCACCGGCGGGAAAAACGCCACCTCGGCGCCCGCCGGCACCGGCGTGGCCTCGTCGGCCATCACCTGGTTCAGGGCGCAGCGCAGGGCACGGCCGCGGGCCAGGGCCTGGGCATGGGCGCCACCACGGGCGATCAGCAGATCCCGCAGCTGGCCCAGGGTGCCGGGCTCGGCCAGGGTGATGGTCTCGGTGGCGCCCAGGGATTCGCGCAGCGAGGCGAAGTAGCGCACGGTGACGGTCTGGGCCATGCTCATGCCCCGATCAGCGCCGACAGCGGCAGCAGGCGCACCACATCACCACGCTGCACCACCTGGCCAGGCGGCAGGTCGACCAGGCCATCGGCCCACACGGCCGAGGTGAGCACACCCGAGCTCTGGTTGGGGAACAGCTCCACCCCGCCCTGGGCATTGAAACGTGCGCGCAGGAATTCACGCCGCTTGTCGGGCCGGGGCCAGTCGAAATCGGCACGCACCTGCAGGCCGGCCGGCATGGCGGTGCTGCAGCCCTGCAGCGCCCGCAGCACCGGCGCCACCGCCAGCAGAAAGGTGACGAAGCTGCTGACCGGGTTGCCGGGCAGGCCCATGAACAGGGCTTCGCTCTCGCCGTCCTCTCGGCGCACCGCGCCGAAGGCCAGCGGCTTGCCGGGCTTCATCGCCACCTGCCAGGCCTCCAGCCAGCCCTCGGCCTTGACCGCCGGCTTGATGTGGTCTTCTTCGCCCACCGAGACACCGCCGCTGGTGAGGATCAGGTCGTTGCCGGCGGCGGCGGTGCGCAGGGCCTCGCGGGTGGCATCCAGCCGGTCGGGCACGATGCCCAGGTCGGCCACCTCGCAGCCCGCGGCCAGCAGCAGGCCACGCAGGGTGAAGCGGTTGCTGTTGTAGATGGCGCCGGGCTTCAGCGATTCACCGGGCATCACCAGTTCGTCGCCGGTGGAGAACAGCGCCACCCTGGGCCGGCGGCGCACCGTCAGACGCGATGCACCCACGCTGGCGGCCAGGCCCATGGCCTGGGGCGTGATGCGCGTGCCGGCGGCCAGCACCTCGGCGCCCAGCAGCACGTCTTCACCCCGGCGGCGCACCCACTGGCCGGGTTGGGGCACGGCGTCGATGCGCACCGCGCCCAGACCCTCGCCGCTGGCTGCGGGCACGGCCGTGCACTGCTCCTGCATCACCACCGCATCGGCACCGGCCGGCACCTGGGCCCCGGTGAAGATGCGCACCGCCGTGCCGGGCTGCAGGGCCTGGCCCACCACGCCGGCCGGCAGGCGCTGGCTGACCGGCAGCACGGTGCCGGCGGCGGGCACGTCGGCGGCGCGCATGGCGTAGCCGTCCATCGCCGTGTTGTCGGCCGGCGGCACGTCGAGCGCCGAGACCACGGCCTTGGCCAGCACCCGGCCCAGGCTGTCGAAGGTGTCGACCTTCTCCACCTGGGGCAGCACACGGTCATGGGCCACGGCCAGCAGGCGCTGCAGCACCTCGTCCAGGCTCAGCAGGTTGGGGCGTTGCGGGTCGGCCATGGGATGGGCTCAGCGGCCTTGCGGCGTGTAGTGGTAGCGGCCGGCAGTGTCCAGCAACAGCGACACCAGCGCCGCCGGCGTGGCCATGGCCAGCACCGGCAGGCCGGTGGGCACCGGCAATGCGGCGCGGTCGTCGGTGGCCACGGCGGTGACAAACGCGTCGCCGGGGTAGAGCGGCGCCTGGCCCAGCGCGGCCCGCCAGACCTCGATCTTGGGCAGGTCGGCGTGCTTGTAGCCTTCCACCAGCACCCAGTCGGCGGGCGACAGTTCGGCGATCAGCTGGTGCACCGTGGGCAGGCCCGGCACGGTGTATTCACGCAGCAGGGCCAGGCGCTGGGCCGAGGCCACCAGCACCTCCGTGGCACCGGCTTCGCGGTGGCGGTGGCTGTCCTTGCCGGGGCGGTCGATGTCGAACTGCTTGTGGGCATGCTTGATCACCGACACCCGCAGGCCACGGGCCTTGAGGCCGGCGATCACACCCTCGATCAGCGTGGTCTTGCCCACACCCGACGGGCCGCAGAAGCCGACGACATGCATGGCTCAGTCAGCCAGGTGCTGGGTGATGTAGGCCTTCACCTGCGCCGCATCCACCGGCAGGGTGGTGAAGCGCTTGGGCAGGGCCTCGATGCCGTCCAGGCCGGCGGGGCGCAGCGGCGGCCGGCCCAGGGCCTCTTCGATCGTGGCGGCAAACTTGGCCGGCAGCGCCGTCTCCAGCACCAGCATGGGCACACCGGGCTGCAGGTGTTCACGCGCCACCTTCAGGCCGTCGGCGGTGTGGGTGTCGATCATGTCCTGGTGCTCGGCCCAGCACTGGCGGATGGTGGCCAGTCGATCGGCATGTGTGCTCTTGCCCGAGACGAAACCGAAGCTGGCGATGCGCGCGGTGTCGTCGGCATTGAGCTGGAAACCGCCGTCCTGCGCCAGCGCGGGGCCGAACAGCCGCGCCACACGGGCCCCGTCCCGGCCCAGCAGGTCGAAAACAAAGCGCTCGAAGTTGCTGGCCTTGCTGATGTCCATGCTGGGGCTGCTGGTCTCGTGCGTCTCGGCACTGCTGCGCACCCGGTAGCGGCCGGTGCGGAAGAACTCATCGAGCACGTCGTTCTCGTTGGTGGCCACCACCAGCCGGTGGATGGGCAGGCCCATCATCCTGGCCACATGGCCGGCGCAGACGTTGCCGAAATTGCCCGAGGGCACGGCAAAGCTCACCTTCTGGGCATTGGTCTCGGTGACCTGGAAATAACCCGCAAAGTAATACACCACCTGGGCCAGCAGCCGCGCCCAGTTGATGGAATTGACGGTGCCGATCTTGTGGGCGCGCTTGAAGGCCAGGTCGTTGCTGACGGCCTTGACGATGTCCTGGCAGTCGTCGAACACACCTTCGATGGTGATGTTGTGGATGTTGGCGTCCTGCAGGCTGAACATCTGGGCCTGCTGGAAGGGGCTCATGCGGCCGTGGGGCGACAGCATGAACACCCGCACACCCTGCTTGCCACGCATGGCGTATTCGGCCGCGCTGCCGGTGTCGCCGCTGGTGGCGCCCAGGATGTTGAGCTGTTCGCCGCGGCGCGCCAGTTCGTACTCGAACAGGTTGCCCAGCAACTGCATGGCCATGTCCTTGAAGGCCAGCGTGGGGCCGTTGGACAGGGCCTGGATGTACAGGTCGTCGGACAGCCGGCGCACCGGCACGATGGCCTCGGTGCCGTAGGTGGCTTTGGTGTAGGTCTTGTGGGCCAGGGCCTTCAGGTCGGCGGCCGGGATGTCGTCGATGTAGAGCGACAGGATCTCGAACGCCAGGTCGGCATACGACAGACCACGCCAGCGCGAGAGCGTGCTGTCGTCGATCTTCGGGTAGTGCGTGGGCAGGTACAGGCCACCATCGGGCGCCAGGCCCTCCAGCAGGATCTCGCAGAAGCCGCGCTCGGTCTTGTCGCCGCGGGTGCTGATGTACTTCACGACAATTCTTCCTTGCGGATGTTGACGATGGGCGCCAGCACCGTGGGCAGGGCCTGCATCTTGGCCAGCGCCTCGCGCATGCGGCCTTCCACCGTGTCGTGGGTCAGGATGATCAGGTCGGTCTGCTTCTCGCCTTCCGCGCTCTCACGCTGCAGCACGGCGTCGATGGAGATGTCGTGCTCGGCCAGGATGGTGGTGATCCTGCTCAGCACGCCGGTCTGGTCGGCCACCTGCAGGCGCAGGTAGAAGGCGGTGACCACATCGCCGATGGGCAGGATGGGCGTGTCGGCGGTGGATTCGGGCTGGAAGGCCAGGTGGGGCACGCGGTGGTCAGGGTCGGCGGTGTGCAGCCGGGTGATGTCGACCAGGTCGGCCACCACGGCGCTGGCGGTGGGCTCGCTGCCCGCTCCCTTGCCGTAGTACAGCGTGGTGCCCACGGCATCGCCCTGCACCACCACTGCATTCATCGCACCTTCCACATTGGCGATCAGGCGCTTGGCCGGCACCAGGGTGGGGTGCACCCGCAGCTCGATGCCGCCCACGTCATCCCGGCGCTTGGTGATGCCCAGCAGCTTGATGCGGTAGCCCAGTTGCTCGGCATAGCGGATGTCGGCCGCCTGCAGCTTGGTGATGCCTTCCACATGGGCCTGGGCGAACTGCACCGGCGTGCCGAAGGCGATGGCGCTCATGATGCTGGCCTTGTGTGCGGCGTCCACACCCTCGATGTCGAAGCTGGGGTCGGCCTCGGCATAACCCAGGCGCTGGGCCTCCTTCAGCACTACGCCGAAGTCCAGGCCCTTGTCGCGCATCTCGCTCAGGATGAAGTTGGTGGTGCCGTTGATGATGCCGGCGATCCACTCGATGCGGTTGGCCGTCAGGCCCTCGCGCAACGCCTTGATGATGGGGATGCCACCGGCCACCGCAGCCTCGAAGCCCACCATCACACCCTGGGCGCGGGCGGCGGCGAAGATCTCGGTGCCATGCACCGCCAGCAGGGCCTTGTTGGCCGTCACCACATGCTTGCCGGCGGCAATGGCTTCCATCACCAGGGCCTTGGCGATGCCGTAGCCGCCGATCAGCTCGATCACGATGTCGATGTCGGGGTTGGCAATGATGGCGCGGCCGTCGGCCACCACCTGCACCTCGGACCCGACCACGCTGCGGGCGCGCTCGGTGTCCAGATCGGCCACCATGCTGATCTGGATGCCGCGGCCCGCGCGGCGGCGGATCTCCGCCTGGTTGCGTGCCAGCACCTGGAAGGTGCCACTGCCAACGGTGCCGATGCCAAGCAGGCCGACCTGGATGGGTTTCATGACTAGCTCTCTTCTCTCAACAAGACTGGGGCGCTGGGGCCACGCTCACACCGAATGGCGGCGGCGATAGTGCGACAGGAACTGGTCGATGCGGCCGATGGCCTCGGCCAGATCGTCGGAATTGGGCAGGAACACCAGGCGGAAGTGGTCGGGCTGGATCCAGTTGAAGCCCGTGCCCTGCACGATCAGCACCTTCTGCTCGGCCAGCAGCTCGTAGGCGAACTGCTGGTCGTCGGCGATGGGGTACATCTTCGGGTCCAGCCGGGGGAACATGTACAGCGCCGCCTTGGGCTTGACCACGCTGACGCCCGGGATCTGGGTCAGCAGGTTGTAGGCCAGATCCCGCTGGCGGCACAGCCGGCCGCTGGGCGCCACCAGGTCCTTGATGCTCTGGTAACCGCCCAGGGCGGTCTGGATCGCCAGCTGGCCCGGCGTGTTGGCGCACAAGCGCATGCTGGCCAGCATGTTCAGGCCCTCGATGTAATCCCGTGCATGGCGCTTGTCGCCCGAGACGATCATCCAGCCGGCGCGGTAGCCGCAGCTGCGGTAGTTCTTGGACAGGCCGTTGAAGGTGAGGAACAGCACATCGTCGGCCAGGCTGGCCAGGCTGGTGTGCACCACGCCGTCGTACAGGGTCTTGTCGTAGATCTCGTCGGCAAACACGATCAGCTGGTGCTGGCGCGCGATCTCGACGATCTCCCTGAGCACACTCTCGGGGTACAGCGTGCCTGTGGGGTTGTTTGGGTTGATCACCACGATGCCGCGGGTGTTGGGCGTGATCTTGCGGCGGATGTCGTCCAGATCAGGGGTCCAGTCGGCGCCTTCGTCGCACAGGTAGTGCACCGGCGTGCCGCCGGACAAGGCCACGCTGGCTGTCCACAGCGGGTAGTCGGGCGCGGGCACCAGGATTTCATCGCCGGTGTTGAGCAGGGCGTTCATGCTCATGGTGATCAGCTCGCTGGCCCCATTGCCGAGGTAGACGTCGTCCACCGTCACGCCGGCGATCTTCTTTTCCTGGCAGTAGTGCACCACCGCCTTGCGGGGAGCGAACAGGCCCTTGCTGTCGGTGTAGCCGGCCGTGTGGGGCAGGTTGCGGATCATGTCCTGCACGATCTCGTCGGGCGGCTCGATGCCGAAGGCGGCGATGTTGCCGATGTTCAGCTTGATGATCTTCTGGCCCTCGTCCTCCATCTGGCGGGCCTTGTCCAGCACCGGGCCGCGGATGTCGTAGCAGACGTTGGCCAGCTTGGCCGACTTGGCGATCGGCGTCAGGCCTGCGGGCGCCGGGTTTGCGTACGGTTTCACAGTGGACACGGGCATTCCCCAGGGGTGGCATGGGCCGCCGGCAGAGGCCCGAGGACCAGCATGCTGCAGCGCAAAACCTATAATTTTAGCCCTTGGGTGTGGCGCTCTCCGCGCCCTGCCCGCCACGCAAGCTGTTGCAACACCGTGCCGCCACACCGGCACCACCGGACACCACCACCGTGAAGTTCCAACCCGATGTGCTGGCCGGCACCAATGTCATCACCCGCCACGACACCGATGCGCTGTGGGTGGGCAACCAGCGCTTCGGCCACAGCCTGCTGGTGCCTTGGCAGGGCGCCGTGCTGCCCTGGGCGCCGGCGCGGCCGGACGACCTGGACGCCAGCCACTTCGAGGCCATCCTGGCGCTGCAGCCCGAGCTGGTGATCTTCGGCAGCGGGCCGCGCCTGAAATTCGTGGCGCCGGGGCTGATGCGTGCGCTGATCGAGCGGCGCATCGGGGTGGAGACCATGGACACACCGGCCGCCTGCCGCACCTACAACGTGCTGGTCAGCGAGGGCCGCTCGGCGGTGGCCGCCCTGCTGATGGCGCCTGCTGCATGAGCCTGGCGCCAGGCCGGCGCAGAACACAACGCGGCATACCCTGAGCCTTCCACCGAGGCAGGGCGGCGCCGAAACTTTATAATCGCAGATTGCGCCCTGACCGGCGCCATGCATTCGCCCCGAGAGGGCTCAACGTCTGACCTCCACAACCGCTCATGACGCCTGTCCTCAACAAAAACCTGCCTGACTTCGAAGCACAAGCCACCGGCGGCGTGAAGTTCACACCCGCGGCCTTCAACGGCCAAGCTGTGGTGCTGTATTTCTACCCGAAGGACCATACCCCCGGTTGCACCACCGAGGCCATGCAATTCCGCGACAAGCACAAGGATTTTCTGAAGGCCGGCGCGGTGGTCTTCGGTGTCTCGCGCGACAACATGGCCTCGCACGACAAGTTCCGCCAGAACCTGGAACTGCCCTACCAGCTGATCGCCGACACCGAAGAAAAGCTCTGCCACATGTTTGGCGTGGTCAAGAACAAGATCATGTACGGCAAGAAGGTCAAGGGCATCGAGCGCAGCACCTTCCTGATCGACGCCGGCGGTGTGCTGCGGGCCGAGTGGCGCGGCATCAAGGTGGCCGGCCATGTGGACGAGGTGCTCAAGGCGGTCAAGGACCTGAAGAAGGCGGCCTGAGCCAGACGCGTCACGGCGCGGTCATGGTTTGCCCCGGGGGGCTGTGTATCATCGGCCCATGCTGGTGAGTCGACCGACGCACACACCCTTCCACGACGAAGCCGCACAGTTGCCTGTGCGGCTTTTTTGTTGGCCGGCCCACCACCCTGACTGACCGCCCACCCCCACAGCCGACCCATGCCCCTGCCCAAGCCGCCCGCCACCAAAGCCGCCATCCTCTCGTCTGCCGATTTTGAGTCGCAGGCCGCACCGCGGGCCGACCGCAAGGGTGGCAAATCGCGCGCAGAGCCTTCGGCGTCGCTAGACCTGTTCGACGGTGCCACGCCGGCGGCGGCGCCCAAGCTGCCGGCGCGCAGCACGGCGAAGGCCGGCAGCGGCGTGGCCACGCCGCCAGCCACCACGCCGCGCGCCGTGGCGCCCGGCATGCCCACCAAGCAGGTTTCGCTGGCCACCACGCAGCCGGTGGCCAGTGGCCACAAGCCGCGGGTGCGCTCGCCGCGTGGCAGCGGCCCGGCCAAGCTGTTCGTGCTGGACACCAACGTGCTGATGCACGACCCGATGAGCCTGTTCCGCTTCGAGGAACACGACGTCTTCCTGCCGATGATCACGCTGGAAGAGCTGGACGGCCACAAGAAGGGCATGAGCGAGGTGGCGCGCAATGCGCGCCAGGTCAGCCGCGAGATGGACGCGCTGGCCACCGACGGCAGCCTGGACCCCGGCGCCGGCATTCCGCTGGCCAAGACCGGCCACAAGGACGCCGGCGGCAAGCTGTACTTCCAGACCATGCTGCTGGATGTGCAGCTGCCGGCCGGCCTGCCCCAGGGCAAGGCCGACAACCAGATCCTGGGCGTGGTCAAGAGCCTGCGCGAGGCCGAGACCGCCAAGCCGGGTGGCCGCGAGGTGGTGCTGGTGTCCAAGGACATCAACATGCGGGTCAAGGCGCGGGCCCTGGGCCTGGCCGCGGAAGACTATTTCAACGACAAGGTGCTGGAGGACGGCGACCTGCTCTACACCGGCGTGCTGCAGCTGCCGGGGGATTTCTGGGAGCGCCATGGCAAGACCATGGAGAGCTGGCAGCAGGGTGGCCACACCTTCTACCGCATCGCCGGGCCCATGGTGCCGGTGCTGATGGTCAACCAGTTTGTCTACCTGGAACAGCCGGGCGCCGCGGCGCTGTATGCACGTGTCACCGAGATCACCGGCAAGACCGCGGTGCTGAAGACGCTGAAGGACTTCACCCATGCCAAGAACTCGGTGTGGGGTGTCACCGCGCGCAACCGCGAGCAGAACTTCGCGCTCAACCTGCTGATGGACCCGGAGTGCGACTTCGTCTCGCTCACCGGCACGGCGGGCACCGGCAAGACCCTGATGACCCTGGCCGCAGGCCTGTCCCAGGTGCTGGACGAGCGGCGCTACACCGAGATCATCGTCACCCGCGTCACCGTGCCGGTGGGCGAGGACATCGGCTTCCTGCCCGGCACCGAGGAAGAGAAGATGGGCCCCTGGATGGGCGCCCTCGACGACAACCTGGAAGTGCTGGCCAAGGGTGACGGCAGCGCCGGCGAATGGGGCCGCGCCGCCACCCAGGACCTGGTGCGCAGCAAGATCAAGATCAAGAGCCTGAACTTCATGCGCGGGCGCACCTTCCTGAACAAGTTCGTCATCATCGACGAGGCGCAGAACCTCACGCCCAAGCAGATGAAGACCCTGATCACCCGCGCCGGCCCGGGCACCAAGATCGTCTGCCTGGGCAACCTGGCGCAGATCGACACGCCCTACCTCACCGAGGGCTCGTCGGGCCTCACCTACGCGGTCGACCGCTTCAAGGGTTGGCCCCATTCCGGCCATGTGATGCTGGCGCGCGGCGAGCGCTCGCGTCTGGCCGACTTCGCGTCCGAGGTGCTCTGAGAGGGCGACGGAACCCCGCTGCCCTGCCAGCGCTCAGACAATTTCATCCGTGCAACCCGAGGAGCTAGCCCATGAACGACATGACCGTGAACCAGAAGGACAAGCTGATGGCCGACCTGCGGGTGGTGATCAGCGACGCCGAGGAACTGCTGCGCCTGGGCGCCGAGCAGACCGGTGCCAGCGCCACCGAGTGGCGGGCACGGGTGCAGGAGCGCATCACCGAGGCCCGCCACAAGCTGGCCGACCTGCAGGAGACGGCCGTGGCCCGTGCCAAGGCCGCCGGCCATGCGGCCGACGACTATGTGCACGACCACCCGTGGAAGGCCATCGGCGCGGCCGCGGGCCTGGGCCTGATCGTCGGCCTGCTGATCGGCCGGCGGTGACATCGGCGCGGCGGACATGGCCGGGCTGAACAGCCTGCCACCGCCCGAGCCGGGGGCCGGGCTGTTCCAGTCGCTGCGGCGCCTGCTGGCCACGGCGCTGGAGATCGCCCAGTTGCGGCTGGACCTGCTGGGCAACGAGCTGCAGCAGGAAAAGCTGCGCATCTTCGACGCCCTGGCCTGGGCCGCGGTGGCCCTGCTGCTGCTGGGCCTGGGCCTGCTGCTGGGTGCCGGCCTGCTGGTGGCGCTGGCGCCTGAGGCCTGGCGCCCCCTGGTGCTGGGGCTGCTGACCCTGGCCTGCCTGGGTGCGGGCGTCATGATGCTGAACCAGGCGCGCCGGCGCCTGACCAGCCCCGGCGGCGCGCTGGCCGCCAGCCGCGCCGAGCTGGCGCGTGACCGTGAGGGGCTGGACCACCAGCCGCCGGCCTGATGTTCTTCAACCAGCAACAGCAGGTGCTGGCCGAGCGCCAGCAGCAGTTGCTGGACCGCAATACCGTGCTGCGCCAACGCCTGGGCCATGACGCCCAGGCCCTGCGCACACCGCTGGCCCTGGCCGACCAGGTGCGCAGCGGCTGGCGCTGGCTGCAGGCCCATCCCGAGTGGGTGGGCCTGGGCACGCTGGTGCTGGTGGTGTGGCGCCCGCGCCGGGTGCTGCGCCTGGCCGGCCGGCTGTGGGCGGGCTGGCGGCTGTGGCAGCGGGCCCGGCGCTGGCGCGCCACCCTGGGGCCGCTGCTGCCACCACGCGGGCGCTGAACACCGCCCGCACCGGCGGCTTCACAGGCCTGCAGGCCGCTCGCGCAGAAAGCTGGCAAAGCGTGGCAGGCCGGATTCGGTGTGGCCGCGGTAGGCATAGGTGATGCGCTGGCCCGGTGCCGGCGGCGCGGCGCGCTGGGCATCGCTGAAGCCGGTGCCGATGTGGAAGACCCGGCCGCTGTCGCTGCGCACCTGCAGCGCCCCCAGGCGGCCCGCATGCCGGCCCTGGCCGGGCAGATGCGCCAGCACCACCGCCTCGGCGTCCTGCAGGGGCTTGAGCTTGAGCATGGCCGCACTGCGGCCTGCGGCATAGGGCGCGTCGGCGCGGCGCAGCACCAGGCCCTCGCCACCGCCCTGCACCACCGCCTGCAGCTGCTGCAGCAGCGCACTGCGGTCGGCCACGCTGGCCTGCACCACGGCCACCAGGGCCGGGTTGGCGTGCTGGTGCAACAGCGCCTGCAGCAAGGCATGGCGGCGGGCAAAGCCGCCCTCGGCCCAAGGCAGGTCGAACACCATGTAGCGCAGGCCCGACCAGTCGTCATCGCTGGCACGCAGGCGCCGCACCCGGCCCGACACCGCATCGAACTGGCCGCGCCCCAGCCACAGCTCACCGTCCAGCGGCAGCGGCGGCAGGCCCCGCAGAAAGCCGTGGGGTGCCGGCACCAGCAGGCCGCTGCGAAAGCGCAGCTGCCGGCCATCCCAGAGCGCACGCACGCCGTCGTATTTCTCGCTGACCAGGTAGCCCGCCGGCTGCAGGCCCGCGGGTGCGTCCAGCGCCAGCGGGATGCCGGGCATCGCCGCGGCGGCTGGCAACAGCGGCCAGGATGCGAGGGCGGCGCTGCCGGCCACCACGGCGCGGCGGGTCAACAGATGGTGGTGCATGGTGGTCTCCCGGTGGCAGGGCTGACAAAGTGCCACCAGTCTGGCCCACCACCCTGGCCCCGCCCATCCCCCTGGGGGCGGGACCGGACCCACCCCGTTGGGGGCCCCCTGCGCTGCCGGTCTTCAGCGCGCCAGTTCGTCGAAGAAGGCCTTGCCGTTGAAGTCACGGCCCAGGAAATCCTTCACCAGCTGCTGGGGCGGGCGCTGGCTGCCCTGTGACAGCAGGCTGTCGCGGTAGCGCTTGCCCACCGCCGCATCCAGCTTGTCGGCAGCAAATGCGGTGCGCAGGTCGGTGGCCACCACCAGGCTCCACAGATAGCCGTAGTAGCCGGCGCTGTAGCCGCCGGCGATGTGGGAGAAGCCGGCAGGGAACATGCTGCCCGCCACATGGCCCAGGGGCGTGGCCGCTTCCATCTGCGCCCACAGCGCCAGCGGATCCTGCGGCCGGGGGCCGTACAAGGCCAGGTCGTAGCTGGCGTACAGATGCTGGCGCGACTGGAACACGCCCTGGCCGAAGCGGCGTGCGGCCACGGCCTGGTCCAGCAGGGCATCTGGCACGGGCTTGCAGGCCGGGCAGACCTCGGCCATCAACTGCAGCGCACGCTTGTCGTAGACCCAGTCTTCCAGCATCTGCGAGGGCGCCTCGACAAAGTCGCGCAGCACGCGGGTGCCGGCCTGCTGCACATGGCGCGCCGTGCTCAGGTTGTTGTGCACGGCATGGCCCAGCTCGTGCAGCAGGGTTTCCAGCTCGTCCAGCGTCAGGCCCTTGCGGTCGAAGTTCACCACCAGGGCCGATTGCGGATGGCGCTGCAGCGCGGTGGACGCCGAGCGCAGCGGCCACACGGCCGCATGGTTGTACTTGCCCTCGCGCGGGTACAGGTCCACCCACAGCGTGCCCAGGGCTGCGCCGCTGGCCGCGTCGTGCACGGCATAGGTCTGGACCTCGGGATGCCAGGCCGTGGCAGCTTCCAACCGCTGGTAGCGCACACCCATCAGGCGCTCGACCAGGCGCAGCGCGAACTGCAGGCTCTCCTGCGGCGGAAAGTGCTGGCGGAAGGCCTCCTGGTCGACGGCATAGCGCTGGCGGCGCACACGCTCGGTGTAGAAGGCCACGTCCCAGCGCTCCAGCACCACCTCGGCCAGCGGCTGGCCCAGGTGGCTGGCCTTGGCCTGGCGCAGCTCGTCGAGCTCCTGGCGCTCGCGGCCCTGCACCGCCGCCTTCACCTCGGCCAGAAAGGCCTCGGCCTTGGCCGGTGTCTCGGCCATGCGCCGGCGCATCACGAACTCGGCCCAGCTGGCGGCACCGAACAGCTGTGCGTACTCCTTGCGCAAGCGGGTGATCTCGGCCAGCAGGCGGATGTTGGGCAGACCGCCCTCGTCGGTCTTGGCGCGCCACATGCGCGCCCGCGTGACGGCCTGCTCGGCCAGCTGCAGCACCGGGCCGTAGGTGGGGTAGTCCACGCCCAGCAGCAGCCGGCCCTGGCCATCCCGCTTGGCGGCCTTCCACACCCCCTCGGGCACGCCCTGCAGCTCGGCCTCGCTGAAGGCCAGGCGCAGATTGGCGTCGCGGATGTTGCGGTCGAAGTCCAGACCCAGGGCGGCGATGCGGTCGTTCAGGCGTTTGGCCTGGGCGCGCTTCGCGGGTGGCAGGCTGACGCCGGCATCCTCGAAGTCCTGCAGCAGGCTCTTGCGCAGTTCACGCTCGATGTCGTCGGCCGGCTGCAGCCGGCGGGCGGCGCGGTAGAGCGCAGCGTCCTGGCCCAGGCTGGAAAAGAAGCCGTTCCAGCGCCGTTCGCAGGCTTCGGAGGCCTCACGTACCGCCTTGTCGGGGTGCACCGCCGACAGGAAGCTGAGGCGGTTGGCCCAGTCTTCCACCTGGGCCACGAAGCGGTCCTCGGCCGCCAGCCAACCGGCATCCGCAGGCTGGCGGCGCAAGGCCTTGAGCCCGGCGCCGGCCTGGGCCAGGTTGCGCTGGCAGGCGGCCTTGATGCCCTGCGGCGTGGCATCAGACGCCCAGGCCGGGCCCGGGCCGGACACCGTGTCGGGCGCCGGCGGGCTGGCGGCTTGCAGGCCTGCGGACAGGGCCAGGAACAGGGCGGCGGCGCCGGCAAGGCGGTGGAGGACAGGCATGGGCGGCAGTGGATCGGTGGCGCCGCAGGGTGCGCGGCGCCGGCGATTCTGCGCCCGGAATGCTCAGGCGCTGCCGATCAGGTCCTTGATCTGCTGCAGGGCGCTGGGGTCCTCGATGGTGGTCAGGTCGCCCGGGTCACGCAGCTCGCACACCGCCTGGATGGCACGCCGCAGCAGCTTGCCCGAGCGGGTCTTGGGCAGGCCACTGACAAAGCGCACCCGCGCCGGCCGTGCCACCGCGCCCAGCTGGCCATCGACCAGCTTCATGATCTCGCCCTCGAGCTTGAGCGCGTCATCGGGAGCGGCCGCACGCGTCGGATCCTTCAGCACCACGAAGGCCATCGCCACTTGGCCCTTGAGGTTGTCGGCCACACCCACCACCGCCACCTCGGCCACGTTGGGGTGGCTGGAGATGCTCTCCTCGATCTCGCGTGTGCCCAGGCGGTGGCCGGCCACGTTGATCACGTCGTCGGTGCGGCCCAGGATGTAGAAGTAGCCATCGGCGTCCTTCACGCCCCAGTCGAAGGTGCTGTACATCACCCGCTTGTGGATGCTCTGCCAGTAGGTCTTCACATAGCGCTCGTCGTCGCGCCAGATGGTCTGCAGGCAGCCCGGCGGCAGCGGGCCTTCCACGGCGATCACGCCCTTCTTGCCGGGCTCGGTGATCTCCTCGGCCGTGGTCTCGTCGATCAGCCGCACGTCGAAGCCGTACACCGCCTTGCCGGGTGAGCCGAACTTGGTGGGCGCCGCCTCCACGCCATTGCAGATGGCCAGGATGGGCCAGCCGGTCTCGGTCTGCCAGTAGTTGTCGATGATGGGCTTGCCGATGGCCTGCGAGATCCAGGTGGCGGTGGGCTCGTCCAGCGGCTCGCCGGCCAGGAACAGCGCCTTCAGGCTGCTCAGGTCGTACTTGGTCAGGAATGCCGGGTCCTGCTTCTTCAGCACCCGCGCCGCGGTGGGCGCGCTGAACATCACGCTGACCTTGTACTTCTCCACCAGGCTCCACCACACGCCCGCATCGGGCCGGGTGGGCAGGCCCTCGTACAGGATGGTGGCCATGCCGGCGATCAGCGGGCCGTAGATGATGTAGCTGTGGCCCACCACCCAGCCGATGTCGCTGGTGCTGAAGTAGGTCTCGCCGGGCCGGCCCATGTAGATGTGCTGCATGGACGCGGCCAGGGCCACGCAGTAGCCGCCGGTGTCGCGCTGCACACCCTTGGGCTTGCCGGTGGTGCCGCTGGTGTACAGCGTGTAGCTGGGCTCGCTGGATTCCAGCCAGACGCAGGGCACTTGCGCGTCCATGTGCTTGGTGCGCAGTTCGGCGTAGTCGGCATCCCGCCCGGCCACCCGGTTGAACGGCGCCAGGCCGCGGTCGACCATCAGCACCGCCTTGGGCTTGTGCTTGGCCAGGGCAATGGCCTCGTCCAGCAACGGCTTGTAGGGCACGACCTTGCCACCGCGGCTGCCGGCATCGCTGCTGACGATGACGGTGGGCTCGGCATCGTCGATGCGGGTGGCCAGGCTGTGGCTGGCGAAGCCGCCGAACACCACCGAATGGATGGCGCCGATGCGGGCACAGGCCAGCATGGTGAACGCGGCCTCGGCCGTCATCGGCATGTAGACCAGCACCCGGTCGCCCTGCTGCACACCCAGGTCCAGCAGGATGGCCGCCATGCGCTGCACCTCGGCGCGCAACTGGGCGAAGCTGTAGACGATCTCCTGGTCGACCTCGGTCGAGACCCAGATCAGTGCAGGCGCATCTGGCCGCTGGGCGGCATGGCGGTCCACCGCGTTGTGGCACAGGTTGGTGCGGCCGCCGACGAACCACTTGGCGAACGGTGGGCGGCTGTAGTCACAGACCTCGGTGAAGGGCGTCTGCCAGTCGATCAGCGCGGCCTGTTCGCGCCAGAAACCGTCACGGTCCTCGATGGAACGGCGGTGGAAGTCGGGGTAGCTGCTCACGCTTGTCTCCTGCTGGCCATGCAATCGGTGCATGCAATCACATCTGCCGCGCATTGCAAGGCCTGGCACTGACGAGACACTGACTGTCACATTCGCAGTCAAGCCCCCCCGAAACAGGGTGGTATCCTCGCGCCCGATGACACTTTTTGCACGTGCCCCGTCCTGCCTGCGCGCCTGTCTGGCTGCGGCATGGCTGGTGGCCACGGCAGCGGCGGTGCAGGCCGCACCCGATGCCCAGGTGCCCGCCCCTGTACCGGCGGTGTCACCACCCGGCCATGCACTGACCGACCCGATCATGAACCTGCTGGGAGAGCGTGGCCTGCTGCGCCCGCTGGGCTCGGCCGCGCTGGTGGAGACCATGCGCAACTCGGTGCGCGACACCGCGTCCGACCTGGTCATGACGGCGATGAACTTCCTGGGTGTGCCCTACCGCCTGGGTGGCAGCAGCGAGCAGTCGGGCTTCGACTGCAGCGGCTTCACCCGCCACATCTTCGAGAACAGCATCGGCCTGGTGCTGCCACGCCGTGCCGATGAACAGGCCACCACCGCCGGCCTGCTGAACATCCACCGTGCCGAACTGAAGCCGGGTGACCTGGTGTTCTTCAACACCATGCGCCGCACCTTCTCGCATGTGGGCATCTACGTGGGGGACGACAAGTTCATCCACGCACCCCGCGCCGGTGGCGCGGTGCGCATCGAAGACATGCGCAGCAGCTACTGGGAGCGCCGCTTCACCGGCGCCCGCCGTGCCGACCTGAGCGCGGCCACGCCGACCATCGCCACCACGCGCTGACCACGCGCGCTTGGCCACCGGGCCATGTCGGCCGGTGCAGCACGGCACAATCGGCGCCATGGGCGAAACCGTCATCCCGCTGGCCGACCTGCGCTATGCCGCGCCGGTGCCGGCCATCCCTGCACAGGCCATCCCGGCCACCGGCCTGCTGGCCGATGCCCTGGGCCGGCCGCTGCGCGACCTGCGCATCTCGGTCACCGACCGCTGCAACTTCCGCTGCAGCTACTGCATGCCCAAGGAGATCTTCGACCGGGACTATGTGTTTCTGCCGCAGACCAGCCTGCTGAGCTTCGAGGAGATCACCCGGCTGGCGCGTATCTTCGTGGCCCACGGTGTGCAGAAAATCCGCCTGACCGGCGGTGAACCGCTGCTGCGCAAGGGGCTGGAGGCGCTGGTCGCCATGCTGGCCACGCTGCGCACACCCGAGGGCCAGGCACTGGACATCACGCTGACCACCAATGGCTCGGTGCTGGCACGCAAGGCCGCGGCGCTGAAGGCGGCCGGCCTGCAGCGGGTGACGGTGAGCCTGGACGGGCTGGACGACGCCGTCTTCCGCCGCATGAACGACGTGGACTTTCCCGTGGCCGACGTGCTGGCCGGCATCGCTGCCGCCCACGCCGCCGGCCTGGGGCCGATCAAGGTCAACATGGTGGTCAAGCGCGGCACGAATCACCAGGAGATCGTGCCCATGGCGCGCTTCTTCCGCGACCATTTCGACGGCCGCATCGTGCTGCGCTTCATCGAGTACATGGACGTGGGCGCCAGCAACGGCTGGCGCATGGACGAGGTGCTGCCCTCGGCCGAGGTGCTGCGTCTGCTGCAGGCCGAGGGGCAGTTGCTGCCGCTGGACCCCACCGTCACCGGTGAAACCGCCGAGCGCTGGGCCTGGGCCGACGGCCGGGGCGAGATCGGCCTGATCAGCAGCGTGACGCAGGCCTTCTGCCATGACTGCAACCGCGCCCGCCTGTCCACCGAGGGCAAGCTGTTCCTGTGCCTGTTCGCCACCCGCGGCCACGATCTGCGCAGCCTGCTGCGCAGCGGCGCCAGCGATGCCGACATCACCAGCGCGCTGGCCGCGGTGTGGGCCGGGCGCGACGACCGCTATTCCGAACTGCGTGCCGCCCAGCCCGCCGCACCGGCCGGCGGTGAGCGCCGGGTCGAGATGCACTACATCGGCGGGTGAGCCAGATGCAAAGCCTGGACGAGATCGCCGCCTGCGTGGCCGGCTACGACCCCAACGCCCTGCCGGTGGGCCGGGCGCAGGAGTTCATCGCGCGCCTGGTGCCCAAGGTGCAGGCGGTGGAGAGCCTGGCCCTGCGCAGCGCGCTGGGCCGGGTGCTGGCGCGCGACATCGTCTCGGCCATCAACGTGCCGTCGCACGACAACTCGGCGATGGACGGTTATGCCCTGCGCGCTGCCGACCTGGCACCCGCGGGCGACACCGTGCTGGCGGTGGCGGGCACGGCCTTCGCCGGTGAGCAGTTCATGGGCAGCGTGGGCCCTGGCCAGGGCGTGCGCATCATGACCGGTGCGGTGATGCCGGCCGGTCTGGACACGGTGGTGCCGCAGGAGTTCACCCGCCCGGCACCCGAGGGCAGGGTGTGCATCCCCGCCGGCACCGTGGCGGCCGGCGACAACCGCCGCCTGGCCGGTGAAGACCTGGCGCAGGGCGAGGTGGCGCTGGCCGCCGGCCGTGTGCTGACGCCGGCGGATCTGGGCCTGCTGGCATCGCTGGGCCAGGCCGAGGTGCCGGTGTTCCGGCGGCTGCGTGTGGCCTTCTTCTCCACCGGGGATGAGTTGCGCTCCATCGGCGAGCCGCTGGATGCCGGCTGTGTCTACGACAGCAACCGCTACACCCTGTGGGGCATGCTGCAGCGCCTGGGCGTGGACCTGATCGACATGGGCGTGGTGCGCGACGATCCCGATGCGCTGCGCGAGGCCTTCACCCAGGCGGCCGCCAGCGCCGATGCGGTGATCACCTCGGGTGGTGTCAGCGTCGGCGAGGCCGACCACACCAAGCAGGTGATGAAGTCGCTGGGCGAGGTGCTGTTCTGGAAGATCGCGATGCGGCCGGGCCGGCCGATGGCGATTGGTCGCATCGGTGAACCAGGCCACCAGGCCATGCTGTTCGGCCTGCCCGGCAACCCGGTGGCGGTGATGGTGACCTTCTACGCCTTCGTGCGCGACGCCCTGCTGGCCATGGGCGGCGCCACCGTGCAGCCACTGCCGCTGCTGCGCGCCGTCAGCAGCCAGGCCTTGCGCAAGAAGCCAGGCCGCACGGAATACCAGCGCGGCATCGTCAGCCAGGCTGCCGATGGCCGCTGGCAGGTGGTGATCACCGGCGCCCAGGGCTCGGGCATTCTGCGCAGCATGAGCCAGGCCAATGGCATGGTGGTGCTGCACCACGGCCAGAGCCATGTGGCCGCTGGTGACCTGGTGGACGTGATCCCCTTCAATGGGCTGGTGTAGCCACCGCCTCTGAGGTGTCGGCTGGCGCCTCGGGCGTGGTGATCTCGCCCGGCACCTTGCGGCGGGCGAACAGCGTGTAGACCGTGGGCACGACGAAGATGGTGAGCAGGGTGCCCACGCTCATGCCACCCACGATCACCCAGCCGATCTGCTGGCGGCTCTCGGCACCGGCCCCGCTGGCCAGGGCCAGGGGCAAGGCGCCCAGCACCATGGCGCCGGTGGTCATCAGGATGGGGCGCAGGCGCTGGCTGGCGGCCTCCAGCACCGCCTCGGTCACCGGCTTGCCCTGCTGGCGCAGCTGGTTGCTGAACTCCACGATCAGGATGCCGTGCTTGCTGATCAGGCCCACCAGGGTGATCAGGCCGATCTGCGAATAGACGTTGAGCGTGCCACCGGCCAGGTTCAGCGCCGCCAGCGCACCCACCATCGACAGCGGCACGGCCAGCAGGATCACGAAGGGGTCGATGAAGCTCTCGAACTGCGCCGCCAGCACCAGGAAGATGAACAGCAGGGCCAGCACGAACACCAGGCCCAGCGCACCCGACGACGAGCGGAACTCGCGGCTGACGCCGTTCAGCTCGGTCACATAGCCCTGGGGCAGCAGCTTCGCCGATGTCTGGTCCATGAAGGCCAGGGCCTCGCCGAGTGAATAACCCGGCGCCAGGTTGGCGGTGATGGTGACCGAGCGGCGCTGGTTGAAGTGGTTCAGCTCACGCGGGCTCACCGCCTCGCGCACCTTCACCAGCGAGGCCAGCGGCACCATGGTGTCGTTGCGGCCGCGCACGAACAGGCGCTCGATGTCCTCGGGCGCGGTGCGGCCGCGGCTCTCGGTCTGCACGATCACGTCGTACTGGTCGGCGTCGCGCTTGTAGCGGGTGACGGCGCGCCCGCCCAGCATGGTCTCCACCGTGCGCGCCACCGCGTCCACGTTCACGCCCATGTCGGCGGCGCGGTTGCGGTCCACCTCGACAAAGATCTCGGGCTTGTTCAGCTGCAGGTCGATGTCGGGCTGCACGATGCCGGGGTTCTTGGCCATCTCGGCCAGCAACTGCTGCGACACCCGCGCCAGCTCGGCATAACTGTCGCTGGTCTGCACCACGTATTCCAGCGGGCGCGAGCGGAAGCCCTGGCCCAGGCTGGGCGGTGTGATGGGGAAGGCGCTGACACCCGGCAGGGCGCTCACCTTGGGCAGCAGGTCCCGCGCCAGCTCGGGCGTGGTGCGGGTGCGTTCGGTCCAGTCGACGGTGCGGAACAGGGCCGTGCCCTGCGACACCTGGCCACCGCCCATGAACATGAAGCGGCGGTCGAACTCGGGGTATTGCGCACCGATGGCATCGATGGCATCCAGGTAGCGCGCGGTGAACTCCAGCGTGGCGCCATCCGGCGCGCGCACCGGCATGATGATCACGCCGCGGTCTTCCAGCGGCGCCAGTTCCGACTTGGTGGTGCTGTAGAGCCACCCGGTGGTGCCGGCCGACCCAACCATCAGCAGCACCACGATCCAGCGCTGGCCCAGCACCCCCGCCAGGGCGCTGCGGTAGCCGTTGGTCAGGCCCACCAGCAGGCGCTCCATGCCGCGGTCGAAGCGGTTGGGCGTGGGGTTGTGGCGCAGCAGCTTGCTGCACATCATCGGCGTCAGCGTCAGCGCCACGAAGCCCGACACCACCACCGCGCCGGCCAGGGTCAGCGCAAACTCGCCGAACAGCCGGCCGGTTCGCCCAGGGGTGAAGGCCAGTGGCGCAAACACCGCGGCCAGGGTCAGCGTCATCGCCACCACGGCGAAGCTGATCTCGCGGATGCCCTTGATCGCCGCCTGGAAGGGCGTGAGCCCTTCCTCGATGTGGCGGAAGATGTTCTCCAGCACCACGATGGCATCGTCGACCACCAGGCCGATGGCCAGCACCAGGGCCAGCAGGGTGAGGGTGTTGATGGTGAAGCCGGCCAGCGCGATCAGCGCAAACGAGCCCACCAGGCTGACCGGGATGGTGACCAGCGGGATGATGGACGCGCGCAGCGTGCGCAGGAAGACGAACACCACCAGGGCCACCAGCACCACCGCCTCGGCCACGGTGGTGTAGACCGACTTGATGGAACGGTCGATGAACACCGAGTTGTCGTTGGCCGGCACCACGGTGACCGAGGACGGCAGGTCACGCTGGATCTGCGGCATCACCGCGCGCACGCCGGCCGCCACCTCCAGCGGGTTGGCCGTGGCATTGCGGATCACGCCGGTGCTGATCGACGGCACGCCGTTCAGGCGCACCCGTGAACGCTCGTTGGCCGCCGCCTCCTGCACCCGGCCCACGTCGCGCAGGCGCACGGTGTAGCCGTTGTTGTTGCGCAGCGCGATGTCGGCAAACTGCGCCACGGTGTTCAGATCCGTGCGCGCGGTGACGTTGAATTCACGCTGCTGGCTCTCGATGCGCCCGGCCGGCACTTCCAGGTTCTGGCGGCGCAGCGCGTCTTCCACGTCCTGCACCGTGAGGCGGTGGGCGGCCAGCTTGTCCGGGTCCAGCCACAAACGCATGGAGTAGGCACGGTCACCGCCCATCTGGATGTCGGCCACGCCGGGCACGGTCTGCAGCCGCGGCTTGACCACGCGGTTGATCAGGTCGGTGAGTTCCAGCGGCGACATGGTGTCGCTGGTGTAGGCCAGCCAGATGGTGGGCGTGGCATCGGCCTCCACCTTGGCGATGACCGGTTCGTCCACCGCGTCGGGCAGGCGCCCACGCACGCGTGACACCCGGTCGCGCACATCGGCCGCGGCGTTGTCGGGGTTCTTCTCCAGCTTGAAGCGCACCGTGATCTGGCTCTGCTCGGCACGTGAGATGGACGTCAGGATGTCCACGCCCTCGATGCCGGCGATGGAGTCTTCCAGCGGCTTGGTCACCTGCGACTCGATCACCTCGGACGAGGCGCCGATCAGCCGGGTGTTGACGGTGACCACCGGCTCGTCGATGCGCGGGTACTCCCGCAGCGTCAACCGGTCGAACGACACCAGGCCGATCAGCACGATCAGCAGCGACAGCACCATGGCCAGCACCGGCCGGCGGATCGAGACTTCGGAGAGTTTCATGCGCCGCTCCTGGGGATGCCGGTCAGGCCGCCGACGCGGCGCGGGCGGGGGTGGGGGCAGACCCGGCACCCGAGGCGGCCGCTCCCGGCCTGCCCGCCGGCCGGCCACCACCCGGCTTGCTGATGTCGACCACCCGCAGCGGCAGGCCATCGCCGCGCATCAGCCGCGCCTGGCCGGCCAGCACCACGGTGTCGCCCTCGGCGAAGCCATTCAGCAGTTCCACCTTGCCCGCCACACGCTGGCCGATGCGCGCTTCCACCCGCTTGGACACCGGGCCCTTGTCGCCCGGCAGCACCTGCACCACGAACTGCTTGTCACCCAGCGGCACCAGGGCTTCTTCCGGCACCACCAGGGCACCCTCGCGCACGGCAAATACCACCCGCACCCGGGCGAACATGCCGCTGCGCAGCACACCGTCGGGGTTGGCCAGGCGGGCGCGCACCAGCACCGCGCGGCCGTTGGCGTCGAGCTGCGAATCCAGCGCACCCACCACCGCCTGCAGCTTGCGGCCGGGCAGCGCGTCCAGCGCCACCTCCACACCCTGCCCGGTCCTGATGCGGCTGAGAAAGCGCTCGGGCAGGCGGAAATCCACCCACACCGAAGACACGTCGTCCAGGTTCACGATGTCGGCGCCGTCCTTCACATAGTCGCCCGGGTTCACCAGGCGGATGCCGGCCATGCTGTCGAAGGGCGCCAGCACCTTCATGCGGGCCGCCTGCGCCCGGGCCAGGGCCACCTGGGCCAGGGCCACGTCCAGCGCCGCGGCGTTCTGGTCCACCGCGCTCTGGCTGACGAAGTTCTGCGCCACCAGTTCGCGGCTGCGCTGCAGGTTGGTGCGGGCGATGCCGGCCTGCGCCTCGGCCTGCTGCAGCTGGGCTTGCTGCAGGGTGTCGTCCAGCTGCACCAGCAGTTGGCCACGGCGCACACGCTGGCCGTCGTTGAAGGCCAGCTTGACGATGCGCCCGCTGACCTCGGGCCGCAGCACCACGCTCTGGTTGGAGCGCAGTGTGCCGACGGCCTGGGCGTCGTCTTCCAGGCGCATGCGCTGCACCTTGCCCACTTCCACCGCCACCGGGCCGCCGGGGCCACCACCACCACCGGGACCACGCGCTGCGGCGCCCGCGGGGGCACCCGTCGCACCAGACGTGGCACCCCCAGGCGCACCCGTTGGCGCACCACCCGGACCAGGCGCCACCAGCGCACCGGCACCCGCCGCCGGCCGGTTCTGCAACCACCACGCAGCACCGGCCGCACCCGCCAGGCCCAGCACCACGATCACCACGCGCAGCGTTTTCATCAGCACATCTCTTCCATCGTCGGCGGACTGTAACGGGCTGTGCCCAACCCGCTGTCGCCGACGGGAACTGCTCCCCGCAAGCCGTGGGTGGGCGGATCAGCCGGCGCGCAGGGTGGCCACGCCGCGGTTGGCCAGGGCGTCAGCGCGCTCGTTGCCGGGGTCGCCCGAATGGCCCTTGACCCAGTGCCACTGCACATCGTGGCTGGCCACCAGTGCATCCAGGCGCTGCCACAGCTCGATGTTCTTCACCGGCTTGTTGTCGGCGGTGCGCCAGCCGCGCTTCTTCCAGCCGTGGATCCAGCTGGTGATACCGTCCTTCACATAGCTGCTGTCGGTGTAGATGGCCACAGGCGTGCGGCGCTTGAGCAGGGCCAGCGACTCGATCACCGCCGTCATCTCCATGCGGTTGTTGGTGGTCAGCGGGTCGCCACCGAACAGCTCTTTTTCGTGCGCGCCCCAGCGCAGCCAGGCGCCCCAGCCGCCCGGGCCGGGGTTGCCCTTGCAGGCGCCATCGGTGTAGATCACCACGCGCTCGGCCTGGCCGGGAGTGTCGTCGCTCATTCAGTCCTGCTCCTGTGCTGGTTCTGTGTGGGGGTGTTGCAGGGCCTGGCGCCAGGCGGGCGGCCCGCCGCGGTTGGCCACCACCGCCCGCGCGGCGCGCTTGGCCACCGTCTGCCGGCGTGCCAGGCCGACCAGGCGCATGCCACGCACACGCTTGACGGCCTCGACCATGTAGACCGCGCCCAGCACCGGCCAGCCACGGGCACCGGCGGCCTCCATCCAGGCAAAGCGGGCCAGGCCGGCCTCCGACCGCAAGGGCGGCCGCCAGCAGCCGAACCGCCCACGTTCGACCTCGAAGCCCAGCAGCCGCAGCCAGTCCCGCACCCGGCGAAAGCCGATGAACTCCCCTGCACTGGGCAGGTACAAGGGGCTGCCGCCGCCCAGGCGCTGGCGCCAGTGGCCGGCATGCTGGCGCAGGCCCCACAGGCTGGCCGGGTTGAAGCCGACGATCACCACCCGGCCCTCGGGCACCAGCACACGTTCCACCTCGCGCAGGGTGTCGTGGGGATCACGCGCCAGCTCCAGCGCGTGCGGCAGCAGCACCAGGTCCAGGCTCTGGTTGGGAAAGGGCAAGGCGTCGAAGTCGCAGTGCAGGGCATTGCCCGTGTCCATGGGCATCAGCGTGGACAGGGCATCATCGGCCACCGGCAGGGGCAGCAGCTCGGGCTCCCGCAGGGTGTCGCTGGCCACCCAGCGGTGGGGCATGCGGTTGGCCCGCAGGCCGGCCAGGTCGGGCAGGCCCAGCTGCAGGGCATGGAAGCCGAACAGGTCGGTCACCGCATGGTCCAGCTGGGTCTGTTCCCAGTCCAGCAGATAGCGGCCGGGCGGGCTCTGCAGCCACTGGGCCAACTCTATAATCGAAGGATTGCGCGTCATGAAACTGATAGCCCTGCCCGCCTTCACCGACAACTACATCTGGATGCTGCACGATGACCGCCAGGCCATCGTGGTCGATCCGGGCGATGCGGCGCCCGTGGCAGCAGCGCTGGAGGCCCGGAGCCTCGCGCTGGCGGCCATTCTAGTGACGCACCACCACCCCGATCACGTGGGCGGCATCGCCGCACTGCGCCCGCTGCTGCAGGGCCCGGTCTATGGTCCGGCGCGTGAAGCCATCCCCGAGCCGTTCATGCCGCTCAACCATGGTGACAGCATCGCCGTGCTGGGCCTGCCGTTCCAGGTGATCGACGTGCCCGGCCACACCGCCGGCCACATCGCCTACTTCCTGCCGTCCACCGGCACCGGGGAGGCGCCGGTGCTGTTCTGCGGTGACACCCTGTTCTCCGGCGGTTGCGGCCGGCTGTTCGAGGGCACGCCGGCGCAGATGCACCAATCCCTGGGCCGCTTGGCCGCACTGCCGGGCAACACCCGGGTGTGCTGCGCCCACGAGTACACCGAATCCAACCTGAAGTTCGCCAACGCCGTCGAGCCGGCGAATGCGGAACTGGTCCGCTACACCCTGGCCTGCCGCGCCCTGCGCGCGCAGGGCCTGCCCACCCTGCCCTCCACCATCGCGCAAGAGCGTGCGATCAACCCCTTCATGCGGTGCGATGCGGCCGACGTGATCACCGCCGCCCAGTCCCGGGGCGCGGCCGACCACGGCGGGCCCGCCGTGCTGGGCGCCTTGCGCGAATGGAAGAACCAATTCCGATGACCACTCCCCATGCCGGCCTGCCGCTGCCCCGCTTCCTGACCCGCCTGGCGCCGCTGGCGCTGGCGGCGCTGCTGGGCGCCTGTGCCACCACCCCTGTGCCGCAGGACGCCGCTGCCCTGCCATCTGGGGCCGCGCCCGCGGTCGCCGCCGTCCCCGCACCGGCAGCCGCCACACCGCCCGCGGCGCCTGCGCCGGCGCTGGTGGCAGTGGTGCCGCAGCCAGCCCCAGCCGCCACCATCGCGGTCGACCCGCTGCGCCCCACCGAGTTGCTGGACCTGGGTGCACCCGGCACCCAGACCGATTTGTGGGGGCGGGTGCGCCAGGGCGTGGCCATCCCCGAACTGCGCAACGAGCGGGTGGAGAAATGGCAGCAGTGGTACTCCAGCCGGCCCGACTACGTGCAGCGCATGACCGAGCGTGGCGGGCGCTACCTGTTCCACATCGTCGAAGAGGTGAACAAGCGTGGCCTGCCCACCGAACTGGCCCTGCTGCCCTTCATCGAGAGCGCCTTCAACCCCCAGGCCATGAGCAGCGCCAAGGCCTCGGGCATGTGGCAGTTCGTCCCGGGCACCGGGCGTGACTTCGACCTGCGGCAGAACGTGTTCCGCGACGACCGGCGCGACGTTCTGGCCTCCACCCGCGCCGCGCTGGACTATCTGCAGATGCTGCATGGCATGTTCGGCGACTGGCAGCTGGCGCTGGCCGCGTACAACTGGGGCCAGGGCAATGTGCAGCGCGCCATTGCGCGCAACCAGAAGGCCGGCCTGCCCACCGACTACGACAGCCTGCGCATGCCCGACGAGACGCGCAACTACCTGCCCAAGCTGCAGGCGGTGGAAGACATCGTGGCCGACCCGCAGGCCTTCGGCCTGGTGCTGCCGGTGCTGCAGAACCACCCGTATTTCGTCTCGGTGGGCATCGACCGCGACATCGATCTGGACCTGGCCGCACGTCTTGCCGGCCTGCCGATCGACGAGTTCAAGCAGCTCAACCCGCAGATGAACAAGCCGGTGATCCTGGCCGCGGGCACACCCCAGGTGCTGTTGCCCTACGACAATGCCAACCGCTTCGTGCGGGCGGTGGCCCAGCACCGCGGCAACCTGGCGAGCTGGACAGCCTGGGTGGTGCCCAAGACCATGAAGCCGGCGGCCCTGGCCAGCCAGGTGGGCATGGACGAGGCCCAGCTGCGGGCCATCAACAACATCCCCAGGGGCATGCTGGTGAAGGCGGGCTCCACCTTGCTGGTGCCGCGCAGCGCACACCGCAGCGAGGACGTGGCCGAGCATGTGGCCGACCACGCCACCCTGGCGCTGGCGCCGGATGTGCCGCCGCTGCGCCGCGTCAGCTTCAAGGCCGGCCGCAAGGGCGACAGCGTGGCAGCGGTGGCCAGGCGCTACCGCGTGCGTGCCGAGCAGGTGGCGCAGTGGAATGGCACCTCGGCCGGCGCGCGCTTCAAGGCCGGCCAGGTGGTGGTGGTGATGGTGCCCAACAAGCCGGCGCGCCTGGCCAGCACACGGGCGGCACAGCGGCCACCGGTCAAGGCCGCCGCGGCCAAGCGGCTGAGCAAGCCGGCAGCCACGGCGCGCAGCCGCCGCACGGCAGACTGACCCCCGGCGCGGCTGGCGCCGGCCTTCAGCGCCGGTCGCTCAGTGCGTGGGCCAGGGTCGACAGGTCCACGTACTCCAGTTCGCTGCCCACCGGCACACCACGCGCCAGGCGCGTCACCACCAGGGGCTCGCCGCCGGCACCGGGCAGGCTGCGCAGGGCCTGGGCCAGCACATGGGCGGTGGCCTCGCCCTCGGCCGAAAAACCGGTGGCCAGGATCACCTCCTGCACCACACCGTCGGCCGCGCGCTCCAGCAGCGGATGCACGCCGATGTCGGCCAGGCCGATGCCATCCAGCGGGCTGAGCCGCCCCATCAGCACGAAGTACAGGCCGCGGTAGCTGCCGCTGCGCTCCATCGCCGCCTGGTCGGCCGGGCTCTCCACCACCAGCAGCTGGCGGCTGTCGCGCTGCGCATCGGCGCAGGTGGCGCAGATCTCGGCCTCGGTGAAGGTGTGGCAGCGCGCACAGTGCTGCACCGCCACGGTGGCCGTCTGCAGCGCCTGCGCCAGGCGCTGCGCGCCCTCGCGGTCATGCTGCAGTAGGTGGTAGGCCATGCGCTGGGCCGATTTCAGGCCCACACCGGGCAGCCGGCGCAGGGCGTCGATCAGGCCCTCAAGACTGCGCTCGGCCACCGCAGATCAAAACGGAAACTTCATGCCGGGGATCTGCGGCATGCCGACGCTGAGCTTGCCCATCTTCTCCTGGGTGGTGGCCTCGACCCGGCGCACCGCATCGTTGATGGCGGCGGCCACCAGGTCTTCCAGCATGTCCTTGTCGTCGGCCAACAGGCTGGGATCGATGGTGACGCGCTTGACGTCGTGCTTGCAGGTCATCTGCACCTTGACCAGGCCAGCGCCGGATTCACCGGTCACCTCGATGGTGGCGAGTTCGTCCTGCGCCTTCTTCAGGTTGTCCTGCATGGCCTGGGCCTGCTTCATCAGACCGGCCAGTTGGTTCTTCATCATGGTGGGGGTGCCTTCGGGGTTGTCTGCAGGCCATCGGCGGCCAGGGGTTTGATCGAGCCCGGCACGATGCGGGCGCTGCGGAACTGTGCCATCAGTGCCTGCACCTCGGGGTCGCCGTGGATCAGCTGTTCGGCCGCGCGCTGGGCAGTCTCGCGCGCCAGGTTGTCGCGCCGGGCGATGGAATCCTGGGCCACACCCGCCAGCACCTCCACCTGGGCCGGCTGGCCCAGCGCCTCGGACAGCACGGCCGACAGCTTGGCCGACAGGCTGGGGTTGCGCAGGCTCTCCCGCTCCGCACGCAGCTGCCAGCGCTGGCCACCGCCGTCCAGCGGCGTCACGGCCAGCAATTCGGCCTGCCAGGCCAGCTCACGCACCATGGCCACCAGGCTGCCGGCGGCCACCAGCGGACGCACCAGGTCGGCCCAGCGGTCGCCCAGGGCGGTGGTCTGCAGGGCTGGCAGCGCCGCGGCCAGCGCGGCGGGCTGCGGTGCCGGCGCGGTGCCACTGTCGCCCGGCGGCGACAGCCCGGCGTCGGCCTCGACTTCGGCCTGCACCGCGGGGGCAAAGTCATCGGGCACGGCCTCCTCGGCCCAGGGCGGCGGCTCGTTGGCGCTGGTGCGTGGCGGCGCCGGCGGCGGGCTGAAGCGCGGCGGGCTGGCCGGCACGGCCGGCCGCACAGCAGCGGCCAGCGGCGCAGCCTGCGGCGGGGGTGGCACCTGCAGCACCTGCGGCTGCGGCTGCGGATGCGGCTGCGCCAGTGGCCGTGCCGGCGCGGTGCTGCGGGCCTCGCGCGGGGCGGCCACCAGCGGTGCGGCGCGTGGTGCGGCAGCCGGTGCCGGCGCGGCCGATGCAGCGGGAAAGGCCAGCAGGCGCAGCAGCACCATGGTCAGTGCGGCGTACTCGTCCGGCAGCAGGCTCAGCTCGGCCCGGCCGTGCACCACGATGCTGTAGAGCAATTGGGTCTCGTCGGCCGGCAGCAGTGCGGCCAGCGCACGGGCGCCAGCATGGTCGGGGTCGGCATCGTCCAGCGCGCCGGGCACAGCCTGTTCCACCGCCATCTGCTGCAGCAGGCCGGCCATCTCCTCCAGCGTGCCGGCGGCCGACAGGCCAAGGCTGCGCAGCGCGTCCACCGTGGCCAGCACGGATGGCCCGTCACGCCCGGCCAGGGCCTGCACCAGGGCGGCGGCGTGCGAGCGGTCGACCGTGCCCAGCATGGCGCGCACGCCCTCCTCGGCCAGTGCGCCGGCGCCGAAGGCGATGGCCTGGTCGGTGAGCGACAGCGCGTCGCGCATCGAGCCGCGGGCGGCGCGCGCCAGCAGGCGGATGGCGCCGGCATCGGCGGCCACACCCTCGGCCGCCAGCACCTGCTGCAGGTGGGCGGCCACGGTCTCGGGCGCCATCGGCCGCAGGTTGAACTGCAGGCAGCGGCTCAGCACCGTGGGCAGCATCTTCTCGGGGTCGGTGGTGGCCAGCACGAACTTCAGGTACTCGGGCGGCTCTTCCAGGGTCTTCAGCAGGGCGTTGAAGGCGTCCTTGGTGAGCTGGTGCGCCTCGTCGATCATGAACACCTTGTAGCGGCCGACGCTGGGCTTGTAGGCGGCGCGCTCGATCAGCTCGCGGATCTCGTCGATGCTGCGGTTGCTGGCGGCGTCGAGCTCGATGTAGTCGATGTAGCGGTCGGCATCGATCTCGGTGCAGGCCTGGCACACGCCGCAGGGCTGGGCGGTGACACCGCCCGTGCCGTCCGGGCCGGTGCAGTTCAGGCTCTTGGCCAGGATGCGGCTGACCGTGGTCTTGCCGATGCCACGGGTGCCGGTGAACAGGTAGGCGTGGTGCAGGCGGCCGCTGGTCAGCGCATTGCCGAGCGCCTGCACCACATGGGCCTGCCCCACCATCTGGTCGAAGCTGCGGGGCCGGTACTTGCGGGCCAGGACGACGTGCTGCATAGCTCAGGCCCCACCGGCCGCCCGGCGGGCCTGGAGTGCCCGCCCTGGGGGCCATGAACGAGGTGAGCGCGAGACCGTCATGCAGCCATTCTAGGCGTGGCCCCCTCGCCGATCGACCCGGGTCCAGGCCGTCGCTGGCCGGCAAGCCAGGGCACCGGCTCGCCGATAATCCGGCCATGAGTTCCTCCCACGCCCCCTCCAGCCCCGGCACCCTCAGCTACGAACAAGCGGGCGTCAACTATGACCTGATCGACCCGCTGAAGGTCAGCGCCCAGCGCGCCGCGGCGGCCACTGCCGGCCACTTGGCGGGCCACGGCTTCAGCGAGGTGGCGGCCTCGCGGGGTGAATCGGCCTATGTGGTGGACGTGGGGCCGTTCTACATCGCCAGCATCGTCGAATGCCTGGGCTCCAAGGCCCTGGTGGCCGACGAGATGGCCGCCCTCACCGGCCGTAGCTGGTATGCCGGCATCGCCCAGGACACCATCGCCATGGCGGTGAACGACCTGATCACCGTGGGCGCCACCCCCCTGGTGGTGCAGGCCTACTGGGCCGCGGGTGGCTCCGACTGGTTCGGCGACGCCGCACGCGCCCAGGCCCTGGTGGCCGGCTGGAAGGCCGCCTGCGACACCTGCGGCGTGGCCTGGGGCGGTGGCGAGACACCCGCGCTGGCCGGCATCGTCGAAGGCGGGCGCATCGACCTGGCCGCCAGTTGCACCGGCCTGGTCAACCCCAAGCAGCGCCTGAGCGTGGGCGACAGGCTGGCCGCGGGTGACGCCATCGTGCTGCTGGATTCCAGCGGCATCCATGCCAACGGCCTGAGCCTGGCGCGCAAGCTGGTGGAGCGCCTGCCCCAGGGCTGGCTGACCGAGGTGGCCCCGGGCCTGGGCTACGGCGAGGCCCTGCTGGCGCCCACGGTGCTGTATTCCCCGGTGACCGAGGCGCTGTGGGCGGCCGGCATCGTGCCGCACTACAACGCCAACATCACCGGCCACGGCTGGCGCAAGCTGCTGCGCCACCCCGGCAGCTTCACCTACCGCATCCACAGCCTGCCGCCGGTGCCGCCGGTGCTGCGCTTCATCCAGCAGCAGGCGCAGCAGGACGACCGCGAGGCCTACAGCACCCTGAACATGGGTGCGGGCTTCGCCATCTTCGTGGCGCCGGCCGACGCCGAGCGCACCGTGGCCATCGCCCAGGGCCTGGGCATCGGCGCGCGGGTGGCGGGTGTGGTGGAAGCCGGCGCCAAGCAGTTGCTGATCGAGCCGCTGGGCCTGCACTTCGGCGATGACGCCTTGCAGTTGCGCTGAAACGGTGCATCGGCCGCACCGGCTTCTCGCTCAATCCGGTTAAATTGCACAAATCGTCAAGATTACCCTACGCGCCCAGAGTTGATCAGATATGATTTGTTGGAAATCAGCATTCCAACGCCATGTCATATCTCAGCACCCCTGCCCCCCGGATCGACCACCACGCCCGACCGCTGGCCATGCAGGCGGTGGCACCGGGCCCGCTGCCCTCCGCCGCGGCCATGCCGCGGCCCCAGGTCGGCGCCGAGTTGCTGGCCGGCTTGCCCTTGCTGTGCGACCTGGAGCCGGAGATCCGCCAGCATATCGCCCAGCGCGCCGTGGTGCGGCGGGTGGCGCGCCATGCCATGGTGCTGGAGCAAGGCAGCCGGGAATGTGGCCTGTACATCCTGCTCAAGGGCCAGGCGCAGGTGTTGCGCCAGAACCAGCGTGGCCGCGCCCTGGTGGTGGACCAGCTGCGCCCCGGCGACCACTTCGGCGAGCTGAGCGCCATCGACGACCAGCCGCAGTACGCATCGGTGCGCTGCACCGTGCCCAGCGAGGTGCTGGTGATCGGCCGCACCGACTTCATCGACTGCCTGCACGAGTCCCAGACCCTGCTGCCCGCCCTGCTGCCCGCCCTGCTGCAGCTGATGGTGCAGCGTGTGCGGCGCAAGAACCGCCGCATCACCCTGCTGGCCTTGCACGACGTGCGCGGCTGCGTGGTGCAGCAGCTGCTGGACCTGGCCGAGCTGCAGGATGGCCTGCCCGTGGTGCGTGGGCGCATCTGCCGCCAGGCGATCGCCGACATGATCGGCGCCTCGCGCGCCATGGTCAGCCGCGTGATGATGGGGCTGACCCGCGCCGGCGAATTGCAGACCTTGCCCGATGGCTCCACCCTGGTCCGCTGCGAGGCCGGCGGCCCGGTGCGGCGCCAGCCGCGGCGCCGACCGGCGGACGGCGGCACCGGCAACAGCAGCGACAGCACCACGCCCGGCTGACGGCGCACCAGCGGCCACCGGACCGGCCACACGTTCAGAATCACTGCCGTGGCGCCCGTTGCCTGCCCCGGGGCCGGGTCGCGGCGCCAGCGTGACGACGTGATGCATCCATGCTGCCGACTTCCCCGCTCCCGCTGATTGCCCTGGTGGCCGGTGTCCTGTACGGACTGCTGGCGCTGACCCTGTGGGTGCTGCTGCGCCGCCGGCATCCGGCGGTGCCGCTGGCGCTGTGGATTGCCGGCGCCTTGCTGGCCGGCCTGGCGCTGGCGCTGCTGGGCCTGCACCAGCGGCTGCCGGACTGGCTCAGCCCGGTCCTGGCCTTCCACTGCCTGCTGGGCGCCATGCTGCTGCGCATCCTGGCCCTGCGGGTCGAGCTCGGCCTGGCCCTGCGGCCGCAGCGGGCCCTGGTGGCCTGGCTGCTGGGGGGCGCGGTCTACCAGCTGGCCGGCCTGCTGGCCCTGCCGCAGGCCCGGTTGACGCTGAGCGCGCTGATGCTGGTGGCCGCCGCGCTGGTGTTCGCCCGCCACGCCGTGGCGCTGGGCCAGGCCTTGGGCACGCGCATCGGCCATGGCCTGGCCGCCGCTGAATCCCTGATGGCGCTGGTCATCACCCTGCGCACTGCCGCCACCCTGCTGCAGGGGGCACCTGCAGGCGACATCGGCAACGCCTGGGATCTGGTGGCCGCCGTCACCCTGGCGGTGCTGGCGTCGCTGTTCGGCAACCTGGGCTACCTGGGGCTGGTGCTGGCCCGCAGCCGTGCTGCCGAGCGTGCAGCCAGTGCCGTGCAGTGGGAGGAGCGGCTGCGCCGTGAGGCGGCCGAGGACCGCACGGCCAGCCTGCGCGACCTGCTGCACCAGCGTGACGAACTGGCCGCCGAACGCGACCAGCTGCTCAAGCTGCTGGCGCACGAGATCCGCCAGCCGCTGCACAACGCCAGCGGGGCGCTGCAGGCCGCACGCGCGGTGCTGGGCGAGCCGGGCCAGGACATGCTGCCACGCGCCGCCGAGCGCCTGCAGCGCGCCCAGGGCGTGCTGGCCGACGTGCGCTCGGTGCTGGACAACACCCTGGCGGCGGCCAATCTGCTGGGCGGCGGCGACGCGCTGTACATGCCCGACACGCCGCTGATGCCGCTGCTGCAGCAGGCCCTGGGCGATCTGCCCGACGCCCAGCGCCGCCTGGTGCGGGTGCAGTGGCAGGATCTGCCCGACACCGCCGAGCTGGAGGCCGGCCTGGTGCGCCTGGCGCTGCGCAACCTGCTGCGCAACGCCTTCAACCATGGCGGGCCGGCGGTGTCGGTGCTGATCCAGTGCGAGCGCCAGGCCATGCCACCCGCGGTGGTCTTCAGCATCACCGACGACGGTGTCGGCCCCCCACCCGGCTGGCAGCCCGGCCCCGGCCTGCGCCGCGACCGCGGCAGCCGGCCGGCCGCACGCGGCCTGGGCTTGTACATCGTGCGCGAGGTGATGGCCCGCCATGGCGGCAGCCTGAACCTGCAGCCGCGCCATCCGCACGGCCTGGTGGCCAGGCTGGTGTTCCCCCAGCAGCTGCAGGCGGGCGCGGCATGAACCACAGCGGCAGGGCACGCGCCCCGATGCGCCCGCCGGTCCGCCCGCAGGCGTGCACCCCGCCGTGCGCCGCAGCACGCAGGCGCGGGCCGTGAGCGTGGAATTCCTGGCCCAGCTGGCCTCGGCCACCGTGGGGCTGCTGCATGTGCTGATGGCCTGTGCGGCCTGGCTGGTGCTGCGTGGCCCGCGCCAGGCGCTGGCGCTGCACCTGTGGGCAGCCGGCACGCTGGCCCTGGGCATCACCCTGGCCGTGGGTGGCCTGGCCGACAGCCTGCCCGCGGCCCTGCGCCTGGGTGTGCTGCCCGCGCTGCTGCTGGCGGCCCTGCTGCTGCGTGTGCTGGCGCTGCGCCGCCACATGGGCAGGCCGCTGCATGCGGATGCAGGCCTGGCGATGGCCGCGCTGGTGGCACTGGGCTGGGCACTGTGCCTGCAGTCCGACGACCCCCGGGTGCGTTGGAGCTACGGCAACGCGGTGCTGATCGTGGGCACCGCCATCATCGGCCGCCATGCCTGGGACGACAGCCGCAGCAGCGGTGCCCGCACGGCCCGCTGGCTGGCCTGGACCGAATGGCTGCTGACCGGCACCCTGGTGCTGCGCGCCTTCGCCATCGCCGCCGGGGCGCCGACCGACGGCCGCTGGGACTGGTGGCTGGCCGTGACCGCCGCTGCGCTGGCCGCGCTGTTCGGCAACCTGGGCTACCTGGGGATGGTGATGGACGACCTGCACCGCGCCGAGCTGCAGGCGCGCCAGGCCCAGATCGACGAGACCGCCAGCCGCGAAGCCGCCGAACAGACCGCGCAGGCGCTGCAGGCCCTGCTGGCGCAGCGCGACGAGCTGGCCGACGAGCGCGAAAGCCTGCTGCAGATGCTGGCGCACGAGATCCGCGAGCCGCTGCAGAGTGCCGGGCAGGCCATGCAGGGCGCGGTGCAGGTGCTGCACAACCCGCATGGTGCCAGCGCAGCCCAGGTGGGCGCGCAGTTGTCGCAGGTGCAAACCGTGCTGGGCGATGTGCGCGCCGTGGTGGACAACACCCTGGCCGCCGCCACCCTGCTGTCACGCGAGACGCCCCTGGTGCGGCAGGACGTGGCGCTGGATTTCCTGGTCGAGCTGACCCTGGGCGATCTGGGCGCACAGCAGCTGGAGCGGCTGAGCGTGGAATGGCTGACCGACGTCGACAGCCTGGAGGTGGAGCCCGGCCTGGTGCGCCTGGCGCTGCGCAACCTGCTGCACAACGCGTTTGTCCATGGCGGGCCTGCCGTGCGTGTCAGCCTGCGGCTGGACGAGCTGCCCGCCACGCACAGCCTGCGGCTGGTGGTGGCCGACGATGGCCCCGGCATCGCCCCCGAGCGGCTGCTGGACCAACCCGACCCCGCGCTGCCCACACGCCGGCGGCTGGGCTTGTCCATCGTGCGCCAGGTGATGGACCTGCACGGTGGCCACCTGGTGCTGGGCAACGAGCTGCCGCGCGGCTTCGTGGCACAGCTGGTGTTCCCGCTGCCGGCCGACGGCTGGGACCCGAGCTGGGAGATGGACGACGCGCTGGCCGAATCCCTGCTGGGTGGATCAGACAGCGCGCTGGAGGCCGCTCAGGCGGGCTCCAGCGGGGCGCGGAACACATAGCCCACGCGCGATTTCGACTGCAGCGGCACCAGCCCGGGCGTGGCACGCTCGATGCGCCGGCGCAGCCGGTAGATGGTGGCGTGCAGCAGGTTGGGGTCTTCGGTCAGCGACAGGCCCAGGCGCTGGGCCAGCGTGTCGCGCCCCACGGTGGCGCCATCGGCCTCCAGCAGGCAGGCCAGCACGCTGGCGTCGGTCGGGCTCAACTCGATCACCGCACCATCGGGCGCCAGCAGGCGGCGGGCGCCCTCGTCCAGGCGCCAGGTGGCCTGCGCCACCCGCTTGCCGCCGGAGCGGCGGAACACCGCCGCCACCGCCAGGGTCACCTGCTCGAAGCTGACCGGCTTGGCCAGGTGCATGTCGGCACCGGCGTGCATGACCTGGTCGAACACATCGTCGGCCAGCTTGCCGGAGACCACCAGCACGCCTGCATCGGTGCGACGCCGCAGCAGGCGCATCAGGCTCAGGCCGTCGATGCCGGGCAGCATCAGGTCGACCACGTAGAAGTCGAAGCCGAAGGGCTGCGGGCTGCACAGCAGATCGTCGCTGTCGGCGAACCACTGCACGGCGATGCCCCGGCCGGCCAGGTAGGAGGTCAGGTACTCGCTGAAGGTGGCGTCGTCATCGACCAGGGCCAGCGTGGCGGGGAGCATGGGACGCGGCAAGAGAGAAGGTTGGGAAGTAACGGATTGTGACTTGGGCGTGTCACAGGGCCAGGCGGGGGCATCACCTACAATCGGCATCGACGGGCCTCCCCGCATGGAAGCGCGGCCAACCGGGTCAGGTCGGGAACGAAGCAGCCCCAACCGTTG
>JAZKFQ010000022.1:0-94409 GCA_040386375.1 Pseudomonadota bacterium
CCGACACCTTCGTGGCCGGCAGCGCCATCTTCGGCCAGCCCGACTACCGGGCGGTGATCAGCGCCATGCGCCAGCAGCTCGCCGCCTGATCCTCCCCCCCGGCGATGCAAGCCGTCCGCGCCCTGCTGCTGACCGACGTGGTCGACAGCACCCAGCTGTCGCAGCGCCTGGGCGACCAGGCCATGGCCGACCTGTGGGCGGCGCACGACCGCCTGGCGCGCGACCTGCTGCCGCGCTGGCGCGGCCGCGAGATCGACAAGACCGACGGCATGCTGCTGCTGTTCGACAGCCCGGCCGACGCGGCGCACTACGCCCTGGCCTACCACCGGGCGCTGGCCGGCCTGCAGCCGCCGCTGGCGGCACGTGCCGGCCTGCACCTGGGCCCGGTACTGCTGCGCGAGAACCTGCCCGAGGACGTGGCGCGTGGCGCCAAGCCGCTGGAGGTGGATGGCCTGGCCAAGCCCACCGCCGCCCGGGTGATGGCGCTGGCGCGTGGTGGCCAGACCCTGCTCAGCGCCGAGGCGCAGGCCGCACTGGCGGCCGATGGGCTGCTGGACGGCCCCGACACCGGCCTGGCCGCACGCTCCCACGGCCACTGGGTGCTCAAGGGCGTGGCCGATCCGGTGGAGCTGTTCGAGCTGGGCACGCCCGGCCCCGGCTTCCTGGCGCCCGACGACGGCGACAAGGCCTACCGCGTGGTGCGCCAGGGCCAGCGCTGGCTGCCGGTGCGCCAGATCGCCAACAACCTGCCGGCCCAGCTCAGCTCCTTCGTGGGCCGCGAGCGGGAACTGGCCGAACTGCGGGCCCTGCTGGGCCGGCAGCGCCTGGTCACCCTGCTCGGCATGGGCGGGCTGGGCAAGACCCGGCTGTCGCTGCAGCTGGCGGCCGAGCGCATGGCCGAATACCCGGACGGCGTGTGGTTCCTCGACCTGGCGCCGCTGCGCGACGCAGCCCTGGTGGTCAGCCAGGCGGCGCAGGTGCTGGGCGTGCGTGATGCGCCTGGCCGCCCGCTGCTGCAGGCCCTGTGTGCCCACCTGCAGGGCCAGCGTGTGCTGCTGATCCTGGACAACTGCGAGCACCTGCTGCAGCCGGTGGCGCGGCTGGCCCATGCGCTGCTGCAGGCCGCGCCGCAGCTGACCATCCTGGCCAGCAGCCGCGAGGCCCTGCACCTGCCAGGTGAACGCACCATGCCCATCCTGCCGCTGGCCGTGCCGGGCGCGGGTGCCAGCGCCGCGCAGCTGGCCGCCTCGCCAGCGGTGCAGCTGTTCGTGCAGCGGGCGCTGTCGCACCGGCCCGACTTCCAGCTCGGCCCCGACGAGGTGCAGGCAGTGGCCGCCCTGGTGGCACGGCTGGAAGGCATTCCGCTGGCGCTGGAGCTGGCGGCAGCGCGGGTGCGCAGCATGTCGGTGGCCGACATCAACCGCCGCCTGGCCCGGCGCTACCAGGTGCTGACCGGCGGCCCGGTGGTGCTGGCCGAGCGCCAGCAGACCCTGCGCGCCCTGGTCGACTGGTCCTACGACATGCTCGGCCCGGCCGAGCAGCGGCTGCTGCAGCGGGTGGCGGTGTTTGCCGGCGGCTTCGACCTGGCGGCGGCCGAGCAGGTGTGTGCCGACGATGCCCTGGTGACCGCGTGGGAGGTGCCCGATCTGCTGGCCTCGCTGGTGGAGAAATCCCTGCTGGGCCTGGTGCAGCAGGCGGGCGAGGGCCGCTACCAGATGCTGGAGACGCTGCGCGACTACGCCGCCGAGAAGCTGGCCGCCAGCGGCGACGCGGCGGCCACCGCTGCCCGGCACTGCGGCTTCTTCTTCAGCCTGGCCAAGCAGGCGCGCGACGGCCTGCAGGGGCCGGCGCAGGGCCGCTGGCTGGACCGGCTGGACACCGAGCACGACAACCTGCGCGTGGCCATGGCCACCGCCCAGGCCGGTGGCGCCCCGGGGGCGGACCTGTTCGTGGCGGTGAAGCTGGCAGTGGCGCTGCAGAACTTCTGGATCATGCGCGGCCATGTGCGCGAGGGCCGTGATGCCCTGGCCGCGATGCGTGCCCTGCCGCCGGTGCAGGCCTCCGACCAGGCCCTGGGCCATGTGCTGTACGTGGCGGCCGCCCTGGCCTGGGCCGAGGGCGAGCCGGCCCAGGCCCTGCGCCTGCTGGACGACTGCCTGGCCCGCCGCCGCGCCCTGGGCCATGCCACCGACGTGGCCGCCACCTTGTCCACCCGCGCGGCCACCCGGCTCAGCGCGGGGGATGCGGCCGGCGCCCAGGCCGATGCACGCGAGGCGCTGGCGGTGTTCCGCGGCAGCGGGCACCGGGTGGGCGAGGCCATCACCCTGCTGCAGCTGGGCGAGGCCGAGAGTTTTGCCGGCGACCATGTGCAGGCCCTGGTGCATCTGCAGTCGGCGCAGCAGATCGCGCAGGCCATCAAGCATCCCGAGACCGAGGGCGAGCTCGCGCGTGCGCTGGCCGACCTGGCCCTGGCCGGCGGCGCTGTGGACGCGGCGGCTGCGGCTTATGCCAGTTCGCTGGCCGTGTGTGCCGCAGCCGGTGATCTGCGCGGCGAGGCCCAGGCCCGCGCCGCCCTGGCGCGCACCGACCTGGCCAGCGGCCAGCTGGACAGTGCGGCCCAGCGCCTGCATGCCGCCCTGCAGGTCCTCGAGCGCTTCGTGATGCGTGCACCCTGGCTGGCGGCGCTGGAAGACGCCGCCGCCCTGCTGGCGGGGCGGGGTGACCTGGCCGCCGCGGTGGCGCTGGCGGCCGCGGCGCAGCAGGGGCGCGGCGCCGCCGGTCTGGCGCGGCCGCCCTGGACGCAGCAGGCCTGGCAGGCCCAGCTGGACGGCTGGTGCCAGGCCCTGGGCGCGGCCGGCTTCGACACCGCCTGGCAGCAGGGCCTGGGCTGGGACGTGGCACAGGCCCATGCGCGCACGCTGGCCTGGCTGGACAGCGGCACGCCCTGAGGATGCGGCCGGCGCGTGGCCGGCGGCTGCCCGGCGCCTCAGGACTGCATCAGCTCCCGCGCCGCATCACGCAGCTGCTGCGCCAGCACCGGGTCGGTGTGTGCCTTCAGGCGCGCCATGCGCATCAGCTCGGGGTGGGCGCGGTGGGCGCCGGCGCGGGCCAGGGCCTGCCAGAGGCGGGCGCCCAGACCCTGGGCTTGCAGGCCGCCGCTGGTGGCGCGGGCAGCACGGGGATAGGTGCCGCTGGTGATGGATGCCGACATGGTCGATGCTCCTCGGGCCGTGGCAACGGGATCGCCGCCTTCAACAGCCCAGGCGCAATACTAGGGTAAACCCTACACTTTGGATCGGTGCAATTGCATGGCCTTTGCCCGTGGCGGGTCAAAACCGGCCGCGCCGGGGCTCAGAACCGGCTCTTGGCCTTTTTCTTGTCGAAGTCGGCGATCTGCTGCTTGAGCAGCAGGAACAGCACCCGCGCCGTCTCTTCGCTGAGCTTGAGCACGGTGGACGGCTCTTGCACCTGGTCCTCGTCACGCTGGCGCGGCTGGGGCTGCACAGCGGCATCCAGCCGCATGTAGACCAGGCCGTGGCCCTGGTGCATGGACTTCACCCGCTGGATTTCGATGTCGTAGGTCTTCATGGCCCCGATTGTCCCCACATCCGCGGGGCTCAGGGGCTGCCGTTGGCCTCGGCCTCGGCTTCCAGCTCGGCGGCATTGCGCTTGCGCGCCTGGTTGGATTCACGCCGTGCCAGCCACAGCGTGGCGCTGGCGATCACCACGCCGCCGATGATGGTGCTCTGGCTGGGGATGTCGGTGAACAGCAGAAAGCCCATCAACGCCGACCACACCAGATCCAGGAACTTGGCCGACTGGGTGGCCGAGATGTCGGCCGCGGCAAAGCTGCGTGTCAGGCAGTAGTGGCCGGCGCTGCCCAGGAAGCCGGCCACCAGGAAGCCCAGCCACTGCCAGCCGTTCATCGGCCCCCACATCCACAGCGCCAGCGGCAGGGTGATGATGGACACGGTGATCGACTGCCACACCAGGATCACGCCGGGCGTCTCGTAGCGGGTCATGGCCTTGGTCAGCAGAAAGCTCACCGCGAACACCGGCGCCGAGGCCAGCATCATCAGGTGGTACCAGCCGCCGCTGGCCGACAGCTTGGGGCCGACCACGATCAGCACGCCGGCAAAACCCAGGGCCACGGCCACCCAGCGCTCCCAGCGCATCGGCTCCTTGAAGGCCAGGTAGGCGCCGATCATGATGAAGATGGGCCCGGTGAAGCCGATGGCCGTCATGTCGGCCAGCGGGATCTGGGGCAGGGCGGTGAACCACAGGCACAGGCCCACGGTGTGCGCCAGGCCACGGCTGAACTGGTCGCGCATGTTCTTGGGCATGAAGTTGCCCACGCCGCCGCGCCACACCAGCGGCAGGATCACCAGCAGGCCGAAGAAGTACCGCAGGAACTGCGCCTGGAAGGGGTCGATCTGCTGCGTCAACAGCCGCATCAGGGCGTTGAGCATGCTGAAGATGAAGCCGGCGGCGCTGGTCCACAGCAGGCCGCGGGTGGTGGGGCTCCAGTGCTGGCTGCGCCGCGCCAGCGCCTGCTGGTAGCGGGACAAGATCATGAGGGGCATCTGGGGCGGGAGCGGCGCGCGGGCAGCGGTCGGGGTGAGCCGCCGAGCGTCACAGCGGCCGGGCGGCGCGGCTGTCATGCCTGCGACACGCTGCACGCCCGGGTCTTGTGCAGGCTTGCCGCCCTGGGGGCTGGGGATACTGCGGCGCCCATCCCGTCCATCCCATCCACCGGAGCCGCGCATGCCCACCACCCCCGCCCTGTCCATCGGATTCATCGGCCTGGGGGTGATGGGTGGGCCCATGGCCGGCCACCTGGCGCGCGCCGGCCACCGCCTGGCGCTGCTGGACGCCGACGGTGCCGTGGCCAGCGCGCTGGCCGCCCGCCTGGGCGGGCCGGCGCAGGCCGTGTCCACCCCGGCCGAGGTGGCGGCCTGCAGCGACATCGTCATCACCATGCTGCCCAACGGCGGCGTGGTGCAGCAGGTGGCGCTGGGTGCGCAGGGCCTGGTGCAGGGCCTGCGGCCCGGTGCGCTGCTGCTGGACTGTTCGTCGGCCGAGCCCTGGCTCACCCAGGCCACCGCCGCGGCCCTGGCCGAACGTGGCGCCACGCTGGTGGATGCGCCGGTCTCGGGCGCCGCCTGGGGGGCGGCCGAGGCCAATCTGGTGTTCATGGTGGGTGGTGCCGAGGCCGACGTGGCCCGGGTGCGCCCGCTGCTGGACCGCATGGGCCGCGCGGTGTTCCACCTGGGCGGGGTGGGCAGCGGCCATGCGATGAAGTGCATCAACAACCTGATCACCGCCATGACCTTCAGCGCCACCGCCGAGGGCCTGGTGATCGGCAAGCGCTACGGGCTGGACCCGGCGGCGATGGTGGACGTGCTTAACCAGAGCACCGGCCAGAGCTGGATCACCGAACACCACATCCGCCAGCGCATCCTCAGCCGCAGCTTCGACGACCCCTTCAAGCTGGCGCTGATGCTCAAGGATGTGGGCATCGCCAATGCCCTGGCCCGCGAGACCGGCAGCGCCGCGCCGCTGTCCGGCCTGGGCCAGCAGCTGTGGCAGGCGGCGGCGCGTGCCGCCGGGCCCGAGGCCAGCGTCAGCGAGCTGGTGCGCTGGGTGGAGCAGCTCAGCGGCAGCGCCATCACCCCCGGCGCCGGCCCCCGGCTGCAGGCGGGGGATTGAACATGGCCAGCACAACCAGCCCCGAGCAGCAGCTGGCCCGCTTCGTGGTGCAGCTGGCGCCGGGCGAGGTGCCTGCCGCTGCCCGGGCCACCGTGCAGCACATGGTGCGTGCCGTCGCCGGCACGGCCCTGGCGGGCGCGGGGGAGGACGGCATCGCCGCCCTGCGCGGCCTGCTGCTGGAGCGTGGCGGCGCGCCGCAGGCCACGCTGCTGGTCTTCGGCGACCGGCTGCCCGCAGCCGCCGCGGCGCAGTTCAACGCCACGCTGTGCCGGGCGCTGGACTTCTGCGACGCCATGGCGCCCGGCCCGCACCTGGGCGCGGCGCTGCTGCCGGCGGCGCTGGCCGTGGCCGAACTGGTGGGCGGCTGCAGCGGCGAGGACTTCATCACCGCGCTGGCCGTGGGCGCCGAGCTGGCGGCCCGCTTCAACCTCGATGAATCGCAGTACGACGGCTTCGACCCCACCGGCCTGTGCGTGGTGTTCGGCGCCACTGCCGTTGCCGCGCGCCTGCTGCGCCTGGACCAGACCCAGACCCATCACGCCCTGGCCCTGGCCTTTAACCGCTGCGGCGGCAGCTTCCAGAGCCATGTGGACGGCTCGCTGGGCGTGCGCTTCACCCAGGGCTGGGTGGCGCAGGCGGGGGTGGAGTGTGCGCAGCTGGCACGCCTGGGCGTCACCGGGCCGCAGAACTTCCTGGCCGGCAGCTGTGGTTATGCCCACTTGTACGGCCGTGGCCGGCTGGACGTGGCCGCCCTGGTGGCCGGCCTGGGCCAGTCCTGGCGGCTGGACCGGGTGATGTTCAAGCAGTTCCCCAGCTGCGGCGTGACCCAGGGCGTGACCGCCCTGGTGCTGCGCCTGGTGGCCCAGCACGGCCTGCGCGCCGAGCAGGTCGCCAGCGCCACCGTGCGGCTGCCGCCTTATGCCCACCGCCTGGTGGGCCAGCCGTTCAAGATCGGCACCAATGCGCGGGTGGATGCACAGTTCAGCGCCGCCTGGTGCGTGGCCAATGCGCTGCAGCGTGGCCGGCCGCAGCTGGCGCATTTCGAGCCGGCACGGGTGGCCGACCCCACTCTGCTGCCGCTGGTGCAGCGCATCCAGGTGCTGGCCGATCCCGCGCTGGATGCCCGTGGCCACAGCGCGGTGGACCTGGCCATCACCACCACCGACGGCCGCTTGCTGCAGGCCGGCCTGGACACTGCCCCGGGCTACCCGGGCGCCGGCCTCGACGAGGCCCAGCACCAGGCCCGTTTCGACGACTGCCTGGCCTATGCCGCCACCGCCGCGCCCAGGTCGCTGTCGGCGCCGCAGGTGGTGGCGCTGCAGGCCGCGCTGCACGACCTGGCCGGCCTGGCCGACGCCCGCCAGCTGGCGGCCCTGCTGGTGGCCTGACCCACCTGGCCCCCGCCACACCCGGTGATGCACCGATGGCCGCCGGCCGCGCAGGCGGCTACGGTCGCCCCAATCTTTCGGAGAACTTCCATGCCCCAGAACGTCGCCCACCCCGCCTTGCGCCGCCAGACCCTGTCCGACCTGCTGCACCGCACCGCCGCCCGCCTGCCGAACAAGCTGGGCATCGTCTGCGGCAGCACGCGCTGGACCTGGAGGGAGTTCGATACCCTGGTCAGCCGCCTGGCGGCCGGCCTGCATGCCCAGGGCGTGGCGCCTGGTGAACATGTGGGCGTGCTGTCGCGCAACAGCCACGGCTTTGCGGCGCTGCGGTTTGCCCTGGCCCGGCTGGGTGCGGTGCTGGTGCCGGTGAACTTCATGCTCAATGCCGACGAGGCGGCCTACATCCTGCGGCATGCGGGCGTGAAGCTGCTGGCGGTGGACAGCGGCCTGCATGCCCTGGGCCGCGACGCGGCCAGCCGCGACACCCAGATCAGCCGTGTCCTGTGGCTGCCGTCGGAAGACCCCAGCAGCTGCCCGGATGGCTGCCTCAACTTCGACGCGCTGGCCGCCACCGACCTGGCCACCCATCCCTGCCCCGAGCCCGGCTTCAACAGCCACCACCTGCTGCAGATCGTCTACACCAGCGGCACCGAGAGCCTGCCCAAGGGGGCCATGCTGACCCACGGCGCGGTGATCGACCAGTACGTCAGCTGCATCATCGAGGGCGAGATGGCCGAGGGCGACGTGGTGCTGCATGCCCTGCCGCTGTACCACTGCGCCCAGCTCGACGTGTTCCTGGGCCCCAGCGTCTACCTGGGCAGCACCAGCATCATCACCAGCAAGCCCACGCCCGAGAACCTGCTGCCGCTGGTGGCGCAGCACCGCATCAGCCAGTTCTTCCTGCCGCCCACGGTGTGGATCGCGGTGCTGCGCAGCCCGCTGTTCAGCCAGCACGACCTGAGCAGCCTGCGCAAGGGCTACTACGGCGCCAGCATCATGCCGGTGGCGGTGATGCAGGAGCTGATCGAGCGCATCCCGCAGATGCGCATCTGGAATTTCTACGGCCAGACCGAGATCGCCCCGCTGGCCACGGTGCTGAAGCCCGAGGACCAGCTGCGCAAGCCGGGCTCGGCCGGCAGGCCGGCGATCAATGTCGAGACCCGGGTGGTGGACGACCAGATGAATGACGTCGCGGTGGGCGAGATCGGCGAGATCGTGCACCGCAGCCCGCAGCTGCTGCTGGGCTACTTCCACGACCCCGAGCGCACGGCGGCAGCCTTCGAGGGCGGCTGGTTCCACAGCGGTGACCTGGCGGTGGTCGACGACGAGGGCTACATCAGCGTGGTCGACCGCAAGAAGGACATGATCAAGACCGGCGGCGAGAACGTGGCCAGCCGCGAGGTGGAAGAGGCGCTGTACCGCCTGGCCGGGGTGAGCGAGGTGGCGGTGATCGGCCTGCCGCACCCACGCTGGATCGAGGCGGTGACGGCGGTGGTGGTGCAGAAGCCCGACGCCGGCCTGACCGAAGAACAGGTCATCGCCCACTGCGCCAGCCAGCTGGCGCATTTCAAGACGCCCAAGGGCGTGGTGTTCGTCGACGCCCTGCCCAAGAACCCCAGCGGCAAGCTGCTCAAGCGTGAGCTGCGGCAGCGGTTCGAGGGGCGCTACAGCGCGGGCTGAGCGCCGGCGCGCCGCCCGCGCCTGGCCAGATCCACGGCATGGGCAACCCCGGCCAGCGCCATGGCCCCGGCCACCCACAGCGGTGGTGCGCCGGCGGCGCTGGCGCGCCAGGCCAGCATCACGCCGGCCCCGGCCAGCAGGGTGGGCAGCAGCTGCGACGGCGGCAGGCCGCCGCCGGTGCTTCGGTGCCACAGCAGCAGCAGCACCGTTTCCACCGCTACGCCGGCCAGCAGGCCGTCGAGCAGCGTGACCAGGTCCATCAGGCCTCCATCACACCCGCACCAGCCCCAGCAGGTGGGCCATGTCCTTGAAGAAGATGCGCACATGCGCCATCGGCTTCTTGCGCACCAGGCGCTTGTTCATGTAGGCGTCGAAGGTCAGCTGCTGCACGTCCTTGTCCTTGCAGATGCTGACGAAGCGCTCGCGCCGCTTGTCGCTGGAATACCAGAAGCGCTGCATGATGCCCAGCACCCAGAAGACGCGGCCATGTTCACGCATGAACAGCTTGCGCGCCTGGCCCAGGCAGCTGGGCGCGGCACCTTCCAGCAAGGCGCCCACGGCGGTGGCGGCGTGGCGGCCGCTGACCATGGCGTAGTAGATGCCTTCGCCGGACGAGGGCGCGATGACGCCGGCGGCGTCACCCACCACCACCACGTCGCGGCCGTTGTCCCAGCACTTCAGCGGCTTCATCGGCAGCGGTGCACCTTCACGCCGGATGGTGCGCGCGCCGGCCAGCCCTGCCTCGGCGCGCAGCGTGGCCACTGCGCCGCGCAGGCTGAAGCCCTTGTCGGCGCTGCCGGTGCCGATGGACAGGGTGCGGCCGTGCGGGAACACCCAGCCGTAGAAATCGGGCGAGATGCTGCCGCGGTAGACCACATCGCAGCGCGTGGGGTCGTAGCCGGCCGGTGGCTGGTCGGGCAGGGCGATGATCTCGTGGTACGCGAACACGCAGGCCACCTTCTTGGCGCCGGGAATCGCCTGCTGCGCCACCGCCGAGCGGGCACCGTCGGCACCGATCACCGCGCGGGCACGCACCGTGGCCAGCGGGCCGTCGGCCTCGCCGCCGGCATCGGCCGACGGGCGGTAGACGACCACGGCCATGCCGTCGGGGTCACGCTCCAGCCGCTCGAAGCGCCCGCTGCGGCGCTGCGCACCATGGCTGGCGGCACGTTCACGCAGCCATTCGTCGAAGTGTTCGCGGTCGACCATGCCGACGAAGCCGCCCTCGATCGGGATGTCGACCTTGGCGTCGGCCGGCGACACCATGCGGGCCGAATGCGCACGCGCGGCCAGCTGCGAATCGGGGATGGCGAAATCCTGGATCAGGCGGGGCGGGATGGCGCCGCCGCAGGGCTTGATGCGACCGGCACGGTCCAGCAGCAGCACACGCTTGCCGCGGCGCGCCAGGTCGTCGGCGGCGGTGGCGCCGGCCGGGCCACCGCCCACCACCACCACGTCGAAGGTGTCGCTGCCGGTGCCTGGGTTCTGGGTCATATGGCGGCTCCAAGGTCGTTGGTGGGTGGGCGGGGCAGACGCGCCGAGTGCGGGGTCGGGGCGCCGGCCGGCCGGGGTGCCGGCACGGCCACCCGCCAGGCCAGGGCAGCGGCGGCCAGGAACAGCAGGCCTTCGAGCGCAAACACCACCGCATAGGCCTCGCCGGGTGGGCCGATGAGACGGCGCGAGACATCGCTGGCGGCGGCGCCCAGCAGGCCGCCGATGCCGAAGGCCACCGCCTGCGCGGCGCCCCAGAGGCCCATGCGCACACCTTCGTGGCCGGGTGCACCCTGGGTGGCCAGGGCCATCATCGAGCCGATGGCGGCGATGGAGAAGGCACCGTTGGCCACGCCCAGCGCAAAGACCGTGGCCTGCAGCGGCCAGGCCGGGCCGCGCAGGCCCGCGGCCACCAGGCCTGCCATCGCCAGCGCCGAGGCCAGGCAGCCGCCCACCACCCAGCCGCGCAGCGAGCCCAGCCCCCGCCCGGCCAGCCGGCGCCCGGCCAGGGCGGCCATCAGCATGCCCATCAGCACGCCGCCATGCTGCACGCCCGACAACTGGGTGCTCTGCCCCGGGGTGTAGCCATGCACCATGCCGGCAAAGGGTTCGAGGATCAGGTCCTGCGCGCTGTAGGCCAGCATGGACACGAACACGAAGATGGTGAAGCGGCGGGCATCGGCATCGGCCCACACCTGGGCCAGGGCGACGCGGAAGGACGGGAAGGCCGGCTGGGGCCCTGCCCCGGTACCGGCCGGTGCCTGCGCCGTCTCCACGCCCCACACCGCCAGCAGCGCCAGCACCAGCGCCAGGGCACACACGCCGCCGCTGACCTGCAGCAGGCGCGCTGGCGTGTACGGGTCCAGCAGCTGGCCGCTGATGCCGGCGGTGGCGGCAAAGCCGACGATCATCATCAGCCACACCGTGGTGGCGGCGGCGGCACGGCGCTCGGCCACCACCCGCTTGGCCAGCAGCACCAGCAGCGAGGTGCCGGCCGCACCCACGCCCAGGCCGATCAGCACGAAGGCCAGCACCGCCAGCACCATGCCGGCCGCCGGGTTGCTGCCCATCCACACCGTGGCCAGCGCGGCCAGGAAGCCGCCGGCGGCCAGCACCGCCATGCCGCCCACGATCCAGGGTGTGCGGCGTGCCGTCACGTCGCTGCCATGACCCAGGCGCGGGCGCAGCATCTGCACCAGGTAGTGCAGCGCCACCAGGGCGCCGGGCAGCAGGGCCGGCAGTGCCAGCTCCACCACCATCACCCGGTTCAGCGTGGAGGTGGTGGTCACCACCACCGCCCCCAGGCAGGCCTGCACCATGCCCAGGCGCAGGATCTGCACCCAACCGAAATGGCTGCCAGCCGAGGCCTTCATCCCGCCTGACCGGTGGTGGCACGCAGCGCAAACGCACTGACCAGCATGCCGATGACGAAGAAGTTGATGCCCAGCGCGCTGTACCAGGTGGCGCGCTCGCGTGGCGAGGCCAGGAAGCGCAGCATCAGGCCGATCTGCACCGCCAGCAGGCCGGTGACGGCCAGCGCATGGCCGATGGCGCCCCATTCGAACAGCATCACGATCACCACCGCCTGCGGCCCCGCCATCAGGAAGCAGGCCGCCCGCGCGGCACCGTCCACGCCCAGGCGCACCGGCAGCGAGCCGATGCCCATCTGCTTGTCGCCCTCGATGGACTTGAAGTCGTTCAGCGTCATGATGCCGTGCGCACCGATGCTGTAGAGCAGGGCCAGCAGCATCGAGCGGTCGGTGGGCCAGCCACCGGCGGCCATCACCGCCGCGCCGGTGATCCAGGCCAGGCCCTCATAACAGAGCCCGCACGCGGCATTGCCCCACCAGCCGTTGCGCTTCAGGCGCAGCGGCGGCGCGCTGTAGGCCCAGGCCAGCAGCAGGCCGGCGGCGGCGGCGGCAAAGCCCACCGGGCCCAGCACCAGGCCCACCGCCAGCGAGAGCAGGGTCCACAGCACGGCGATGTACAGGCCCCAGCGCCCCGGCATGCGGCCCGAGGGAATGGGGCGGTTGGGCTCGTTGATGGCATCGACATGGCGGTCGAACCAGTCGTTCACCGCCTGGCTTGTGGCGCACACCAGCGGGCCGGCCAGCAGCACGCCCACCAGCACCAGGCCCCAGCGCTCGGCCACCGGCGCGCCCGAGGCCACCACGCCGCAGCCGAAGGCCCACATCGGCGGGAACCAGGTGATGGGCTTGAGCAGTTCGGCAACGGTGGAGAGTGCTGGCCTGGGCATGCGGCCAATCTTCAGCTTGACACGTCAAAGTGTCAACTGGGATTTACAGAATGCGCTGGCCAGCAGCGCCGGCCACCGGCCTACTTCTCGACGCCCGGTCCCAGGTCGCCCAGCCCGTAGCGGCGCAGCTTGACGTAGAGGCTCTGCCGCGACAGGCCCAGGATCTCGGCCGCAGAGGCGCGGTTGTCGCGGGTGAGCTCCAGCGCGGCCTCGATGCAGCGCTTTTCGATCAGGTCGGTGGTCTCGCCGACGATGTCCTTCATCGGCACCCGGCCCACCAGCTCGGTGAGCTGGTTCACCGAGCGCGGCAGGGCCTGGGCCGCCGCCGCCTCGGGCTGCAGCCGGCGGCCCACGTCGCGCACGGTGAAGCCCAGCAGCATGGGGTCGGACCGGGTGACGGTGACGGCCGAGATCTCCACTTCGGTGCTGGCGCCGAATTCACCGCGCAGCGTGGTGGCGAACAGCTTGACCGCCCCGCGCTGGCGCAGGTTGGACACCAGCACGCCCAGGTCGACCTCGGTGCGGCCCAGCCAGCGCTCCAGCGACTGGCCACGCATCTGCTCGTCGCTGGCCATCTGGCAGAGGTTGACGAACTCGGTGTTGGCGGCCTGCACCAGGCCGTCGAGATCGGTCACCACCAGGCCGTCGGGCGCGCCCTGGGCCAGCTGCAGCAGCATGGCCGATTCGGCGCCATGCGTCTGGCCGTTCAGGCTGTCCAGGCGCGACAGGCGCACCAGCAGCAGGTGCGACTGGTCCTGGTGCAGCAGCGTGGCCGAGACCTGCACCGCGGCGTGGCTGTCGGCCAGCTCGGCGCTGACCGGGTCGGCGCGGCCGCTGCGGCGTGCGGTGGCCAGCAGGCTGGCCACCTGCTTGGTGCTGCGGGGTGTCAGGCCCAGCGGGAAGATCTGGCCGACCATCTTCTCGGCCGGTGTGCCCATCATGCTGGCGGCGGCCGGGTTGGCCTCCAGCACCCGGCCGGTGGTGGCGTCGACCACCAGCACCGCCTCGCCGGCCATCTGGAACAGCTGGCGGTAGCGCAGCTCGGCCTGGCGGAAGCGGGCGTAGTCGCGCTCCACCGACAGCTGGGCCTCCACCAGCCGCTGCTGCAGCGCATTGGTCACGCGCTGGTCGCGGCCGAAGGCATACCAGCGCACGGGTTTGCCGGCCTGGCCCGGCACCGCCATGCTGGCAAAGCTCATCGCCATGGTGCTGCCATCGGGCAGCGACTGGTTGACCTGGCGCCAGCGCATGGCACCGCTGACCGGCGCGGCCAGCAGCGCCTGGATCTTGCCGCGGCTGTCTTCGGAGACGGTGTCCACCCAGCGCTGCTCCAGCCAGTGGTCGCCCAGTTCGGCGGCCAGCGTGGGGTCGCCATAGGCGATGTCGCGGATGGTGCCGTTGCCGTCGAGCACCAGGGTCATGTCGGCCGCGGTGCACAGCAGGGTGGAAATGGCCTGTGGGTCCAGGCCTGACAGCGACTGTCCGGGCAGTTTGAATTCACCGATGGCGCGTGGACCTGCCGGCTTCTTGTTTTTCATGCCGGGCTTTCCTGGTGGCGGCAGGGGTGATGCCTCAGAACCCCTTGATGCGCCGCCCCAGCAGGCGTTCGGCCAATGCCGGAGCATGCTGGCCGTCGGTGGCCACACCGTCGGCCCCCAGCTGCTCCACCAGTTCCGGATGCAAGGCAAACAGCGGGCCGCCGACCATCACGGCCACTGCACGGTTGTGCGAGAGGCGCCGAACCTTGGCGATGCACGCGAGCATGCTGTCCAGGCGCGTGGTGCTGCCCGCGGAGATGCCCACCAGATCGAACCATTCTTCCTTCACCCTCTCTTCGAACCCGGCGACCTGGGGATCCATCACGCCCACCACTTCCCAGCCCGCCCGGGCGAAGAACTCGGCCACCATCGACAAGCCGAAAGTATGCTGCTCCCCGGGGGCTGGCATCAGCAGGGCCCGGCGGCCGCCGACTGGTGGGTCGATCTCGGTGCCGAAGGCCGTGCTCAGGCTGCGCATGATCTGCTGCAGCCGGCCCATGCCGACGGTCACATCGGCAAAGTGGCACCGGTCATCCTCCCACAACTCACCCAGGTGACGCGCCGCCGGTGCCAGCAGGTGCACATAGAGGGATTCGACGCTGACGCCGCGGTTGCGCAGGGCGGCCAGCTGCTGCTGGATGCCGGCGTCGTCGCGGGCCATCACATGCTGGGTGAACGCCACCACCTCGGCCCGCGTGGCCAGGTTGACACCCTCGCCCTCACCGGCCGCCGGCGCATGGGCGCGCACCAGGCGCGGAATGATGTCGCGCTCGATGGTGTCGACCAGGCGCGAGAGCCTCTCCTCCACCGCCGGGCGCTGGCTGGCCAGGCTGGCCCAGGCCGCATGGCCCTGCTGGTTGGCTGCGGCCTGCATCTCGGCCCAGCAATCGGGCTGCTCGCTGGGATGCCAGTCGGCGGCTGGCGCATCTCTGCTGCCCGTCTTTTCTCGTTGCATGCGGCTCAATGCGATCTCCTCTCCCGGTGCACCCGCGCCGCCGTTGATGCGGCGGTTGTCTCGGCGCTGATCCGGGACGTCGTTCGGCGTCTGTCGTGTTTGCCTCGGAACGAATGTCAGTCCCTACCCTGGACCCGTCAAGCAGGGGTAATCGCCGAGTCGGACACAAGGTTAATGTCAAGCACAAAAGACGTCAACCAGGATTGACACTTTGCAGGGGCGCCTCTAGATTCCGTCCCATGCCCAGCCTCCGGACCAGCCCTTCCATGCCCCAGGCCACGGCCACGGCAGCCCGCGCGCCGTTGTACACGCCCGAACAGCGTGCCCGCCGCGACGCCACCCGCTGGACGCTGGTGCAGGGCCTGCTGGCGCCGCTGCAATTCCTGGTGTTCGCGGTCAGCCTGGGGATGGTGCTGCGCTACCTGGCCACGGGCAGCGGCCTGGAGGCGGCCACCTGGTCGGTCCTGGTGAAAACCCTGGTTCTGTACACCATCATGGTCACCGGCTGCATCTGGGAGAAGGTGGTCTTCGGCCAGTACCTGTTCGCCCCGGCCTTCTACTGGGAAGACGTGTTCAGCATGCTGGTGCTGGCGCTGCACACCGCCTACCTGGTGGCGCTGTTCACCGGCGCCCTGGACGCACGCGGCCAGATGCTGCTGGCGCTGGCGGCCTATGCCGCCTACCTGATCAACGCCGGCCAGTTCATCTGGAAGCTGCGGCTGGCCCGGCTGGACATGGCCCGCCGCGACGCCGCCCTGGCCGGAGCCGCCCGGTGAGCGCCGTGATCCCCATCCAGGCCGAGCCTACCCAGGCAGGTGGCTGCAGCGACGCCCCGGTGCTGCGTGAACGTGGCCAGCGCGAGGTGTTCTGCGGCCTCACCGGCATCGTCTGGCTGCACCGCAAGATCCAGGATGCCTTCTTCCTGGTGGTGGGTTCACGCACCTGCGCCCACCTGCTGCAGAGCGCCGCCGGGGTGATGATCTTCGCCGAACCCCGGTTTGCAACGGCCATCATCGACGAGCGTGACCTGGCCGGCATCGCCGACGCGCAGGACGAACTCGACCGCGTGGTGCAGCAGCTGCTGGCGCGCCGGCCCGAGATCAAGCTGCTGTTCCTGGTGGGCAGCTGCCCGTCGGAAGTGATCAAGCTCGATCTGTCACGCGCCGCCCAGCGCCTGTCGGCCCGGCACCTGCCGAACGTGCGTGTGCTCAGCTACTCGGGCAGCGGCATCGAGACCACCTTCACCCAGGGCGAGGACGCCTGCCTGGCCGCCCTGGTGCCGCAGATGCCCACCGCCGCCACCGATGCACCGCCGGCCCTGCTGGTGGCGGGTGTGCTGGCCGACGTGGTCGAAGACCAGTTCCAGCGCCTGTTCCAGGCCATGGGCCTGGGCCCGGTGGCGTTCTTCCCGCCGCGCCGCGCGGGTGCACTGCCGGCCATCGGCCCCAACACCCGGCTGCTGCTGGCCCAGCCTTTTCTGGCCGACACCGCCCGGGCCTTGGAGGCTCGTGGCGCCCAGCGCCTGGTGGCGCCCTTCCCGCTGGGCGCCGAGGGCACCGAGGCCTGGCTGCAGGCCGCAGCTTCTGCCTTCGCTGTCAACCCGGTGTTGTTTGAACGCAGCATCGCCCCGGCCAGGGCCCGGGCGCTGCAGGCCACGGCAGCCCACCGGCCGCGGTTGCAGGGCAAGCGCATCTTCTTCTTCCCCGATTCGCAGCTGGAGCTGCCGCTGGCCCGCTTCCTGTCACGCGAGATGGGCATGCAGCTCACCGAGGTGGGCACGCCCTACCTGCACCGCGCCCACATGGCGGTGGAACTGGCGCTGCTGCCGGCCGGCACCACCCTGTCCGAAGGCCAGCATGTGGACGCCCAGCTGCAGCGCTGCCGCGACCAGGCGCCCGACTTGGTGGTGTGTGGCCTGGGCCTGGCCAATCCGCTGGAGGCCGAGGGCCTGACCACCAAGTGGTCCATCGAGCTGGTGTTCAGCCCGATCCAGGGCTTCGACCAGGCTGGCGACCTGGCCGAGCTGTTTGCCCGCCCGCTGCTGCGCCGCCACAAGCTGGGCATCCCCCCGGCCGTGCGCGCCGCTGCCTGACCACCGCGCACCATGCAGCTTACGCTCTGGACCTACGAAGGCCCGCCCCACGTCGGCGCCATGCGCATCGCCACCGCGATGCAGGACGTGCACTACGTGCTGCACGCGCCCCAGGGCGACACCTACGCCGACCTGCTGTTCACCATGATCCAGCGCAGCGACAAGCGCCCGCCGGTCACCTACACCACCTTCCAGGCGCGGGATCTGGGCGGCGACACCGCCGAGCTGTTCAAGACCGCGGCGAAAGACGCCTACGAGCGCTTCAAGCCCGCGGCCATGCTGGTGGGCGCGTCTTGCACCGCCGAGCTGATCCAGGACGACCCCGGTGGCCTGGCCCAGGCCCTGGCCCTGCCGCTGCCGGTGGTGCCGCTGGAGCTGCCCAGCTACCAGCGCAAGGAGAACTGGGGCGCGGCCGAGACCTTCTACCAGTTGGTGCGCCACCTCTGTCCCGCCCCGGCGCAGCGGCCTGACCGCAGTGCCGCGCGCCCTGCCGGCCAGCGCCCGCGCTGCAACCTGCTGGGCGCCACCGCGCTGGGCTTCCGCCACCGCGACGACGTGACCGAGGTCACCCGCCTGCTGGCACGCCTGGGTGTGGACGTGTGGGTCAGCGCGCCCCAGGGTGCCAGCGTGGCCGACCTGCGCCGCCTGGCCGAGGCCGATTTCAACGTGGTGCTCTATCCCGAGATCGCCAGCACCGCGGCCGCCTGGCTCAAGCGCAGCCACGGCCTGCCGCACACCAGCGTGGTGCCCATCGGCATGGGCGCCACACGTGATTTCATCGCCGAGGTGGCCCAGCTGGCCGGCGTGGATGCCACCCCTCTGCTGGAAGAGATCAACGCCGACATGGGGGCCGGTGGCACCCGCGCGCCCTGGTATGCACGCTCGGTGGACAGCACCTACCTCACCGGCAAGCGCGTGTTCGTGTTCGGCGATGCCAGCCATGCGGTGGCCGCTGCCCGGGTGGCCGCCACCGAACTGGGCTTCACCGTGGTGGGCCTGGGCACCTACAGCCGTGAATTTGCACGCGAGATCCGCGAGGCCGCCAAGCTCTACGGCGTGGAGCCGCTGATCAGCGACGACTACCTGCAGGTGGAAGCCGCCATCGCCGAAGCCCTGCCCGAGCTGGTGCTGGGCACGCAGATGGAACGCCACATCGCCAAGCGCCTGGGGGTGCCCTGCGCAGTGATCTCGGCACCGGTGCATGTGCAGGACTTTCCCGCACGCTATTCGCCGCAGATGGGCATCGAGGGTGCGAACGTGCTGTTCGACACCTGGGTGCACCCGCTGATGATGGGCCTGGAAGAGCATCTGCTGGGCATGTTCAAGGGGGATGTCGAGTTCCACGAGGACGCGGCGCCCTCACACCTGGGCCGTGCCGGCACGCCGGTGCTGGCGCAGGCGCCGCAGGCCGGCGTGGCAACTGTGGCCTCCACCAACCCGGTGCAGGCTGCCGCCGCGGTGGAAGCCGCCGCGGTGCTGGCCACCGCCGCCCAGCGCGACGGCACGCCGGCCACCAGCACCTGGGCGCAGGACGCGGAGCTGGAGCTGAAGAAGATCCCGTTCTTCGTGCGTGGCAAGGCCCGCCGCAACACCGAGCGCTATGCGCAGGAACGTGGCCTGGCCACCATCACCGTCGAGACCCTGTATGACGCCAAAGCCCACTTCAGCCGCTGAGGCCAGGCTGGCCGTCGCCAGCACGCCGCTGCGCCTGGTCATCGTCACCATGGACTCGCACCTGGCCAGCTCGGTGGAGCGGGCCCGTCCCAGCCTGTGCCGTGAGTTCCCCGGCCTGCAGCTCAGCCTGCATGCCGCCTCCGAATACGCCGGCAACGAAGCGGCCACCGCCCGCTGCATCGCCGACATCGCCGCTGCCCACATCGTGGTCGCCGGCATGCTCTTCCTGGAAGACCACTTCCTGCCCATCCTGCCCGCGCTGCAGGCGCGCCGCGACCAGTGCGACGCGATGATCTGCATGGCCTCGGCCGGCGAGGTCACCCGCCTCACCCGGCTGGGCCAGTTCGACATGGGCAAGCCCGCCAGCGGGCCGATGGCGCTGCTGAAGAAGCTGCGCGGCGGTGGCAAGGACGCCAAGGACAAGCCCGCCACCGGCGGCGCTGCGCAGATGAAGATGCTGCGCCGCCTGCCGCAGATGCTGCGCTTCATCCCCGGCACCGCGCAGGACGTGCGGGCCTACTTCATCACCCTGCAGTACTGGCTGGGTGGCTCCGACCAGAACATGCTCAACCTCGTGCGGCATGTGATCGCCCGCGGCGCGGCCGGCCAGCGCCAGGCCCTGCGTGGCCTGGTCAAGCCCGACGCGCCGGTGGACTACCCCGAGGTCGGCGTCTACCACCCACGCCTGCCCGGCCGTCTGGGTGCCGACGTCGCGGCGCTGCCGCAACCGCAGCAGGTGCAGGGCACCGTGGGCGTGCTGCTGCTGCGCAGCTACCTGCTGTCGGCCAACGCCGGCCACTACGACGGCGTGATCGCCGCGCTGGAAGCGCGCGGCCTGCGGGTGATCCCGGCCTTTGCCGCCGGGCTGGATTCACGCCCGGCCATCGACCAGTTCTTCGTGCAGGACGGCCAGCCCGTCGTCGACGCCGTGGTCTCGCTGACCGGCTTCTCGCTGGTGGGCGGCCCGGCCTACAACGACGCCAAGGCGGCCGAGGATGTGCTGGCCCGGCTGGACGTGCCCTACCTCGCGGCCCACCCGGTGGAGTTCCAGACCCTGGACCAGTGGGGCGGCTCCGACCGGGGCCTGCTGCCAGTGGAATCGACCATCATGGTGGCCATCCCCGAGCTGGACGGCTCCACCGGCCCCATGGTCTTCGGCGGCCGGCCCGGCGCGGCCGGCGTCACCTGCCAGGGCTGCGCCCACCGCTGCACCTTCCAGGCGACCGACACCGCCCAGGACATGGCCTCCTGCCCCGAGCGTGCGCTGATGCTGGCCGCGCGTGTGGCCAAGCTGGTGGCGCTGCGCCGCAGCCAGCGCGCCCAGCGCAAGGTGGCGGTGGTGATCTTCAACTTCCCGCCCAATGCCGGCAACATCGGCAGCGCCGCCTACCTGTCGGTGTTCGAGTCCATGTTCCACACCCTGGTGGCGATGCAGGCCCAGGGCTACACGGTGGACCTGCCTGCCAGCGTGGATGCGCTGCGGGAGGCGGTGCTGCACGGCAACGCCCAGCAGCATGGCGCCGATGCCAACGTGCACGCGCTGATCCCCACCGACGACCATGTGCGGCGTGAACCCTGGCTGGCCGAGATCGAAGGCCAGTGGGGCCCGGCGCCCGGCAAGCAGCTGAGCAATGGCCGCGCCATCTGGGTGCTGGGCCGGCAGTTCGGCAACGTGCTGGTGGCGGTGCAGCCCTCGTTCGGCTACGAGGGCGACCCGATGCGCCTGCTGTTCGAGAAGGGCCTGGCACCCACCCATGCCTTCAGCGCCTTCTACCGCTACCTGCGCGAAGACTTTGCCGCCCATGCCGTGCTGCACTTCGGCACCCACGGCGCGCTGGAGTTCATGCCCGGCAAGCAGAGCGGCATGGCCGGCAGCTGCTGGCCCGACCGGCTGATCGGCGACCTGCCCAACATCTACCTCTACGCGTCGAACAACCCGTCCGAAGGGGCCATCGCCAAGCGGCGCTCGGGGGCCACGCTGATCAGCTACCTCACCCCGCCCATCGCCCAGGCCGGCCTGTACAAGGGCCTGAACGAACTGAAGGGCAGCATCGAGCGCTGGCGCGGCCTGGCACCCACATCGGCCGAGCGCGGCGATCTGGCCCTGCTGCTGCAGAGCCAGGCCGCCGAGCTGAACCTGGCCGATGCCGGGCCGGCCTGGGACCTCGGCCACGCCGATGCGCGTGTGCTGCGCCTGGCCGACCAGATGCTGGAGCTGGAATACACCCTGATCCCGCATGGCCTGCATGTCACCGGCCGCGCGCCGGGCGCCGAAGAGCGCACCGACATGCTGCTGGCCATGGCCGATGCCGCGCATGGCCGCAGCCTGCCGCGCGCCGTGGTGGCGGCCCTGGTGGCCGGCCGCGGGGTCGACCTGGCGCTGCAGGCCGGTGCCCTGGCCCGCGACGATGCCAACCTGGCCCTGCTGCACGAGCTGGTCGAGATCAACCGCCTGCTGGCCGTCGACAGCGAGGTGCCGGCCCTGCTGCATGCACTCGACGGCGGCTTCACCCGGCCGGCGCCCGGCGGCGACATCCTGCGCACGCCGGCAGTGCTGCCCACCGGCCGCAACATCCACGGCTTCGACCCCTTCCGCATCCCCAGCGCCTTTGCGGTGCAGGACGGCGCCAAGCAGGCCCAGCTGCTGCTGGAGCGGCATGCGGCCGAGGGCCACCCGGCGCCCGAGTCCGTCGCCATGGTGCTGTGGGGCAGCGACAACCTGAAGAACGAGGGCGCGCCCATCGCCCAGGCCCTGGCCCTGCTGGGCGCGCTGCCGCGCTTCGACAGCTATGGCCGCATCGCCGGCGCCACGCTGATCCCGCTGGCCACCCTGGGCCGCCCGCGGGTGGACGTGGTGATCACCCTGTCGGGCATCTTCCGCGACCTGATGCCGCTGCAGATCAAGCTGCTGGCCGAAGCCGCCTGGCTGGCCGCATCGGCCGACGAGCCGGTGGCGATGAACTGGGTGCGCAAGCATGCGCTGGACTACCAGCAGGAACATGGCTGCACGCTGGAAACCGCCGCGCTGCGGGTCTACGGCAATGCCGAGGGCGCCTACGGCTCCAACGTCAACAACCTGGTCGAGAGCGGCAAGTGGGACGAAGAAGGCGAGATCGCCGAGACCTACACCCGCCGCAAGGGCTTTGCCTACGGCCGCACCGGCCGCGCGGTGCAGCACACGGCCCTGCTCAAGAGTGCGCTGGCCGATGTGCAGCTCACCTACCAGAACCTGGACTCGGTGGAGCTGGGCGTGACCACGGTGGACAACTACTTCGACACCCTGGGTGGCATCACCCAGGCGGTGAAGCTGGCGCGGGGTGGTGCCACGCCGCCGGTCTACATCGGTGACCAGACCAAGGGCGAGGGCGCGGTGCGCACCCTGCGTGAGCAGGTGGCACTGGAAACCCGCACCCGCATGCTCAACCCCAAGTGGTACGAGGGCATGCTGGAACACGGCTACGAGGGCGTGCGCCAGATCGAGGTGCATGTCACCAACACCATGGGCTGGAGCGCCACCACCGGCCAGGTCCAGCCCTGGGTCTACAAGCAGCTGACCGAGACCTTCATGCTCGACCCGGCCATGCGCGACCGCCTGGCCAGCCTCAACCCCACCGCCTCGGCGCGGGTGGCCAACCGCTTGATCGAAGCCTCGGAACGCAACTTCTGGCAGCCCGATGCCGCCACCCTGGACGCGCTGCGTCGGGTGGGTGAAGAACTGGAAGACCGCCTCGAAGGCGTCTTCGTCCCTGCCGCCATTGAAAGGGCCGCCGCATGAACACCACCACCATCTCCCCGTCGCAGATCGCCCGCGGCCCCAAGCCGGGCAATCCACGCCTGGACGGCGAGGGCAGCCTGCAGGTGCAGCTCGACCCCTCGGTCAAGATCGGCACCGCCAAGGTCTTCGCCATCTACGGCAAGGGCGGCATCGGGAAGAGCACCACCAGCTCCAACCTGAGTGCCGCCTTCAGCAAGCTGGGCAAGCGCGTGCTGCAGATCGGCTGCGACCCCAAGCATGACAGCACCTTCACCCTGACCAAGAAGATGCTGCCCACCGTCATCGACGTGCTGGAGACGGTGAACTTCCACGCCGAGGAACTGCGGGTGGAAGACTTCGTCTTCGAGGGCTACAACGGCGTGATGTGCGTGGAGGCCGGTGGTCCGCCCGCGGGCACCGGCTGCGGCGGCTACGTGGTGGGCCAGACGGTGAAGCTGCTGAAGGAGCACCACCTGCTGGAAGACACCGACGTGGTGATCTTCGACGTGCTGGGCGACGTGGTGTGCGGTGGTTTTGCCGCCCCGCTGCAGCATGCCGACCGGGCCATGATCGTCACCGCCAACGATTTCGATTCCATCTTCGCGATGAACCGCATCGTGCAGGCCATCGGTGCCAAGGCCAAGAACTACAACGTGCGCCTGGGCGGCGTGATCGCCAACCGCAGCGCGGCCACCGACCAGATCGACAAGTACAACGCCAAGATCGGCCTGGAGCTGGCCGCGCACTTTCCGGATCTGGACGTGATCCGCCGCAGCCGGCTGAAGAAGAGCACGCTGTTCGAGATGGAGCCCTCGCCCGAGCTGGAGAAGGTGACCCGCGAGTACATGCGCCTGGCGGCCGACCTGTGGCTGGGTGGCAAGGAATACAACGCTGTGCCCATGAAGGACCGCGACATCTTCGACCTGCTCGGTTTTGATTGAAGCGGACAGCAGGCCCGACGCCATGAACAGCCCCACCTACGCCACCCGCCGCGGCGAAATCGAGCATTACTTCGACCGCACCGCCGTCGCCGCCTGGGAGAAGCTCACCAGCGATGCGCCGGTGGGCCGCATCCGCGCCACGGTGCGTGCCGGGCGCGACCAGATGCGCCGCACCTTGCTGGCCTGGCTGCCGGCCGACCTGCGGGGCCAGCGCCTGCTGGATGCCGGCTGCGGCACCGGCGCCCTGGCCATCGAGGCGGCGCGGCGTGGCGCCGAGGTGGTCGCCATCGATCTGTCGCCCACCCTGGTGAACCTGGCGCGTGAGCGCGCGCCGGCCGACCTGGGCGCGGGGCGCATCGACTTCCGCAGCGGCGACATGCTGGACCCCGCGCTGGGCCGCTTCGACCATGTGGTGGCGATGGATTCCATCATCCACTACGGCACCGACGATGCCGTGGCCGCGCTGTCCAAGCTGGCCGAGCGCACCAGCGGCTCGATCAACTTCACCTTCGCGCCGCGCACGCCGCTGCTGGCGGCGATGATCAGCGTGGGCCGCCTGTTCCCGCGTGGTGACCGCGCCCCCTGGCTGAACCCGATGGCGGCCGACCGCCTGGCCACGCTGCGCGCGCAGGACGCCGTGCTGCAGCACTGGCAGGCCGGCCAGACGCACCGGGTCAACAGCGGCTTCTACAAGTCGCAGGCCCTGCAGTGGCTAGCACCGGAGCAGCGGGCATGAGCCTGCAGCAGCTGGCGATCAAGGGCTGGACGCGTGTGGGAACACGCTTCCTGCCGTTCGCCGATGCGGCCAGCGTGGACCTGCCCTTGTCGCGCCTGCTGCGCCTGTCGCTGTTCCAGGTGTCGGTGGGCATGGCCCTGGCCCTGCTCAACGGCACGCTGAACCGGGTGATGATCGTCGAGCTGGCGGTGCCGGCCTGGCTGGTCAGCCTGATGGTGGCCCTGCCCATCGTGTTCGCCCCGCTGCGCGCCCTGGTCGGCCACAGGAGCGACCACCACCTGTCGGCCCTGGGCTGGAAGCGGGTGCCCTACATCTGGTTCGGTTCGCTGATGATGTTCGGCGGCCTGGCCATCATCCCGTTTGCAGTGCTGGTGCTCACCGGCACCGGCGAGGGCCCGGCCTGGGTCGGCCATGCGGGTGCGGCCCTGGGCTTTCTGCTGCTGGGCGCCGGTGTGCACACCACCCAGACCGCTGGCCTGGCCCTGGCCACCGACCTGGCGCCCACCGACACCCGCCCGCGGGTGGTGGCCCTGCTGTACGTGGCGCTGCTGCTGGGCATGGTGGCCAGTTCGCTGGCCTTCAGCGCCCTGCTGGCCAACTTCAGCCCCACCCGCCTGGTGCAGGTGGTGCAGGGCGCGGCGGTGCTGGCCATGCTGCTCAACGCCGTGGCCTTGTGGAAGCAGGAGCCGCGTCGCCCGCGCAGCGCTGCAGCGGCCGACCACGTGTCGCCCCCCAGCTTCCGCCAGGCCTGGTCTGCCTTCCTTCAACTGCCGCGTGCGCGCCGCCTGATGTGGGCCGTGGGCCTGGGCACGGCCGCCTTCAGCATGCAGGACATCCTGCTCGAGCCTTATGGCGGCCAGATCCTGGGCCTGCCGGTGGGCAGCACCTCGGCGCTGACGGCGCTCACCGCCTGGGGCGCGCTGGTGGCTTTCGCCCTGGCCGCCCGCAAGCTGCAGCAGGGCGTGGACCCGGTGCGGCTGGCCGCGCACGGGGCGCTGATCGGCCTGGCCGCCTTTGCCGCGGTGATCTTCGCCAACCCGCTGGGCATGCCCCTGGTGTTCTACACCGGTGCGGTGCTGATCGGCCTGGGCGGTGGCCTGTTCGCCGTGGCCACACTCACCGAGGCCATGGGCCTGGATGTGCGCACCGGGGCCAGCACCGGCCTGGGCCACGGCATTGCGCTGGGCGCCTTCGGCGCGGTGCAGGCCACGGCCATGGGCCTGGCCGTGGCCCTGGGCGGCGGCCTGCGTGATGCCGTGTCGGCCCTGGCCGCCAGCGGTGTGCTGGGCGGCGCGCTGAACAGTCCGGTCACCGGCTACGGTTTTGTCTACCACCTCGAGATCGTGCTGCTGTTCGCCACGCTCATCGCCCTGGGCCCGCTGGTGCGGCGCAGCCGCGGTGCAGCCGCGGCCGGCCACGGTGCCCATCCCAAGTTCGGTCTGGCCGAGTTTCCCGGCTGACATTGAAGGAGAAATCCATGTACTCCGGTGCCATCACTGCCAACATCGACGTCGCCCAGGTTGTGCTCTACATGTTCTGGGTGTTCTTCGCCGGCCTCATCTACTACCTGCACCGCGAGAACAAGCGCGAGGGCTATCCGCTGGAGAGCAGCAGCGACATCGGTCGCCACCGCTACGAGGGCTTTCCGTCCACGCCCGACCCCAAGACCTTCACCCTGGCCAATGGCGAGGTGTGGCTGGCCCCCGGCCCCAACTCGGCGATCCAGCCGCTGCAGGGTGGCGAGGCCACCTCGCGTGTGCCGGGCTCGCCCATCGTGCCCATCGGCAACCCCATGCTGGCCGGCGTGGGCCCCGGCGCCTACGCCCAGCGCGCCGACGTGCCCGACCTGACGCTGGAAGGCGACCTGCGCATCGTGCCGCTGCGTGACGCGCCCGGCTACGACGTGGCGCACCAGGATCCCGATCCACGCGGCATGCAGGTGCTGGGTGCCGACGACAAGGTGGGCGGCATCGTGGTCGACCTGTGGGTGGACAAGTCGGAAGCCATCTTCCGCTACATCGAGGTCGAGGTGGACGCACCCGCCGGCAAGCGCCGTGTGCTGCTGCCGATGAACTTTGCCCGCGTGTCGCGCCGCTTCGTCAAGGCCCGCTCCATCCTGGCCGACCACTTTGCCGATGTGCCCGGTCTGCGCCAGCCCGGCCGCATCACCCGGCTGGAGGAGGAGAAGGTGTCCGCCTACTACGGTGCCGGCACCTTGTACGCCACCCCGGGCCGCCAGGAGCCGCTGCTGTGAAGGCGGTGCGCAACAGCCCGCCGCGGGGCCTGCACGTGGGCGAGCATGACGACGAGGCCGCTCCCGGCCTGCCGGCACCGCTGCCTGCCGGCGAGCGCCTGTTGTGGCGCGGCGCGCCCGACTGGCGCGTGCTGGCCCGTCGCAGCTTCCACCTGCACAAGCTGGCCGCCTACTTCGGCGTGCTGATCGTCTGGCGCGGCATCAGCAGCCTGGCCGATGGCAGCAGCCTGGCCACCGCAGCCGCCACCACGCTGTGGACCGTGCCGCTGGCGGCGCTGGCCCTGGGCCTGATCGCCCTGCTGTCCTGGCTGGTGGCCAGCAACACCGTCTACACCCTGACCGACCGCCGGGTGGTGATGCGGGTGGGCATCGTGCTCACCGTCACCTTCAACCTGCCGCTGCGCCGCATCGAGACCGCGCGCCTGCATGCCCTGCCCGGTGGCGCAGGCGACATCGCCCTGGTGCTGAACCCCGACGACCGCATCGGCTACATCCACCTCTGGCCGCATGCCCGGCCCTGGCACTTCGCCCGCACCGAGCCCATGCTGCGTGCCCTGCCGGATGCCGCGCCCGTGGCCCGGCTGCTGGCCGATGCGCTGCGCCAGTCCCTGGTGACACCGCTGCGCACCGTGGACCAGCGTGCCGGTGCCGAGCCCGTGGATGCCGGCCGCAGCGGCCGCCCACCCATGGCGACCCCGGCCTGATCACCGCCTGACCGACCCCTGCCACCCAGCGAGACCCGCATGTCCACCCACGCAACGCTGCAGCCCTCGGCCGCCCCCGACATCCACAGCCACCACATGCCGGTGCCGCGTGGCCCGCTGCTGGCCGCGGCGCTGCTGATCGGCGCCACCCTGCTGGGCGTGGCCACCATCCGCGCCACCGGCGTGGATGTGTCCACCCGCAGCCAGGCGGCGGTGGTGGCCCAGCGTGCGCTGCAGTTCGAAGACCAGGCCGACGGCAGCGTGCGTGTGCTGGAGACACCGGCCGGCCAGCCGCCGCAGCTGCTGCAGGTGGTGGGCCCGGGCGACGGCGGCTTTCTGCGCGGCGCGCTGCGCGCCCTGGTGCGCCAGCGCCGTGCGGCCGGGCTGGGCGCCGAGACGCCGTTCGTGCTGACCGCGCGCGCCGATGGCCGCCTCACCCTGGTCGACCCCGCCACCAATGAGCGGGTGGACCTCGAATCCTTCGGCCCCACGAATGCTGCGGTGTTTGCGCAGCTGCTGGCGGCCCCGCGGCCCGTGGCCGCGCCCTGAGCCCAGGAGACCCACCATGGACACCACTGCTGCCGCCGCCAACACCCTGGCCGCCAACGCCCCGCTGGACAGCCCCGACGCGGCGATTGCCCGCGCCCGTGCCGAATCCCTGCTGACACCGCGCTTCTACACCACCGATTTTGCGGCGCTGGACAAGCTCGACATCTCGCCGGTGCGGGCCGAGTGGGACAAGATGATGGCCGAGTACGAGGGCGACAACAACCACGACCACTTCCAGCGCGACGAACAGTTCAAGGCCGAGATCCGCGAGCTGCCACCGGCGCTGAAGCAGGAGTTCCTGGACTTCCTGGTCAGCTCCATGACCTCTGAATTCTCGGGCTGCGTGCTCTACAACGAGATCCGCAAGAACGTCCGCAACCCCGACATCAAGCAGCTGATGACCTTCATGGCGCGGGATGAATCACGCCATGCCAGCTTCATCAACAGTGCGCTCAAGGACTACGGCCTGGGCGTGGACCTGGGCACGCTCAAGCGCACCAAGGCCGTCACCTACTTCAAGCCCAAGTACATCTTCTACGCCACCTACCTGTCGGAGAAGATCGGCTACGCCCGCTACATCGCCATCTACCGCCAGCTGGAGCGCCACCCCGAGCTGCGCTTCCACCCGATCTTTCGCTGGTTCGAGCGCTGGTGCAACGACGAATTCCGCCACGGCGAATCCTTTGCGCTGATCATGCGGGCCCACCCGCACCTGCTGAGCGGCGGCAACAAGCTGTGGATCCGCTTCTTCCTGCTGGCGGTGTACGCCACCATGTATGTGCGCGACCACAACCGCCCCGAGATGCACAACGCCATGGGGCTGGATGCCGACGCCTACGACCACGACGTCTACCGCATCACCACGGCCTGCACCAAGCAGGTGTTCCCGCTGTCGCTGGACACCGACCACCCGGTCTTCCGCGCCGGCCTGCGTCGCCTGTGCGACCTGCAGATCCAGGTGGATGCGGCCAAGCAACGTGGTGGCCTGCTGGGCAAGCTGACCCAGGCCAGGTGCGCGGTGCAGGCCTTCGGCACCTTTGCGCGGCTCTACCTGCTGCCGGTGCACAAGCACGACCTGCCGGCCACCATCCGCATGGTGCCGGTGTGGTGAGCCGCACGGCGCTGTGCTGATGCCACCCACCGAGGCAAGCCCCTGATGGCCGATCTGGCGCTGCCGGTGCTCTTCACGCTGTTTGCGTGGTGGTTCAGCACCGGCGTCATCCTGTACCTGGACGGGCTGCCGCCGCGCACCTTTCCCTTCACCCTGCAGGCCGCCACCGTGGTGCTGGGCGCGGCGCTGTATGCGCTGGTGCACACCCGCAACGACACCTCGGTGGCCGGCGCCTACTGCGCCTTCAGCTGCGCGCTGCTGGTCTGGGCCTGGCAGGAGATCGCCTTCCTGCTCGGCGTGGTGACCGGCCCGCGCCGCAGCGCCTGCCCGCCCGGCGCCACCGGCTGGCGGCGCACCGGCTATGCCATCCAGGCCGTGCTGTACCACGAGCTGGCGCTGATCGTGCTGGCGATCGCCGTGGCCGCCTGCGTCGGGCCGGGCGAGAACCGTGTGGGGCTGTGGACCTTCCTGGCGCTGTGGGGCATGCGCCAGAGCGCCAAGCTCAACATCTTCCTGGGCGTGCGCAACATCGGTGAGCACTTCCTGCCGCTGCACCTGCGCTACATGGCCAGCTACTTCCGGCGCGCGCCGATGAACCCGCTGTTCCCGGTGTCGGTGACGCTGGCCACCGGTGCCGCCGTGCTGGTGTGGTGGCGCTTGCTCGACGGCCCCACCAACCTGGCCACCAGCGCCTTCGACACCGCCGGCCTGGCCCTGGTGGGCAGCATGCTGGCCCTGGGCGCGCTGGAGCACTGGCTGCTGGTGCTGCCGCTGCCCACCGATGCGCTGTGGCGCTGGGGCATGAAATCACACACCAAGACCACCGCCGTCGCGGCGCCGGCCCCCTTGCCGTCGGAGGCTGGCTGAGTGCCCGCCACCGCAGCAGCCGCGCAGGCGCTGGTGACCGAGATGCATTGACCGCCTCGAAAGTGTCAATGTAAACTAACACTGCTGTATGTCAATTAAACGGTACATGCGGTTGTGAGGGAGACAGGTTGGCCCCCCAAGAGCCACAGACCCACGTGCGGGTTCAGCACGGGAAAGATCGAAGGATCTGACAAGGAGAATCGGTATGGAGATTGATCCGAACAGGGTATGGCCCACTGGCCTGACCTTGGCCGAAAGCGAAGAACTGCACCGCCACGTCATCGAGGGCACACGCATCTTCGGTTTCATCGCCGCATTGGCGCACCTGCTGGCGTACATCTATACGCCCTGGCTCCACTGAAGGGATCCAACATGAACCAAGGCAAGATCTGGCTCGTGGTCAAGCCCACCGTGGGCCTGCCGCTGTTCCTGGGCGGCGTGACGGTGATCGCGCTGGCCGTGCACGCCGCCGTGCTGACCTCCACCGCCTGGTACCCGGCCTACTACAGCGGCAAGGCCGCGGTGGCAGCCACCATGCCCAAGACCGCAGCGGCCACCCCGGCGCCGGTGGCGACGGCAGGCGCACCGGCCGATGCAGCAACGCTGGTGGCAAAGGCCAACACCACCAAGCCCTAGTGAGGCCTGGATGGTGCAAGGCCCGACAGGGGCCGGGATCGCAGGATCCCGGCCCCTGTGGCTTTTGGGCGTCGGTGCGCGGGCCGGGTGCGGGTGGTCGGCAGGTGCCGTGGAGGCAGGCCGTGCAGCAGGTGGGGTCGGGGACGGCGCGCCCTTGGCGCGCCTGGCGGATGCCGCGTCAGTCGACGGTGGCCGGGGCCACACTGCCGTGGCCCGGGCGGCGGCGGATCAGCGGTGCCATGGCCACCAGGGTGGCCAGCAGCAGCAGCACTTCCAGGCTGTAGACGGCGATGTAGCCGGTGGCCGGGCCGCTCCAGGCCGCTGGCAGCCAGTGCTGCTCGGCGGCGGCCTGCACCAGGTCGCGGCCGATGCCGCCCAGGGCCACCGCCACGCCGGCCGCGCTGGCCTGCACGGCACCCCAGGCGCCCAGGGCCAGGCCGGCCTGGTCCTTGGGCGCCAGGTTCATGGTGGCGGTCAGCGTGCCATGGCCGAACAGGCCGCCACCGAAGCCGATCAGCAGAACACCGGCGCCGAACAGCAGCGGGGATTGCAGCGAGGCCGCGGTGATCACCGCCAGAAAGGCCAGCACGCCGCACATGGCGCCGTGGCTGGAGATGCGGAAGGCATCGGCCCCCTTGCCCAGCACCCGCGAGGCCAGCCAGAAGCCCAGCAGGCCGCCCATGGCCAGGGTGGCGGTGAGCACAGTGGTGGCGCTCACGCTGAGCTGCAGCACCCGCCCGCCATAGGGCTCGAGCAGCACGTCCTGCATGCTGAAGGCCATGGTGCCCAGGCCCACCGCGGCCAGCCGCCGCAGCGCACTCTCGCCCTGGGTGAAGCTGCCCCAGCTTTCGCGGAAGCTGGGCTGGGCGGGGGGTGCCGCACCGCGCAGCGGGCGGCGCAGCTCCTGTTTCCACAGCGCCAGCATGTTCAGGGCGATGGTGGCCACCGCCGCGCCCTGGATCACCTCGATCAGCCGGCCGGGGCTGAAGTCCTGCAGCAAGGCGCCGAACAGCAGGGCGCTGACCATGCTGCCCACCAGCAGCATCACGTACATCAGGCCGACCACCCGCGGGCGGGATTCTTCGGGCGCCAGGTCGGTGGCCAGGGCCAGGCCGGCGGTCTGGGTGATGTGCAGGCCCGCACCCACCAGCAGGAAGGCGAGGCCGGCGCCGGCGTTGCCGATCCATGACGGCCACTGCGCCGCATTGCCACCGCCGGACAGCACCAGCAGCGCAAACGGCATGATCGCCAGGCCGCCGAACTGGATCAGGGTGCCCTTCCAGATGAAGGGCACACGCCGCCAGCCCAGCGCCGACTGGTGGGTGTCGGACTTGAAGCCGATCAGCGCCCGGAAGGGGGCAAACAGCACCGGCAGCGAGATCATCACCGCCACCAGCGAGGCCGGCACGTCCAGCTCGACGATCATCACCCGGTTGAGCGTGCCCACCAGCAGCACCAGGGCCATGCCCACCGACACCTGGAACAGCGACAGGCGCAGAAGCCGGCCCAGCGGCAGCTCGGGGGTGGCGGCATCGGCAAACGGCAGGAAGCGCGGGCCGGCATCGGCCCAGGCGCGCATCAGCTTGCGGCTCAGCGGTGTCACGGCGTGGCGAGGTCGGGTGCCGGTGCGGCCTGGCCGCGGGCCTCGGCCAGGCCGTGCGGCAGGCGGAACTGCACGCTCTCGGGCTTGCCGGGCAACTGGCGCACTGCGCCGGCGCCCAGGGCGCGCAGCCGTTCGCACACACCTTGCACCAGGTGTTCGGGGGTGCTGGCGCCGGCGGTCACGCCGATGCAGCGTGCCCCCTGCAGCCAGTCGGGGTCGATCTGGCTGGCGTCTTCCACCAGCCAGGCCGGCACGCCCTGCTGGGCACCCACCTCCCGCAGGCGGCTGGCGTTGCTGCTGTTGTGTGCGCCCACCACCAGCAGGCGGTCCACCCGCCGTGCCATCAGGCGCACCGCGGTCTGGCGGTTCTGCGTGGCGTAGCAGATGTCGGCCAGGGCCGGCCCGACGATGTCGGGAAAGCGCTGCTGCAGCACCGCGATGATGCCGCGTGTGTCGTCCACGCTCAGCGTGGTCTGGGTGACATAGGCCAGGGCGGTGCTGGCAGGCAGATCGAGCGCACGCGCGGCCTCGGCCGTGGGCACCACATGGGCCGGGCCCTGGATGCGACCCAGCGTGCCCACCACCTCGTCATGCCCGGGGTGGCCGATCACCAGCACCGTGCGCCCGGCCTGCGCATAGCGCTGGGCCTGCAGCTGCACCTTGGCCACCAGCGGGCAGGTGGCGTCGATCACCCGCAGGCCACGCGCGCTGGCCTGGTCGACCACCGCCTGCGACACGCCATGTGCGCTGAAGATGGTGACGGCCTGCGGCGGGATCTGGTCGATGCGGCCCACGAACACCGCACCACGCTGCCGCAGCTGCTGCACCACATGGCCGTTGTGCACGATCTCGTGGAACACGTAGACCGGCGCGCCGAACAGGTCGAGTGCCTGCTCCACCACGTCGATGGCGCGCACCACGCCGGCACAGAAGCCGCGTGGCTGGGCCAGCAGCAGTTCGGCAGCGGTCACGCGCATGTCCATGACGCTGCCCCCATGGCGCCCGTGCTGGCGTGGTGTCAGCGCTTGGCAGGCGCTGCCGGATTGGCCGCCATCACCTCGGCCACTTGTGCCACGGCCGCAGCCGGCACGGCAGTGGCAGCGGGCGATGCAGCCGCCGTGGTCGCCACCGAGCCCCAGGGGCCGGCCAGCGCCGGGTGGTCCTTGAGCATGGGCGCGCCCTTCAGCGGCTTGTTCAGGCCCTGGTGGCAGGTGGCGCAGCTGACCTTGGCCACGTCGCCCAGCACGCCCAGCCGGTTGGCCGGGAAGCTGGGGGTGAGCGGCAGCATGTAGGCGTTGTTCAGGTCGCGCGCCATGTTGATGCCATGGAAGGCCTTGGTGCGGGTGAGCGGGCTTTCCGGCCATTCGGCATGCGAGCGGGTGTTGTGGCAGTGCGTGCAGTTCACGCCCAGCGACTTGCTCATGTGCACCATCAGGCCGAAGGTGGCCTCGGTCTGCTGCATGCTGGCCACATGGCCGGAGGGCAGGGCGCTGGGGCCCGCCACGCGGATGTTGGCATTGCCCAGCAGGTAGGGCGTGAGCGGGTCGGTGCCCAGCGAGGTGAGCCCGGCTTCCAGCGACGGATGGTTCTGGCCGCGGGACTCGGCCGTGGTGCCCCCGGCCGAGCGGTGCAGCGGCTCGGTGAACCACACCTTGGCCGGCACCGGCTCACCGCGGTGGCAGGTGTAGCAGGTGACGCCGGTGGGCGCGACGTGGTTCTTCCAGTCGGCGTTGATGTGGCGCGTCATCGCGATCATCTTGCGCGCCACCACCTTGGTGTAGAGCTTGTCCGAGGACAGCGCCTCGCCCGGTGCATGGCAGTAGGCGCAGCCCTGCTTGGGCGACACCCAGGCGGTGATCGCCAGCATGGTGCGGGTGAGCTCGGTGGCAGGCAGGTCGCCCAGCACCTGCACGTTCTGGTAGGTGTCCTTGGACAGCGGCGCGCCGGCGGCCACCGGGATGGCCGGAATGGCTGCGGGCAGGACCGGCTCGGCATCCAGCGGGCCGGCGATGCGTGGATTGACCACCGCACCCATGGCCGTGCCGCGGTAGCCGGTCTGCGTGGTTTCCATCGGCGGGCGTTCGCAGCCGGCGAGCAGTGCCGCGCCCAGCAACAAGGCGGGCAGCATGGTGTGGATGCGCGTCATGCGGATCACCTCTAGGCGTTGGTGGGGGCGGGGGACCGGCAGGCTCACTTGGTCAGCATCGGGTCGGGGCCGCTGGGGTAGACGGCGGGGTAGGACGGCGCCACGCCGTGCTGCACCGCCCACAGGTACCAGTTGTCGACAACGGTGCCGGTCAGCAGGATGCCGATGCCGCCGGTCAGCGGCGTGAGCACCGCGAACCACCAGGCCCAGCGGTGGATGGATTCCATGGTGGCGTTGAAGCCCATGGTCCAGCGCCAGAACAGGGCGGCCCGCTCGCTGGCCGTGCCGCGGTCGTAGATCTGCTCGATCTCGCGTTCACCGCCGAAGCGGGTGACCGCCAGGATGGTGGCGCCGTGCATGGCGAAGATCAGCGCCGACCCGTAGAGGAAGGCGATCGACAGCATGTGGAAGGGGTTGTAGAACAGGTTGCCGTAACGCAGCGAGAACGCGGCCGTCCAGTCCAGGTGCGGGAAGATGCCGAAGGGCACGGCCTCGCTCCAGCTGCCCATCATCACCGGGCGGATGAAGCCCAGCACCAGGTAGAGCCAGATCGCCGCGGCAAAGGCCCAGGGCACATGGGTGCCGATGCCCAGCGCCTTGCTGCGCCGGTACATGCGCAGCCACCACAGCAGGATGGACAGCGTGAGGAAGAAGCCGGCGATCAGCCACCAGCCGCCCTTGGCCAGCGGTGGGATGCGCAGGCCGTATTCGGCCGCCGGTGGCTCCAGCCCCAGCCAGAACAGCTGGCGCACGAACTGGATCGGGTCCCAGTTCACCTGGGCCAGCATGTTCAGGCCGATGATCTCGAAGGCGATGAAGCCGCAGATCAGCGACACCACACCCAGCCAGCCCAGGTAGATCGGGCCCAGCTGCGCATCACCGATGCGCCCCAGCAGGTGGATGTGCAGCGGCCCGCCCTGGCGTTGCTGGTTCTCGCCCGGATAGGGCAGGGACACGCCCGGGTAGGACGGCCCGTGCACTTGCACCCGGGTGAAGATGTTCTGATATTCAGCCATCGCAGGCTCCTAACTCAAAAGATACGCGCAACGCAAACCAAGCAGGCGCCGCGGAACCGGCTTTGCCGGACCGCCGGGGCCGCCCCCCTGGGGGGAGCGCCGCAGGCGCTTCGGGGGGCTATCTCCAGACCGGCAGGCTGAGCCACCAACCCCACCACTCGGGCCAGCCGCGGGTCCAGAAGGGCCCGCTGATGATGATGCAGACCGCACTCCAGAACGCGGCCGACAGCGCCAGGAACAGGCCCAGCCGGTGGATGCCCAGCGAACCGATGGAGTAGCCCACGGCATCGCGGAAGAAGGTGTTCTCGTGCTCGGGCGTCTTCACCGGCTCACCTTTCTGCGGGTTGGTCATCGCCAGGATCAGGCCGCCGTGCATGGACAGCGCCAGCGCGTTCGTGAAGAAGAACGTGATGGCCAGCATGTGCGCCGGGTTGTAGTGGAAGTGCAGGTACTGGTAGCCGGTGTTCGACACCCAGTCCAGGTGGCTGAGGATGCCGTAGGGGAAGCCATGGCCCCAGGCGCCCAGCAGCAGCGGACGGAAGATCACCAGCGTCACATAGGCCAGGATGGCCACGCTGAAGGCGATGGGCACATGGAAGCCCATGCCCAGCTTGCGGCAGATCTCCACCTCGCGCAGCGCCCAGGAGACGAAGGCGCCGGTGGCACAGATGGTGATCACCTGCCACAGCCCGCCTTCGGCCATGGGCGCCAGGCGCAGGCCGTAGCTCAGGTCGGGCGGCGCGATGTTGATCTGCCAGATGTTCCAGGTGGTGCCCATGCTGGCACCCCAGACGATCAGCAGCGTGCCCAGGATCGCGAAGAACGCCGAGGTGACACCGAAGAAGCCCACGTAGAACGGCCCGACCCAGAAGTCGAACAGGTCACCCCCGAGCAGGGTGCCGCCGCGCACGCGGTATTTCTTTTCAAAGCTGAGCATGGCCATCGCCGGCTCCCGGTTGGCGGGCCCCTGTCACCCAGGTCGGGTGGCAGGCGGCCGGTCGTGCAAATTCTTGGCAGCCAGCAGGGCGGTCAGGCCCCGCTGGTTGCGGGTGTGCGTGGTCGCACTGCGGACAGGGCACTCAGGCCCGTGGCGGCAGCACTTCCATCTGCACGGCAGCCGTCTTCGGCTTCTTGGCACCATCCAGCCAGTTGAACTTGTCGGTGCTCAGCAGGATGAAATGGATCAGGATGGCCAGGCCGAACAGGAACGTGCCCATCGCGACCAGGATCCGGCGCGGATCAAACAACAACCACAATCTCCACATGGAAGACTCCTTCAGGGGATGTAGGACATGAAGGTGTAGACCGCTGACTTGACGCCCGCGATCAACGACCCCTCTCCCTCGGCGCCTGGCAACCAGGTCCGCCAGCGCATGGTCAGCATCTGGGCGATGAGGGCGATCACCAGAAACACGGCAAAACCGACGCAAAACACCAGCGGCGACAGCGCGTGGCTGCCAGGGTGTTGCACATCGGACTTGAGTGTTGAAGCTGCCATGGTTTGCTCCTTGTTGAGCGGGTGCGACGCAGGTGCTAGCGGCTTACAGCCACGAGCGCCAGTTCCACACCAGGACGTGCGCGACGATCGCGATCACGGTGAAGCCGATGAAGCTGCTCACGAACATGCCGTGAAACTCCCGCGCTTCCTGCTCGGTCAACCCGGACAGCGAGCCTTGTCGGTCGTTTGCCATGACGTCTTTCCTTTTTCAATGGGCCTCGCGGCCTGGATTGGCCTTGCGGCCGCCGTCGACCACCCGGCCCGCCATGGCCGCGAGGCCATGGCGGGCCGGGTGGCCTTTACCGCGCTGTGCCCGCGCGGTTGGGTTGGCCCGGCGCACGTCACCGTGCGCCGGATCAAGGGGGTGGTGCACCGTCATGCGGGTGCTCCTGAGCTGAGTGCGCTGCGTGCACGTGCCACGCGCTCGGCGGTGATGCGGGCCTCGCCGGCCTGGCGCGCGTCGGCCTCGGCGCGGTCGCGCAGGCGCTTGGCGGCCGAGATCTGCACCAGCACCGGCTGGGCGCTGACCAGGTCGTTCAGCAGCTGCTGGGCGTCGTCGTCCCAGGGGCTGGTGGTGGCTTCTTCCAGGCGCGATGGCGTGGCCGGTGCGCGGTCCAGGTCGGTGCCCAGCGGCAGCACATGGAACAGCGCGTCGAACAGCGCGTTGCAGTACTCCTGCAGCACGTAGGTGGCGCCGGCATAGCCCATGAACGGCGTGCCCGTGGCGCGGCGGATGATGGCGCCGGGGAAGGAGGCCGGGATGTAGCTGGGCCGGGGGCCATGGCCCGCGCCGGCTTCGGCCAGATACATGCGCTCGTTGTAGCTGCCGAACATCACCAGCGGCGGCTTGTCGTGCGTCATCTGCCGGATGGCGGCGTTGTCGGTCTTGGCGCCCGGGATGCGTGGCACGGCGAACTGGCAGGGCAGGCCCAGCTCGTCTTCCAGGTAATGCCGCAATCCCCGTGTGTAGGTTTCTCCGGCCACCACCGCAAAGCTGGCGGTGCCGAAAAAATCCTGCGTCACCGAGCGCCACAAATCCCACAGGGGCTTGACTGTGGTGTGCTTTTCGCGCTCGATGAAAGGCTCGGGATCCAGCCCCAGCAGGTTGCCCATGCTGCGCAGAAACTTGGTGGTGCTGTGCAGGCCGATGGGCGCCTGCAGCCAGGGCCGCTCCAGCGCTTCGCACAGCAAGGGCCCGTACTCGCGGTACAGGTTGATGTTGAGGTCGGCGTCGGCCAGCTGCTGCACATCGGCCAGGTGGCTGCCCAGCGGGAAGACCATGTTGATCTCGGCGCCGATGCCCTCGACCAGGCGGCGGATCTCGTGCAGGTCACTGGGCAGGTTGAAACTGCCGTAGCAGGGGCCGATGATGTTCACCCGCGGCTTGCTGCCTGCGGGCCGATCGGCCAGCGGCTTGCGTGCCGGGATGTGGCGCAGCCCGTACTGGGCCCAGAGCCAGAACATGGCGCGGTTGGCGCACTGCCACTGGTCTTCGTCGATGGTGCGTGGCAGGAAGCGCTGCAGGGCCGTGCCCTCGGGCGTGACGCCGCCGCCGATCATCTCGGCGATGCTGCCGGTGACCACCACGCTGGGCAGGTCCGGGTCCAGCACCGCATGGGCGCGCTTCATCGCACCTTCGGTGCCTTCGCGGCCCAGCTGCTCTTCGGCCAGCCCGGTGACGACGATGGGCAACTCGTGCGGCGGCAGGGCGTCGGTGTAGTGCAGCACGCTGGTGACCGGCAGGTTCTCGCAGCCCACCGGGCCGTCGATCACCACCTGCAGGCCCTTGATGGCGGTGAACACATAGACGGCGCCCCAGTAGCCGCCGGCACGGTCGTGGTCGAGGACTAGCATCAGATCATGGCCTCCGCCTTGCGCTTGGCATGCAGCTTGATCACCTGGCGCTTGAAGTCGGCGCGGAACTCCGGCCGGTCCTTGGGCGTCTCGGTCCAGACCCCCGCCTTGTCGCCCTGGCCGGCATCGCCGAAGAAGGCGCTCATGGCCTCGAAGCGGTGCTTGTTGGCGATGGCGGCGTTGATCACCGCCGCCAGCGAGCCGGCACCGGCCGGGCCCATCAGCGGCCGCGCCGAGATCAGGTTGGTGAAATACAGGCCGGGGATGCGCGCTTCCTTGGCGGCCTGCACCACCGGCGTGGTGCCGATGGCCAGGTCGGGCTGGAATTCATGCATGGCCGCGATGTCCTGTTCCAGGCTGGCCCGGTACTGCACCCGCACACCCTTGGCCTCCAGCCACTGGCGGTCGGCATCGCTCCAGGGCGTGCGGGGGCAGGCCGTGCCCACGTAGCGCAGGTCGGCGCCACTTTCCACCAGCAGGCGGGCCACGATCAGCTCGCTGCCCTCGTAGCCCGACAGGGTGATGCGGCCCTTGATCGGTGTCTTGGCCAGCGCCCCGCGGATGGCCGGAAGGATGCGGTTCTTGGCCGCGTCGATCAGGGCCTGGGGCACGTTGGCCGCGCTGCCGATGGCCTGCAGCCAGGCCTCGGTGCCGTCGTGGCCCACCGGGGCCGAGCCGACGATGGGCCGGCCGGCTGTCTGAAACTCGCGGATGCTGGCGGTGTAGAACGGGTGGATGGCGGCGACCACGCTGCCGTCCAGCGCGGCATACAGCTCGCGCCACTCCCGGGTGGGCACCACCGGGCCGGCGGCCAGGCCCATGGGCTCTAGCATCATGCCCAGGATCACCGGGTCGGCCGGGAACATCTCGCCCAGCAGGGTGACCGTGGGCTTGCTGCTGCGGCCGCCCTGCGGCGCCTGCACCGGGCCGGCTTCCACCTCGGTGCGGGCGTACTTCAGCATGGCGCCGGCCAGCACGTCCTTGGCCTCGGCATGGGTGGGCACGCCGAAGCCCGGCACGTCGATGCCGATGATGCGCACGCCGTTGATCTGTTTGGGCAGCAGCTGCAGCGGCACGCCGCTGGCGGTGGGCACGCACAGGTTGATCAGCACGATGCTGTCGTACTTGTCCGGGTCGGCCAGCTTGAAGGTGGCCTCCCGGATGTCCTCGAACAGCTTGCCGGTGACCAGGCTCTCGCTGTTGAAGGGCACATAACCCACGCTGCGGCGCGCGCCGTAGAAATGGCTGGTGAAGGTCAGTCCGTAGACGCAGCAGGCCGAGCCGCTCAACACCGTGGCCGTGCGCTTCATGCGCAGGCCGACACGCAGTGACCCGAAAGCCGGGCACATGCTCTGCGGCTGGTCGTGCGGGCCCTTGGGATAGTCCTGCGCATACTGCTGCAGCACCTCGCTCTTGCCGGCGGTTTTCGCGGCGGCCAGCATGGTCTCGGCGCCGGAGTGGCAGCCCAGGCCGTCCTCCTTCAAGGCGGCAGGCACGGCGACGTTCGGTGTGGCGTCCATGGGCAGCTCAGATTTCGTCGTAGACGACTTCCAGCGTGGGCTTGACCAGGTCCGCCTTGCCCACCATGTCGAACAAGGTGGCCGGCTCCATCTTGAAGTCGCGCCCGGTCACCTCGGCCGAGAACAGGCTCAGCAGCTGGTCCTGCGTCTGCGGCTTGGGCCGCACCGGTGGTGCGCTGGCCACGTTGCTGGCCAGTTCCTCGAACAGCGGCGCCCACTGCGTGCCGGGCCGGCCGATGATCTCGTAGCTGGCGCTCTTGCGGCGGATGTCTTCATTGGCCGGGATGGTGGCCAGCACCGGGATGCCGGCGTGCTCGGCAAACACCTTGGCTTCGCCGGTGCCGTCGTCGCGGTTGATCACCATGCCGGCCACACCCACGTTGCCGCCCAGCTTGCGGAAATACTCCACCGCGCTGCAGACGTTGTTGGCCACGTACAGGCTTTGCAGGTCGTTGCTGGCGACCACGATCACCTTCTGGCACATGTCGCGGGCGATCGGCAGGCCGAAGCCGCCGCACACCACGTCGCCCAGGAAGTCGAGCAGCACGAAGTCGAAGCCCCAGTCGTGGAAGCCCAGCTTCTCCAGGGTCTCGAAGCCGTGGATGATGCCGCGCCCGCCGCAGCCGCGGCCCACCTCGGGGCCACCCAGCTCCATGGCGTAGACACCGTCGCGCTTGAAGCAGACGTCGCCGATGGCAACGGCTTCACCCGCCAGCTTCTTCTTGCTGCTGGTCTCGATGATGGTGGGGCAGGCCTTGCCGCCGAACAGCAGGCTGGTTGTGTCGCTCTTCGGGTCGCAGCCGATCAGCAGCACCTTCTTGCCCTGCTGGGCCATCATGTAGCTGAGGTTGGCCAGGGTGAAGCTCTTGCCGATGCCACCCTTGCCGTAGATGGCGATGATCTGGGTTTCCTTGGTCACCGGGCCGGTGGGCACGGCATCGGGTTCGATCGCGGCCTCGGCCCGCAGCTGCAGGTCGCGCAGGATCTGGATCGGTGCGCTGGCGGGACCCTGGGGGCTGTTGATGCTGTGGGTCATGTCAATGTGTCCAGTCGAGAACCATCTTGAGACAGGCCACATCGCCGAAGGCGGTGCGGTAGGCGTTGTCGGCCTGTGCGGAGGGCGCGTGGTGGGTGATGAGCCCGTCCAGCGTCAGCAGGCCGTTGGCGATCAGCGCCTGCACGGCCAGCAAGTCGGGCCGCTGCCATTCGGCGGCAGCACGCAGGCGGGCTTCACGCATGAAGGCCGGTGCGAAATTGAAGTGCAGGGGCTGGCTGTAGAAGCCGGCCAGGATCACTTCGCCACCAGGCGCCAACCGGGCAATCAGGGTGTCGAGCAAGTCGGAGTCGCCGCTGACATCGCAGATCACGTCGTAGTTGCGGCGGGCGTCGGCGTCGGGGTGCAGCACGGTGTAGCCCTGGGCGCCGGTGGCGCGCACCGGGTTGGTCTCCCAGACCACGGTGTCGGTGCAGCCGGCGGCCACGTTCAGCCGGGCCAGCAGCCGGCCCAGCACGCCATGGCCCACGATCAGCTGCGGTGCGCGTGGGTGCTCGATGCGCCCGCCGCCCGACACCGCGTGGTAGGCGGTGGCGGCCAGGGCCAGCAGCACGGCCTGTTCACCCAGGGCCTCGTCGACCGCGATCACCCGCCGGCCCGGCACCACCAGGCGCGAGGCCGAGCCGCCGAACAGGCCACGCACCGGCTGCCCGTCCAGCGGGCCGAAGCAGTTGGCACCGGGCACGAAGACCTGCTGGCCGATTTCCAGGCCACTGGCCTCACCGGCCTGCACCACGCGGCCCACGGACTCATAACCCGGCACCAGCGGATAGCCCATGCCGGGGAAGCTGGGCATGCGGCCGGTGAACAGCAGCCGTTCGGTGCCGGTGGAGATGCCGCTCCAGTGCACGTCCACCACCACGTCGTCGGCGGTGGGCTCGGACAGCTGCAGGTCGGCCAGGCCGATGTGCTCGGGGCGGCTCAACAGCACGGCGGTGGTGTTCATGCCGGCGTGGCGCCAAAGGCGCGTTCAGAGGGTTGGTTGATGCAGGTCATGCGGTGGGTGTCTGGCTTGAGTGTCACTTTACGCATACTTGATAAAGTGTCAAGCAAAACTGACACAGGGTCATCACCAACGCACAACAACGGGGCGCATGGCAGGCGCACGGCATCAGCCCGCCGCCGGCCGTGCCAGCAGCACCTGGGTCTGCAGCGGCATGGTGGTGTGCAGCAGCCGCGGTGGGCCGAAGCCCGCGGCCTGCAGCAGGGCCCCGAGCCGGGCCACGCTGCGGGGCTGGCCGCTGCCCATGGCCCAGAGGTAGAGGCCGAAATAGGCATCGCCCATGGCCTGGGCGCCGGCGGTGCCGGCCATGGGCTCGGCCAGCAGCAGCACGCCGTGCGGCGGCAGTGCTCGGCGCACCGCCTGCAGCAGGGCCAGCACACGGTGGTCGTCGTGGTCGTGCACCACCCGCACCAGGCTGATCACATCGGCGCCGCTGGGCAGTGCATCGCTGCAGAAGTCGCCGCCCACCGCGGTGGCGCGGCCGCTCAGGCCCAGCGCCGCCAGCCGGCCCTGGGCGCGCCGCGCCACCTCGGGCAGGTCGAACACCAGCAGCTGCAGATGGGGCCAGCGCTGGCCTGCCGCGGCGGCGAACACACCCTCGCCGCCACCCACGTCCATCAGGCACTGGTGGCGCTGCAGCGGGTAGGCATCCAGGATCTGGTCGGCCACCAGCGGCTGCGAGGCCGCCATCAGCGCCGAGTAGTCGGCCACCTGGGCCGGCGCCAGGGTGTGCGGCTGCGGGCTGCGGGCATAGGCCCAGTAGCGCGCCAGGTCCCCCTGGCCGGGGGGGGCGCGCAACAGGGCCAGCGGGTCGGCCAGGTCGGCATACAGCAGCTGGTGGTGCTGCACCATCGCGGCGATGGCGGCATTGCCCACCATCGGCGCGCCCAGCGGGCCCAGGCGGTAGACGGCCGGCAGCGGGCCATGCTGGCGGCGGGCCAGCAGGCGCAGGGCCACGGCGGCATCCAGCAGGCGGCGGCAGGCCTCCAGCGGCAGATGCAGGGCGGGGGCCAGGGCCTCGGCGGTGGCAGCGCCCTGGGCCAGGCGGTCGAACAGCTTGAGCTGCACGCAGGCCAGCAGCACCTGGCTGTAGCTGAAGCCGGCCACCAGGTCGAACAGCTGGCTGGCGCGGCGGCGGGCGATGGGCCGGGTGAGCGGGAAGCGCTCGGCCCAGCGGCGGAAGGCCGGGCTGGCCACCCGTTGCGTGGCCCAGTGCTGCAGGGCGTCGCGCCAGCGGGCGAACAGGCCGGTGCTGGGCGTGGACTGCAGGGGCAGGGCTTCGGGCCCTGCCTCGGGCACCGATGGCAGCGTGGCCATGCCGGGTCCGGACGGGCCGGTGCTCAGGCCACGGCCCGCACGTGCGGCATGGCGTGCGCCTGGCTGAGCTGCCGGCACAGCGCGGCCGGCACCAGGCGCTCGGATTCGGCCCGCACCAGGGCGCGCAGCCGTGCCGCACCGCGGCAATCGGGCACGGCGGCGGCGGCATGGTCCACCAGCTGCTGGAAATGCGCCACCGCGCCCAGCAGGCCATGGGCGGCGGCCATGCTGGGCCGGCCCAGGGCCTGGTCACGCCCCACCGGCTTGCCCAGCAGCAGCGGGTCGGCCGCCACGTCGCGGATGTCGTCGGCCACCTGGTAGGCCTCGCCCAGCCATTCACCCAGCGCACGCCAGGGCGCGGGAGGGGAACCGGCGGCCTCGGCGCCGGCCATGGTGGCGGCGGCGAACAGGGCGCCGGTCTTGGCACGCTGGTAATCACGCAGCGACACCTGCGGTTCACATTCCCAGGCCTGGCCGGCCACGATGCCATGCGGCTGGCCCACGCCGCGTGCCACCAGGCCCAGCAGGCTGGCCAGGCGCTGCGGCTGGCGGCTGGGCGCGCCTGCCAGCGCCTGGAAGGCCAGCACGATCAGCGCGTCACCGGCCAGCACCGCCAGACGCTCACCGTAGGCGCTGTGCACCGAGGGCACGCCGCGGCGCAGCGGTGAATCGTCGAAGCAGGGCAGGTCGTCATGCACCAGGGAGGCACAGTGCAGCAGCTCCAGCGCGGTGGCGGCGGCATCGGTCAGCACCGGATCGTCGTCGCCGCAGGCCAGGGCCACCGCCACGCACAGGCGCGGCCGCACCCGGGCGCCGCCCGGGAACACGGCATGCCGCACCGCCGCCGCCAGGCGTGGCGGGCCACCAGGCAGCTCGGTGCCGGAGAGTGCGGCCGACAGCGCCTGCTCGATGCGTTGCATGGGATCCATGGCTCCTCCGTTGAACGCCGGGCAAACCCCAGGCACAAAACCCGGTGTCACTGCGGCATTACAATATGATGTGTCATGCAGGATAGACACGTGAACCGGAAGCGTCAACTCTGGTTGTCACCTTGGCCCGGTGTGGCAGGTGGTGTGGCATGCCCCCGGTGATCGTCGTCGGCGCCGGCATCGGCGGCCTGGCGGCGGCGGTGGCCCTGGCCGCACAAGGCCAGGCGGTGCGGGTGATCGAGCGGGACAGCGCCCCCGGCGGCAAGCTGCGGCCGGTGCACATCGACGGCCTGGCGCTGGACGCCGGCCCCACCGTGATGACCATGCGCGATGTGTTCGACGGCCTGTTCGCCCTGGCCGGTGAACGGCTGGACGACCACCTGCAGCTGACGCCGCTGCGCACGCTGGCGCGCCACACCTGGCCCGATGGCAGCTGCTTCGACCTGCATGCCGACCGGGCCACCACGCTGGACGCCATCGGCCGCCTGGCGGGCGCGGCGGCGGTGCGCCAGTACGCGGAGTTCTGCGCCCGATCACGCTCGATCTACGAGACGCTGAACCAGCCCTATCTGCGCAGCAGCCGGCCCAACCCGGTGTCGCTGGCCTGGCGCTGCGCGCGGGGTGGCCTGGCGCAGTGGCTGGCGCTGGCGCGCATCTCCCCGTTCCAGACCCTGTGGCGCGAACTGGGCCGGCAGTTCAGCGACCCGCGGCTGCGACAGCTGTTTGCGCGCTATGCCACCTATGGCGGCTCGTCGCCGCTGGCCGCGCCGGCCACGCTGATGCTGATCGCCCATGTGGAGCAGGCCGGCGTGTGGAGCGTGCAGGGCGGCATGCACCAGCTGGCGCAGGCCCTGGCGCAGCTGGCCAGGCGCCTGGGCGTGACCATCGATTGCAACCGGCAGGTGGCGCGTGTGCTGCTGCACCAGGGCCGCGCAGCGGGCGTGCAGCTGCTGGATGCCGATGGCATGCCGGGCGAGAGCCTGCCGGCCGCGGGCGTGGTCTTCAACGGCGATGCCGCCGCCCTGGGCGCCGGCCTGCTGGGCGACGCGCTGCGCCGGGCGGTGCCGCCGCGGCCGCCGGCCAGCCGCTCGCTGTCGGCCCTGACCTGGAATCTGCGCACCCCGGCCCAAGGCTTTCCGTTGTTGCGCCACACGGTGTTCTTCTCGGGGGACTACCCGCGGGAGTTCCAGGAGCTGTTTGCCCAGGGCGTGCTGCCCACCGAGCCCACGGTCTACATCTGCGCCCAGGACCGCACCGACCTGCCGCTGCCCCCTGGCAGCCCGGCCGAGCGTCTGCTGTGCCTGGTGAACGCCCCAGCCCGTGGCGACCGTGGTGCCCCCACCGACGAGGAGATCGCCGCATGCGAACAACGCAGCTTCGCGCACCTGGCCCGCCTGGGCCTGCAACTGCAGCCCGACAGCCCGGGCCGGCTGCGGCAGAGCCCGGCGCACTGGGCGCAGCGCTTTCCGGCGACGGGCGGGGCGCTGTACGGCCAGGCCACCCACGGCTGGCAGGCGTCGTTCAGCCGGCCGGCGGCGGCCACGGCGGTGCCGGGGCTCTACCTGGCCGGGGGCAGCACCCACCCGGGGGCGGGTGTGCCGATGGCGGCGCTGTCGGGCCTGCTGGCGGCCCAGCAGGTGCTGGCCGAGCGCCCTGGCCGGATTTCGACCTGGCCGTGGCGCCCGGTGGTTATGCCTGGTGGTACCTCGACGCCCTGAGCGACGACGGCCGCCACGGCCTGGTGCTGATCGCCTTCATCGGCAGCGTGTTCTCGCCCTACTACGCCTGGGCGCGGGCGCGCCAGGGCGGCCTGGCCGACGCGCAGCAGCATGTGGCCATCAACGTGGCGCTCTACACCCCCGGGGGTGGCCCGGGTGCACGCTGGGCCATGACCGAGCGTGGTGCCGGCGCCCTGCAGCGCAGCAGCCACCGCCTGGCCATCGGCCCCAGCGCCCTGCACTGGGACGGCAGCGCGCTGGACATCCGGCTCGACGAACGCTGCGTGCCGCTGCCGCGCCGCCTGCGTGGCCGGCTGCGCCTGCATCCGCAGGCCCTGGGCGCGCCGGCGCCGCTGGCGCTGGACAGTGCCGGTGTGCACCAATGGTGGCCGATCGCGCCCGGCGCCCGCATCGAGGTCGACCTGGCCGAACCCGGCTGGCGCTGGCAAGGCCCGGCCTACCTGGACAGCAACCGCGGCGCTGTGCCGCTGGAACACAGCTTCGCCAGCTGGCAATGGGCACGTGCCACGCTGGACGCCCGGCGCAGCGCCGTGGCCTACGACGCGGTCGAGGTGGACGGCTGCGGCCGCCACATCGCGCTGCAGTTCGATGCCCGGGGTGGCAGCCGGCCGTTCGACGCTTCACCGCTGCAGGCCCTGCCGAAGTCGGCGGTGTTCCGCCTGCCGCGTGCCATGCGCAGCGACGGCGGCCAGGCGCCGACCGTGCAGCGCACGCTGGAGGACACACCGTTCTACAACCGCAGCCTGGTGGCGGCGCGCTGGGATGGCCAACCGGTGCTGGCCATGCATGAGAGCCTGGACCTGGCCCGTTTCCGCCACCCGCTGGTGCAGGCCATGCTGCCGTTTCGCATGCCGCGGCGGGGCTGACGGCGCTCAGCCCCGGTCGACCTCGGCGTCGGCATGGTCCTGGCGCTGCTGGCGTTCGGCGGCCCGGCGGTCACGCCGCAGCACATGCAGCTGCCAGCCGCCCCACAGCAGCGGGGCGCCGAAGAACAGCACCAGCTCCCACCAGATCATGGCCGCAGCCGGCGGGGGTTATTCCGCACCGCCGGCCATGGCATTGCCGTCGGCCAGGGTCCAGCCACGGTCGCGCCGCTCCAGCCGGTCGAACAGCGCGACCACGCCGGCCAGGCGCCGCGGCGCCGGGGCCACGAAGTGGCCGGCGTGCAGCGGGCCGGTCACCGCCTCCACCAGGTAGCGTGTGGCCGGCAGCGGTGGCTGCGGGCGCCAGCTGTCGTCGGGCAACAGCGTGAGCAGGGCGCGCAGCAGGCTGGTGGCCTTGCGCCGGCGGCTGACCACGGCGCGCCGGTCCACCGCATTCAGGCCCTGGCGCTCCACCTCCAGCCCGATCTGGGCATACAGGAAGCGCGCCGCGTTGATGCCGGGCCGGCAGCCCAGCGGCAGGGCCGCCACGCCGGCGTCCACCCGGGCATAGAGGGCATCGGCCTCGCGCAGCAGGCGCTGCACCACCGCACCCAGCGCCGGGCTGTGGCGCGGCGCTGCCAGCCAGGCGTCGGGGCAGATGCCGGCCTCGTGCAGCCACTGGCGCGGCAGGTAGAGCCGCCCGAGGCGGGCGTCCTCGCCCACGTCGCGGGCGATGTTGGACAGCTGCATCGCCACGCCCAGGTCGCAGGCGCGCGCCAGGCCGGCGGCGCTGCGTACGCCCATCAGCAGGGCCATCATCGCGCCCACGGCGCCGGCCACGCGTGCGGCATAGGCCTGCAGCTCGTGCAGGCTGTCGTAGCGGCGGCCGGCGGCATCCCATTCGAAGCCCTCGATCAGCGCCTGCGGCAGCTCGGCCGGGATGTCGAAGCGCCGCACCACCACGGCCAGGGCGCGGTCGGCCGCCTGCGGGCCCGGGCGGCCGGCGTAGATCTCGGCCAGGCGCTGGCGCAGCCGGCCCACGGCCTGGCCGGCAGCGGCATCACCGGCCGCCCGCGGTGCGCCGCCACCGGTCTGGCCGTCGACCTCGTCGTCGGCCAGGCGGCAGAAGGCATACAGCGCGCAGGCCGGGTCGCGCACCGCGCCGGGCAGCAGCTTGCTGGCGGCCAGGAAGGTGCGCGAGCCATTGGCCAGCAACTGCTTGCAGGCCGCCAGGTCGCGGGCTTCGTCGGCCGCTTCAGGCGTGTGCGTTGGCTGTGACTTGATCACCATGGGGAACCACCGTGTCGAGGATGCGGGCGGAGGACAGCACGCCGGGCAGGCCGGCACCGGGATGGGTGCCGGCACCCACCAGGTAGAGCCGGCCGATGTCTTCGCTCTGGTTGTGCGGGCGGAACCAGGCGCTCTGCGTGAGCACCGGCTCCAGGCCGAAGGCCGCGCCGCGGAAGGAGGAGAGCCGGTCCTGGAAATCCAGCGGCGTGATCATGTGCGAGCTGACCACCTCGCTGGACAGGCCCGGCAGCAAGGTGCTCTCCAGCCGCCGCATGATCTTCTGGCGGTAGGGCTCGGCCGCGGTGGTCCAGTCGGCATCCCCCTGCAGGTGCGGCACCGGCGAGAGCACGTAGAACGCGTCGCAGCCGGGTGGCGCCAGCGATGGGTCGGTGGCGGTGGGGCGGTGCAGGTAGAGGCTGAAGTCCTCGGCCAGGTGCTTGCGGTCGAAGATGTCGGTCAGCAGCCCGCGGTAGCGCGGGCCCAGGGCGATGGTGTGGTGGGCCACTTCCGGGTACTGGCGCTTGGTGCCGAAGTACCAGACGAACAGGCTCATCGAGTACCGGGCGCGCTCGATCTTGGCATCGGTCCAGCGCTTGCGGTGTTCGGGTGCCACCAGCTTGCGGTAGGTGGTGGCGGAATCCGCATTGGAGACCACCGCGTCCGCCGCCAGGCGCTCGCCGTTGGCCAGCAACACGCCGCAGGCCGCGCCATCCTTCACCAGGATCTGCGCCACGCTGGTGTTGCAGCGCACCACGTTGCCCTGGCCTTCGATCAAGCCGACCAGGCCGGTCACCAGCGCACCGGTGCCGCCGATGGCGAAGTGCACGCCGAAACGCCGCTCCAGGAAGGCGATCAGGCAGTACACCGAGGTGGTGGCAAACGGATTGCCGCCCACCAGCAGCGACTGGAAGGTCAGCACCACACGCAGGCGCGGGTCCTGCACATGCTTGCAGGCCAGCTGCCACACGGTGCGCCAGGCTTCCAGCTTCAGCATCGCCGGCAGCACCCGGGCCATGTCGGTCCAGTGGCTGAAGGGCTTGTCGCCCAGCTGCTCGAAGCCCACCTTGTAGATCGCGGCGCTGGCCGCGAGGAAGTTCTCGTAGCCCTGCACGTCACCCGGCGCGAAGCGGCCGATCTCGGCGCGCATCTGGGCCGGGTCACCGGTGTAGTTGAACTCCTCGCCGCTGTCGAAGCGCACCCGGTAGAAGGGGCTCACCGGCACGATGGTCACGTCGTCGGCCAGGCGCTTGCCGCACAGGGCCCACAGCTCTTCCAGCAGGAAGGGCGCGGTGATGACGGTGGGGCCGGCGTCGAAGGTGAAGCCGTCCTGCTTGTAGACATAGGCGCGGCCGCCGGGGGCGTCCAGCTGCTCCAGCACGGTGACGCGCCAGCCGCGGGCGCCCAGCCGCACCGCCGCGGCCAGGCCGCCGAAACCGCTGCCGATCACCACCGCATGCGGTGGTGCCTTGCCGCGGGCAGTGCCGGCGGCAACGGGCGGGATCTGGGGGGCCGCCTGCAGGGGCAAGGTATGTGTCAACATTTGTAGATAGTATTTGTGTCCACTTTGATTGACAATAGGGTTGCCCTCCTTCCCTGCTGGCCGGTCTGCGCGGTGGTGATGCGGTAAAGTCCATGCTCCGTGCCGTGCCTTTGGTGCTGCCAGTCAAAGGAGTGTGGTGGCAGCGAACCAGAGAGAAGGGAGACTGGCATGAGTCCAAGCCCTCCTGAGATGGCTGATCTGGGCGCATTGGCCGGGCTGGCGCCCGAGCTGGCGAACACATTCGCCTCACTCGCCAGCGACATCGCGCTGGTGATCGACGCTGCCGGCGTGATCCGCAACGTGGCCCTGGGCGACAACGCCGTCGGCCACCGTGCCGACCAGTGGGTGGGCAGTGCCTTCATCGACACCGTCACCCAGGACACCCGCGGCAAGATCGCATCGATGCTGCAGGAAGTGCAGCGCACCGGTGTGTCGCGCCGGCGTGAGGTCAACCTGCCCGGGCCGGGCGACACCAGCATCCCGGTGGTGTTTGCCGCCATCCGCCTGGGCGTCGACGGCCCGGTGCTGGCCGTGGGGCGGGATCTGCGCGCCATCGCCGCGATCCAGCAGCGCTTTCTCGACGCCCAGCAGGCGCTGGAGCGCGACTACTGGCAGCAGCGCCAGACCGAATCCCGCTACCGCCTGCTGTTCCAGGTGGCCACCGATGCGGTGCTGGTGGTCGATGCCGCCACGCTCACCATCATCGAGGCCAACCGCGCCGCGGCCGAGCTGTTCGGCCATGCGCCGGCGCAGATGGCCGGCCAGCCGGCGGTGGTGGGCATCGACCCGGCCTCGCGCCCGGCGGTCGAGGAGTTGCTCAGCGCCACCCGCGCAAGCGGCAAGCCGGCCGAGATCCGCGCCCGCCTGGGCGGGCCCGCCGGCCTGCCGGGCCTGGCCCTGGTGGATGTGTCGGCGACGCCTTTCCGGGCCACGGCCGACGGCGCCAGCCAGCTGCTGCTGCTGGTGCGGGTGCGCAGCACCGAGCGGCCGGGCAGCGATGCGGCCCGCCGCCTGGCTGAATTCGTCGAGCAGACACCCGATGCGGTGGTCATCACCGACAGCAACGGCCGGCTGCAGATCGCCAACCCGGCCTTCCTGGCGCTGTGCCCGCCCGGTGTGCAGGAGACGCACTTCAAGGGCCGCACCCTGGGCGATCTGCTGGGCGACCCCGGGCACCGCCTGACGGCCCTGGTGGCCGAGGTGCGCCGCAACGGCATCGCCAACCAGGTTCGGGCCCCCATCGGCCCGCTGCGCTCACCCTGGGCCGGCGCCCGGGCGCAGGAAGTGGAAGTCTCGGCCGCCCTGCTGGCCGAGGGTGACCAGGAGTGCATCGGCTTCATCCTGCGCCGCCACACGCCACGGCAGGAGCAGCTGCTGCAGCCGGTGGACGGCCTGGCCGCGGCGATCGAGAACCTGGCGGCCCAGTTGGGCCGTGTCTCGCTGCCCGAGCTGATGCAGGAGGCCACCCACCTGGCCGAGTACCACCTGATCCGCAGCGCGCTCGAGCGTGCTGGCGGCCATGCGGCGACGGCGGCCAACTGGCTGGACATCACCCCCGAGAGCCTGAGCCTGCGCCTGGCGCGCCATGGCCTGGTGGCCGATGGCGGCACCCCGCCGCTGCTGAACTGACACCAGCGCGCACGCCAGCGCAAGCCCGGGATTGCCGCTGCTGCGGCGGCCCCGTGCTGCGGTAACCTGTCCACCGTGGACCACAGCCCCGCCTTCGGTCAGGCCGATCTCAGCAATTGCGAGCGTGAGCTCATCCACCTCGCCGGGTCGATCCAGCCGCATGGTGTGCTGCTGGTGCTGCGTGAGCGCGATGGCCTGGTGGTGCAGGTCTCGTCCAACTGCGCCGCGCTGCTGGGCCTGCCCGCCGAGCGGCTGCTGATGCGCCCGCTGTCCCTGCTGGGCGGCGACCTGGAGGCGCGGGTGCAGCTGCTGGCGGCGGCGCCCGACCTGGCCGATCCGCGCCCGCTGCCGGCCCACACCACCGTGGCCGGTGTGCCGCGGGAATGGTCGGCGGCGCTGCACCGGGTGGCCGCCCAGGGCGTGCTGGTGCTGGAACTGGAGGCCTGCGACGGTGGCGAGGCCGGTGTGCTGCTGCCGGGCCAGCCGGCGCTGATGCAGCGGCTGTCGGATGCCGTGCAGCGCTTCGGCCAGGCCGCCAGCATCGGTGTGCTGTGCGACGGCATCGCCCGCTGCGTGCGCGACCTCACCGGCCACGACCGCGTGATGGTCTACAAGTTCGACCCCGACGGCCACGGCAAGATCATCGCCGAGGCGCGCGACCCGCGGCTGGACACCCTGCTGGGCCACCAGTACCCCGCCACCGACATCCCGCAGCGTGCGCGCCAGCTCTACCTGGCCAACCGGGTGCGGGTGCTGGTGGACGTGCACTACCAGCCGGTGCCGCTGCAGCCCGTGCTGCTGCCGGCCGACCCGGCGGGCGGCCGGCCCGAGCCGGTGGATCTGGACATGTCGATGTGCGCGCTGCGCAGCATGTCGCCGCTGCACCTGCAGTACCTGAAGAACATGGGCGTCACCGCCACCCTGGTGGTGTCGCTGGTGCGCGAGGGCCGGCTGTGGGGCCTGATCGCGGCCCACCATGACAGCCCGCGCGCCATCAGCCCCGGCCTGCGTGCCGCCTGCGATCTGCTGGCCGAGGTGGCGGCCACCCGCATCGCGGCGATCGAGAACTATGCCCACGCCCAGGTCGCCATCCTGGTGCGGCGGCTGGAGCAGCGCCTGGTGGAGGCCACTTCCACCGAGGGCGACTGGCGCCTGGCGCTGTTCCGCAACCCGCGCACCCTGCTGCAGCCGCTGGAGGCCACCGGCGCGGCGCTGTTCCACGCCGGTGAATGGCTCACCTCCGGCGAGGTGCCGTCCACCCCCGAGCTGCGCCAGCTGCTGCACTGGGTGGATGCGCACTACACCGACGCGCCGTTCGCCACTGCCGCGGTGGGCCGGGCCGACCCCGCGCTGGAGTCGCTGACGCCCATGGCCAGCGGCGTGCTGGCGGTCAAGCTGTCCAGCCAGCGGCCCGATTACCTGATGTGGTTCCGCAAGGAGCAGCTGCACACCGTCACCTGGGCCGGCGACCCGGCCAAGCCCACGGTCAACGATGACCCGCTGACCTTGTCGCCGCGCCGCTCCTTCGCCGCCTGGAGCGAGATCGTGCGTGGCACGGCACTGCCCTGGAGCGCCGCCGAGCTGGCGCTGGGCCGTGCCGTGGGCGCCTCGCTGGTGGACATCATCGTGCAGGTCAACGCGGTGCGCCTGCTGGTGGCCGAGCACCAGCTGGCCGGCGTGCGGGCCACGGTGCAGAGCTCGCACGAGCCGGTGGCCATCGCCGACGGCCAGGGGGTGATGCTGTTCAGCAACCCGGCCTTCGCCAGCCTGCTGGGGCGCGCCCCCGGCAGCCTGGGCACGCTGGACGCGCTGGCCACCGTCTTCGACGAGCCGGCCCAGCTGCAGGCGGGCCTGGACTCGGTGCGCCGCCTGCACCAGGCCTGGCGCGGTGAGCTGGGCCTGCTGCGCAGCGGCGACGAAGCCGAGGCCCTGCCGGTGGGGCTGCGCATCGAGCTGGTGCCCGGGCGCGACGGCCAGGTGCTGGGCTACATCCTGATGCTCAGCGACCTGAGCGACAGCCGCCGCGCCGCCGCGGCGCGCCGCCATCTGGAAGACGCGCTGCAGCAGGCCGGCCGCGGTGGCCGCACCGACCGGCCAGGCAGCCCGGCCGACCAGGTGATCAGCGCCATCCTCACCAATGCCAGCCTGGCCGCGATGGACATCGCCGACAGCAGCGGCGGCCCGGGCGTGGCACCGCTGCTGGAAGAGGTGGAGGCCTCGGCCCGGCGCGCGGCGGTGCTGTATGGCCGCATCCGCCAGCACTTCAGCAACTGAGGTGGCCCACGCCCGATGCCCGGCGCTGCCGGATCCGCGGTGCCCATCGGCTGCCGACGGGGGTGAGTCAGGCGGCGTCGGTGCAGGGGCGCGCCAGTTCCTCGAACAGCCGCGCATGCTGGGCGAAGGCCCATTGCGCCTCTTCCACCAGGGCCTGGGCGCCGGCCTCGTCCAGCGGCAGGGCGTCCAGGGCCTGGCGCAGGCCCTGGCTGAGCTGGCGCACCAGCGGCGGCGGGCCGAAATCGAAGAACCGGGTGCCGGCGTCGCCGGCCAGCTGGTAGGCCTGCTGCGCCACCCGGCGCAGTGCCTGGCCGCCGGCCAGGTCACCCAGGTAGCGCACATAGGCATGGGCGACCAGCAGCGGCGGCTGCTGCTGCGCCAGTTCCTGCAGGCGCTGGGCATAGGCGCTGGCCGCCGCGGTCACCGGCAAGGCGGTGGCCCACAGCGGCCCGTGCAGCACGCCCAGATCGGCCTGCAGGGCCTGGCAGCGTGCCAGCGGGCCCAGCTGCAGCGGCGCCAGCAGGGGGTGGCCGGCATGGCTGTGCAGGCCGGCTTCCAGCGCCTGGTAGATGCTGAACAGGTTGCGCTGCAGGCGCTGGAAGCCGGCGGCCGGCAGCTGGCCGCGCAGCAGGGCCGGCATGATGCCGGCGCGTTCGGTGGTGGTGTGCAGGGCCCAGGTGCCCTCGCGCAGGCGCTGGGCCAGACCCATGCTCATGTGTGTGCTCGTCGTGGCCGGGGACAACTGCCGGCTCTGCGAACGATGATAGCGAGCCGCCCATGACCGGCGCGCTGGAATGGTCGCGTGACGGCGCGCACTGGCCGCACCGCGCCGCCAGCCGCTTCGTCGATGCCGGTGGCTGCCGCTGGCATGTGCAGGTGCTGCCGGGCGCGCCGGGCCAGCCGGTGCTGTGGCTGCTGCATGGCACCGGCGCGGCCAGCCATTCCTGGCGCGCGCTGGTGGACCGGCTGGCGCCGCAGGCCACCCTGGTGGTGCCCGATCTGCCCGGCCATGGTTTCAGCGGGGCGCTGCCGCAGGTCTCGCTGCCCGCCATGGCGCAGGCACTGGCGGCGCTGGCCCTGGCCCTGGGCCTGCCGCCCACGGTGCTGGTCGGTCACTCCGCCGGCGCCGCGCTGGCGCTGCGTGCGGTGCTGGACGGCCGGCTGGCACCGGCGCAGCTGGTGGGCATCAATGCCGCGCTGCTGCCGTTCGAGGGCCTGGCCGGCCGGGTGTTTGCGCCCATGGCGCGGCTGATGGCCCGCCAGGCCTGGGTGCCCTGGCTGTTCGCCCGCCGCGCCGGCGATGCCGCGGCGGTGCAGCGCCTGGTGGCGTCCACCGGCTCCACGCTGGACGCCCAGGGCCTGGCGCTCTATGCCCGGCTGATGCGCAGCCCGGCGCATGTGGCCGGTGCCCTGGCGATGATGGCCGACTGGGACCTGGAGGCGCTGTGGCATGACCTGCCCGGCCTGCAGCCGCCGCTGGCCCTGCTGGTGGGCGGGCAGGACCGCACGGTGCCGCCGTCCCAGGCCCAGCGTGTGCGGCTGAAGCTGCCTGCCACCCGGGTGCAGCTGCTGGACGGCCTGGGCCACCTGGCGCATGAAGAGGCGCCGCAGCGCCTGGCCGATGCGCTGCTGGCGCTGGGCATCGCCGGTGCAAGGTCGCAGCAGCCGCCGCGCCGGGTGGCCTGACACCGTTGCCAGCCTCAGCGGCTGTCGGGGGGCAGCACCCGGCCCTGCGCATCCAGCGCCAGCCTGCACTGCCGCCGGCCGAAGCCCAGCGGGTCGTCCACCAGCACCACGCCCGGCGCCACCGTCGCCAGCACATAACCGCGTTCCAGCGCGGATGCCTGCACCTGCTGCAGCGCCGTGCCGGGCGGCTGCCCGGTGCAGAAGGCCTGCAGGTTGCGGTTGGCGGCGATGAAGGGCCAGAACGCCAGCAGCACACCGCCCAGCATCAGCGCCAGCATGCCGCCGAAGACGGTGAGGCGCAGCCGGCGGGTGGAGGACAAGGCCATGGCAGGGTGGCTGCTCAGGTGGGCGCCGACAGGGCGCGGGCGGCGCGGGACAGCTTGGCTGCGTCCATCTGCGGCAGCGGCAGGTAGAGCGCACCCAGGGCATCGGCCAGCAGGCGTGCCGGCGTGGGCTCGGCGGCGGTCGCGCCCGCCCCCACGCCGGTGCGGCCGCTGCCGGGCGCGGTGTCGACCATCAGCATGCCCAGGCCCAGCGCGCGCAGCCGCCGCGCACTGGCCAGGGCGTCGCTGCTGGCCAGGCCACGCCCCGGCTGGCCGTTGCGGGCGATGTTGGCGCGGGCGTCGCTCAGCAGCACCAGCACCGGCGTGCCACCGCGGCGCAGCAGGCTGGTGGCCAGTTCGGCGGCGCTGTCCAGCGCCAGCGCCAGTGGTGTGCCCCCGCCGCCGGGCAGGCCGGCCAGGGCGCGCTTGGCGCGCACCAGCGAGCGTGTGGGCGGCAGCACCAGCTCGGCGCCGGCGCCGCGGAAGGCCAGCAGCGCCACCCGGTCGCGCCGCACGTAGCAATCGGCCAGCAGCAGCTCCACCGCGCCCTTGGCCTCGGCCAGGCGGTGCAGCGCGGCCGAGCCGGAGGCGTCGACCACGAACAGCGTGGTGGTCTCGCGGCGCTGGGCGCGGCGGCTGATGTGGAAATCCTCGGCCCGCACCAGCACCCGGCGCCTGGGCGCGCCGGCATCGGCCAGCGCCGCCTCGCGCTGGCGCAGCGGCTGCCAGGGCGCGGCGGCGCGCAGGGTGGCGATCAGGTCGAGCCGGGCGCCGCCGCGCAGCTCGCCGCGGCGTGCGCCCAGCGGCCGGCCACGCGGCCCACCCGCCTGCAGCGCGCCCACACGCCCGGCCGAGGGGGCCGCACTGCGCTGCCGGGCGCCGGCCTTCAGCTGTGCCAGCAGGCCGGCAGGCATGGCGGCCAGGGCGGCTTCCAGCACCACCTCGTCCAGCGGCTGGCCGGGATCGGGTGGTGGAGGTGGGTCGTCGTCGGCAGGTGGCTCGGCCGTGGTGGCATCGGCCGCGGGTGGCGGTGCGGCATCGGCAGGCGGCTCGGACGGCGCAGGCGCGGGCTGGGCCGGCTGCTCTGGAGGCGGTTCGGCCTCGGCGGGTGCCGGCCAGCGCGTGGCGCGGGGGCCCAGCACCAGGCGGGCGGCCAGCGCCGCATCGTCGGGCTGCACCGTGTCATGGCCTTGCAGCGCGGCGGCGGCGCAGGCTGCGCGCAGCGCCAGCCAGGGCGCGCGCAGCGAGTCCACACCCAGCGCCGCCGCAGCGCGGCACAGCGCGGTGATGGTGCTCTCGCCGCTGGCCACCCGGGGCAGCTGGGCACGGGCCGCGGCCACGTCGGCGGCGCTCACCGCCAGCAGGGCGTCCAGTGCGGCGGGCTCGCCGGCAGCCGCAGCCACCCCGCTGGCCGCGCCGCTGCGCGGGCCCGGCCCGTGGGCGGGCAGGCCTTCGAGCAGCAGGTGGAAGGCCAGGCGGTCGGCCAGGGCCTGCGGGGCCGATTCGCCACCGCCGGCCCCGTCGTCCAGCCCCTCGTCCAGCGCCACCACACCGATGCGTGCCGGCTGGCGCAGCGCCAGGCCGTCCCGCTCCACCAGCACCTGGCCACTGTCCAGCACGGCAGCCACCCGGGCGGCGGTGCCGGGGCTCAGGCGCTCGGCCATGGCCAGCAGCACCAGGCCGCCATCGGCCTCGGCCAGCACACCACGCTGGGCCACCGGCCGGCCGGCCTGCAGGGTGGCGGTGAGGTCCAGCCCGCCCAGCAGGCGTTCGTCGGCAATGCCGTGCGGCACCCGCCGCATCGGCACGCCGGCCGGCAGGCTGTGCTGCAGCGCCGCCAGCCACAGCGCACGCTGCGGGCCGGCATGGGCGCGCACCAGGGCGCCGCCCAGGCCCACCGGGTCCACCGCCAGCAGGGCCGCGGCGGTCAGTGCGTCGGCCCAGAGCGCATCAGTGTCGGTGCGGGTGTCGGCGTCGCTGTCGACGCCCGGCTCGGCTGTCATGCCGCAGGCAGATCCGCCAGCGCCCTTTCGACACGCACGCTGGAGCCGGCATCGTCCAGCGGGTCACGCCGCAGGCGGTGGCGCAGCGCCGGCGGGCCCACCCGTTTCACATGGGCGATGGTGACGGCCTGGTCGCCCTCGAACGCGGCCAGCGCGCGGGCGGCGCGCATCACCGTCAGCTCGCCACGCAAGCCGTCGGTGCCCAGGGCCATGCACAGCCGGGCCGTGTGTTCCAGCACCGCGTCGCTGACCACCACCTGCGGCAGCAGGGCACGGCCGGCGACGATGCGCTTGCGGATCTTGGCGTCCTCCTTGGCCCAGGTGGCGGTGAAGGCCAGCGGATCACGCTCGAAGGCATCGCGGCGCTTCACCACCTCGATGCGGGATGCCAGGTCCTGCGGCGTGCTGACCTCCACGCTCAGGCCGAAACGGTCCAGCAGCTGCGGCCGCAGCTCGCCTTCCTCCGGGTTGCCGCTGCCCACCAGCACGAAGCGCGCGGGGTGGCGCACGCTCAGGCCCTCGCGCTCGACCACGTTTTCGCCCGAGGCGGCCACGTCGATCAGCAGGTCCACCAGGTGGTCTTCCAGCAGGTTGACCTCGTCGATGTAGAGAAAGCCGCGGTGGGCGCGCGCCAGCAGGCCGGGTTCGAAGGCCTTGACACCATCGGCCAGGGCACGCTGCAGGTCGAGGGCGCCCACCACCCGGTCTTCGGTGGCGCCCAGCGGCAGGTCGACCACCGGCACCGGCACGCTGTGGGTCTTGGGCTTGGCCTTGCCGGCCTTCAAGGTGGCGCACTGCTCGCAGGCGCCGGGTGCGGCGGCCGGGTCGCAGTGGTAGCGGCAGCCCAGGGTGGCCAGCATGGGCGGCAGCAGGGCGGCCAGGGCGCGCACCGCGGTGCTCTTGCCGGTGCCGCGGTCGCCGAAGACCAGCACACCGCCGATGCCGGGGTCGACCGCGGCCACCAGGATGGCCAGCTTCATCTCGTCCTGGCCGACGATGGCGGAGAAGGGAAAGGCAATCGCCATGCGGGAGAACTCCGGGATCGGGTGCGGTGTGGGTGGTCAGTGGAAGCTGCGGCTGCCGTCGTTGCCATGGGCGCCATCGTCGGCGGCGATGCGGCGGTGCACCCGCTGCAGCACCAGCCAGGCGCCCAGCCCCAGCACCGGCACGGCGGCGCCGGTGACCAGGTCGGGCGACAGCGGCAGGCCGGCGGCCTTCAGCGCCTTGGCGCCGTAGCCCACCAGGCCGGCCAGGTAGTAGACGATGGCGGCCACCGACAGGCCCTCCACCGTCTGCTGCAGCCGCAGCTGCAGCTTGGCGCGGCGGGCGGTGGCGGCCAGCAGGGCCTGGTTCTGGCGCTCGCGGGCGATGTCGACCCGGGTGGACAGCAGGTTGCTGGCCTGCGCCACCCGCTCGCTCAGGTCGTGCAGGCGCCCGCTGGCGGTGGCGCAGGTGGCCATGGCCGGGTTCAGGCGCCGGGTCATGAACTCGTCGATGGTCTGCAGGCCCTGGATGCGCTGTTCACGCAGCTCGCCGATGCGGGTGGCCACCAGGGCGTGGTAGGCCCGGCTGGCGCCGAAGCGTGCCTGGCTGGCGGCCAAGGCGCTCTCGACCTCGGCGGCCAGGGCCATCAGCTGCTGCAGCAGGGCTTCGTCCTGGGTGGCGGCGGCCTGGCCACCGGCCTGGGCCGCGGCGCCACCGGCGATGCGCGCGGTCAGCTCGGCCAGGGTGCGCTCGATGGCCTGCAGGCGCGGCCACAGGCCACGCGCCACCGGCAGGGCCAGCAAGGCCATCATGCGGTAGGCCTCGATCTCGAACAGCCGCTGCAGCATGCGGCCGGCCTGGCGCGCCGTCATGTCCCGGTCCAGCAGCAGGAAGCGGGCGAAGCCGTCGGGGTGGATCACGAAATCGGTGAAGGCCATGCCGGCGCCGTCACCGATGCCCGCACCCACCACCACGTTGCTGCCGAAATGGGCGGCCAGCTGCTCCGCCGAGGGCGCGCCGGACGGGCCTGCCGCCGCATCCACCGCCGCATCCACCAGCAGCGCCGCCGCGGCCAGCTTGGCATGGGCGGCAAACACCGTGTGCCCCGGCACGCCGGCCAGCCAGCCGGGGGGCAGCATGGCCGCCACCGGCTCGGCAAACGGCTGGCTGCTGAGGCCGGCGGTGAAGAAGGTGTAGCTGGAGAACTCGCCGTGGCGCTCCCACTTGAAGCGCAGGGCGCCCAGGTTGGCTGCCCACTGCGTGCCACCGGCCGGCGGCGGCGCCACGCCGGTCACGCGGCACAGCGCCTCGATGTGGGCCAGCTCGGCGGCACGCGCCTCGGCGTCGATGCGCACCGCCACGTAGCTGGCGCGGCTGGGCGCGCTCAAGGGCTCCGGCGGCCGGGCATGCACCTCGGCGGCCAGGCTGGCGCGGTCGGGGTGGTCGGGGGGCAGCAGGGGCGTGGCGGGCATCGGGGTTGGACGGTGTCTGGCACGCCGGACCGGGATGTGGAAGCTTAAGCCACCGCCGGCCCGGCTTGCCTCGCCGGTTACCCCGAGTGTCGTGTCAGGTTGACACCATGGGAAGCCCCACGTAGTTCTCGGCCAGGGCCGTCATGGCCGCGGGGCTGCCGACCAGGTAGTCCAGCTCGGCCATCTGCATCTTGTGGCCGAAGGCGCCGCTGCCACCGCCGGTCTCGGGGAAGCGGTGCATCAGCGAGGTCATCCACCAGCTGAAGCGCTCGGCCTTCCAGATGCGCGCCAGCGCCCGCTGGCTGTAGTGGTCGATCTCGCCCGGCCGCCCGCCGTAGACGCCCTGCAGCGCCTGCCACAGGTACTGCACGTCGCTGGCGGCCAGGTTCAGGCCCTTGGCGCCGGTGGGCGGCACGATGTGGCCGGCATCGCCCACCAGCATCAGGCGGCCGAAGCGCAGCGGCTCGGCGACGAAGCTGCGCAGCGGGGCGATGCTCTTCTCGATCGACGGCCCGGTGACCAGCTGGGCGGCGGTGTCGGCCGGCAGGCGGGCGCGCAGCTCGTCCCAGAAGGCGGCGTCCGACCACTGCTCCACCTTGTCGTCCAGGCTGCACTGCACGTAGTAGCGGCTGCGCAGCTTGCTGCGCTGGCTGCACAGCGCAAAGCCACGCTCATGGTGCACGTAGATCAGCTCGTGGCTGACCGGCGGCACATCGGCCAGCACACCCAGCCAGCCGAAGGGGTAGACCTTCTCGTGCAGCGTGATCCTGTCCTGCGGCACGCTGGCGCGGCACACGCCGTGGAAGCCGTCGCAGCCGGCGATGAAATCGGCCTGCACGGTGTGGCGCACACCGTCCTTCAGGTAGCTGACGCTGGGTGTGGTGGTGTCGAAGCCGTGCACCGCGACCTCGTCGGCCTCGTAGACCGTGGGCAGGCCGGCGGCGCTGCGGGCCTGCATCAGGTCACGCGTCACCTCGGTCTGGCCGTAGACCACCACCCGCTTGCCGGTGAGGCCGTGCAGGTCGATGCGGTGGCGCTGGCCGCCGAAGCACAGCTCCACCCCATCGTGGGGCAGGCCTTCGGCATCCATGCGGCCGGCCACACCCGCCTCGTGCAGCAGGTCCACCGTGGTCTGCTCCAGCACGCCGGCGCGGATGCGGCCCAGCACGTAATCGGCGCTGCGCTGCTCGATCACCACATTGGCGATGCCGGACTTGGCGAGCAACTGGCCGAGCAGCAGGCCCGAGGGGCCGGCGCCGACGATGGCGACCTGGGTGTTCATGCGCTGTCTCCGAAGGGTCTTGATGGGCATCAAGCTTAGGCGCTGGGCCGCAGCGGCTCAATGCACACAACAGGCATACGCTTGCACAATTCGAACATGCCACGCCGCGCCGTCCGCTCGCCTGCCAGCACCACGCCCGGGGCCTTGCCCACCTATGCGCTGTACGGCGAGCCCGGCCGCACCCAGGCCACCGACTGGCTGCACTGCGAGCGCATCGCCGAGCGCAGCCAGCGCCACGATTGGGAGATCCGCCCCCACCGGCATGCATCCCTGCTTCAAATTCTGCACATCGCCCAGGGCAGGGCCGAGGCCTGGCTGGACGGCCAGGCCCAGACGCTGGCCGGCCCCTGCGTGCTGCTGCTGCCGGCCCTGGTGCCGCATGGCTTCGTCTTTGCGCCCGACATCGATGGCACGGTGGTCACCGTGCTCGACCAGCACCTGGCGCGCCTGCTGGCCGGCACGCCGGCGCTGGCGGCGCAGCTGGGCCAGCGCCAGCTGCTGCAGGCCGGGCCCGACGAGGCAGTGGCGCTGGACGAGGCGGTGGCGCGCCTGCGCGGCGAGTTCGGCACCACCGGCGCCTGGCGTGAGCTGGCGCTGGACGCAGCCCTGCTGCAGCTGGTGGTGCTGCTGGGTCGGCTGCTGCCGGCGCCGGTGGCCGCCGATGCCGCGCCGGCGGCCACCGGCGCGCGCGCGCTGGTCCATGTGCGCCGCCTGCGGGCGCTGGTGGAGGCGCAGTACCGCCAGCAGCCGGGGCTGGCGGCGCTGGCCGCGGCCCTGGGCATCACGCCCACCCAGCTCAACCGGGTCTGCCACCAGGTGCTGGGCCACTCGGCCCTGGGCGTGCTGCATGGGCGCCTGGTGCTGGAAGCCCAGCGCGACCTGGCCTACACCACGCTGTCGGTCAAGCAGATCGCGCTGGGCCTGGGCTTTGCAGATGCCGGCTACTTCAGCCGCTTCTTCCTGCGCCAGACCGGCCACACGCCCAGCGCCTGGCGGGCGCTGGCGGCCCGGTAGGCGCCCGGCAGCCCGGTGTGCGGTCCGTCACGGACGGCGGCCGCGGTTCAAGTTCGGGCCCCGGTTTGCCGAAAGTCATGCCAAGCGGGCTCCGGTCCGCGCCTCTGACCCCTTGCCGGAAGACCACAGGCCATGTCGCAGACGGTTGTCATCGAAGACTTGCAAGTCGGGATGTTCGTGCATCTCGACCTGGGCTGGTGGGCGCACCCGTTTGCGCTGTCGAGCTTTCTCATCACCAGCCCGGAGCAGATCGTCACCATCCGCGGCCTGGGCCTGAAGACACTGCGCTGGAGCCCGGAGAAGAGCCGCCTGGCCGATGCGCCGCAGGCCGCGCCTGCCACCGGTGCCGTGGCCGGGCCCGACCCGGTGCAGCCCGAGGTGGCCACCGGCGTGGTCGCCACGCTGCCCCTGGTACCCGCGCCGCAGGATCCATTGTCGGCCCAGCATGCCGCCCGTGTGCTGTGCGAGCAGCAGTACGGCGAGGCCGGCCGCGCCTGGCACGAGGCCCAGCGCCTGGTGCCGGTGGCGCCCGAGCAGGCGCGCACCGTCACCGAGGGCCTGACCCGCTCGCTGCTGGACAAGCTGATGGTGGACCGCGAGATGTGCGTGCGCGTGATCAGCGACGTGGGCGGCGACCGCGTCTCCGGCCATGCGCTGAACGTGGCCGTGATCGCCCTGCTGATGGGACGGGTGTTCGGCTTCGGCGAGGCCGACATGCTGGACCTGGGCGTGGGCGCCCTGCTGCACGACGTGGGCAAGCTGGAGCTGCCCGAGCGTGTGCGCCATGCCGACCTGCCGCTGAACCCGCGCGACCTGCAGGCCTACCGCGAACATGTGAACCTGGGCGTGGGCCTGGGCCAGCGCATGGGGCTGAGCGAGGGCGCGCTGAGCGTGCTGGCCCAGCACCACGAGATGGCCGACGGCAGCGGCTTCCCGGCCCGCCTGAACCTGGACCGCATGGCCATCGGCGCGCGCATCGTCTCGCTGGTCAACCGCTACGACAAGCTCTGCAACCCGGCCCAGCTGGCCAGTGCATTGACGCCGCACGAGGCCTTGTCGCTGATCTTTGCGCAGAGCCGCACCAAGTTCGACGCCACCATGCTGAACGCCTTCATCCGCATGATGGGCGTGTACCCGCCCGGCTCGCTGGTGCAGCTGACCGACGACCGCTATGCCACCGTGGTCAGCTGCAATTCCAGCCGGCCGCTCAAGCCCCGGGTGCTGGTGTGCGACACCAAGGTGCCGGTGGACCAGGCGCTGCTGCTGAACCTGGACGGCCAGATCGACCTGGGCATCCGCCGCAGCCTCAAGGCCACCCAGCTGCCGGCCGCCGCACGCGACTACCTGTCGCCGCGCCAGCGCATGGTGTATTTCTTCGAACCCGTGCCGGCCGATGTGCTGGGCACCGTCGAGGCGCTGGCCGCGTGAACCCGCCGGGCCATCCCCTGGGCCAACACCGCCGGGCGCAGCCCGAAGGGTGCCCATGACCTCGCCGCCCGTGCACGATGCGCTGGTCGGCTGGCGGGCGCTGCTCGACGCCCTGGGCGAGCCCGCCTGGCTGGTGGACGCGCACGACCAGCAGGTGCTGGCCGTCAATGCCGAAGCCCTGACCTTGCTGGGCCTGGACGCAGCTGCGGTGCTGGGCCAGGCCGCCGACGGCCTGATCGCCACGCCCGAGGACCTGGCCTTCTGGGACGAGGCCCGCGCCGCGGCCGACCTGCCCTGGCAGCAGGGGCCGGGCACCCTGCTGTCGGACACCACCCTGGTCAACGCCGCCGGCCGCCTGGTGCAGGTGACGCGCCGCATCCGCGCCCTGGGGCCGGCCAGTGCCGCACCGCAGGCCTACCTGGTGGTGGTGCACGACCGCAGCGCCGCCCAGCGCGAGGCCGACGAGCGTGAGCAGCTGCTGTCGGAGCTGCAGGCCACGCTGGAATCCACCGCCGACGGCATCCTGGTGACCGACCTGGCCGGCCGCATCCGCGCCTTCAACCGACGCTTCGCCCAGATCTGGGGCCTGCCCGAGAACCTGCTGACCGAGCGCCGGGACGACGCCGTCTGGGACTGGATGCGCCGCAGCGTGGTCGACCCCGAGGCCTACAGCCGGCGCCTGGAGCAGATCCACGAGGCCACGCTGCTGCAGGCCAGCGAGCGCATCACGCTGCACTCGGGCCAGGTGCTCGAACGTGTCACCCAGCCGCAGCACAGCCGCGGCCGGCCCTGCGGCCGGGTCTGGGCCTTCCGCGACCACACCGAGCTGGTGAGCGCCGGCGCGCGCATCGAGGCGCTGTCGTCCACCGACGCGCTGACCGGCCTGTTCAACCGCCGCCAGATGGGCGAGGCGGTGACCGAGGCCATCCGCCAGGCGCGGCGCAGCGCCGGCAGCCTGGCCCTGCTGCTGCTGGACCTGGACCGCTTCAAGCAGATCAACGACAGCCTGGGCCACGAGGTGGGCGACCAGGTGCTGCTGGACTGCGCCGACCGGCTCAAGACCTGCCTGCGCCAGGGCGACGTGGTGGCGCGCATGGGTGGCGACCAGTTCGCCCTGCTGGTGCACGAGGCCGACGAGCGGGGCGCCGAATCCACCGCGCGCCGGGTGCTGGACGTCGTGTCCAGCCCCTGCTCGGTGGAAGGCCTGCAGTTCACCCTGACCTGCAGCGTGGGCGTGGCCCTGTTCCCCGCCGACGGCACCGACGCCGAGCAGCTGGTGCGCCATGCCGAATCGGCGATGCAGCGCGCCAAGCAGGGCGGGCGGGCCAGCTTCCGCTTCCACCAGGCCCACCAGGACGCCGACATGCGCCAGCGCATGCGGCTGGACCATGCCATGCGCCAGGCCCTGGCCAGCCAGCGCTTCCGCCTGCACTACCAGCCGCAGGTCGAGCTGAAGACCGGCAACGTGGTGGGCGCCGAGGCGCTGATCCGCTGGCGCGACCCGGAGCTGGGCGAGGTCTCGCCCGGGCAGTTCATCCCGGTGGCCGAGGAGACCGGCTTCATCATCGCCATCGGCGACTGGGTGCTGGAGCAGGCGGTGCGCCAGGCCGCCCGCTGGCGCGACGACGGTTTCCCGCTGCCGGTGTCGGTGAATGTCTCGGCGCTGCAGTTCCAGCAGGCCGGCTTCATCGACCGCGTGGCCAGCGTGCTGCGCGAGCACCAGCTGGCCGGTGAGCTGCTGGAGCTGGAGCTGACCGAATCCATCCTCGTGCACGATGCCAACGAGGCCCTGGCCCGGCTGAGCCGGCTGTCGCAGCTGGGCGTGCGCCTGGCCATCGACGACTTCGGCACCGGCTATTCCAGCCTGTCCTACCTGAAGCGCTTTCCCATCGACCGGCTGAAGATCGACCGCAGCTTCGTCAAGGGCCTGCCGGCCGACGAGAGCGACGGTGCCATCGTGCGCGCCATCGTGCAGCTGGCCCAGGCGCTGTCGATGAAGGTGATCGCCGAGGGCGTGGAGACCGAGCCGCAGCGCGCCTTTCTGCGCGAGCTGGGCTGCGACGAGTTCCAGGGCTTCCTCTACGCCCCGGCGCTGGACGCGCTGAGCTTCGAGGAGCGGGTGCGCCCCGCCCGCAGCGGCCGCGGCCGCCCGCGGCTGAGCCTGGTGCTGCGCTAGCGTCTGTCAAAAGAGCCCCGACAGGGGCCGGTGCACAATTGCCGACTGCCCCGCCTGCGCCGGGGCCAGAGGTGGCGATGATCTACAAATTCAAGAGCAAGGCCAGCGGCGACATCATCATGATGGGCCCCACCGGTGACGCGCTGCTGCGTGCCATCGGTCGCGAGCCGGCGCCCTCGGGCATCATCGAACCCGCGGCCATGGCCGCCGCCATGGCCGCCATCGAGCAGGCCGTGCTGGCCGACGAAGCCGCCCGTGCCGAGGCCGAGCGCGAGGCCGCCGGCCGCGGCGAGCGCCTGGCCCCGCGCGAGGGCGTGGCCCTGCGCCAGCGGCTGTGGCCGATGCTGGACATGCTCAAGCGCTCGGGTGCTGCCGGCGAGCCGGTGGTCTGGGGCGTCTGAGACCCCCTGCCGGAAGCAAGCGATGAAGATCTGGAGCGACGCCTGGAGCAATGGCGAAGCCATTCCCCAGCGCTTTGCCGCCGGACGGCTGGCCGAGGACGGCAGCGTGGCCTTCTCCGACAACCTGAGCCCGCCGCTGGCCTGGAGCGACCTGCCGCCGGGCACGCGGTCCCTGGTGCTGGTGTGCCACGACTTCGACGTGCCCAGCAGCGTGGCCGACGTGAACCAGCCCGACCGCGAGGTGCCGGTGGACCTGCCGCGGGTGGATTTCTTCCACTGGCTGCTGGTGGACCTGCCGCCCAAGGTGAGCGGCTTTGACGAGGGCCAGTGGAGCCGCGGTTTCACGCCGCGAGGCAAACCCGGGCCGGCCACTGGCGGCCCGGCGCGCCAGGGCCTGAACGACTACACCGGCTGGTTCGCCGGCGATGCCGCCCACGCCGGGCGTTACTTCGGCTACGACGGCCCGTTCCCGCCGTTCAACGATTCACTGGTGCACCACTACCTGTTCGCCTTGTATGCGCTGGACGTGCCGCGCCTGGCGGTGGACGGCGACTTCACCGGCACCCAGGTGCGCGAGGCCCTGGCCGGCCATGTGCTGGGCGCGGCCACGCTGTCGGGCACCTACACGCTGAACCGACGCCTGCGCGGCTGATGGACGCCACCCGCCTGGTGGCCATCCGCCACGGCGAGACCGCGTGGAACGCCGCGCAGCGCCTGCAGGGCCACCGGGACATCCCGCTCAATGCGCTGGGCCGGCGCCAGGCCGCCACCCTGGGTGCGGCCCTGGTCGACGAAGGCCTGGTGGCGGTGGTGGCCAGCGATCTGCAGCGGGCCTGGCAGACCGGGCAGGCCCTGGCCGGCGCGCTGGGCCTGCCGCTGGTGGCCGAGCCCGGCCTGCGCGAGCGTGGCTTCGGCATGCTGGAAGGCCTGACCCATGCCGAGATCGAGGCGCAGTGGCCGCTGCAGGCGCGGCGCTGGCGCACCCGCGAGCCCGGCTTTGCGCCCGACGGCGGTGAGAGCCTGGTCGACTTCCAGGCACGCTGCCTGGCCACGGTCGACCGGCTGGCGGCCGCCTACGCCGGCCAGGCCATCGCCTTGGTCTGCCACGGTGGTGTGCTCGACGGCCTTTACCGCGCCGCCACCCGTGTGGCGCTGGACCGGCCGCGCAGCTGGGCGCTGGGCAATGCCAGCATCAACCGCCTGCTGCACACGCCGCAGGGCCTGAGCCTGGTGGGCTGGGGCGATGTCGCCCACCTCGCCGGCGTGGCCCGTGACGACGCCTCGGCGTGAGCGGTCAGGGGCCTGTCTCACGGTGAAGCGGCCTCGTCGGGCAGCTGGACCTGCGGTTGGCGGGCCGACCCCGGTCTGGCCCTTCGCGCGGGCCTGCGGGATTGGCCGCTGCGTGCGCAACAAGCCTGGTGCCAAACAAATCACGAACTGCGGCGCCTGAGCCCGCCACGTGGCATCAAGCGCCAGCCAGAGCGGCCGATAAACCGACCACGACCTCCGAGAGGATCTTGGGCCAGGGTCGCAACTCACGCCATGTGACCAGCTCTGGCTGGCGCATGCGCTCGGCTTGTCTCACCACCTTTGTCCCGTCCCGCCATGAAGCCGTTCAGTCATCTGGAAATGTCGACCCCGGCAGCGCGCGCCACGATCGCGGCATTGCCTGGACTCCGCCGACCCCATGGAGAAGCTGTCGCGTGCGGCGGCTGCAACCCGGCGCTGCAGACGGGGCGCGGTCATCTCGCGCCTTTGCAGGCTGTGCGGTGGGTCAGCCGCGCCAGGCGTGGGTTCACGCTGATCGAAGTCATGGTCGTGGTCGCGATTCTGGCCATCCTGTCGGCCATCGCGCTGCCGGGATACGGGTCCTACATCACCCGGCAGAAGCTGGTGGCTGCGCAGAGTGATCTCCAGGCGCTCTCCATGAACATGGAGAACTATCTGCAGAACACCACGCAATATCCGTCGGCATCGGGCAGCATCGACTCAACGGCCGCGCTGAAAACCACGCTGCCGGGCTGGAACCCTGCAGCCAGCGCTGATTTCCGCTACCAGGTCACGGCGGTGTCCAACAGTGCCCAGCCTCCGACCTATACCCTGCAGGCCATTGGCACGACCGGCAATGTGTCGGGCTGTGTGGTGACATTGAGCAGTGCCAACCTGCGCACGTTGGCTGGCTGCAGCGTCGGCGGCTCCACATGGTGACAGGCCCCGTGACGGGTTGCGACGAGCCACAGGCGCGGGTTGCGCGCCGCGCGCATGGATGGACGCTGGTCGAGCTGGCGGTGGTCCTGGGTGTGGCAGCCTTGTTGTTGGCGTCGGTGGGGCCGATGGGCGTGGCCTGGGTGGACAACGCGAAAAGCCTGAACGCACGGGCGACCTTGCAGACTGGCTTCTCGGCCGCGCGCGCGCTGGCACTTCAGAACCCTGGGGGCATCACGCTGAACGGCCCGGCGGCGATTTTGTGCCTGGCCGGCTCCGGTTCGGTGCGTGTGTATGTCGGCGGATCTTGCCCTGGATCGGGCGCCGCCGTCTGGCAGGGCTCGATGCCGTCCGGCACACAGCTGACGATCGGCGGCGTGTTGTGGCCACCCTGCATCAGCCTGAACAACCGGGGGCAGCCGATGGCAGGCGCTTCCGGCTGCAGTACAAACCTTCAATTCACTCTGACAGTGGGACAGGCCAATGTCGCGAACACCACGCTCTACTGACCGGCGCCGAGCCATTGCGGGCTTCATGTTGATCGAAGCCGTGGTGGGCACGGCGGTTGTCGGTCTCGTCTGTGCCGCGTCGGTCTATGCGGTCGGCCGCAGCGCCAATGCACAACACAACGCCGACCTGCGCGCCCAGGCGGTGGAGCAACTGGCGAACCGGCTGGCAGCCCAGGGTGTCGCCTTGTGCAACACATCGTCCGAGACCATCACGGTTGCCGGCCAGGTTGGCACGGTCTCGGTCACCTGCTCGCAGCAAAGCGCCACGGTGACCTTGCCCGGCGGCGGGCTTGCGCCGGTGGTGTTGTCGGGGCAGTTCCTGATCCAGGCGGCCGTCGACATGCCGTTGCTCGGTGGCCGGATCACTGTCTCGTCGGCCGGGGGCAGCTGAGACCATGGACAGACAGCGCGGCATGTCTCTGGTCAGCCTGATGGTCGGCATGCTCATGCTGATGGGCTCGGCTGGGGCGTTGATGGTGTCCTACCGCTCCGTGGTGCAGAACGGCGTGGCCGCGTCTGCGAACGCCAAGCGCAGTACCGAAGTGGCGAGTGGCCTGCTGGCGGCCATGTTTGAGCTGCGACAGGCAGGATTTGGGCAAGGTGCCAGCAATGCCAAGCCCGGCGGCGCGGTCAACGTCAACCTCGTCTTGCTCAACGGCGCTGCGATGTCAGGGGCGTCGCTTGCAGGCGCGGCCCAAGCCGTCGGCACCACGGTGGTTTCTGGGAATGCGCTGGTCTGGGACACCGGCATCAACGGATCGGTCCAGTGCAGTGCGCTGGTCGGCACCGCAGCGGGCGCGTTGCTGCGCCTCGGCCCTGTGCCCTGTGCCCAAGCCAGCGCCTGGGGCAGCCTCAACTGGGGCAGCCCCACCCAGATCATCACGATCGGGGCTGGTGCGGTCTCGATGCAGGTGCAAAAGACCAGCTGTTGGCCCTATGGCCTTGCCCCGGCTGCCAGCGCATCGATTCCGAGCCTTGTCCAGGTCACGGTGGTCGGCACCGGCACCGGTGCCGCGTCCGCCTGCCTGGCCAGCCTGCCCAACTGAGTCAGCGAGCGCAATCATGCAGAAGTTTCAATGCCACACCACTGTTGCCAAGCGCCGACGCCAGCGCGGCGCAGCCTCGCTGCTGCTGCTGCTGCTGGCGGCGATGGGCCTGATGTCGGCCACCTTCAGCATGATGGCGTCGACCCGCAATCAGCAGAAGATGCAGTTCGCTGCCCACACTGCGACGCAGGCCCACATGCGGGCCTGGGCCGGCGTGACGGCGATCTCGCAGGCGGTCAAGGGTGCACTGACCCAGTCCGGCGTCACATCGTCCAACCTGGCCACCAAGTTGGGCACGGCAGGTTCCCCCGTGTCGGTCAGCGGTCTGACGGGCGTGTCTGCCCTGTACCGCGGCGCTGATGCCAACGGCTACCTGCTGTTCGATGTCACCGGGGCCAGCGCCGGCGCCACCGGCACGCTGCGGGTCGCGATCCATCTGCTCGGTGGCGCTGGCACGTCGTCAGCAACGTTGTCCGGGCCGTTGCAATTGACAGGCAACACCACCGTCAGCGGCAGCGCGTCCTTCACCGGCCTGAACACGGCATTGGCCAACATCACAGTCAAGAGCGGCACGCTGAGCCTCAGCGGCTCAGCGAGTGGGTTCGGCACGATCTGTTCGACCGGCGACCTGACGATCTCGGGCTCGGTCGACGTCGAGACGGCCTGCAGCAACAGCAATGTCGCGGTGAGCGGCAGCTCCTACGCCAAAACGGCCGTTGCCTCCGGCACCATCGACGCCAGCGACAAGAACGTGACGACCCGGACCATCAGCAGCGGACCGGCGTTCCCTCCCCCGCCGTTGCTGGCCATCGACGCCTACGTGCTGCGCTCGCAGGCGAACCTCACCTTCACCGGGGTCGACGCGGCAGGCAATGTGATGGTCACCGCCCGCAAGATCGCCGGTGTGACCGACGGCGCCTACTTTCTGGCCAGGAGTGCTGGCGCCCCCGATTTCCTGTGCGCCAGCGTCGCCGGCACGAACTGTGTCAATCCGATCACGCGGGTGTGCTACGGCGCCAATCCCAGCAACAGTTGCTTTGCCTACAGCAGCAGTGGCGGGCAGTGGACAGTGACCGCGCAGTCGATGCTGCGGCTGGCAGTGGCCTTCAACGGGTCGTTGCAGCTGTTGGACGGCCGCTTCATCAACACCATGATCGCCACTGGCGACATCGCGGTGGCCACCGGGGTGACCGTCTATGCGCCCAACATCGTGGGCGACGGGGCATGCCAGGGTGCCGGCTATGCGGGCAGCGAAGGCAGCGCCCCGGTGGGTACCCTGACCAGTTACCAGCTGTCTACGACCTACATTCCCACGCAGCTGTGCACCGGATCGGGCGCGTCGGCGGTGTCGTCGGCCAGCTCGCTGAGCAATGTGGCGCTGTACGCGGGCGGCTACTCGGGCGCCAACCAGACCGGCTTCACGGGCGGCAATGTCAGCTTGTCGGGCAATGCCGAGGTGTATGGCAATGTGCTGGCCGGCCAGTACATCTCCGCCGGTGCCTCCACGATGATCAGCGGTTCCATCGTGTCCGGGCAGCAGGGCGGGGCCACCAGCACCGGCAATGTCCTGGGCGGCCATTCCAAGGTCAGGAACTTTGGCGCCACCTCGTTCAGCCACATCAGCGTCCCTTGCGTGGCCAGCAGCTGCGCCACGCCAGCGGCCTACAACATCGCGTGGGTGGCGCCGATCTGACAACTTCAGCGCCCCGTGGCGCGCTGCAGCCGCTCCGATCCACAAGGGCCGCGCCAGGACGCTTGACGATGTACCGACCGATCCGATCGATCCGCCCCGGCCACGCCGCAGGCTTGCACCGCCGCGGCTTCACCTTGATCGAGTTGCTGATCGCCGTGGCGGTGGCGTGCTTGCTGGCAGCCCTGACCTACCCCAGCTACCAGTCGCAGCTGGCCAAGGGCCGGCGCGCCGACGCCAGGCAGGCGCTGCTGGAGCTGTCGCAGAAGATGGAGCGCCACCACACCGAGCGCGGCACTTACCTGGGCGCCGCCGTGGGTGCGGGCGGCCTGTATCCGGGCCTGAGCAGCGGCGGCCACTACAGCCTGGCCATCAGCGCACAGACACCGGACGGTTTCATGCTGCGTGCCACGCCGCGCGGCGGACAGGCCGACGATGCATGCGCCAGCTTTCTCTATGACCAGCTGGGCGAGCAGCGGGTGAGCAGCGAGGCCCGGCTCAGCGCGGCCAGTTGCTGGCAGTCGTAACGGCCGAGAGCGCCTCAGTCGCCGAACAAGCCGCCCGCCGACTGCGGCGGCGCCACGCCCAGGTGGCGGTAGGCCGCCAGGGTGGCGATGCGCCCCCGCGGTGTGCGCTGCAGGAAGCCCTGCATGATCAGGTAGGGCTCGATCACGTCCTCGATGGTGCCGGCTTCCTCGCCGATGGCGGCCGCCACGTTGTCCAGGCCCACCGGCCCGCCGTCGAAGCGGTGCACCACGGCCTCCAGCAGCTTGCGGTCCATCAGGTCGAAGCCCTCGGGGTCCACGTCCAGCATCTGCAAGGCCAGGTCGGCGATGTGGCGGGTGATGACACCGTCGGCCTTGACCTCGGCGTAGTCACGCACCCGGCGCAGCAGGCGGTTGGCGATGCGCGGCGTGCCGCGGCTGCGGCGCGCGATCTCGAACGCACCCTCGGCCTGGATGGGCACGTTCAGCAGGCCGGCGGAGCGGTGCACGATGGTGCCCAGCTCGGCCGGGGTGTAGAACTCCAGCCGCGCCACGATGCCGAAGCGGTCGCGCAGCGGGTTGGTCAGCATGCCGGCGCGGGTGGTGGCGCCCACCAGGGTGAAGGGCTGCAGGTCCAGCTTGATGCTGCGCGCCGCCGGGCCCTCGCCGATCATGATGTCGATCTGGTAGTCCTCCAGCGCGGGGTAGAGGATCTCCTCGACCACCGGGCTCAGGCGGTGGATCTCGTCGATGAACAGCACATCGTTCTTCTCGAGATTGGTCAGCAGGGCGGCCAGGTCCTTCGGCTTCTCCAGCACCGGGCCGCTGGTCTGGCGCAGGTTCACGCCCAGCTCGGCGGCGATGATGTGGGACAGCGTGGTCTTGCCCAGGCCGGGCGGGCCGAACAGCAGCACATGGTCCAGCGCTTCCTCGCGCTTCTTGGCCGCGCCGATGAAGATCTGCAGTTGCTCACGCGCCTTGGCCTGGCCGATGTAGTCGGCCAGCAACTTGGGGCGCAGTGCACGCTCCAGCGCTTCTTCCTGCGGCGATTGGCGGGCGGCGCTGACCACCCGGGGGCCGGAATTCCCGGGAGGGGCGGCAAAGTCGTCGGTCTGGATGCCCATCCAGTGATTGTCCACCGAACCGGTGGTGCCGGCGTGCTCAGGTCAGCGACTTCATCGCCAGCTTGATGCCTTCGCTGACGCCGACATCGGCCGGCAGCTTGCGCAGCGCCGCCGCCGCATCCTTCTCGCTGTAGCCCAGGGCCACCAGCGCCTGCACGATGTCGGCCTGGGCGTCGCTGGTGATGGCCGCGCCGGCTGCGCCGATGTCGGGGGCGAGCTTGCCCTTGAGTTCGAGCAGCAGGCGCTCGGCCGTCTTCTTGCCGATGCCCGGCACCTTGACCAGGCGGCCGGCCTGCTGCTGCGCCACCGCCTGCGACAGCTCGGTCACGCTGAGGCCGGACAGCAGGGCCAGCGCCATCTTCGGCCCGATGCCGCTGATGCGGATCAGCAGCCGGAACGCGGCGCGCTCGGCGGCGGTGAGGAAGCCGTAGAGCAGCTGGGCGTCCTCGCGCACCACGAAATGGATGAGCAGGGTCACGCGCTCACCCAGCGCCGGCAGGTTGTAGAAGCTGCTCATGGGCACGTCGACTTCGTAGCCGACGCCGCCCACATCGATCAGCACCTGCGGTGGGGTCTTCTCTGCCAGCTGGCCAGTCAGTCGTCCGATCATCTCGGGCCCGCCCGGCCGCCCGAAGGGCTCGAGGCGCCCCCTCGGGGGGCAGCGAACAACGTGAGCGTGGGGGCCGTCATCCGGACGATTGTGGCCTACCGCTATCGGCGGAACAGGCCCAGGCGCTGCGCCTCGAGAGCCGCCTCGGCACGCGAGCTCACGTTGAGCTTGCGGTAGATCTGCTTCACGTAGTCGGCGATGGTGTGGCGGGACAGGCCCAGCTGCACGCCGATCTCGGGCAGGGTGAAGCCCTTGGCCACGCGCAGCAGCACTTCGCTTTCACGCTCGGTGAGCGACACCGCCGGCATGGCATTGGCCTGCGGCTGGTTCTGGCTGGCGAAGTACTTGATCACCTTGCGCGCGATCGACGGCGACAGCGGCGGCTCGCCCTGGCTGATGCGCTGCAGCTGCTCGGTGATCAGCTCGCGCGACTGTTCCTTCAGGATGTAGCCGTAGGCGCCGGCCTGCAGCGCGGGGAACAGGTGCTCGTCGTCGTCGTGGATGGTGACCACCACGCACTGCGCCTCGGGCTGCACGTCGCGCAGCTTGGCCACCACGTCGGTGCCGCTGCCGTCGGGCAGGCCCAGGTCGCACAGCGCCAGGTCGAAGCGCAGGCTCTGCACCTGCAGCAGGGCGTCCTGCACACGGGAACACTCGGTGATGCGGGCGTTAGGAAACACCTGCAGCACCAGGCTCTTGAGCCAGGCGCGGATCTCGGGCAGGTCTTCGAGCAGCAGGATGTTGTTCATCACGGGTCAATCCATCGCGGCACGAGAGCCGCACCCGATGGATGCTAGCAGCGGGTCAGCGCCCTGTGGTGTGCTGCTCGAGCGGCAACGTGAGGCGTATCACGGTTCCGTAGCCTGGGCCCGACTCGACCAGGCATTGGCCCTGCAACTGCTTGGCCCGGCCCTTCATGCTGGCCATGCCGTGGCCCTTGTCCAGCCGGCCGTCCAACTCGGTGGGGATGCCCTTGCCGTTGTCCTGCACCACCAGCTGGAAATCGCCGTTGGCGATGGTGCAGCGCACGGTGCACTGCGAGGCGCCGCTGTGCTTGATGATGTTGCTCACCGCCTCGCGCAGGATGCGCGTGGTCTGCACATAGGCGCGCGAGGACAGGGTCTGCGGCACCTCGTCGTCCGATGGCGCGCTCCACTCGCCCTGCACACCTGATTGCTGCAGCCGCGACACCACCTCGGCGCGCCAGTCGCCCAGCGCATCCAGCAGCTTCACCGGCTTGCCGGTGAGGCCGCGCACCGACAGGCGCATCTCCTCCAGCGCCTCGCGCGCCAGGGTGCTGATGCGGGTGTCGTCGCTGGTGTGCACGATGGTCAGCAGCTTGGCGCCCAGGTCGTCGTGCAGGTCGGCGGCGATGCGCTTGCGCTCGCGGTCGGTCACCTGCTCCACCTTCAGCTCGGAGAGCTGGGCGAAGTTGCGCTCGATCTGCGCGGTGGCCTCGCGGATGCGCACTTCCAGCTCGGCACGGTTCTGCTCGGCACTCTGGAAGGCGCGGCCGTACTGCTGCACCAGGCGCAGGCCCAGCGCCAGAAAGCCCAGTGCCGGCAGCAGCGGCGCCACATGCAGCACCCGGCTGTCCAGCCGCCAGCCCAGGGCCAGCAGTTCCACCAGCAGCGATGCCGCCACCACCCCCAGCAGCGCGGCCATGGGCCACAGCTGGCGGCTGCGCTGGCGGCTGGCCTGCAGCAGGTAGAACACCGCGGCGGCCAGCACCTGGGCCGACAGCAGCACGTACCAGACGCCCGAGGCCAGGTACAGGCGCTGCGGCCCCAGCGCCAGCAGGGTGGCCGGCATCAGCAGGCATTGCGCGGGCAGGGCGATGTCCAGCCAGCGCAGGCGCTGCTTGGCGTAGCGCATCAGGAACTGCACCGCCGCCAGCGTGATGAAGGCCATCAGCGCGGCCAGCGCGGCCTCGGTGGTGGCGTTGTCCACCGGCAGGTCGGCCGCCCACAGGCGCGACAGCAGCAGCGACCAGCCCACCATCAGCGCGCCGAAGTAGGCCAGGTAGCTCTGCGCCCGGTTGAACCAGCCCATCACGAACATGAAGCTGCCCATCAGCACCAGGGCGCCGCTCAACACCTCGGGCAGGCGGCTGGCGAACAGCAGGCGGCGGGCATGGTGCGTGGCCATGGTCTCGTAGGGCCCGAACTCCACCGCCGACAGGCCGCCGGCACGCTGGCGTGCGCTGACCTCGGCCAGGGCGTAGCCGCGCACACGCAGGTCCAGCGCGTTGTTGCCGGGCTGGAGCAGGGCCGCCGGCACGGCCACCAGCTGCGGCCGGTGGCAGTGGCGCGACACCGGTTCGTCGAAGCTGCCGCCATCGTGGATCAGCTGGCCGTTCAGCCACACCGCCATCACGCTGCAGGCGCGCTCCACGTACAGGCCGTACAAGCTGCTGGCGCCGGCCCCGGCGGCCGGCGCCGGCAGTGCCAGGCGGTAGGTCACCAGGCCACGCTGGCCGGGCCGGCTGGTGGCCCAGTCGTCGGGCAGGGCCACCGGCTGCGCGGTGGTCCAGTCGTCGGGCTGGCCGGCCTGGCGGGGCAGCAGCAGCGCCTGCTCGATGGTCAGCACCTGGGGCGCTGCCGCGGCCAGGCCGCTGGCCAGCAGGCAGGCGGCCAGCCAGACGGTCAACAGGGCGCGCAGCAGGCGGGCAGGCGGGGAGGTCCGGAGCATGGCGGCCGATTGTGCGGGATGCACCAGGCGGCCAATCGGCGGAGAATCCGCGGCCCAGCCCCACAGTCCCGCGCCTGGCGACGGGCCCACACCGTGATCCTGCGCCACAACTTCGAGCCCACCGACAACACCCGTCTGGCCCATCTCAGCGGCGCCTTCGACGCCCACCTGCGCAGCATCGAGGCGGCGCTGGCGGTGCGCATCAGCCGGCGCGACGCCGCCTTCCGCGTGGAGGGCGGGCGCGCCGAGGTGGCACGTGCGATGGCGCTGCTGCAGGCGCTGTACGAACGCGCGGCGCGGCCGATCTCGGCCGAGACCCTGCAGCTGGCCCTGGTGGAGGCACGTGGCGCCGCGGCCGGCCAGAACGGCAAGGACGGCCCGGCCCTGCCGCCCGGCGCCGAGGCCATCAGCCTGCACACCCGGCGCGCCGATCTGCGTGGGCGCACGCCCAACCAGGTGCAGTACCTGCACAACATCCTGAGCCACGACATCAGCTTCGGCATCGGCCCGGCGGGCACCGGCAAGACCTTTCTGGCCGTGGCCTGCGCGGTGGACGCGCTGGAGCGCAGCGGCGTGCAGCGGGTGGTGCTCACCCGCCCGGCGGTGGAAGCCGGCGAGCGCCTGGGCTTCTTGCCGGGCGACCTGGCGCAGAAGGTCGACCCCTACCTGCGCCCGCTGTACGACGCGCTCTACGACCTGATGGGCTTCGACCGGGTGCAGGTGGCCTTCGAGAAGGGCCTGCTGGAGATCGCGCCACTGGCCTTCATGCGCGGGCGCACGCTGAACCATTCGTTCGTGATCCTGGACGAGGCGCAGAACACCACGCCCGAGCAGATGAAGATGTTCCTCACCCGCATCGGCTTTGGCAGCCGCGCGGTGGTGACGGGTGATGTGAGCCAGATCGACCTGCCCAAGGGCATGGGCAGCGGCCTGGTGGATGCGGCGGCGGTGCTGCAGGGTGTGCGGGGCATCGCCTTCAGCCACTTCACATCGGCCGACGTGGTGCGCCACCCGCTGGTGGCGCGCATCGTCGAGGCCTATGACGCGGCAGGTCTGGCTGCGAAGAAGCCATGATCCAGCGCGCCGCACTCAGCCTGTCCCTGCAGTTTGCCGACCCCGGCCTGCGGGCGCTGTTGCCGCGCCACAAGGTGCAGCGCTGGCTGTGCGCGGCGCTGGACGCGCCGGCCGAGATCACCGTGCGTTTTGTCGGGGACGCCGAGGGCCGGCAGCTGAACCACGATTTCCGCGCCAAGGACTACGCCACCAACGTGCTCACCTTCGACTACCAGCATGCGCCGGTGGTGGTGGCCGACCTGGTGCTGGCCGCCGGCGTGCTGGCGCGCGAGGCGGCCGAACTCGGCCTGCCGGTGGCCGACCACGCCGCCCACCTGCTGGTGCATGCCGCCCTGCATGCGCAGGGCCATGACCATGAGGACGATGAAGAGGCGGCCGCGATGGAAGCCCGTGAGAGCGCCATCCTGCTGGGCCTGGGCCTGCACGACCCCTACCGTTGAGCCCCTCGTCCGGCGCTGCGCCGCGCGGATCAGCCCTGCTTCAGCTTGCGCGCCGCATCCAGCGCGAAGTAGGTCAGCACGCCGTCGGCGCCCGCGCGCTTGAAGGCCAGCAGGCTCTCCATCATCACCGCGTCGCCGTCCAGCCAGCCGTTGGCCGCGGCGGCCTTGAGCATGGCGTATTCACCGCTCACCTGGTAGGCGAAGGTGGGCACGCGGAATTGATCCTTCACCCGGCGCACGATGTCCAGGTACGGCATGCCGGGCTTGACCATCACCATGTCGGCGCCCTCGGCGATGTCCAGGCCCACTTCGCGCAGGGCCTCGTCGCTGTTGCCGGGGTCCATCTGGTAGGCCTTCTTGTCGCTCTTGCCCAGGTTGGCGGCCGAGCCCACCGCATCCCGGAACGGCCCGTAGAAGGCACTGGCGTACTTGGCGCTGTAGGCCATGATGCGGGTGTGGATGTGGCCCGCGCCTTCCAGCGCGGCGCGGATGGCGCCGATGCGCCCGTCCATCATGTCGCTGGGCGCCACGATGTCCACGCCCGCCCCGGCCTGCACCAGGGCCTGCTGTGTCAGCACCGCCACCGTGGTGTCGTTGACGATGTAGCCGGTCTCGTCGAGCAGGCCGTCCTGGCCGTGGCTGGTGAAGGGGTCCAGCGCCACGTCGCACAGCACGCCCAGCTGCGGGAAGCGGTCCTTCAGCGCGCGCACGGTGCGCGGCACCAGGCCGTCGGGATTGGTGGCCTCGCGGCCGTCGGGCGTCTTCAAGGCGGTGTCGATCACCGGGAACAGCGCGATCACCGGCACGCCCAGCTGCACACACTGTTCGGCCAGGCCCAGCAGGCGGTCGATCGACAGGCGCTGCACACCGGGCATGCTGGGCACGTCCTGCACCTTGTCATGGCCGTCGTGCACGAACACCGGCAGGATCAGGTCGCTGGCGTGCAGGTGGTGTTCCCGCACCAGCGCGCGGGTGAAGGCGTCGCGGCGCAGGCGGCGCGGGCGGCTGGCCGGGAAGGCGGGCAGGGGGGGCAGGGCCATGGCGTTGGTGCTCCGGCAAAGGGGGTGAATCGGCCGATTCTCTGCTGCCGCGGCGCGCCTGCCGTCGCCGCGATGACATGGGTGTTTGCCTGCATCCGGGAGGCCTTGGCGCAGGGAACCAATCTGCTAATATCGTATCGGGTGGCCGCTGCGAGGTGACCGCTCCCTGCTTTTCCTCCCTGAGCAGGTGCCTTGGCGTGATGACAGCGGCAAGGCTTCCCGCCCCAGTCTCCGTGACTGGGGTTCTTTTTTGGTCGCCCGCTCACTTTGGGCGTTGGGCCGCCAGGCGCCGCAGGCATCGTGATAATGGGCCCATGAGCTCAGCCTACCTGTGGATCAAGGCCTTCCACATCGTCTTCGTGGCCAGCTGGTTCGCCGGCCTGTTCTACCTGCCGCGCATCTTCGTCAACCTGGCCATGGTGCCGGCCGACAGCCATGCCGAACGCGAGCGCCTGCTGCTGATGGGCCGCAAGCTCTACCGCTTTGCCAACATCCTGATGCTGGTGTCGCTGGTGCTGGGCACCTGGCTGTGGCTGGGCTATGGCGCGGGCCGCTTCGCCGGCAGCGGCTGGCTGCATGCCAAGCTGGCCCTGGTGGTGGTGGTGATTGGCTACCAGCATGTCTGCCGCGGCCACCTGCGCCGCTTCGAGCAGTTCAGCAACAAGCGCAGCCACCGCTGGTTCCGGGTGTTCAACGAGGTGTCGGTGCTGCTGTTCATCGCCATCGTGGTGCTGGCGGTGGTCAAGCCGTTCTAGCGCGGGCACCGCGCCGTGCGCAACAGCCCTGGCATTGCCCGCAGCTCGGCCGTGCCGCTGGCCTGGGCCTGGGCCGCGCTGATCGTCTACGCCAGCCTGTTCCCCTTCGATGGCTGGCGCTGGCCGCCCGGCGTGCCGGCCTGGCAGCTGCTGCGCCTGCCCTGGCCGCGCTACTTCATCCCCTTCGACATCGCCGGCAACCTGCTGGCCTATGCGCCGCTGGGCGGCCTGGTGGCGCTGGCCCAGCTGCGCCATGGCCGCGGTGCGCTGGCCGCCCTGGCCAGCGGCATGCTGCTGGGCCTGGGCCTGTCGTATGCGATGGAGCTGACCCAGCACCTGCTGCCCCGGCGTGTGCCCTCGCTGCTGGACTGGGTGCTGAACGCGGCGGGTGCCAGCCTGGGTGCGCTGGTGGCGCTGGCGGCCGGATGGCTGGGCCTGCTGCGGCGCTGGCAGGCCGCGCGCGACCGCTGGCTGGACCACGGCAACGCCGGTGCGCTGGCCCTGCTGTTGCTGTGGCCGGTGGCGCTGCTGTTTCCCACGCCGGTGCCGCTGGGCCTGGGCCAGGTGGGCGAGGTGCTGCGGGACGCCCTGGCCGCGCTGCTGGTCGACGTGCCCTGGGCGCAGCCGGTGTCCGACTGGCTGGTGCCCTCGCTGGAGGCGCCGGTGGCCCTGTCGCCCCAGGCCGATGCGCTGGCGGTGATGCTGGGCCTGCTGTCGCCCTGCCTGCTGGCGTTCTCGGCGGCGCGGCCGGGCTGGCGGCGCCTGGGCCTGGCGCTGGGAGCCGCGGCGATGGCCGTGGGTGCCACCACCCTGTCCACGGTGCTGAACTTCGGCCCCGACCATGCGCTGGCCTGGCGCACCCCCAGCACGCTGGCGGCCATGGGCGTGGCCTTGCTGCTGGCGCTGGCCTGCCTGTGGCTGGGGCCGCGCCTGGCCGGTGCGCTGGCCCTGGTGGCGCTGACCGGCCTGGTGGTGCTGGTGCATGGTGCGCCCACCGACCCCTACTTCGCCGACAGCCTGCACGGCTGGGAGCAGGGCCGCTTCGTGCGCTTCCACGGCGTGGCGCAATGGCTGGGCTGGCTGTGGCCGTATGCGGCCATGGCCTGGCTGCTGGCGCGGGTGGGCCGGCGCTGATCGCCGCGTGCCCATGTGCCGGCCCAGGGTTTCCCCGGGCGCTCTCTACAATCCAGGCCCCATGAGTTACTACAAGCACCACATCTTCTTCTGCCTCAACCAGCGCAGCAACGGCGAGGCCTGTTGTGCCGACCATGGCGCGCAGGCCGGCTTCGACCATTGCAAGCAGCGGGTCAAGGCCGCCGGGCTGGCGGGTGTGGGTGGCGTGCGGGTGAACAAGGCCGGCTGCCTGGACCGCTGTGCCGGCGGCCCGGTGGCCGTGGTCTACCCCGAGGAGACCTGGTACACCTTCGTGGACAACGCCGACATCGACGAGATCGTCGAGTCGCATCTGAAACACGGCAAGCCGGTGGAGCGCCTGCGCCTGGCGCCCGATGTCGGACGCTGACCCCGCATGAAGCAGGACACCCAGCGCAGCAGCATCGCCGGACCCGCCGGCGCACTGGAATGCGCCACCGATCTGCCCGCCGGCAGCCCACGCGGCACGGTGGTGTTGTGCCACCCGCACCCGCTGCACGGTGGCACGCAGGACAACAAGGTGGTGCAGACCCTGGCACGTGCCTTTCTGCAGCTGGGCTACCGTGCCGTGCGCTTCAACTTCCGCGGTGTGGGTGGCTCGGCCGGCAGCTGGGACGAGGGGCGTGGCGAGATCGACGACGCGCTGGCGGTGGTCGCGGCCGAGCGTGCCGCCCATCCCGGCCTGCCACTGGCGCTGGGCGGCTTCTCCTTCGGTGGCTACGTGGCCGCGCAGGCGGCCGACCGCCTGCAGGCCGCTGGCAGCCCGGTGCAGCGCCTGGTGCTGGTGGGCCCGGCCACCAGCCGCTTCACCTTGCCTGCCACCGTGGCGCCCGACACCGTGGTCATCCACGGCGAGGCCGACGACGTGGTGCCGCTGGCATCCACACTGGACTGGGCGCGGCCGCAGGTGCTGCCGGTGATCGTGCTGCCCGGCGTCGGGCATTTCTTCCATGGCCAGCTCACTCTGCTGAAGAACCAGGTCGTGCAGGCCTGGCATCCCTGAGCCGGCCTCCTCTTCCCTTTTTTCCGGATCCTGATGAACCGCTTGCTGCTGAATCTGCTGGCCCTGGTGCTGGCCTGTGCCCCGTTGTTGCCCGCCCGCGCCCAGGCGCCCGTGCCACCCGAGGTGGCCGCCAAGGCCTATCTGCTGCTGGACGTGGGCAGCGACCAGGTGCTGGCCGAGCGCCAGGCCGACGTGCAGGCCGACCCCGCCTCGCTGACCAAGCTGATGACTGCCTGGCTGGTGTTCGACGCGCTGAAGGCGAAGAAGCTGACCCTGGAGCAGACCCTGCCGGTGTCGGTGCGCGCCTGGTCCGAGCGCAAGGGCGGCGGCTCGCTGATGTTCATCGACCCCAAGATGACCCCCAAGGTGGACGAGCTGCTGCGCGGCATGATCGCCGTCTCGGGCAACGACGCGGCGGTGGCGCTGGCCGAGGGCGTGGGTGGCTCGCTGGAGGGCTTCGTCGGCATGATGAACCGCCAGGCCCAGGCCTGGGGCCTGAAGAACAGCCAGTTCAAGAACGTGACCGGCCTGACCGAGCCCGGCCACTACAGCAGCGCCCGTGACCTGGCGTTCATCGCCGCGCGCATCGTGCGTGATTTCCCGGAGCACTACGCCGCCTACTACGCACTGCGCAACTACAGCTTCAACAGCATCAAGCAGGACAACCGCAACATGCTGCTGGGCCGCGACCCGGCGGTGGACGGCATGAAGACCGGCTACACCGATGCGGCGGGCTACTGCCTGGTGGCCAGTGCCCAGCGTGAATTCCCCAACGGCAAGCGCCGGCTGATCAGCGTGGTGATGGGCACGGCCTCGCGCGAGGCGCGTGCCAGCGAGAGCCAGAAACTGCTGAACTGGGGCTACACCGCCTGGGACGCGGTGCGCCTGTTCGAAGGTGGCAAGGCCGCCGTCACCGTGCCGGTGTGGAAGGGCGCCCAGCCCAGCGCCGCCCTGGGCGCACTGCAGCCCGTGCTGGTGACCGTGCCCAAGGGCGAGGGCGACAAGCTCAAGACCGCCATCGCCCGCACCGACCCCCTGGTGGCGCCGCTCACCCAGGGCCAGCGTGTGGGCACGCTGGAGGTGAGCACCAGCAGTGGCGCCAAGCTGGCCAGCGTGCCCCTGGTGGTGCTGCAGGCCGTGCCCGAGGCCGGACTGTTCGGCCGGGCCTGGGATTCGATCCGTCTCTGGATCAAGTGATCGGCGCCCGGGCAGGACACGGCCATTCCGCTAAGCTGGCCGTGTCCGCTTCCTGCATGCCCTGAACGCTGAAAGGCCCGCCATGACCACTGCCGCCATGTTGCCCGACACCCTGTGCCACCTCAACGGCCAGACGCTGCCGCTGTGCGAGGCCAAGATCTCGGTGCTGGACCGCGGCTTCATCTTCGGCGACGGCATCTACGAGGTGATCCCGGTCTATGGCCGGCGCTGCTTCCGCTTCGACGAGCACATGGCGCGCCTGGCGCGCAGCCTGGGCAAGCTGCGCATCACCAACCCGCACAGCCGCGACGGCTGGCTGGCCCTGGTGCGTGAGCTGATCGCCGCCCAGCCGGCCGACGACCAGCTGGTCTACATCGAGGTGACACGCGGCGTGGCCTTGCGTGACCATGTGATGCCCGAGGGCATCGAACCCACGGTGTTCGTGATGACCAGCGCCATGAAGCCGCCGTCGGCCGAGCAGCGCCACCAGGGTGTGGCCTGCGTCACCGCGCGTGATTTCCGCTGGGAGCGCGGCGACATCAAGAGCGTGTCGCTGCTGGGCAATGTGCTGGCACGGCAGATCTCGGCCGACCACGGTGCACTGGAGACGGTGATGTTCCGCGACGGCTGGCTCACCGAGGCCTCGGGCAGCAATGTGTGGGTGGTGCACGAAGGTGCGCTGCTGGGCCCGCCCAAGAGCGAGCATGTGCTCGAGGGCATCCGCTACGACCTGCTGGCCGAGCTGTGCGCCGACGTGGGCATCGCCTACAACCTGCGGCCCATCGCCGAGAGCGACGTGCACTCGGCCGACGAGTTGATCCTCACCTCCGCCACCAAGGAAGTGCTGCCCGTCACCCGGCTGGACGGCGAGCCGGTGGGCCATGGCGCACTGCGCGGCAAGCCGGGCCCGGTGTATGCCAGGCTGTACGAGGCCTACCAGCGCGCCAAGCTTGAACAGTCGATCTGAAGCCCCACCTGTTGGCGATGGCAACCGTTCCACCCCCCGTCCCGCCCGAGCAATCGCTGATCGAGTACCCCAGCGCCTTCCCGATCAAGGTGATGGGCGCGCAGGTGCCGGGCTACCTGGAGGCCATGGTGTCGGTGGCGCGCCAGTTCGACCCCGGCTTCGACCCCGCCACCATCGAGCAGCGCCCCAGCAGCGGCGGCAAGTACCTCGGCCTGACGCTGACCGTCACCGCCACCAGCCGCGAGATGCTGGACGAGCTGTACCGCACGCTCAGCACGCATCCGATGGTCAAGGTGGTGCTGTAGCGCCGCGGGCATGCTGATCCGCCACCTGGGGCGCCGGCCCTATGCGCCCACGGTCGAGGCCATGCAGGCCTTCACCGCGGCGCGCACCGCCGACACGCCCGACGAGCTGTGGCTGGTGGAACACGATCCGGTCTACACCCAGGGCGTGGCCGGCAAGGCCGAACACCTGCTGAACCCCGGCGGCATCCCGGTGGTGGCCACCAACCGCGGCGGCCAGGTCACCTACCACGGCCCTGGCCAGGTGGTGGCCTACCCGTTGGTCGACCTGAAGCGCCTGGGCATCTACGTCAAGGAATACGTCTACCGGCTGGAGCATGCGGTGCTGAAGGTGCTGGAAGCGCAGCAGATCACCGGCCACCGGGTGGCCGGGGCGCCGGGCATCTACGTGCGCTTGGCCGACCCGCGCAGCCATGCCGCGCTGACAGGCCCGGCCCCGGGCGCCGACCCGTTCCTGGGCCTGGGCAAGGTGGCGGCGCTGGGCATCAAGGTCAGCCGCCATTGCACCTACCACGGCGTGGCGCTGAACGTGGCGATGGATCTGACGCCCTTTGCCGGCATCAATCCGTGTGGCTACGCAGGCCTGCAGACAGTCGATCTCGCTAGACTCGGGGTTTCCACCGACTGGGCCACCGTGGCGCAGCAGCTGGGCAACCGCCTGGCCCTGCAGTTCACACGCTGACCCTCCACCGCCCGCGGGCAAGCACCACCATGGCCACCGACAACACCACCCGCGAAGCCCAGCCGGCCGCCGCCTACGACGCCACTGCCAAGCAGAAGGCGCAAGCCAAGACCGCGCGCATTCCCATCAAGGTGGTGGCGGCCGAAACCCTGAAGAAGCCCGACTGGATCCGCGTCAAGGCCGGCAGCCCCAGCACCCGCTTCTACGAGATCAAGCAGATCCTGCGCGAGCACAAGCTGCACACCGTCTGCGAGGAGGCCAGCTGCCCCAACATCGGTGAATGCTTCGGCCATGGCACGGCCACCTTCATGATCATGGGCGACAAGTGCACCCGGCGCTGCCCGTTCTGCGACGTGGGCCATGGCCGGCCCGACCCGCTGGACGCGGATGAACCAGCCAACCTGGCCAAGACCATCGCGGCGCTGAAGCTGAAGTACGTGGTCATCACCAGCGTCGACCGGGACGACCTGCGCGACGGTGGTGCCGGCCACTTCGTGGAATGCATCCGCCAGGTGCGGGAACAGTCACCCGCCACCCGCATCGAGATCCTGGTGCCCGATTTCCGCGGCCGCGACGAGCGGGCGCTGGAGATCCTGAAGGCGGCCCCGCCCGACGTGATGAACCACAACCTGGAAACCGCGCCGCGCCTCTACAAGAAAGCCCGCCCGGGCAGCGACTACGCGTTCAGCCTGAACCTGCTGAAGAAGTTCAAGGCGCTGCACCCGGGCGTGCCGACCAAGAGCGGCATCATGGTCGGCCTGGGCGAGACGGACAACGAGATCCTGCAGGTGATGCGCGACATGCGCGCGCACGACATCGACATGCTCACCATCGGCCAGTACCTGGCGCCCAGTGGCCACCATCTGCCGGTCAGGCGCTATGTGCATCCCGACACCTTCAAGATGTTCGAGGCCGAGGCGCAGAAGATGGGCTTCACCCATGCGGCCGTGGGCGCCATGGTGCGCAGCAGCTACCACGCCGACCAGCAGGCCGCGGGCGCTGGCGTGACCGCCACGCTGTGAGCCGCCGCGCCGGGCGCGGCCGTCAGGCCTGTTCGGCCAGCAGCTTTTCCACCAGCGTGTGCAGCGCCGCGAAATCGGGAGCGCCCACGTAGCGCTTGACGATCTCCCCGCGCTTGTTGATCAGGAAGGTGGTGGGCGTGAGCTTGACATCGCCGAAGCCCTTGGCGATGGCGCCGGTGTTGTCGATGGCCACGCCAAAGGGCAATTTGCGTGTCTGCGCGAAGTTGGACACATAGGCCGGCGGGTCGTAGGCCATGGCCACGGCCACAGTCTGGTAGCCCCTGGTCTTGTACTTCTCATGCGTGGCCATGATCTGGGGCATCTCGGCCACGCAGGTGGTGCAGCTGGTGGCCCAGAAGTTCACCAGCACCACCTGGCCCTTGAGCTTGTCGGTGCTCAGTTGCTGGCCGTCGAGCAGGGTGTAGTTGACCTGCGGCGCCGGCGCATGCGTGGCGCTGCGGCCAAATGCAAGCCAGCCGGCTGCGGCAGCAGCCGCCAGCACGGCGGCGGTGGCAAGATGGCGACGGGACAGGGACATGGGGAGACCTTCGATGCAGCGCAGGGAGTTTACGTCAGGGGTGTTTTTCACCGGTTGGCTGGTGGTGGATCCGGTTCTGGCGGCCGGGTTCAGTGAATCGGATGCGGCCCTGGGTGTGCGCAGCGCACTGGAGCGTGGCGCCAACATCGCGGTCGATCTGCTGGGCAGGACGGACGGCTTTCTCGGCAACCCCAAGGTGCGCATTCCGTTGCCGGGCATCCTGAAGGACGCGGCCAAGCTGTTGAAGGCCACCGGCGGCCAGAAGAAGGTGGACGAGCTGGTCACCGCGATGAACCGCGCGGCCGAGGCTGCCGTGCCGCAGGCCCGCAGCCTGCTGGTGAACACCGCCAAGGCCATGTCGGTCGACGACGCCATCCAGATCGTGCGCGGTGGCGACACCTCGGTCACCGAGTTCTTTGCCCGCAAGACCCGCATGCCGCTGGGCGAGCAGTTCCTGCCCATCGTCACCCGTGCCACCGAGAAGGTGTCGCTGGCGGAGAAGTTCAACGCCGTGGCCGGCAGGGCCGCCAAGCTGGGGCTGATGAAGGGCGACGATGCCAACATCCAGCGCTATGTCACCGGCAAGAGCCTGGACGGGCTGTACCTGATGATCGGCGAGGAGGAGCGCAAGATCCGCAAGGATCCGGTGGGCACCGGCAGCGCCATCCTGCGCAAGGTGTTTGGCGCCTGAGCGTGCCGACCTGCCGCCGCTCAGCCCTGGCTGGCGCGGCCGAGTTCCAGCACCAGCACCGGCAGCAGCATGTGGTGCAGGGCGTCGATGCCCAACTGCGTGACCGGGTTGGCACCCGGCACGCTCAGGTTGCAGTCGTCCCCGGCGGGCAGCAGTTCGATGTGTGTCATGCCCGGTGCGCTGCGGCCCAGCTGGGCCTGCAAGGCTGCGAGTGCATCGCCGTTGAAGGCTGATTCGAACACCAGCACCTGGGGTGCACCGTCCTGGCAGAACAGGGCGGCATCGGCCACGGTCGAGACATAGTCGACCAGCAGATCGTGGCCCTGGGTGGCGTCACGCAGGCGCTGGCGGGTGCCGCGCTGTGAAGCCAGCACCAGCAGCTGGCAACCGGCAATGGCCTGGGCGCCGCCGTCGGCCGATGCCACCAGATCCACCGCCGCTGCGCCTTCCAGCGTGCCGTTGACGGTGTTCAGGAACTCCAGCGTCAGCAGCGTGTGGCTGGGCCCGTCCTGGCGCTGCACCACCACGCCGGCGATGTGGGCGGTGTAGGTCAGCAGCAGCCAGTCCAGCGTGTCCAGGCTGTTCTCGTGGTGGGCCGGGTCAGCGCCGTCGCCGTGCGGCGGCCGCGGGGACACATGGTCAGCGGGCCGGTGGGCGAAGCGGCACAGCACACGTGCCCGCACCGGCCAGGGCTTGACGTCGATGCGCCACTCCACGTTGGCCCGCGCCAGGGCGGCGCTCCAGTCGGCCGCAGCATCCAGCACGGCATGCAGCAGGCTGGCATCGCCCAGCACCTCGGCCCTGGTGGGGGCGGGCGGCACGGCGATGGCCTGGCCATTTGCGTGCACGGCCATGCCATGCAGGACCTCACGCAGGCACAGGGTCAGGTCCAGACGCTCCACCGTCTGGCGCACCGCGCCGCTGGCCAGGCGCGCGATCTGCTGGCCACGCAGGCCCACCCGGCGCGCGCCGTCGATCTCGCTGCGCAGGGCCTGCAAGCCATGCCTGTCGATGCGGCCGCTGCTGGCCAGCGCCACCACGCGCTCCAGCGCTGCCGTGAGCGGGGCGGCCACCTCGGCGCCGATGCGTGCCACCACGTCGCCCAAGGTCGGAATGGCCCAGGTGGGCACAGGCGGCTTGGGAAGCGTACGGCGGGTGGTGGGCATGGGGCGGGGTTCGTCGAGCGTCATGGCAGGGTCAGGCCGGCACGCCGGGCGGTTGCGGATCTTCGGTGCCCGAATGTTGCCGCGGGCCATCGATGGATCAGCGGGTGATTTCCGGTGCTGATCCCCGCGCGTGACAAGCATCACGGCAGCCTTGCACGATTGGGGCCCGGATAATCGCGCCGATGTTTCAAGTTTCCGACCCGCGCTGCCGATCACGCGCGAACCGAGCCGGTGCTGTTCAGGATGTGCTGCGTCGGATGGCGGCCGTGCTGTGGTCTGCCGCGGTGCTTGCCGGTTGTGCGCCCGCACTCGATTGGCGGCAATTCCAGCCCGAGGGCTGGCCGCTGGTGATGGCCTTGCCGTGCAAGCCGGCCAGCCAGCAGCGCCAGGTGGTCCTGGCAGGCCAGGCGGTGGCACTGCGCATGGTGGCCTGCAGTGCCGATGGCCACACCTTCGCCCTGGCCTCGGCCGATCTGGGCGACCCGTCGCGTGTGGGGCCGGCGTTGCAGGCGCTGGGCCAGGCGGCCCAGGCCAATGTGCGGGCCCAGGTCGAGAGCGAGCAGCCGGCCGCGGTGCCCGGCATGACGCCCAACCCTGAAGCACGGCGCTGGCGCCTGCGCGGCCAGTTGCCCGATGGCCAGGCGGTGGCCGAGCAGGTGCTGGTGTTCGCTCATGGCACCCGGGTGTTCCAGGCCAGCCTGATCGGTGCGCAGGCCGACGACGCACGCGCTGCGCCGTTCTTCGACGCCCTCCAGGTGCTGCCTTGAGCCCGGGCACGGGTACTGTGGGCTTGCAGCGTGCCGTGGCCATCTTCCTGGCTTTTGCCGTCGTCTACTTCTTCTCTGCCCTGGTGCGCGCCGTCACCGCCACGCTGGCGCCGGTGTTCAGCGCCGAACTGGGCCTGGCCGCCGGCCAGCTGGGCCTGCTGGCCGGCGCCTACTTCCTGGGTTTTGCGCTGATGCAGCTGCCGCTGGGCAGCGCGCTGGACCGCTGGGGCGCCAAGCGGGTGCTGCTGGCCTTCGTGGCGGTGGCCGTGCTGGGCTGTGCCGCTTTCGCCGTGGCGCGGGATCTGCCCGATCTGCTGCTGGCACGTTGGCTGATCGGCGTGGGTGTGTCGGCCTGCCTGATGGCGCCGCTCACCTGCTTTCGCCACCATTTTTCGGCGGGTGCACAGCTGCAGGCCAACGCATGGATGCTGATGACCGGCTCGCTGGGCATGCTGGCGTCCACCCTGCCGGTGCAGTGGATGTTGCCCCTGCTGGGTTGGCGTGGCCTGTTCACCGCCGTGGCCATCGGCCTGGCGCTGGCCATGGTGGGTGTGGCGGTCCTGGTGCCGCGCGACGCAGTGGCCGGTCGCAGCGTGCAGCGGGCCGATGGGGCTGCTGGCGGCTACTGGCAGGTCTTTCGCCATCCCGCGTTCCTGCGCGTGGCGCCGCTGGGCTTTTTTGCCTACGGCGGCATGGTGGCGATGCAGTCGCTGTGGATCGGGCCCTGGCTCACCGAGGTGGGTGGCCGCAGCCCTGACGAAGCGGCGCAAGGGCTGTTCCTGGTCAACCTGTGCATGCTGGTGGCCTTTTTCTGCTGGGGCGTGGTCATGCCCCGGCTCACACGCGCCGGCTGGGCGGGTGATCGGCTCATCGCCCTGACCTGGCCGCTGGGTGTGGGCTTGCTGGCGCTGATCATCTGGCAGGCCGCGCAGGCAACGGCCTGGATGTGGGCCCTGTGGTGTGTGTGCACCAGTGTCGTGTCGCTGGCGCAGCCGGCCGTGGCGCAGCAGTTCCCGCTGGCCCTGGCCGGGCGTGCGCTGTCAGCGTTCAATCTGGTGATCTTTGCCGGGGTGTTCGTGCTGCAGTGGGGCATCGGCCTGGGCATCGACGCCATGCGCGGGGCCGGGCTGGGCGTGGTACCGGCTTACCAACTGGCGTTCGGGGGCTTGGCGCTGGCGTGCGCGCTGTCGTTCCTGTGGCTCAATGCCTGGAGTTGGCGACAAGGCAGGGCGGCGGTGCCGCAGTCTGCGCGGAGATAATGCTGTCTTCGTTCTTGCGCCATCCATGACCGGTCTGCTCATCATTGCCCATGCCCCGCTGGCCAGCGCGCTGCGCGAAGCTGCGCTGCACGCCTTTCCCGAGGCGGCCCAGGCACTGGCGGTGTACGACGTGCCGGCGACGGCGAGTGCCGAGCAGGCGGTGGCCGAAGCGGCCAGCCGGCTGGCTGCCCTGGGCGCGGACGAGACGCTCATCCTCACCGATGTCTTCGGCGCCACCCCCTGCAATGTCGCCCGCCAGTTGGCCGAGCAGCCAGGCGTGCGTGTGGTCGCCGGCGTGAACGTGCCCATGGTGTGGCGCGCCTTGAACTACCGCCAGAAGCCCCTGGACGAGATGGTGGCCCTGGCCCTGGCGGGTGCCACACAGGGCGTGATGCCGGTGGCTGTCACCCGACCCCAGAACCAGGCCCAGAAGCCCGCCAGTCATGATCCGATCGACCGCCACCATCAGCAATAAGCTGGGCCTGCATGCCCGCGCGTCTGCCAAGCTCACCAAGTTGGCCGGCAGCTTCCAGTGCGAGGTGCACATGGCCCGCAATGGCCGCCGCATCAACGCCAAGAGCATCATGGGCGTGATGATGCTGGCCGCCGGCCTGGGCAGCGAGGTCGATCTGGAAACCGATGGTACCGACGAGCAGGCCGCCATGGATGCGCTGCTGGCCTTGATCAACGACAAGTTCGGCGAAGGCCAGTAGCCACGGTCGCGTGCTGCCGCCGGCACCTGGGCCCTGGCACGGCGGGTGGCGTCGCAGGCCCGCGTAGGCGCGCTGCTAAAGTGGGCCTATGAGCTTCCAGATGTTCGGTCAACCGGTCTCGCGTGGTGTGGCGATTGGCCGGGCCGTGCTGGTGGCGTCCAGCCGGGCGGACGTGGCGCACTATTTCATCGACGCCGCCCATGCGCCGGCCGAGGTGGCCCGCCTGCGCCATGCCCGCGATACCGTGGTCAACGAGATCTCCACGCTGAAGAACGAACTGCCGCCCGAAGCACCGGCCGAGTTGGCGGCGCTTCTCGATGTGCACCTGATGCTGTTGAACGACCCCATGCTCACCGATGCCACCCGGCACTGGATCGAGGTGCGGCACTACAACGCCGAGTGGGCCATGACTGCCCAGACCGACGTGCTGGTGCGCCAGTTCGACGAGATGGACGACGACTACCTGCGCGAGCGCAAGGCGGACATCGAGCAGGTGGCCGAACGGGTGCTGCGTGCGCTGGCCAAGGAGGAATCCCTGCTGCCGCAAGTCAGCCATGCGCGTGACCTGGACGGCGGTGATCCGCTGGTGCTGGTGGCCAATGACATCGCCCCGGCAGACATGCTGCAGTTCAAGGGCAGCGTGTTCAAGGGCTTCGTGACCGATGTGGGCGGGCGCACCTCGCACACCGCCATCGTGGCGCGCAGCATGGACATCCCCGCCGTGGTGGGTGCACGCGAGGCCAGCCGCCTCGTGCGCCAGGACGACTGGCTGATCATCGATGGGGATGCGGGCGTGGTCGTCGTCAACCCCACACCCATCGTGCTGGAGGAATACCGCTTCCGCCAGCGGGAAAGCGAACTCGAACGCGCGCGGCTGCACCGCCTGCGGCACATGCCATCGGTCACCCTTGATGGCCAGCCGGTGGAGCTGCTGGCCAACATCGAGCTGCCGGGCGATGCAGTCAATGCACTCGAGGCCGGCGCTGTTGGTGTGGGGCTGTTCCGCAGCGAGTTCCTGTTCATGAACCGCAACGGCGAACTGCCCGACGAGGACGAGCAGTTCGAGGCCTACCGTGCTGCCGTGCTGGCCATGGCCGGCCTGCCCGTCACCATCCGCACGGTCGACATCGGTGCAGACAAGCCACTGGACCGCATGGCCGTGCAGGAGCTGCGGCACGAGCATGCGCTCAACCCGGCGCTCGGCCTGCGCGCGATCCGCTGGAGCTTGTCCGAGCCCGCGATGTTCCGCCAGCAGTTGCGCGCCATTCTGCGGGCCAGTGCCTTCGGCAAGGTGCGGGTGCTGATCCCGATGGTGGCCCACCGCAGCGAGATCCTGGCCACGCTGGATGCGCTGGAGCGCGCACGCCAGCAACTGCAGGATAGCGGCATCCCCTTCACCGACATCGAGCTTGGCGCCATGATCGAAGTGCCGGCCGCGGCCATGACCATGCCGTTGCTGCTGCAGCACTTCGACTTCGTCTCGATCGGCACGAATGATCTGATCCAGTACACGCTGGCCATCGACCGCGCCGACGAGGCGGTCGCCCATCTCTACGACCCCTGGCATCCGGCGGTGCTGCGCCTCATCGCCGATGTCATCGCGGCCGCGAACGCCGCGGGCAAATCGGTGAGTGTGTGTGGCGAAATGGCCGGTGATGTGGCTTTCACGGACCTGCTGCTGGGGATGGGCCTGCGCAGCCTGTCGATGCATCCCAGCCAGGTGTCGTCGATCAAGCAGCGTGTGCTGCGCGCCGACACCCAGCGCCTGGCCAAGTCCGTCGGCCCTGCGTTGGCCAGTGCGGATCCTGCTGCCACCTGGCTCGCCTTGAATGAGCGCTGGTCGCAGCGCAACCGGCCCGTTTGAGCAAGGCAAGCCAGGGCGAGTTGTTCCACCCGGCGCATCGCCAGCACGGGCATTGGCGCCAGCGTTGCGCCTGACAAGCGTGCCCGGGCGTCCCGGCTAGCCGCGCACTGCCGTCGCTGCTCGTTCGAGAGCGCCCGGCGTGTGCATCGAAATGATCGTGCTGTTGCGCCAGTGGCTGGGCGGCAGGGCTGCCATGACCGACACGCCACGGGCGCGAGCCTCTGGCCTTGGTGCTTTGGATGGTTCGCAGGCCTTTGTCGACTGCGGTGGCTGGTGAGCCGCATCCGGGTGCATCCACGCCGGTGGAGCAGCCTTGGCGATCTGTGGTGCGCAGATGTTCAGCCCGGTAGCGGGGAAGGTGATGGCGATGGACTCCATCAAGGAGCGCTGGCTCGGTGTCTGACGTGCTGGATGGGTGCGGGCCGAAGGCGTTGGCTGTCGCGGCGTGCGGCCGATTGCTCAGGTGCGCGAGCTCAGTGGCGGCCTGCACCGCCACGATGTCTTCACAAGCGCAGGAACATGGGGCCGCTGCAGCAGTTCGGCTAGGGGATGCGCCGACCGGCGCCTCCTCGCGATCCTTCTCGATCAGCCCGGTGAAGGCCGCAGGCATGACCTCGACGACCCGCAGGGCTGTGTCTTGAGGGACCCAGAACCTGCGGCGGTTGTGGACCGGGCCTTGCGGACTGCGCAACCTGAGGCCTGCTCGATCACGCCGTGGTGGACGCGCCGGCGAACTCTGCTATAGTGGAGGGCTTCGCTGCTAGCGAACGGGGCGACACATAGCTCCTGCCGCTAGCAAGGAGCAAAAATTTTGGTTCAGGGGTTTACACGGCTTTCAGAGCGTGCCAGAATCAAAGGCTTCACCGGTGGCAAGCGGGCTGAAAGGCAGCGCAGAAACTAGTAAAAAGCGGTTGACAGGATTTTGAGAAGAATCCATAATATCGCTCCTTCGTTGAGGGCTGTAGCAAATTCAGCCGCAACAAGTTCTTTAAAAATCAACAGCCGATAAGCGTGGGCGTTAGAAGGCGAGTGCCAAG
>JAZKFQ010000023.1:0-114633 GCA_040386375.1 Pseudomonadota bacterium
CCCGTATGCTGCTGCGCAGACTGGCGGTTCATGTTTGATTTTGTCTAGACCCTGTGAGGCCTCAGGCGGGTGACGAGCGCAGGCCGTAGGCCTTGCCATCGACGAACAGGTACTCGGCGCGCAGCACCGCATCACCCTTTTCGTCGGTGAAGCTGAAGCCCAGCACGGCCATGGTGGTGCCGGGCTTGATCTCGGGCACGCTCCAGGCCTGCAGGCGGGTGAGCGGGGCCAGCTCGATGGTCCAGACCCGGTCGCGGCGCTTGGGCAGCTGCGCGGCGGCCAGCAAGGCCTTGCCGTCGACGGCGGCCGATTGCGCCGGCACGGCGCGGCTGGCAAGGTCGGCTGGCAGCCTGGCATCGGCCGGCAGTTCCAGCTTCAGCTCGGCATGCGGGTTGCGCCAGCTCACCTGGGTGGCGCGGCCTTCCAGCCACAGCGGGCGGTTCTGGTCGAAGCTGCTCCAGCCGTGGTGGGCACGTGCGAGCAGGGGCAGGGCCAGGGTGGTGCTGGCCAGCAGGGTTCGGCGTTGGATCATGGGCGGCACTCCGTTGCAACAGCCTCAAACATAGGCGATGAAGCGGCCGCAGGTCAGCACGGCCAGCCACAGCCCCAGGGACAGCAGGGCCTGGGCCTTGGCCAGGCCGTCCAGCCGCTGCAGGCTGCCGCGGCCGTGGAACCAGGCGGCGTTGCTGCCGGCGGCCAGCAGCAGCAGCATCTTCAGCGTGAACACCCGGTTGGCCAGCAGTTCCATCGGCTGGCTGGCGAACATCAGCAGGCCGCTGGTGGCTGCCAGGCCGAAACCGGCCAGCGCCACCGCCAGCGCGGCTCGGGCCAGGGCGGGCAGCGGCAATGCAGGGGCGGCGCCCAGCACCCGCAGTTCCAGCAGCACCAGGTTGCCCAGCAGCAGGGCGATGCCGACGAGGTGCAGCACCTCCAGCGCGGGGTAGGCCCAGGGGTGGCCGCTGATCCAGGTGAACATGGCGCGATTGTGGTGGGCACCGGCCGGGGGCATGGGGAGGGCGGCTCCTAGAATTGGCCCATGCACATCCACATCCTGGGCATTTGCGGCACCTTCATGGGCGGCATCGCTGCCATCGCCCGCGAGGCCGGCCACCGCGTCACCGGCTGCGACGCCAATGTCTACCCGCCGATGAGCGACCAGCTGCGCGCGCTGGGCATCGATCTGATCGAGGGCTTCGGCGCCGACCAGATGGCGCTGAAGCCCGACCTGTTCGTCATCGGCAACGTGGTCACGCGTGGCAATGCGCTGATGGAGGCCATCCTCGACGCCGGTGCGGTCTACACCAGCGGCCCGCAATGGCTGGCCGAGAACGTCTTGCGCGGCCGCCATGTGCTGGCCGTGGCCGGCACCCATGGCAAGACCACCACCACCTCGATGCTGGCCTGGATGCTGGACCAGGCGGGCCTGAAGCCCGGCTTCCTGGTGGGTGGTGTGCCGCTGAACTTCGGCATCTCGGCACGCCTGGGCGAAGGACAAACCTTCGTGATCGAGGCCGACGAATACGACACCGCCTTCTTCGACAAGCGCAGCAAGTTCGTGCACTACCGGCCGCGCACCGCCATCCTCAACAACCTGGAGTTCGACCACGCCGACATCTTTCCCGACCTGGCGGCGATCGAGACCCAGTTCCACCACCTGGTGCGCACCGTGCCGGCCAGCGGCCGCCTAGTGGTCAACGCGCGTGAAGCCGCTCTCGACCGGGTGCTGGCCCGCGGCTGCTGGAGCGAGCTGCAGCGCTTCGGCGCCCGCAAGGAAGAGCCCGGCGCGCTGCGCGCCCGGGGTGAACCGCATGCCTTCGACGTGCTGCGTGGCAGCCTGAAGATCGCCCGGGTGGACTGGCAGCAGCTGGGCGAGCACAACCAGCTCAACGCGCTGGCGGCCATCGCCGCGGCCGAGCACGTGGGCGTGGCGCCCGAGCAGGCCGCCGCGGCCCTGGCCAGCTTCAGCAATGTGCGCCGCCGGCTGGAACTGCGCGGCGAGGCCGGTGGTGTCAAGGTCTACGACGACTTCGCCCACCACCCCACGGCCATGCGCACCACGCTCAACGGCCTGCGCCGCAAGGCCGGCCTGGCGCGCGTGCTGGTGGCCTTCGAACCGCGCACCAACACCATGAAGCGTGGCGAGATGAAGGCCTTGCTGCCCTGGGCGCTGGAGGAGGCCGACATGAGCTTCTGCCTGCAGGGCAACTACGGCTGGAGTGCCGCCGAGGCCCTGGCGCCGCTGGGGGCGCAGGCCGTGGTGGCCGACAGCGTGGACGGCCTGGTGGCCGAGATCGTCAAGGCCGCCAGGCCCGGTGACCAGGTGCTGGTGATGAGCAACGGCGGCTTCGGCGGCATCCACGACAAGCTGCTGGCCGCACTGCAGCGCTGACTGGCGTGGTGCGTTAGCCTTGCGGCGCTTGTCACCGCACGAGGCACCGCACATGCAAACACCACCGCTCTCCAGGCGTGGCTTCAACGGCTGGCTGGCTGCGGCCGCCGCGCTGGCTGCCGGCCCGGCCCGCGCCGCCGAACTGCCGCTGTTCGACGCCCACATCCACTACAGCCACGACGCCTGGGACCTGGTGCCACCCAAGCAGGCCGTGGCCATCCTGCGCCAGGCAGGGCTGCGGGGCGCCCTGGTGTCCAGCTCCGACGACCAGGGCACGCAGCTGCTGGCGGCCGAAGCGCCGGCGTTGATCGTGCCCGAGCTGCGGCCCTACCGCAGCCGCGGCGAGATCGGCAGCTGGATGAAGGATGCCAGCGTGGTGGGCTACCTGGAGCAGCGCCTGGCCAGGTTCCGCTACGTGGGCATCGGCGAGTTCCACCTCTATGGCGCCGACGCCGAGCTGCCGGTGCCACGCCGCATGGTGGCCCTGGCCAAGGAGAACGGCCTGCTGCTGCATGCCCACAGCGACGTGGACTGCATCGAGCGCCTGCTGCTGCAATGGCCCGAGGCCCGCATCCTGTGGGCGCATTCGGGCTTCGACCGGCCGGAGGCCGTGCGCGCCGTGCTGCGCCGCCATCCGCGCCTGTGGTGCGACCTGGCGTTCCGCGGCGACCATGCCACGGGCAGCCAGGTCGACCCGGCCTGGCGCGAGGCCTTTGTGGAGTTCCCCGGCCGCTTCATGGTCGGCACCGACACCTTCACGCCCGAGCGCTGGCACTACATCCCCAGCCATGCCAGCTATTCGCGGGGCTGGCTGGCCAGCCTGCCGGCCCCGGTGGCCGAAGGCATCGCCTGGCGCAATGCCGAGGCCCTGGTGCAGGCGGTGCGGGGCGGCAAGGCGTGATGCACCGGTTGCTGGTGGCCCTGGCGGGGCTGGCCACGGGGCTGGCCGCGGCGCCGGCCTGGGCCGGCTGTGGGGATGCGCTGCCCGCCGCCCACCGCCTGCTGGCCGCCGCCGACGGCCTGCAGATCGCCTTTGCACCACGCCCGGCGCCGCTGCAAGCGGGGCGCGCCTTTGCGCTGGACATCGTGCTCTGCCCCGCCCCCGGCCAGCCCCTGCCGGCCGGCCTGGTGGTGGATGCCGACATGCCGGCCCACCGCCACGGCATGAACTACCGCGCCAGCGTCACGCCGCTGGCCGATGGGGGTTTCCGCGCCGAGGGGCTGCTGTTCCACATGGCCGGGCGCTGGCGCTTCATCTTCGACTGGCCGGCCACGGCCGGCGCGCCGGCGGGCCGGGCCACGCACGAGGTCGACCTGCGGTGAGGCGGCGCTGGTGGCGCTGGCCTGCACTGCTGCTGGCCCTGGCCTGCAGCATGGCTGCCAGCGCCGCGCTGCTGGACTTCAGCGCCGACGAACAGGCCCGCATCCTGGCGCACGGCCCCTGGCCATCTGCGCCGGGGCGCGACCCGGGCAATGCCCTCTCGGGCCAGCCCGCTGCCGTGGCCCTGGGCCGGCGCCTGTTCTTCGAGCCCCGGCTGTCGCGTGACGGCACGCTGGCCTGCGCCAGCTGCCACCTGCCGCAGCGCGACTTCAGCGACGGCCGGCCGCGGGCGCTGGGCCGGGCTTCGCCCGACGCACCCGCCACCACCCCGCTGCACCGCCACACGCCCAGCCTGCTGAACACGGCACAGCAGCGCTGGTGGGGCTGGGACGGCGCCTTCGACAGCCTGTGGTCGCAGGCCCTGCACCCGCTGCTGCATCCGCAGGAGATGGCGGGCGAGCCCGCCGCCATCGCCACCCTGCTGCGCAGCGATGCCCGGCTGGCCTGCCTGTGGCGCCGGGCGCATGGCAAGGCGCCGGCCGGCGACCCGCAGGCCCTGCTGGTGCCACTGGCCAAGGCCCTGGGCGCCTATGTGGCCACGCTGCAGAGCGGGCGCACGCCGTTCGACGGCTTCCGCGACGCGCTGGCCCGCGGCGACCGGGCGGCTGCGGCGCGCTACCCGCTGGCCGCGCAGCGTGGCCTGCGGCTGTTCATCGGCCGCGCCAATTGCAGCCTGTGCCATGCCGGGCCGCTGTTCTCCAACGGCGAGTTCGGCGACATCGGCGCAGCCTTCTTCGCCCGGCCCGGCGTGGTCGACCCCGGCCGCCACGGTGGCATCGCCGCGCTGCTGGCCAACCCGCACAACCTGCTGGGCCGGCATGCCGATGCACCACGGCCGGGTGCCGACGACCCGGCCCTGACCACCCGCCATGTGCTGGCCCAGCACCGCAACTTCGGCGAGTTCAAGGTGCCCGGCCTGCGCAACGTGGCGCGCACCGCGCCCTATCTGCACGACGGCCAGAAGGCCACGCTGGATGCGGTGCTGGACCATTACGACACCCTCAGCCCCGACCGCCTGCATGCCGATGGCGAGCAGATCCTGAAGCCGCTGCAACTGCAGGGCAGCGACCGTGCCGACCTGCTGGCCTTTCTGCACAGCCTGTCGGAGCGGCCGGCCCGGCGCCCTGTCCGGGCCGTGACGGACGGCTGTACGGGTTCACCCTAGACTGCTGGGTTTGCCGTTGCACGGCCTGACAAGGATCCACCATGCGCCATTCCACCCCCCGCCGCCAACTGCTGGCCCTGGCAGCCCTCGCCCCGCTGGCTGGCACCAGCGCCATCACCCAGGCCCAGGCCTACCCCAGCCGCGCCATCACCCTGGTGGTGCCCTGGCCCGCCGGTGGCAGCACCGACCGCCACCTGCGCGCCCTGGCCGAGATCGCCAGCAGGCACCTGGGCCAGCAGATCGTGGTGCAGAACCAGCCCGGCGGTGGTGGCACCAACGGGCCCGGCAACATGGGCCTGCAGGGCCGGCCCGACGGCTACACCATCGCCCAGTACCCCATGGGCATGCTGCGCATCCCGCACATGCAGAAGACGGCCTGGCACCCGCTCAACGACTTCACGTTCATCATCGGCCTCACCGGCTACAGCTTCGGCTTCGTGGTGCGCAGCGATTCGCCCTACAAGACCTTCAAGGACTACATCGAGGCCGCGCGCAAGGCGCCGGGCAAGATCGATTTCGGCTCCACCGGCACCGGCACCAGCCCGCACCTGCTGATCGAGGAAGTGAGCGACGTGACCGGCGTGCAGCTCAACCACATCCCGTTCAAGGGCAATGCCGACCTGATGCAGGCCCTGCTGGGCGGCCATGTGTCGGCCGCGAGCGACGCCACCGGTTGGGACAAGTTCGTCGACGCCGGCCAGATGCGCCTGCTGGTGAGCTTTGGCGAGCAGCGCATGAAGCGCTACCCCAACGTGCCCACCGCCAAGGAGCTGGGCTACAACGTGGTGTCGAACTCGCCCTATGGCCTGGCCGGCCCCAAGGGCATGGACCCGGCCCTGGTGAAGACGTTGCACGACGCCTTCAAGAAGGCCATGGACGACCCGCAGCACCTGGCCGTTCTGGACCAGCTGAACCAGCCGGTCTGGTACAAGAACAGCGTCGACTACGCCACCTGGGCGCGCGAGACGCTGGCCAAGGAACGCCGGCTGATCGAGAAGCTGGACCTGCTGGCGAAGTAACCCTGCAAGGCCACGGGCTGCTGGTCAGCCCGCATGGGCAGGCGGCGCACAACACCGCATCATCCGGGCTTCGTTTGCAGCCGCAGGAGACCCGCATGCCCAGCTTGAACGTCAACGGCCAGGTGCGCACGCACGACGCCGAGCCCGACACCCCGCTGCTGTGGGTGCTGCGTGAGCAGCTGGGCCTCACCGGCACCAAGTACGGCTGCGGCATCGCCCAGTGCGGCGCCTGCACCGTGCACATCGACGGCGTGGCCACCCGCAGCTGCGTGCGGCCGGTGTCCAGCATCGGTGACAACGAGAAGATCACCACCATCGAGGGCCTGTCGCCCGACGGCCAGCACCCGCTGCAGAAGGCCTGGGTGGCGCTGGACGTGCCGCAGTGCGGCTTCTGCCAGAGCGGCATGCTGATGACGGCTGCCGCCCTGCTGAAGAACACCCCCCGCCCCACCGTGCAGCAGGTGCGCGAGAACATCACCAACATCTGCCGCTGCGGCACCTACAACCGGGTGCAGGCGGCGATCATGATGGTCAGCAGCAAGGCATGAGGGGCACACGATGAGCACCGCCACCCAACCCCGCTCCCCCGCCCGCCGCCGCTTCCTGGCCACCAGCAGCGCCACGGCCGGTGGCCTGATGCTGGGCTTCCACGTGCCGATGGCGCAGAGCCAGGGCACGGCGCCCGAGATCAACGCCTGGGTGCAGATCAAGCCCGACGAGACCGTGGTGGTCCGCATCGCCCGCAGCGAGATGGGCCAGGGCACGCTCACCGGCCTGGCCCAGCTGGTGGCCGAGGAGCTGCAGTGCGACTGGGCCCGCGTCACCACCGAATACCCCACGCCCGGCCAGAACCTGGCGCGCCAGCGCGCCTGGGGCAACTTCAGCACCGGCGGCAGCCGGGGCGTGCGTGAATCGCATGACTACGTGCGCAAGGGCGGTGCAGCGGCGCGCATGATGCTCGTGCAGGCCGCCGCCGATGGCTGGGGCGTGCCACCCGCCGCATGCCAGGCCGAGAAGGGTGTGATCAGCCATGCGGCCAGCGGCCGGCGCACCACCTACGGCGCGGTGGCGGCCGCGGCCGCCAAGCTCACGCCGCCCACCGACGTGCCGCTGAAGGACCCCAAGACCTGGACCATCGCCGGCAAGCCCCTGCCGCGGCTGGACACCGTGGCCAAGACCACCGGCGCCCAGGTCTACGGCATGGACCTGGCCCTGCCCGGCATGCTGAGCGCAGCCATCCGCGACTGCCCGGTGGTGGGCGGCAAGGTCCGCAAGTTCGATGCCGCCGCGGTGATGGGCCTGCCCGGCGTGAAGCAGGTGGTGCCGGTGGGCGACACCGCCGTGGCCGTGGTGGCCACCACCTGGTGGCGTGCCAAGAAGGCGGTGGACGCCCTGCCCATCGAGTGGGACGAAGGCCCCCACGCCAACCTGGACAGCGCCGCCATCGCCACCCTGCTGAAGGCCGGGCTGGACGCGCCCGAGGCCCTGGTCGGCCACACCGCCGGCCAGCCCAAGGAAGCGCTGGCCGGTGCCGCCCGCACCATCGAGGCGGTCTACAGCTACCCGTACCAGAACCATGCCTGCATGGAGGTGATGAACGCCACTGCCCGCTGGACGCCCGAGCGCTGCGAGGTCTGGACCCCCACCCAGAACGGCGAGGCCGCACTGGCGGCCACGGCCGAGGCCGCCGGCCTGCCGGCCGCCAAGTGCGAGGTCTACAAGATCCACCTGGGCGGCGGCTTCGGCCGGCGTGGCGCCACCGACTGGGTGCGCCAGGCGGTGGCCATCGCCAAGGCCATGCCGGGCACACCGGTCAAGCTGGTGTGGAGCCGCGAGGAGGACATGCAGCACGGCTTCTACCACCCGGTCACCCAGTGCAAGCTCAAGGCCGGGGTGGACGCGCAGGGCCAGCTCACCGCGCTGCACATGCGCATCTCGGGCCAGTCCATCCTGGCCACGCTGTTCCCGCAGAACATGCGCGACGGCCTGGATCCGGTGGTGTTCCAGGGCCTGGCCAAGGGCGGTGCCGAAGGTGCGCTGGGTTATGCCATCCCCAACCTGCTGATCGACCATGCCATGCGCAACCCGCCGGTGCGCCCGGGCTTCTGGCGCGGCGTGAACCTGAACCAGAACGCCATCTACCTCGAGTGTTTCCTCGACGAAGTGGCGCACGCCACGAAACAGGATCCGCTGGCCCTGCGCCAGAAGCTGCTGGCAGGTTCACCCAAGCACCTGGCGGTGCTGAACGCGGTGGCCCAGCGCGCCGGCTGGGGCGCGCCGGCCAAGTCCATCAACGGCCAGACGGTGCACCGCGGCCTGGCCCAGATCATGGGCTTCGGCAGCTATGTGGCGGCCTGCGCCGAGGTGTCGGTGGACAAGGAGGGTGTGTTGACGGTGCACCGCATCGTGGCCGCCACCGACTGTGGCCACGCGGTGAACCCGCAGCAGATCGAGGCCCAGGTCGAGGGCTCGTTCGCCTACGGCCTGTCGGCCGCGCTGCTGGGGGAATGCACGCTGGAGAAGGGCCGCTTCGTGCAGACCAACTTCCACACCTACCCGGCCCTGCTGATGGCGCAGATGCCAGCGGTCGAGACCATCGTCATGCCTTCGGGCGGCTTCTGGGGCGGCGTGGGCGAGCCCACCATCGCGGTGGCGGCACCGGCGGTGCTCAACGCCATCTTCGCCGCCACTGGCCAGCGTGTGCGCAGCCTGCCGATCAAGAACCAGAACCTGAAGAAGGCATGAGGTTGTTGCTGATGGCCGCACTGCTGGCCCCCGCGGCCATGGCCCAGGGTGATGCGGCACGCGGCGCGGCCATCGCACTCAACCGCAGCCAGGGCCTGTGTGTGCTGTGCCATGCGCTGCCGGGCCAGAACCCGGCCCTGCAGGGCAACATCGGCCCGCCGCTGGCGGGTGTGGGCAGCCGGCTGGATGCCGAGGCCCTGCGCCAGCGCCTGCTGGCGCCCGAGCGCTTCAACCCCGACACGGTGATGCCGGCCTATGCCCGGGTGCACGGCCTGCAGCAGGTGGCCGCCGCCCAGCGTGGCAGGCCCTTGCTGGACGATGGCCAGATCGATGACCTGGTCGCCTGGCTGGGCACGCTGCGGTGAGCCCCATCCTGCCCCGCCGCCGCCTGCTGGGCGCTGCCAGCCTGGGTGTGGGCCTGGGCCTGGCCCTGCAGCTGCGCCCGGCGGCCGCGGTCTCGGCCGCGCCCTCGCTGCGGGAGGTCACCCAGCAGTGGGCCGGCGGCAGGCCGGTGACCGAAGGCCGGGTGCTGCTGGACATCGCCCCGCTGGTGGAGAACGGCAACGCCGTGCCGGTCAGCGTGAAGGTCGACAGCCCCATGACGGCCGCCGACCATGTGCGCGAGATCGTGATCTACAACGAACGCAACCCGCAGCGTGACGTGGCCCGCTTCAGCCTCAGCCCCGCCAGCGGCGTGGCCCAGGTGCAGACGCGCATCCGACTGGCCACCTCGCAACAGCTGGTGGCGCTGGCGCGGCTGAGCGACGGCAGCCAGTGGTCGCACCATGTGGATGTGCTGGTGACCCTCGCCGCCTGCATCGAGCCCTGACCATGGCCGACACCCCCACACCGGCCCCGCGTGCGCGCAGCCTGATCCACGGCCTGGACGCGCTGCGCCGCGGCCAGCCGGGTGAACTGCGCGTGACCCTGGGCCACCCGATGGAAAACGGCCTGCGCCACGACGGCTTCGGCAACGTGGTGCCGCGCAGCATCGTCACCCGCTTCGAGTGCAGGCTCGATGGCCAGCTGGTGTTTGCAGCCGACCTGTACCCCGCCATCGCCGCCAACCCCTACCTGGCCTTCTGGCTGCGTGCCGACCGACCGGGCACGCTGAGCTTCGAGTGGACCGGCGACTGGGGCTTTGCGCACCGCGAGACGCGGGCCATCAACCCCGCATGAGGCTGCGCCGGCTGGCCACCCTGACCCTGCTGCTGGCCGGGGCGGCCTGGGCAGAAGACGGCCGGCGCTCCGGCCTGCAGTTCATGAGCCCTGCGCTGCAGGCCCTGCAGCGCGACGACGCCCAGAACCCGGCCATGCTGTGGGTGCAGGACGGTGAGCAGCTGTGGCGCAGCCCGGCCGGCGGCAGTGGCAAGCGCTGTGCCGACTGCCACGGCGAGGCGCCGCGCAGCATGGCCGGCGTGGCGGCGCGTTATCCGGCCTGGGATGCCAGGAGCGGTGGTGCGCTCAACCTGGCCGGCCGCATCAACGCCTGCCGCCAGCGCCACCAGCAGGCCGACCTGCTGCCGCCGGAGCATGCCGACCTGCTGGCGCTGTCGGCCTACGTGGGACTGCAGTCGCGTGGCCTGCCGCTGCGCCCGCCCGACGATGCACGCCTGGCGCCACTGCGCCAGCAAGGGCAGGAACTCTGGCAGCGTCGCATCGGCCAGCTCAACCTGGCCTGCCTGCACTGCCATGACCAGCGCGCCGGCCAGCGCCTGGGTGGCGCGGCCATCCCGCAGGGCCATGCCACCGGCTACCCCACCTACCGGCTGGAGTGGCAGGCCCTGGGCAGCCTGCAGCGCCGGCTGCGTGGTTGCATCACCGGTGTGCGGGCCGAGCCCTGGGCGGTGGACGCCCCAGAGTGGATGGCGCTGGAAGCCTGGTTGGCGCAGCGCGCGGCCGGCATGGTGGTGGAGACCCCGGCGGTGCGGCCCTGACCCAGGGTCACAGCAGCTGGCCCACGTTGAACAGCGTGAGCAGGCCCAGCAGCGCGAAGATGGCCGCTGCGATGCCATGCACCAGGGTCATGGACACGCGTTGGGCGATCTGGTCGCCCAGCAGCACCGCCGGCACGTTGGCGATCATCATGCCCAGGGTGGTTCCGGTCACCACGGCCAGCAGATCGCTGTAGCGCGCGGCCAGGGCCACGGTGGCGATCTGGGTCTTGTCGCCCATCTCGGCCAGGAAGAAGGCCAGCACCGTGGTGCCGAACACACCCAGCTTCAGGCCGCGGCCCTCGGTCTGCACGTCGTCCAGCTTGTCGGGGACCAGCATCCACACCGCCATCGCCAGGAAGGAGCCGCCGATCACCCAGCGCAGCCATTGCGGGCCCATCCAGGCGGCCAGCAGGCCACCCAGCGCGCCGGCCATGGCGTGGTTGGCCAGCGTGGCCACCAGGATGCCCAGCACGATGGGCACGGGCTTGCGAAAGCGCGCGGCCAGCAGCAGGGCCAGCAACTGGGTCTTGTCACCCATTTCCCCCAGGGCCACGATGCCGGTGGAGACGAGGAAGGCTTCCATGGAACAGTCTTTCAGGGGCCGGCGGAACACCGATGACCACGCCGCCCCCGGCCCACAGCGGAGGCAGCGCGGTCAAAGGTCTTGCCAGGCACGAAGCCCTCAACATGCGAGATGCGGGCTTCGGTGCTGCGGGCGCCATGGCCGGATCGGGAAGAACCCCGGGGCCAAGTGTGTTGACGCCCGCCCCGTCACCACGCACAGTGGCCGGGCGGCTACTCCCCAATGACGAGCAGAAGCCGCCAGTGTATCGGCCCCCGCTGTCGATCCGCTGACAACCACCTCCCCCAACCCGAGACGAAGAGACACGCCATGCTGGATGCTGCCGCTGTGCAAGCCATGTTGGACCCCTTGTTCCCCGGCCTGATGGGCGTGCGCCTGACCAGCGTGGCACCCGACCGCATCGTGGCCGAGATGCTGGTGCGGCCCGATCTGTGCACCGGCGGCGGCATCCTGCATGGCGGCGCCTACATGGCCTTTGCCGACACCCTGGGCGCGGTGGGCACGGTGGTCAACCTCGGCCCCGGCCAGCGCACCACCACCACCGACAGCAGCACCAAGTTCATCGCCGGGGCCAAGGTGGGCAGCACCGTCACCGGCGAGAGCATCGCCCTGCACCGCGGCCGCACCACCAACGTGTGGCAGACCATGATCCGCAACGACCAGGGCAAGCTGTGCGCCGTGGTCACGCAGACCCAACTCATCATGTGAGCGTCCAGAAGCGGTTCACAGCACCGCTGTGACCTGCGTCACAGGCCGTCCTCCCACGGGTGGAAGGCCGCTCCAACAAGGGATTAAGCCGGGCGGATGACCGCCGGCGCCGCATGCCGTTGACCCCTGAATTGGCCAGCCCTAAGGTTGCCTCCATGCCGGAAACACAGCCCGGCCACTTCAGGAGAACTGTCATGCGAGCACTGAATCCCCCCACCCGGCTGGCCTTGCGCTGCATGGCCGGCATCGCCCTCACCACGGCCCTGGGCAGTGCCCTGGCGCTCAAGGTCGACATGTATGCCATCGGCAACTGGAGCGGTGGCAACTGCGCCCCCGGCGACACCGACGCCAACCGCGGCTCTTGGCCGGGCATGGCCAGCGCCTGGTACGACTGGATGGGCAACATGGGCCATGCCAAGACCGGCAAGTTCGTCGACGGCAACACCACGGTCAAGCGCTTCTGCGACCCCAGCCTGAAGGCCGGCTGCAAGGACTACCTCTACGTCGACTGGCCCGACGCCGCCATCGTGGCAGTGCATGGCTACAACGCCAGCAACGGCTGGGGCGGGCTGATGCGCAACACCGAGCTGGGCACCTGCAGCTCGATCATGGGCGGCACCTCTGCCAGCCGCAACATGGCCGTGGGCGACAACAACCTGAAGTTCCTGCATGCCTCGTCCTGCCTGAGCCTGAACGACAGCTACTTCAGCAACATGCGCGCCTCGATGATGAAGAACGGCGCCAACAAGGGCCTGCATGTGTTCACCGGCTTCCACGGCCTGATGTGGATCAGCTCGTCCTTCAACGGCGACTATGCGGCCACCGCCATCGCCGGCCATGCCCAGTCGGTGGCCAAGGCCTGGACCAACAACCACTACAAGTCCAACAAGATGGGCTGCGCCGGCTACGACCCCTTCAACTGGTTCGGCACCTGCCAGGACCAGTGCCCCAGCGCGATGACCATCGGCCACACACCGGGCAATGCACTGAACCGCCTGGTCAACGAGCGCTACAACAACAGCGGCGCGTTCGGCTCACCGCTGAACCGCAACTACTACGCCTGGATGGGCTACCCCGGCTGCGACCCGGTGGGTGAAAACGCCTTCTCGCCGCCCTGAGCCGCACGCACCGGCGCCCTGTCGCGCCAGCCCTGCCCCACCCCTGACGACTCTTGCCGCGCCGCGGTGCGGCCGCGCCATGCCCGCGCCGCCCGCGGCCACCCCTGAAAGGACTTGCCATGAACCCGATCCGAACCATTGTCTGCGCCTCGCTGCTGGCCCTGTCGCCGCTGCTGCTGCAGGCCCAGACCGCCGACCCCAAGGAAACCCTGCGCGCCGCCGTCGCGCAATCGCTGCGCCTGATGCTGGGTGACGGCAGCGGCCCGGTGGTCGAGCGCCTGATGAGCGTGAAGCCCGAAGGCGGCCTGTCGCGCAACTTCGACGTCGGCAAGGTCTCCAGCGCCCTGTTCGGCCGCCAGGCGGCCAGCTTCGCGCCCGATTGCCGCAGCACCACCACCAGCGCCAAGGAGGCCGACGAGGGCCTGTGCGTGGTGGAAGGCGGCAGCCGCGAGAGCGAGACCGGCGCCTACACCCTGCTGGCCTACAGCAAGAACATCGGCGCCGGCAACCTGATGTTCGCCCGCCGCGCGGCCTTCACCCCGGGCAGCGATGCGCTGCCGCCGTCGGCCAAGCTCAGCGACGCCCAGGCCTACGACCAGGCGCTGAAGTTCATGGCCATGCTGGGCGTGCCTGCGTCGGAGATCCCCAAGGCACCTGCGGGCGTGAAGAACCCGCTGCCGGTGCGCAGCCTGGAAGCCGGCGTGTCCGACGAGAAGGGCAGCACGGTGGCCCGCGTCACGCTGCACAAGACGGTGCAGCTGCCACGTGCCTATCTGGTGCCCGGCGGCCTGCTGAAGGACCCCCAGACCGGCCTGGTGCTGAACCACGTGATCGGCCCGGGCAGCGCCACGCTGAACGTGACCGACACCGGCGTGCAGTTCGCCCGGCTGGACGGCTGGGCCGATGCGCCGATGGACCCCAAGCTGGACCCCCGCCAGGCCAAGTCCCTCAGCGAACTGGTCAACGAGATCGCCGACGACCTCTACGGCGAGGGTGTGCGCAAGGTCGGCACGCTGTCGGTGGTGATCGCCCTGCGCCGCGCCTACCCGAACCCGGACGACCCGAACCCGCCGCTGTGCCCGGTGTGCGGCGTGCTGCGCCCGGCGCTGCAGGTGATGGTGTCACAGCCCGGAACCGGCCGCGTCGAAACCTCCGAAGCAGCGTTCATGGCGCCCGGCCTGGTGCGCGAGTACGATCTTGTGAACCAGCTGGAGGGTGAGCGTCCAGCACGCTGAGCCGTACCGCGGCCGGCTTGACGCCGGCCGATTTCAAACCCCACGGAAAGGCATCCCATGACTCACCACCTCCCCAGCGCCACCACCCCTGGCGCCAGCCCGTCCATCCCCCGCCTGCGCAGCGTCGCGCTGGCCATCACCCTGGCCGCCGGCAGCCTGCTCGGCGCCACCGGCGCACATGCCGCGGTGTCCGCCCCACTGAGCATCAACGACGATGGCAGCATGGACAACGCCGCGTATGGCGCGGGCAATCTGTTCCGGCTCGAGCCGCTGCTGTTCGTGCAGGGGCTGGGCAGCGCCGACAACGCGCAGGTGGTGGCCGGCCGCAATGCCGGGCTGCAGTTCGACGCGCCGCTGGTGTCGGGTGCCGGCACCAACCTGATGACCATCGAGTACAAGCTGCGCAACATCAGCGCCGCCGAGAGCTTCACCCAGCTGCGCTTCGTGGCCTTCGCCAACCCGGACAGCTCGGCCAGCTTCCTCGACACGGTGGCGGAGTCCTGGGGAGCGCCGATCGCCGGTGATCCGGTGCGGCGCGAGGCACGGGCCTTCATCGACCCGATCAGCGGCATCAACGTCGGCTTCGGCAACGTCGGCAACCTGACCGAGGGCGCACTGCCGCTGGATGCCGCCTGCACCGCGGCCCCGGGCTGCGACGCCACCGTCGGTCTGCAATGGGACGCCGCCACCCTGGCCCCGGGCCAGGTCTTCCGCCTGCGCCTGGGCCTGTCGGACAACGGCCAGGCCTTGTCGGGCCGCTTCCTCACCATCGCCTCGACCGACGACGCCACCATGCTGACCTTCTCCGGCCAGAGCGCCGTGGTGGCGGTGCCGGAACCCGGAGCCGGCTGGCTGCTGGCGGCTGGGCTGGGCGGGCTGGGCTTCATGCTGCGCCGGCGCCAGGCCGCCTGAGCGGGTGATGCGCAGGCTGCTGAGCGCTGCCTGCGCCACGCTGGCTGCAGCATCCGCAGTGGCCATGGGCGCTGCAGGAACAGGCACCGGCGGCGGCCCGGCCAGCACGCCGGCCGGCGCTGCATCGACGCCTGCCGAGGTGCAGGCGGCCTACCGCCAGCAGTGCGCACGCTGCATGGCCCTGACGGTGGCCGCCGTGCGCGCCGAATGCCTGCGCCAGGCCGAGCGCGACCTGGCGCAAGGCCTGGCGGCGCTGCAGAAGCCGCGGCCCTGACCCGCCCCGTCAGCGGCTCTTCAGCCCGTAGCGGCTGAACTTGTCGACCACCACGGCGATCTCCTCGGCCGGCAGCAGCCGCGGTCCACCCAGGCCCAGGCACATCAGGGTCTGCTGGGCCAGCGTCTCCACCTCGCCGGCCAGCCACATCGCCTTGTCCAGGTTGCGCTCGAAGGCCAGCAGGCCGTGGTGCGCCAGCAGGCAGGCCTTGCGGCCGTCCAGCGCGGCCACGGCGGCAGCCGACAGCTCGGGCGTGCCATAGGTGTGGTACGGCGCGCAGCGGATGGGCGCACCGCCGGCCGCGGCGATCATGTAGTGCAGCGCCGGGATCTCCAGCCCCTGGATGGCCAGCACCGTGGCATAGGTGGGGTGGCCATGCACCACGGCGCCGGCCTCGGGCCGGGCCTGGTAGACGGCCTCGTGCATCAGCCATTCGCTGCTCGGGTCCAGCGCATGCTGCCAGCGGGCGGTGCCGAGGCCGGTGAACTGCACGGCCACCATGTCGGCCGGCTGCAGCGTGTCGTAGGCGATGCCGCTGGGCGTGATCAGCATGCCACCGGCAATGCGCACGCTCAGGTTGCCCGAGGTGCCGGTGGCCAGGCCCAGCGGCTGCAGGCGGTTGGCTTGGTGCACCAGCTGCTGGCGCAGGTCGGCGTGGTCCATGCGGTCAGCCTGCGGTGTGCAGCACCTTGGCCACTGGCGCCGGGCGCAGCCGGTAGGCGTCGCTCAGGCCAGAGCCCAGCAGCGGCCGCAGGTAGAGGCGGAAGGCGTCGGTCACGTCGGTGCCGCTGGCGGTGATGAATTCATCCTCCATCACCCGGGTCTTGCCGGCCACCGCGTCCAGCGGCAGCAGGCTGTAGTCGGCGCTGTAATAACCCGTGCGCTGGATGGACACCGAGCCATCCCGGTCACCCCACATCGCGAACTGCACCGCCTTCTCTCCCACCTCGCGCGCCTCGCGCTGGTCCACGTCGCTGACGCAGCCGATGAAGCTGCGCTGCAGGTAGCCGAAGGTGTCGCCACGCACCCGCTTGATGCCCAGCTTCTGCTTGATCTCCTCGCACAGCAGGTCTGCCAGCGCGCCGGTGCCCGAGAGCTGCACATTGCCATGGGCGTCGCGCTCCAGATCCTGGGCCAGCTGGGCCAGGATGGGCGCGCCCGAGGCATCGTGGATGCCCTCGCTGACCGCCACCACGCAACGGCCGTGGCGCTGGTACATGGCCTGCACATCCGCCAGGAACTGCTCCAGCTGGAACACCCGCTCGGGCAGGTAGATCAGGTGCGGGCCGTCGTCGGGGAACTTCTTGCCCAGTGCGCTGGCGGCGGTGAGGAAGCCGGCATGCCGGCCCATCACCACCCCCAGGTACACCCCGGGCAGCGCGGCGTTGTCGAGGTTGGCACCGGCAAAGGCCTGGGCCACGAAGCGCGCCGCGCTGGGGAAGCCCGGCGTGTGGTCGTTGCCCACCAGGTCGTTGTCGATGGTCTTGGGAATGTGGATGCAGCGCAGCGGGTAGCCGCTGTCCTGCGCCTGCTGGCTGACGATGCGCACCGTGTCCGACGAATCATTGCCGCCGATGTAGAAGAAGTGCCCGATGCCATGCGCCTGCAGCACTCGGAAGATCTTCTGGCAGTAGGCCAGGTCGGGCTTGTCGCGGGTGCTGCCCAGGGCCGAGCCGGGTGTGCCGGCCACCAGTTCCAGGTTGTGGCTGGTCTCCTGGGTCAGGTCGACGAAGTCTTCGTCGACGATGCCCCGCACGCCGTGGCGCGCGCCGTAGACCAGGTCGATGCCCTTGTGGCGCCGTGCTTCCAGCACCACGCCCACCAGGCTCTGGTTGATCACCGCGGTGGGGCCGCCGCCCTGGGCGACAAGAATCTTCTGCAAGGCCATGCGCACTCCTGCCAGCGCCGCCGATGGGCGGCTTGCTGCGATTGTGCGGCCGGCGCGTGGTGCATGGCCGGCCCGGGTGCGGGCGGTTTCAGCGGCCGTAGCGCAGCGCGGCCCCGGTCGGCTGGAACGCCGACGGCCGCACCAGCGGGCGGCGGGCGAGCGCGTCCACCAGGCGCTGGCCGTGCAGGAAGCGCTGGTAGGCGGTGTCGAACTGGTCCGGCAGTTCGAAGTGCGGCATCGCGCCCGATTCGAACACCGTGCGCTCCACCGGATGCGACGTCTCGGCCGAGGCCGGGCCGCTGCGTGCTGGGCAGGCGTCGAAGTCGGTGAAGCTGCCACGGGTGCCATGCGCCACCCACAGCGGCACCGGCAAGGCACGGTAGCGCTCGATGATGCCCCGGGTGAACAGCGCGCCGGCCACGAAGTCCAGCGGCGCATGCTGCGCACCCGGCAGGGCCGCACAGCGCAGGCCGTGGGCCAGCAGACGCGGGTCGAAGTCGGGCCGGCCCCAGCTGCGCGCCAGGAACCAGCGCACCACCGCCGGCCGGGTCAGCAACCGGTACAGCAGCGCGCCGATGGGCCTGATCCGCAGCAAGCGGTGCAGCCAGGGCTGGGCCCGCGTGGCGCCACCGCGGTAGCGCTCGTTGGCCTGGCCGCTTTCCATGCCGGTGGGGCTGACCAGGGCCAGGGTGCGCACCGCCTGCGGCTGCTGCAGCACCGCCTCGGCCGCGAACTCGCAGCCCAGCGACAGCGCCATCACGTCCATCGGCACCGGCGACACATGGCGCTGGGTCCAGGCAATCGCCGCGGCCACGGCCTGCTGCATGCGCTGTGGCGTGCTGGCCTGGTCCGGCTTGTCGGACGCGCCGAAGCCGGGCAGGTCGATGGCGACGACCGGCCGGCGCCGGGCCTGGCGCAGCACGGTGGGCAACATCTCGAAGGCGCTGGCGGCGGCGTTCACGCTGTGCACCACCAGCAGCGGCGTGGGTGTGTCCGCTGCCGCCAGGCCGGCGCCGGGCAGGGGCGCCGGCAGATGGGTCAGGGCGACCACACTGCCATCGGGCAGCTGCAGCGCGTGGCGGTGGCCGGGCAGCGCATCCACGCCGATCGGGTCGACATGCGGTGGGGGTGTGGGTGTGGCCATGCGGTCCTCGCAGAGTTGAAGCTGGAATGCCTGCATGCTCCACCCCTGGCCGCGCAGCGCCTGTCGGGCGGCCGACGGTCTGCCTGTAGGCCAAGAGGCCGCCGCGCCAGCCCCACCACCGGACCAGCCGGTGGCTGGCCCGGTGTGCCCGGCTAGCGCAGATGGTGCACCGGCGCCAGCCCGTACACCGGCGTGGGAATGCCGGCCAGCCTGGCCTTCAACTGCAGCGACAGGAACTGCGAGTAATGCCGGCTCTGGTGCAGGTTGCCACCATGCACCCACAGGTGCGGCACCTGCGTGGGCTTCCACATGTTGCGCAGTTCCCCTTCCCAGGGCCCGGGGTCCTTGGGCGTGTCGCTGCCCAGGCCCCACACCTTGCCCAGGCGGTCGGCCACGGCGGGCGAGATCAGCTCGGCCAGCCACTGGTTCATGGAGCCATAACCGGTGGCGTACACCAGCACGTCGGCGGGCAGCTCGGTGCCGTCGGTCAGCGTCACGCTCTTCGGGTTGATGCGCTCGATGTTGACCCGGCTCTTGAGCTTGATGCTGCCGTTGGCCACCAGTTCGCTGGCGCCCACGTCGATGTAGTAGCCCGAGCCGCGGCGCAGGTACTTCATGAACAGGCCCGAACCATCGACGCCGAAGTCCAGCATGAAGCCGGCCTTCTCCAGCCGGGCATACAGGTCGGCATCGCGGCGCTTCATCTCGTCGTACACCGGCACCTGCAGCGGCGCCATGATCTTGTAGGGCAGGCTGGCGAAGATCAGGTCGCCCTTGTGGTGGTCCACGCCGTTGGCGATGGCCTCTTCGCTGTACAGCCCGCCCAGGGCCAGCTCCATCAGGCTGGCCGAAGGCGCGATGTGGGTGGAACTGCGCTGCACCATGGTCACGTCCACGCCCTGCTCCCACAGCGCAGCGCAGATGTCGTGGGCCGAGTTGTTGCTGCCCAGCACCACCACCTGCTTGCCCCGGCAGGCCTCGGGGCCGGGGTGCTTGCTGGAGTGGTGCTGGTCGCCCAGGAAGCTGTCGGCACCGGGGATCTGCGGCACGTTGGCATAGCCCGACACACCCAGCGCGATCACCAGCTCCCGGGGCCGCAACACCACGGTCTGGCCGTTGCGCTGCACCGTCACTTCCCAGGTCTGGCTGGCCTCGTCGAAGCGGGCGCCGGTGGCGGTGGTGGAGGCCCAGTAGTTGATCTCCATGATCTTGACGTAGGCCTCCAGCCAGTCGCCGATCTTGTCCTTGGGGGCGAACACCGGCCAGTCGTCGGGGAAGTTCAGGTAGGGCAGGTGGTCGTACCACACCGGGTCGTGCAGGCACAGGCTCTTGTAGCGGTTGCGCCAGCTGTCGCCGGCACGCGGGTTCTTCTCGATCACGATGTGCGACACCCCCAGGCGCCGCAGCCGCGCAGCCAGGGCGATGCCGCCCTGGCCACCACCGATCACCACCACCTCGGGCTGCACCTTGTGGCCCAGGTTGGCGGCTTCCTCGGCCTTCAGCTCGGCCCAGCTCTTGCGGCCGCGGTGCACACCGTGCTCGGCACCGGCCACGCGGTGCTTGCCGGTCTTCTCTTCATGGCCCTTCAGTTCCACCATGGTGGTCAGCAGGGTCCAGGCGCGGCCGTTGATCAGCCGCACCAGGCCCTTGCCACGCGCCAGCCGGGTCTCGAAGCTGAACCAGGCCTCGGTCACGCCGTCGGCTGCCGTGGCCTCACCGGTCAGCTGCCAGTTGGCGGGCGCCACGTCGTCCAGCCTGGCCTGCAGCATGGCGCGCACGGCAGCTGGGCTTTCCTGGGTGCAGATGTTCCAGGTGAAGCTGATCAGGTCGCGCCAATAGCAGTCGTCGCCCATCAGGGCCACGGCGGCATCGATGTCGCGGCGCTGCAAGGCGTTGTCGAAGCTGCTCAGCCAGGCCTGGGCCTGCTGGCTGGGGGTGGTGTCGGTCATGTGCTTGTCTCCATGGGTCGCTGAACACTGCAACGGCCGGCGGGCCGTGCAGCCTCAACAGCGCAAGGCGCGTGCCGCGTGGTGGGCTGGCCGGCATGCCGCAGTGCAGCACGGCCGCCAGGCCAGGCGGGCTGCGGTTGTCAGCCGCCGTGCGCGCCCGGCGTGCTGCAGCGCAGCAGCTGCCAGAGACCTGTCACAGGGTGACAGGTGTCACAGCCCGAGTGTGACAGCGCCCGGGCCGGGCACCGGGATTCCACTCTGCGGCGTGGCCACGATCGCGGGCAAGCTCCAGGCGGCCCGGAGGGGCCCACAACGAGGAGACAACCATGCCAACCAAGCATCCCAGCAGTTGCCGGCGCGCCCTGGCGCAGGCCCTGGCCACCGGCGCTGCGCTGGCCGCGCTGGCCTGGCCCGCGCAGGCCCGCGTCACCCGCATCGTCATCGACCAGACCGCGCCGCTGGCGGCCGCACCGGGCGAGACCATCGCCTACGAGCAGATCAGCGGCCGCGCCTTCGGCGAGCTGGACCCGCGTGATGCGCTCAACGCCATCATCCAGGACGCCGAGCTGGGCAAGGACACCGACGGCAAGCTGCGCTACGTGGCCAGCTTCGTGCTGACCAAGCCGGTGAACCTGCAGCAGGCCAGCGGCCTGCTGTGGCACGACGTGCCCAACCGCGGCACGCCGATCACCATCAACCCCATCGAGCGTGGCTTCGGCGACATCGGCCTGGCCAGCGCCTGGCAGGGCGACAACGCGGCCATCAATGCCAGCAACGGCACCGCCATCCGCCCGACCATGGCAGTGGGCGGCCGGCACTTCCTGCAGGTGCCGATCGCGCGCAACCCCGACGGCTCGGCCGTCACCGGCCTGGTGTTCGGGCGCATCGTCAACCGCTCGGGCCCGGCCTCGCAGCCGCTGATCGTGCAGACCAACCCGGTGCCCTACAAGCCCGCCACGCTGGACACCACGCAGGCGCGGCTGGTCACCCGCACCGGTGAACTGCAGGACGGCACGGCCCTGGGCGAGCAGGTGGTGCCGGCCAGCGACTGGGCCTGGGCCAGCTGCAGCGAGGCCAACCCCTTCCCCGGCACGCCCGACCCCACGCAGATCTGCGTCAAGGGCGGCTTCGACCGCAGCAAGCTGTACATGGTGACCTACACCGCGAAAGACCCCTACCTGCTGGGCGTGGGCTTCGCGGCCTGGCGTGACGTGGGCCAGTGGTTCAAGACCGCGCTGGCTGACGACGCCGGCACGCCCAACCCGGTGGCGCAGCGCATCAGCCACAGCATCGCGCGCGGCAATTCGCAGTCGGGCAACTTCCTGCGTGGCTGGCTGCACCTGGGCTTCAACCAGGGCGAGAACCGCGCCCAGGTGCACGACGGGCTGTGGCCCATCATCGCCGGGCGGCGCATCGCGCTGAACTTCCGCTGGGCCCAGCCCGACGGCGTGCTGGAGCTGTACCAGGCCGGCAGCGAGGGCCCGCAGTGGTGGGCCAAGTTCCCCGACACCGTGCGCGGCCTGCCGCCGGCGGGCATCCAGGACCGCTGCAGCGCCAGCAAGACCTGCCCCAAGGTGGTGGAGCATTTCGGCTCGGCCGAGGTCTGGGCCCTGAAGCTGACGCCGGAATGGGTGGGCACCGACGGCAAGACCGACATCCCGCTGCCCGCCAACGTGCGGCGCTACTACATCGCCAGCAGCACGCACGGCGGCAGCGGCAACGGCCTGACGGCCTTCAACGCCAGCCTGCCCAACCTGCCGGCGGGCCAGGGCGGCTTGCCCGGGCCGGTGGCCAACTGCCCGGGCAACAACTTCGGCAGCGGCATCCTGCCGCCCAACCCGGTGCCGCATGTGCAGACGGTGAACGCCCTGCGTGTGCACTTCCGCAACTGGGTGATGCACGGCACCCCGCCGCCCGACAGCGTGTACCCCACGCTCAATGGCAAGAAGGGCGACGGCACCAAGACCAGCACCGGCAGGAACCTGCCCGACCTGGTGGAGGCCAACCAGGCCGCGATGGGCTTCCCCACCATCCCCCTGGCGGCCCTGCCGGCCGGCACGCCGGCCGGGTGGCGCACCACCGTGCCCGAGCCCGACTTCATCATGCCGGTGCTCGACTACGACTGGGGGCCCGACTTCAACGTCACCGATGCGTCCGGCGTGCCCAGCAACGCGCCGCCGCCGGTCAAGCAGGTGATCCGCATGCTGGTGCCGCGGGTGGATGCCGACGGCAACGAGGTGGGCGGTGTGCCGGTGGTGCTGACGGATGCGCCGCTGGGCACCTACCTGGGCTGGAACATCACCGCCGGCGGCGCACGGCCGTTCCACCAGGGGCAGATCTGCAACTACGTGGGCGGCATGCTGCCGTTTGCCCGGACCAAGGCCGAGCGCCTGGCCAGCGGCGATGCGCGGCTGAGCCTGGAGGAGCGCTATGGCAACCACGCCGGCTACATGGCCGCCGTGCGCCGCGCCGCGGCCAACGCGGTGGCGCGTGGCTTCCTGCTGCCGGCCGATGCCGACGCGCTGATCGGCGCGGCCGACGCCAGCCTGGTGCTGAAGTGAAGGCCTGACGGCCCGACGCCAGGCCGCGCCCGGCCGCCCCAGCGCCCGTCTAGCGCGGCTTGCGGCGCGCCGCGCCGGTGTTGCGCGGCGGCAGGCCGGTGTGCTGGGTCAGCAGCGTGCCGCGGCGTGGTGCCACCGGCGCGGCCGCGGCATGGGTGCGCTCTGCCGGCTTGGGCGCCGGCTGGTAGCTGGGCACCAGGTGCTTCTTGCCGTTGCCGATCAGGTCGGCCCGGCCCATGGCCGTCAGCGCATCCCGCAGCAGCGGCCAGCCGGCCGCATCGTGGTAGCGCAGAAAGGCCTTGTGCAGGCGGCGGCGCTTCTCGCTGCGCACCACGTCCACCTTCTCCATCAGCTCGGGCTTGGCCACATCGCGGCTCAGGCCCTTCAGCGGGTTGCGGCCGGTGTGGTACATCGCCGTGGCGCTGGCCATGGGGCTGGGGTAGAAGGTCTGCACCTGGTCGGCCCGGAAGCCGTTGCGCTTGAGCCAGAGCGCCAGGTTCATCATGTCCTCGTCGCTGGTGCCCGGGTGGGCGGCGATGAAATAGGGGATCAGGTACTGCTGCTTGCCCGCCTCGGCGCTGTACTTGTCGAACAGCTGCTTGAAGCGGTCGTAGCTGCCGATGCCGGGCTTCATCATCTTGCTGAGCGGCCCGCCCTCGGTGTGCTCGGGCGCGATCTTGAGATAACCGCCCACGTGGTGGGTCACCAGTTCCTTCACGTACTCGGGTGAGCGGATGGCCAGGTCGTAGCGCAGCCCGGAGCCGATCAGCACCTTCTTCACGCCCGGCAGGGCCCGGGCGCGGCGGTACATGCGGATCAGCGGCGCATGGTCGGTGCCCAGGTTGGGGCAGATGCCGGGATACACGCAGCTGGGCTTGCGGCAGGCGCGCTCGATGGCCGTGCTCTTGCAGCGCAGCCGGTACATGTTGGCCGTGGGTCCGCCCAGGTCGGACACGATGCCGGTGAAGCCGGGCACCTTGTCGCGCATGTCCTCGATCTCGCGGATCACCGAGTCTTCGCTGCGGCTCTGGATGATGCGGCCCTCGTGCTCGGTGATGGAGCAGAAGCTGCAGCCGCCGAAGCAGCCGCGCATGATGTTCACGCTGAAGCGGATCATCTCCCAGGCCGGGATCTTGGTCGGCCCATCGTGGCGGCCGTCGGCATCGGCATAGCTGGGGTGCGGGCTGCGGGCGTAGGGCAGGCCGAACACATGGTCCATCTCGGCCGTGCTCAGCGGAATCGGCGGCGGGTTGATCCACACATCACGCGGCTTGCCGCCCACCTGGTGGCTTTGCACCAGGGCGCGGGCATTGCCGGGGTTGGTCTCCAGGTGCAGCACCCGGTTGGCGTGGGCGTAGAGCACAGGATCGCGCCGCACAGCCTCGAAGCTGGGCAGGCGCACCACGGTGCGCTCACGCGCGGGCAGCTGGATGCGGCCCTGGCGCGGCAAGAACGTGATCGGCTTCGGTGCGGCCGGGTCAGTGCCCTCCTCCTTGGCGCACACCGCACCCTGGCTGGCCGCCGCCTCGCTGGTGGTCTGGTAGGGGTTGATGTGGTCGTCGATGCGGCCGGGCAGATCCACCTCGGTGGAGTCGAGTTCGAACCAGCCGGCCGCGCTCGCATCCCCATCGCGCCGAAGAAATGCCGTGCCCCGCACGTCGGTGATCTGCGCCACCGGCTCGCCGGCGGCCAGGCGGTGGGCGACCTCCACCACCGCACGCTCGGCATTGCCGTAGAGCAGCAGGTCGGCCTGGGCGTCGACCAGGATGGCGCGGCGCACCTTGTCCTGCCAGTAGTCGTAGTGGGCGATGCGGCGCAGGCTGGCCTCGATGCCACCCAGCACGATGGGCAGGTCGCCGAAGGCCTCGCGGCAGCGCTGGGTGTAGACCAGGCTGGCGCGGTCGGGCCGCTTGTCGGGTGCACCGCCGGGGGTGTAGGCATCGTCGCTGCGCGCGCGGCGGTCCGCCGTGTAGCGGTTGATCATCGAATCCATGTTGCCGGCGGCCACGCCGATGAACAGCTTGGGCGCGCCCAGCGCGGTGAAGGGCGCGGCGCTGTGCCAGTCGGGCTGGGCGATGATGCCCACGCGGAAGCCCTGCGCCTCCAGCACCCGGCCGATCACCGCCATGCCGAAGCTGGGGTGGTCGACATAGGCGTCGCCGGTGACGATGAGGATGTCGCAGCTGTCCCAGCCCAGCAGGTCCATCTCGGCACGGCTGGTGGGCAGGAAGGGCGCACTGCCGAAGCGCTTGGCCCAGTAGGGGCGGTAGGCGGTCAGCGGCTTGGCGTCGAGGCCGTATTCGGTGCGGGGGCTGGCGGTGGACACGGCGGCGGGGGAGTCTCTGCGGGCGGAGCCGCAATGGCGATGGGCGCGGGGTGACCGGCGCGGGTGGTGGGCAGACTGCAGGCTGCCATCGGCGGCCGATTGTCGCCGCATGGGCTGTTGTCTGACAGGCCCAAGGGCAGCAGGCGCACAGCGGCCTGCCGGCACCTCCCCTAGAGTGGATTGCACAGTGTTTGGCAACACGGATGGACAGGCCGGCACCCCGCTGCACGCAGAACACGGGGGCCGGTGGCGGCGGGAGCGGTTGGGCACCGGTCTCGCCAATGTGTGCAACCCGCCCAGGAAGATCCGCCATGACAGCGCGCCGAAGCCCACCCTCCGCACCCCAGGTGCACCCGCTGGCGCGCAGGCGCTTCGGCCTGCTGCTGCCCTGGGCCGGCCTGGCACTGCTGGCCGCCTGCTCCAAGGACCCCGAACCAGCCGCCCCGGCCCCGGCAGCGCCCGAGCCGACGCCCGCCGCGCCCCCCCCGGCAGCGCCCGCGGCGGCCACCAACCCCAGCCCGGCGGACAGTGGGAGCAGCGCCACGGCCACGATGCCGATGGTGGACCCGGCCGACCCCTCGGTGGCGGCCTTGGCCTACACCCCCGACGCCAGCCAGGTGGTGGCGGCCAACAATCCCAAGTACCAGCCCGGCCAGGCCTGCGCCAACTGTGCGCTGTATGCCGGCCAACCCGGTGATGCAGCAGGCCCCTGCCCGCTGTACGCCGGCCGGCGCGTCAGCGCCATCGCCTGGTGCAACGCCTATGTGAAGAAAGCGGGCTGAGCCCCGGGCTGCCCGTGGCCCTCACCTGCCCCGGCCGCCCGCCCTGGGCGGCCTTTTCTGCGTCCACATCGGCAAGCGCCGCCGCCGGTGGCATGCGGTATCGTCCTCCAGCCTTTCCACACGCATGACGACTGCTCCGCTGTACATCGTGTTCAACCTCGGCGCCGGGCATGGCGATGCCGATGCCGTGCGCAACACCATCACCGAGGCTTGCCGGGCGGCCGGCCGGCCGGTGCAGCTGCTGGACGTGGACGACCCCAGCCGCCTGGCCGAGATCGCCCGGCAGGCGGTGCAGGCCGCCCAGGCCCATGGTGGCGTGGTGGTGGCCGCAGGGGGCGACGGCACCATCAACACTGTGGCCCAGGCCACGCTGGGCAGCGGCTGCGATTTCGGCGTGTTGCCGCAGGGCACGTTCAACTACTTCAGCCGCACCCACGGCATCCCGGCCGACCCGCAGCAGGCCATGCAGGTGCTGCTGACCGCGCAGGCGCAACCGGTGCAGGTGGGCCTGGTCAACGACCGGGTGTTCCTGGTCAACGCCAGCCTAGGCCTCTACCCCCGGCTGCTGGAAGACCGCGAGGCCTGGAAGCGCCAGCTGGGCCGCAGCCGCCTGGTGGCCTTTGGCGCCGGGCTGATGACCCTGCTGCGCGGCCACCGCAGCCTGCAGCTGGCGCTGGACGTGCAGGGCAGCCAGCGTTTGCTGCGCACGCCCACGCTGTTCATCGGCAACAACGCGCTGCAGATGGAGCAGCTGGGCCTGCCACAGGCCCAGGCCATCGACGCCGGCGCGCTGGCGGTGGTGGCGCTGCGGCCGGCGGGCCGGCTGGCACTGCTGTGGCTGATGCTGCGCGGTGCGCTGGGGCGGCTGGGCGAGGCCGACCAGGTGATCAACTTCGGCTGCCAGCGGCTGACGGTGCTGCCCTCCTGGCGCTGGAGCCGCCGCGGCATGAAGGTGGCCACCGACGGCGAGGTGCAGCGCATGCGCCTGCCATTGCAGTTCAGCGTGTCCCCCACCCCGCTGCAGTTGATCCGCCCGGCGGCGCCCGCACCGGAACGCCAGCAGCCATGACCCTGCTGCTGCAGGTTTCCGACCCGCATTTCGGCACCGAACAGCCCCCCGTGGTGGCCGCGCTGGAGCGGCTGGTGGCCGCCCAGCGGCCCGACGTGCTGCTGCTCTCGGGTGACATCACCCAGCGCGCCACGGCGGCGCAGTTCGCCGCGGCGCGGGCCTTCGTCGACCGGCTGCAGGTGCCGGTGCTGCTGGCCGTGCCCGGCAACCACGACATCCCGCTGTTCAACCTGGCGCAGCGGCTGCTGTCACCCTATGCCCGCTACCAGCGGGCCTTCGGGCCGGTGCTGGAACCGGAGTTCGAGAACCCTGCGGTGCTGGTGCTGGGGCTGAACACCACCCGCTGGTGGCGCCATGCAGACGGCGAGGTGTCGGCGGCGCAGATCGAGCGGGTGGCGCAGCGCCTGGCCGGCGCCAGCCCGCGGCAATGGAAACTGGTGCTGCTGCACCAACCGGTGGTGGTGACGCGGCCGCAGGACCACAAGAACCTGCTGCACGGCCATGCGCAGGCCGTGCAGCGCTGGCGCGCAGCCGGTGCCGACATGGTGCTGGGCGGCCACATCCACCTGCCCTACGTGGTGCCCCTGCCGGCGCCAGCGCCGGGGCCGGTGCTCTGGGTGGTGCAGGCCGGCACCGCCGTCAGCAGCCGGGTGCGGGCCGAGGCGGGCAATTCGGTCAACCTGATCCGGGTGGCCGACAGCGGGCCGCGCCAGGCGGTGGTGGAACGCTGGGACCACCGGGCCGACAGCCAGCAGTTCGTCTGCGCGGCGCGTCAGGCCCTGCCCGCCACCGCGCCAGGCTGAGGGCCGCGTTGGCCGCGCTGCGGCCGGCGTGACACCCCAAGCGCCAGCAGGCCCAGCAGGACCAGGCCCGGCAGCGGCGGCTCGGGCACCCGCTGCACCGACAAACGAACCGTGTCCAGCAGTTGCTCGAACGGCACATCGGCATGCTGGCCACCGTCGCCCCGCACACCGCACAGGCTCAGCGCGCTGTCGCCGATGGTGCAGGTCTGCAGGCTGACAAACGGGCCGATGTCCGGGTCGTCGGGCAGGTTGAACCAGGTCCATCCCCCCACCTCCCAGGAGGTATCCCGGTAGCGCAGCGCCAGGGTGGCGGGGTCGAAATCCAGGGCCGCGAGTCCGGCCGTGGACGGCCGCTGCCAGGGGCCGGGAAACTCGCTGTCGGCATCACCCCAAAAGCGGGCCAGCGCATCGGTGTGCGCGGGCGCGATCAGGTCGCCCTCGGTCTTGCGGCCCACGTCGTCGGCAAACACCATCTCGAACTGGAGGTGGTAGCCACCGCTGAAATCGGTCAGCACCCGGTACACGGCCGCGGCCCGCGCAGGGGTGGCCAGCAGCAGGGGCAGCAGCAGCGCCAGCAACAGCCGGCGGCCAAGGTGGTGGGGCAGCATCATCGACTCCGGCAGCAGGCCAGGCCGCATTGAAGCAGCGCCCGCCCGCGGCGGCTTGCGCCAGCGCAAGCCCGCGCCACAGCGCGGGCGCTTGCCGTCAGAGCACGGCCAGCGCGCGGCGCCAGGCCATGCGGGCCTGCATGCGGCTGGCCATGTTGGCGCTCATCAGCACCGCGAACCAGCGCTCCCGGGGCTGCACGAACAGCGCCGTGCCGCTGATGCCCGACCAGCACAGCTCACCGGGTGTGCAGGGCATGGCCGGCGCGCCCCAGTCGTGGCGCACCGCCAGGCCCAGGCCGAAACCGAAACCCGGGCCGGTGTAGGCGCCGGGGCCGTCCACGCCGTCGGGCAGCTGGTTGCGCGACAGCTCGGCGAACAAGGTCTCCGACAACAGGCGCTGGCCATGGGCCACCCCACCCTGGGCCAGCATGCGGCCGAAGGCGGCATAGTCGTCCAGCGTGCTGACCAGGCCCCCACCGCCGCTGTCCATCCAGGGCGCGCCGGCCTGGCGCTGGGCGATGGGCGCCACCAGGGCATGCCAGGCGGCATCGTCGGGGAAGGCGCTGGCGACCTGGGGCAGCTCGCCCGCGCCGATCTCGAAGCCGGTGTGCTGCATGGCCAGCGGCTGGAACAGCCGCCGCTGCAGCACGGCCGCCAGCGGCTGGCCATCCAGGCGCTCGACCACCAGGCCCAGCACGTCGGTGGAGTAACCGTAGCGGAAGGCCGTGCCCGGCCGGCTCACCAGCGGCAGCTTGGCCAGCCGGGCCAGCAGGGCTGCGCCATCCAGCCCGGCCAGGCTGGGCGCGATGCCAGCGCCGGCCCAGGCGGCGCGCAGGCGGGAATCGGGGATCTCCTGCGCATAGGCCAGGCCGGCGGTGTGGCGCATCAGGTCACGCACCGTGGGCGCGGGCTCGGGCTGGCTGCCATCGGCCAGGCGCATGTCGCGCAGCGCAGGCAGCAGGTCGCCCACCGGGGTGTCCAGCGCCAGCCGGCCTTCGTCGACCAGCATCAGCGCGGCCACCGTCACCACCGGCTTGGTGAGCGAGGCGATGCGAAAGCGCACTGCGGCGTGCATGCGCACGGCGCCGTCGGGGTGCACATGGCCCAGGGCGTGGCGGGCCAGGGTGCGGCCGTCGCGCTCCACGTGCACCAGCACGCCGGGGCAGTGGCGGGCGCTGATCTGGTGTTGCAGCAGGTCGAGGACAGGTGTGGTCATGGTGGGGGCGGTGTGGGGTCGGCATCCCGCGCATTGGGCGAGCGGATGCCCCAGCGCGCCATGCGTCGGTACAGCGTCATGCGGGCGCAGCCCAGCTGGCGTGCCAGGGCGGCCAGGTTCCAATGGGCATCCCGCAACTGCTGCAGCAGCAGCGCGGCCTGGGGATGCAGATGGGGATGCAGGCCAGCGGCGCCGGCGCCGCCGGCCGTGCCGTCCAGCAGCGCGTCGGGCAGGTCGGCCGGCTCGATCAGGCCCTGGCTGCAGACGCTGCGGGCGTAGTCCAGCGCATTGCGCAGCTCCCGCAGGTTGCCGGGCCAGCGGTGGGCCAGCAGCAGGCCACGCGCCGCGGGTGCCAGGCGCACCGCGGGCTGGCCGTCGGCCGCCGCCAGCAGGCGGTCGACCATCACGCCCAGGTCGCTGCGCTCGCGCAGCGGCGGCAGGGCGAAATGCGCGCCGTTCAGGCGGTAGTAGAGATCATCGCGGAAGCGGCCTTCGCGCACCCGCTGCTCCAGCGGCGCGTGGGTGGCAGCGATCACGCGGATGTTGACCGGCACCGGCCGTGCCGCGCCGATGGGCAGCACCTCGCGCTCGGCCAGCACGCGCAGCAGCCGGGCCTGCAGGCCCAGCGCCATGTCGCCGATCTCGTCGAGGAACAGGGTGCCGCCGTCGGCCGCCTGGATCAGCCCGCGCTTGGCACGGTTGCCGGCGCCGGTGAAGCTGCCGGGCAGGTGGCCGAACAGCTCGCTCTCGATCAGGCCTTCGGGGATGGCAGCGCAGTTCACCGCCACGAAGGGGCTGGCATGGCGCGCACTGGCCGCATGCAGGGCCTTGGCGAAATACTCCTTGCCGCTGCCGGTCTCGCCGGTGATCAGCAGGCTCACCGGGCTGTTGGCCAGGCGCGCGGCACGCTCGATCTGGCGGTCGAGCCGGGCATCGCCGCCCGACAGCGCCGCCAGCGGCGCGGGCAGGCGGCGTGGCTCGGCCGCGGGCCGCGGGCTGTGCGCGGCTGGCGGCGGTGGCGTGGCCAGCATGAACAGCAGCTGCTTGCCGCCGGCCAGCATCACGGCGCGCTGCTCGGCCGGCCGGCCGGCCATGTAGCGGCCCAGGTCGGCGGGCCTGGCATCGAGCAGGCTGTCCAGCGGCTGGCCGATCAGCGGCCGGCCCGCCAGCGTGGGCAGGCCTTGCAGCAGCAGCTGGGCGCCACGGTTGTGGCCGATCAGCCGGCCGCCGGCATCCAACGCCAGCAGGTGGTCGGGGTTCACGTCCAGGAACTGTGGTGCCTGGGCCAGGCGCAGCACCCAGTCATGGCGGAAGCGGTGCAGGAACTGGGCGTTCTCCACCTGCCGGGCATGCAGCTTGACCAGCTGCAGCGCCAGGTGCTGGCTGGGCTTGGGGTCCGGCGCGCTCAGGGCCGAGATGTCCAGCACCGCGCTGAGTTCACCGCTGGCGCTGAACACCGGCGCGCTGGTGCAGGTGAGCGGGATGTGGGTGGCGTCGAAGTGGTCGGCCAGGTGCACGGTGAGCGCCTGGCCGGTGCTGATGCAGGTGCCCACGCCGCAGGTGCCGGCATGGTGTTCGCTCCAGTCGGCGCCCAGGGTGAGGCCGGCCCTGCGCAGGCTGGGCTCGACCACCAGGTCACCGAGAAAATCCACCGTGATGCCACGTGCGTCGGTGAGCAGCACCACATAGCCCAGGCCGGCCACCTGCTGGTACAGCGCCTCCAGCCCGTGGCGGGCGATGTGCAGGAAGGCCTCCATCTGGTCCTGGTGCTCACGCAGCCGGGCACCGGGCAGGACCACGGCCTCCTGCATGCGGGTGGGGTCCAGCCGGTGCTGGAGCACGCAGCGCTGCCAGCTGGCGCGGATGATCTGGTCATGCGCCTGGGCCTGCGGTGCGGCCATGCCCAGCCCGGCCACCTGCATCACGGTGGCGATGTGGGCGCGCTGGGCGCTGGCGGCTGCGGGCATGGCGGCCCCCCCCGGGGTCGGGCGTCAGGCGACCTTGGACTCGCTGATCTGCAGCACCGGCTGGGCGTCGGTGTAGTTGGGCACGTCGCCCATGATCTCGGCGCCATGCTTGGCCAGTGCGGCCTGCAGCGCTTCCACCGAGGTGAGATGCAGGGTGCCGATGGCGGCATAGGGGGCGGGTGCACCCGGCGCACCGCCGGCCAGGCCGGCGTCGACGCTGAAGCCGGTGCAGGCCGCGCCGATGCGGGCCTGCACCATGGGCATGTGCTTCTCGCAGTAGTAGGCCATGTCGAAGCGGCTGCTCTGCGGGTAGAAGATCTGGACGTTGATCATGGGGTTCTCCGTTGTGGGGGTGGGCGCGCCGGCAGGCCGACGGGGCCTGCGGTTATCGCATGCAGCGCCCACGCCGGCACCCTGGGGTTCGCCCTGGGGCTGCGCCAGGCTGGATCAGCCCCGGTACGACGGATCGATGCGGTCCACCAGCCGCTGCATCGCGTCGAAGCTGTCCTGGCCGGCGCCGAACCGGCTGTTGAAGTTCAGCGAATCCCGCACGCAGCCCTGCAGCACCGGCGCGGGGATGGCGCGCAGCTTGCCCAGCGCCTGCGACGCCACCTGCACCTCGCAGGCGCGCTGCAGCACCCACAGCAGGTTGAAGGCCTGGGCCAGCGTGCTGCCGATCACCACCGGCCCGTGGTTGCGCAGCAGCAGCACCGGCTTGCAGTCGTGGGGCGCCCCGGCACTGGCCAGGATGCGCGCACCCTCGTCGGCATGCACGGTGATGCCCTCGAAGTCGTGGTACGCCACCTTGCCGTGCAGCTGGGCGGCGTAGAAGTTGGTGTAGCTCAGGCCCTCGTCCAGGCAGCACACGGCCATGGTGGGCGTGGTGTGCACATGCATCACGCAATGGGCGTCGGCCAGGGTGCGGTGGATGGCGCCGTGGAAGGTGAAGCCGGCCGGGTTGATGGGCCAATCGCTGTGGCCGATGGTGCGGCCGTCGGCATCCACCTTCACCAGGTTGGACGCACACACCTCGGTGTAGTGCAGGCCGAAGGGGTTCAGCAGAAAGTGCCCCGGCTCGCCCGGCACACGCAGCGACAGGTGGTTGTAGATCAGCTCGGCCCAGCCCAGGTGGGCAAAGATGCGGTAGGCCGCGGCCAGTTGCACCCGCGCCGCCCACTCGGCCGGGGCGATGTGTTCTGGGCGGGGGTAGGCGGTGTCGAGGTCGGGCATGGCGGGCTCCTGCGGTGGATCAGCTGGCGGCGATGGACTGGCCCTTGGCGATCTGCCGGCAGATCACCACCATCGGCAGCAGCCCCACCAGCACGATGGCCAGGGCGGCGGTGCTGGCCTCGGCCAGGCGTTCATCGGCGGCCAGGGTGTAGGCCTGGGTGGCCAGGGTGTCGAAGTTGAAGGGCCGCATCACCAGGGTGGCGGGCAGCTCCTTCATCACGTCGATGAACACCAGCAGCGCGGCGGTGAGCAGGCTGCCACGCAGCAGCGGCAGGTGCACACGGCGCAGGGTCTGCGCCGGTGTGTGGCCCAGGCTGCGCGCAGCCTGGTCCATGCTGGGCGTGATCTTGGACAGGCCGGCATCCACCGCCTGCATCGCGGCGGTGAGGTAGCGCACGATGCAGGCGTACACCAGGGCCGCAATGCCACCGGTGATCAGCAGGCCCGGCTGCACACCGAACAGCTGCTGCGCCAGCGCCGACAGCGCATGGTCGAGCCGGGTGACCGGGATCAGCACGCCCACCGCGATCACCGAGCCCGGCAGCGCATAGCCCAGGCCGGCGATGCGGTGCGCCCAGCGCATGGCGCCGCCGCGGTGCACCCGCGCGGCGTAGCCGATCAGCAGCGCCAGGGCCACGGCCAGCAGCGCGGTGAGGCCGGCCAGCAGCACGCTGTTGCCCGCGAGGCGGGCAAAGCGCTCGCCAAACTGGGCGTCGCCCTCGGTCAGGGCCATCTTCAGCAGCAGGCCGGCCGGCAGCACGAAGCCGCCGGCCAGCGGCAGCGCGCAGGCGCACCAGGCCAGCAGCGCGCGCCCACCGCCCAGCGGGATGCGCGCCGTGCCGCTGCGGCGCAGGCTGGTCTCGGCAAAGCGCCGGCCGCCGCGGCTCAGGCGCTCGAACACCAGCACCCCGATCACGAAGGCCAGCAGCACCAGGGCCAGCTGGGCCGCGGCCACCCGGTCGCCCAGCGAGAACCAGGCGCGGTAGATGCCGGTGGTGAAGGTCTGCACCGCGAAGTAGCTGACGGTGCCGAAGTCGGCCAGGGTCTCCATCAGCGCCAGCGCCACGCCGCCGGCGATGGCCGGGCGCGCCATCGGCAGGCTGACACGCAGAAAGCCCTGCCAGGGCGTGAGGCCCAGCGAGCGCGCCACCTCCAGCGTGGCGCCGCCGCGCTCCAGGAAGGCCGTGCGCGCCATCAGGTAGACATAGGGGTAGAGCACCAGGGCGAACATCAGCACCGCGCCGCCGGTGCTGCGCACGTCCGGGAACCAGTAGTCGGCGCGCCGCCAGCCGAAGGCCTCGCGCAGCGCCGTCTGCACCGGGCCAACGTACTGCAGCAGGTCGGTGTAGGTGTAGGCCATCACATAGGCCGGCATGGCCAGCGGCAGCACCAGGGCCCATTCGAAGCTGGCACGGCCGGGGAACTGGTGGCGGGTCACCAGCCAGGCGGCGCCCACGCCCAACAGCGTGACACCGATGCCCACACCGGCGCACAGCCAGAGCGTGGTGACCACGTAGTCGGGCAGCACGGTGGACGCCAGGTGCGCCCAGGTGCCGCTGCCGCTGCTGGCGAAGACGTTGGACCCCACCGACAGGATGGGCACGGCCACCAGGGCCGCGGTGGCCAGGGCCAGCAGCAGCAGCCATGACCAGCGCCTGCCACGGACGGCGCCCGCGCCACGGCGCGGCGTGGCGGGTAGGGTCAGGCGCTCGGCGGGGGCAGACAAGATCGGGAAGGCGCGGTCAGGAGCGCGGCGGCGGCTGCGGGCTGGCAGCCGGGGCTGCCGTGACCGGGCCAGTGTATCGGTCGGGCGCGCGCCGGCCCGGGCGCCGGCCGATCAGGCGAGGCCGGATTCAGCCGGCGCGACGACCGACAGCGCCGCCGGTACGGCCGCCCGCGCTACAGCCGCAGGAACTGCAGCAGCGCGTCGTTGAAGGCCTGCGCATGCGACAGGTTCAGCCCGTGCGGCGCACCCGGGATCACCACCAGCTGGCTGTGCGGCACTGCGCGGTGGGTGCGCGCCCCCGAGCCCGCCAGCGGCACGATGGCATCGGCATCGCCATGCAGCACCAGGGTGGGCAGGGTCAGCTGCTGCAGGTCGCGGCGGAAGTCGGTGGTGGCGAAGGCATCCATGCAGGCCAGCGCGGCATGCGGTGCCGACTGCTGGCACAGGCCGACCGCCGCACTGCGCTGCGGCTCGCTGACCTGCACCACACCGTCGGCGGCATAGAAGTCGCGGATGAACTGCTCGAAGAAGGCAGCCCGGTCCTGTTCCAGCGCCTGCTTCATCTGCTGCGCCTGCGCGGGCTGGAGCGGGCCATCCGGGTTGTCGGCCGACTGCATCAGGCAGGGTGGCACGGCGGCGGCAAACACCAGGCTGTGCAGGCGAGATTCACCGTGGCGCGCCACGTAGCGCGCCACCTCGCCGCCGCCCATCGAGAAGCCCACCAGGGTCACGTCCTGCAGGCCGCACTGGTCCATCACCTGCTGCAGGTCGTCGGCCAGCACATCGTAGTCATAGGCCGACGCCGGCTTGTCCGAGCGCCCGAAGCCGCGCCGGTCATAGGCCACCACGCGGTAGCCGGCCGCCTGCAGCGCCGGCACCTGGGGCGCCCAGGCCTGCGCCGACAGCGGCCAGCCGTGGATCAGCAACACCGGACGGCCGCTGCCACCGCTGTCCTCGATGTGCAGCCGCACGGCACCGGCAGCCGCGTTGTCGGGCTGGCCGGCGTCGCCCGCCGCCATCATGCTGCCGGCGGCCTCCCCGCCCAACGCGCCGGCAACGGCGCCCAGCGTGGCGCCGACCAGCACCCCCACCGGCCCACCCACCACCACGCCGATGGACGCTCCGGTGGCGGCGCCGGCCATCACACCGCCGCCCACCAGGACCGACCGCGCCTCGCGCTCCGCTTCTCCCGGTTCCAGCGGCAACTGGGCTCCGGGCCTGGAGTCTTGCGACGGGATGCCGAAGCCGGGGCGGGCCTGCTGGCTCAGGTCGTCGTCGACCGGTATGGATGCCGGCGTGTCAACAGTGGGTGCATGCATGGTTCTCTCCTGGAGCGTGAAAGCCGGGACACGCGCGCCGCGCATCCCACCAGCTCCGGTGTAGGACCACCCACCCGGCAACGGCGTCATCCCGTTGGCCGAAACGCTGTAGGACGGTGGCCAGGCTGCAGCCAGCCCAGGCGCCGGCAGACAACAATGCGGGCCTGCCGCGCTGGCGCAGCGCGCCAACGAAGCCGCTGTGCGCGGGGCAGCCACTCAGGAGCAAGGACATGGCCAGCAAGAACACCATCTGCCTGTGGTTCGACGGCACGGCCGAGGCGGCCGCGCAGTTCTACGCCCGCACCTTCCCCGACAGTGCGGTGGGGACCATCCTGCGCGCGCCGGCTGACTACCCCGCCGGCAAGCAGGGCGATGTGCTGACGGTGCAGTTCACCGTGGCCGGCATCCCCTGCCTCGGTCTCAACGGCGGGCCGCAGTTTGTGCACAGCGAGGCCTTCTCGTTCCAGATCGCCACCGACGACCAGGCCGAGACCGACCGCTTGTGGAACGCCATCATCGACAACGGTGGCCAAGCCAGCGCCTGCGGCTGGTGCAAGGACCGCTGGGGCCTGTCGTGGCAGATCACGCCGCGTGCGCTGACGGCGGCGATGGCCGACCCCGATGCCGCGGCGGCCCGGCGCGCATTCGAGGCCATGATGACCATGCAGAAGATCGACATCGCCGCCATCGAGGCGGCACGCCGGGGCTGAGCGGTGCGCCGCCATGCCCTCCTATGATCCGCCCACGATGACTGCTGTGCACACCCCCTGGCTGCAACTGGACAGGATCGCCGTGGCCTATGGCCGCCGGGCGGTGGTCGAGTCCTTTTCATTGACGCTGCCGCGGGGCACGGTGGGCTGCCTGCTGGGCCCGTCGGGCTGCGGCAAGACCACGGTGCTGCGTGCCATCGCCGGCTTCGAGCCGCTGGCGGCGGGCGAGATCCGGCTCGACGGCACGCTGGTGGCCAGCCGCCAGCAGCAGCTGCCACCCGAGCAGCGCCGCATCGGCATGGTGTTCCAGGACCATGCGCTGTTCCCCCATCTCACGGTGGGCGACAACGTGGCCTTCGGCCTGCGTGGCCAGGCCGATGCAGCGCAGCGGGTGCAGCAGATGCTGGAGACCGTGGGCCTGGGCGGCAGCGCGGCGCGCTACCCGCATGAGCTCTCAGGTGGCCAGCAGCAGCGGGTGGCGCTGGCCCGCGCGCTCGCCCCCGCGCCCCGGCTGCTGCTGCTGGACGAGCCCTTCTCCAACCTGGACATCGAACTGCGCGAGCGCCTGGGCGCGGAGTTGCGGGCGCTGCTGAAGGCCGCCGGCACCACCGCCCTGCTGGTGACGCATGACCAGCACGAGGCATTCGCCATCGCCGACGAGATCGGCATCATGTCGGGCGGCTGCATCCAGCAATGGGCCAGTGCCTACGATCTGTACCACCGGCCGGCCAACCGCTTCGTGGCCGACTTCGTCGGCCAGGGCGCCTTCCTGCCAGGCACGGTGCAGCGCGGCCAGCACATCCACATGGAGCTGGGCACGCTGGACAGCCCCGAGCCCATCCGCTGCACCGAGCACGGTGATCTGTGCGACGCCGGCTGTGGTGTGGACGTGCTGCTGCGGCCCGACGACGTGGTGCACGACGACGCCAGCCCGGTGACGGCCGAGGTGCTGGCCAAGGCCTTCCGCGGCGCCGAGTTCCTCTACACGCTGAAGCTGGCCAGCGGCCACACCGTGCTGTCGCTGGTGCCCAGCCACCACAACCATGCCATCGGCGAGCGCATCGGCATCCGCCTCGAGGTGGACCACGTGGTGGCCTATAAGCGCGAAGGCGAACCGGCCCTGGACTGCGGCTGAGGCTGGACGCCGGGGCGGCCGGGTTCAACGCGGCCGTGGGTGCGCGGCGCAGCCGCGGCGCTCAGCGGCCGCCCAGCTGCTTCAGCAGTTGCGCCACCTCGTCCTGCCGCGCAAAGCGGTCCCCCAGCAGGGCCAGCCGGTCGAGCTCGGTCTTGGCCAGCTTCTTCTGGTTGGCCTGGACATGGAGCTTGGCCAGGTTCAGCCGCAGGTAGGGATCGTCAGGCCGCAGCGCGAGCGCGCTCTTCTGCATCTCCAGCGCCTGGGGCAGCTGGTTCTCGGCGGCCAAGGCCTGGGCCAGGGTGTCGCGCAGTGCCGGCCGATCGGGCGACGCCTTGACGGCGCGCTCGGCGTAGGGCAAGGCGCCGGGCTTCTTCTGCGTCAGCATCAGCCAGGCCACGTTGTTCAGCGACAGCGCATGCTCCGGGCTGACGGCCAGCACGGCGCGGTAGCGGGCCTCGGCGGTGGCGAAGTCCTGGCGCGCCAGCGCCTCGTCACCCAGGTGGAACAGGAACAGCAGATCGCGTGGATGGTCCTTGGTCCAGGCTGCGGCCATGGCCTCGGCCTCGGCCGGCTGGCCCGACTTCAGCAGCGCATGGTGCAGGCGCGCCGCCGATTGCTGGGGGTCGGCCTTGGTCACTGCCTGGCGCAGCGCGGCCACCGCCTGCACCCAGCGCTGCTGCACGATCTGCACCTCGCCTTCCAGCAGGTAGCCGGCCGCCACCGCAGGGCGCTGCTGCTGCACCTGGCGCGCCACCGCCAGCGCCTGCTCGGGCTGCTTTTGCCGCAGCGCCAGCATCACTTGCAGGCGCTGTGCAGGCAGATGGTCGGGCTCCAGTTCCAGGGCCCGCTTCAGGCTGCGGCCGGCGCCTGCCGGGTCATTGGCGGCCAGCTGCGCCTCGGCCAGGCCCATGTGGCCCGCGGGCGACTTGCCCTGCAGGGCCACCATGCGGTTGAAGGTGTTCAGCGCCTGCTGCCCGTCGCCGGTGAGCAGCTGCGCCTGGCCCAGGCGGCCCAGCAACTCGAAGTGGTCCGGCATCTGCACCAGGGCGGCCTGGGCCGCCGCCAGCGCGGCCTTGGGGTTGCCCGTCTCCAGATGGTGGCCGACCAGGGCCAGGCGCAGCGTGGCGTCGTCCGGGCTGGCCTGGATGCCGGCCTCCAGCTGGGCGGCCACCGCGCCGCGCCCTGCACCGGTGCGCATGGCCAGCTCGGCCAGCGCGATGGTGGCCGGCCCGTTGCGTGGATTGGCCTTCAGCAGCGCCTCGAAGCGCGCACGTGCGACCTCGGGCCGCTTGTCGACCAGGTCCAGCCCGGCCAGCGCGGTCACCGACGGGAAATAGCCGGCGTCCAGGCGCAGGGCCTGCTCGAAGGCGGCGCGTGCGCCTGCCGTGTCGCGCTTGTGCAGCAGCACCTGGCCACGCAGGTGCGCCGGCAGCGCCTGGTCGGGCTGCTTCTTGGCCAGCGCGGCAATCGCCTGCAGTGCGGGGTCGAAGGACCGGCGCTGCAGCAGGGCGGCGATCAGGGCCAGGTCGGCGCTGGTGCCGGTGCTGTCGCTGGCCGCCACACGCTGCAGTTCGGCCAGGGCCGATTCACCCTGGCCACGCTGCAGGTGCGACAGCGCCAGCGCGGTGCGGATCTTCGGGTCGTCGGGCTGCAGCTTGGCCGCACGCTCGAACAGGGATGCCGCCAGCGCCGCGTCGCCGGCCATCAGGCGGGCCTGGGCCGCCAGCGTGAGGGCCTCGGCATCGGGCGCCTTGGGCCCGGTGATGGGCTCCAGCACAGCCAGCGCGCGCGCCGGCTGGCCCAGCGCGAGGTAGGCCTGGGCCGCCAGGCGGCGGGCATTCGGGCTGTTGGGCGCCAGCTGCACCGCCTTGGACAGCAGCACCTCGGCCTGGCCGGGGGCGTTCAGGCGCAGCTCCACCACGCCGGCCGACTGCAGCAGCACCAGGTTGTCGGGCATGCCCCGCAGCAGCAGCTGGAACAGTTCGCGTGCCTTGGCCAGATCACCCTTGATCAGCGCCATCTGGCCATCGAACAACAGGGTCTGCGGATGGCGCGGCAGCAGCTTGCGCATGGCCTCGTGTTGGCTGCGGGCGGCGTCAAGATCACGCAGGGTGAGGTGCAGCGTGACCAGGGCGGTGTGGGCCATGGCATGGTCGGGGCGCACGGCCAGGGCTTGCTGGTAGGCCTTGGCCAGCGCCGCCGGCTCGGCGCGCTGGCGCGCCAGCAGGTCGCCCTGCAGCACCCAGGCGTCGGCGTTCTTGGGATTGCTGGCCAGCAGGGCATTCACCTGGGCCATGGCAGCGCCCAGGTCGCCGCCGACGGCCGTCACCCGGGCCCGCAGCAGCAGCGCAGGCTCGTGGCCGGGCATGGCACGCAGGGCCCGATCCAGGCTGTCGCGGGCGGCATCGAGCTGGCCCAGCATGGCTTCGGCCTCGGCCACGGTGGTCTTGAGCTGGACGCTGGCCAGCCGGTCGGGAAAACTGGTGCGGCCGAACTGCGCCACCAGCTTGGCGGGCTGGTTGCCCAGCAGCAGCGCACGCGCCAGCACCGGCACCACCACCACCTCGGGCTGGCGCAGTTCCAGCGCGCGCCGCAATTCGGTCTCGGCCGCCGCCGCCTCGCCGCGGTCCAGCAGCAGTTGCCCCAGCAGCAGGCGGGCCTCGCCCAGGTCGGGCTGGTCCTGCAGCAGGTCCTTCACCGAGACCATGGCCGCGGCGCGGTCCTGGCGCTCGATCAGCGTGCGCACCTGGTCGAGCCGGTCGCTGGTGCTGCGACCGCAGCCGGCCAGCACCAGGGCCAGCACCAGGGCCAGGGCGCTGCGGCCCAGGCGGCCGCGGCTGGGCGCGGGATGCGGTGTCATCGGGGAAGGCGGGCGCGCCGGGCCAGGTGCACAGGCCCGCCTAGTGCAGGCGCACCAGGCTGGCTGCGGCACGCATGGCACCTTCACCCATGGCGGCGCCAAAGCGCTTGGCCAGCTTCTCGGCCACGTTGTCACGCGGGGTGTAGTCGATCACCTCCTCGGCCTGGATCACCTCGCGCGCCACGTAGTCCAGGTTGCCCAGCTTGTCGGCCAGGCCCTGGGCCACGGCTTCCTCGCCGTTCCAGAACAGGCCGGAGAAGGTCTCGTCGGTCTCCTTCAGCCGCTGGCCGCGGCCTTCTCGCACCACGCGGATGAACTGCTGGTGCACCTGGTCGATCATGGCCTGGGCATAGGCCCGCTGCTTGGGGTCTTGCGCGGTGAAGGGGTCGAGCATGCCCTTGTTGCTGCCGGCGGTGAGCAGGCGGCGCTCGACACCCACCTTCTCCATCAGGCCGGTGAAGCCGAAGCCGTCCATCAGCACCCCGATGGAACCGACGATGCTGGCCTTGTCGACATAGATCTCGTCGGCCGCCACGGCCACGTAGTAGGCACCGCTGGCGCACACCTCTTCCACCACCGCATACACCTTCTTCTTGTGCAGGGCCTTCAGGCGGTGGATCTCGTCGTTGATGATGCCCGACTGCACCGGGCTGCCGCCCGGGCTGTTGATGCGCAGCACCACGGCACGCGCGCCCACGTCCTCGAAGGCGCTGCGCAGGCCGGAGAGCATCAGCTCGGCGCTGGCCTCGCTGTCGGCGGAGATCTCGCCACGCAGCTCCACCAGGGCGGTGTGCGGGCCGCTGGGTGCGGCATGGCGGTTGCGGTCGGCCAGCAGCAGCCACAGCACGGCCAGCACCACGCCCAGCCAAGCCAGGCGGAAGAAGATGCGCCAGCGGCGCTCGGTGCGGCGCTCCTGCAGCATGTCGCGCGCCAGGGTCTCGAGCGAACTCTCCAGCGCCGGCCGCAGCATGGGCGCGGCAGCCGCCACGGGCGCGGCCGTGGTGGGCGCCGCGGCCCCCATGCCCTCGGGAGCGGGGGTCGGGTTGTCGTCGGGCGGGGTCATGGCGGGCTCACGGTGGTGGGGGGAATGCGCCGCCGACGGCGGCAGCGGGTGCAGCGGTCACAGGGCGCACGTCGCGGGAAGGATACCAACAGGCCTGGCCATCCTGCTCCGCCACGTCCACGGCGATCAGCTTGCTGCGGCCGCAAGGCCCGCCCACGCAGCGGCCCTGGGCCGGTTCGTAGCTGGCGCCGTGCATGGCGCAGACGATGAAGCGCTTGTCCTGGTCGAGAAACTCGCCCGGCCGCCAGTCCATCTCCACCGGCACATGGGCGCAGCGGTTGATGTAGCCCCGCAGCACGCCGTCGTGGCGCAGCACGAAGGCGCGTGCCGGCTGGCCCCACAGCAGCACGTCGAAGACCAGGGCACGGCCACGCTCGACCAGGTCGGACGCGGGGCACAAGACCAGCGCCGGCGGCGGTGCCGCCTCAGGCATGGGCCAGCAGCCAGTCGGACAGATCGGCCGTGCTGTGGGCCACGTGCAGCGGGCCCAGCACGGCAAAGGCCTCGGGCGCATGGGCGCCGAAGCTCACGGCCACGCTGGCGGTGCCGGCGTTGTGGGCCAGTTGCAGGTCGTGGGTGGTGTCGCCGACCATCAGCGTGCGCTCGGGCGCAACGCCGATCTCGGCCATCAGCTCCAGCAGCATCAGCGGATGCGGCTTGCCGGCGGTCTGGTCGGCAGTGCGGGTGGCGTCGAACAGGCCTTGCAGCTGCACCGTCTGCAGGGCCTCGTCCAGCCCACGCCGGCTCTTGCCGGTGGCCACCGCCAGCCAGTGGTTGCGCGCCTTCAGGGCATGCAGCAACTCCAGCGTGCCGGGGAACAGCACCAGCTCCTGCTGGCGGTTGACGTAGTGGTGGCGGTAGCGCTGGCCCAGCTCCGGGTAGCGGGCGGCGGGCAGGCTGGGCACGGCATGCTGCAGCGCCTCGGTCAGGCCCAGCCCGATCACATGGCTGGCGGCCTGGTCGCTGGGCACCGGCAGGCCCAGGTCGGCCGCAGCGGCCTGGATGCAGCGGGCGATCAGCGCGGTGGAATCGAACAGCGTGCCGTCCCAGTCGAAGACGATCAGGTCGAAACGCCGCTTGTGGGAGCTGGTGTGGGGACTGGGCATGGTGCGGTCGGTGGTCAACGCAGCAGTGTCGTGCATCCGGCCGCAGGCTTCAGTGCGGCTCGCCCAGGCGCTTCAGCAAGGCTGTGCATTCCGGCGGCAAAGGCGCACTCAGCGTGATGCGCTCGCCGCTGGCGGGGTGGTCGATGGCCAGCTGGCGGGCATGCAGGAACATGCGGTCGAAGCGCTGCCCACCCAGGCCTTCGCCCTTGGCCCACTGCTTGTTCAACGCAAAGTCGCCGTATTTCGGGTCGCCGACGATGGGGTGTCCGGCCTGCTGCAGGTGCACGCGGATCTGGTGGGTGCGGCCGGTCTTCAGCGTCACGTCCAGCAGGGTGCATTCCTGGTAGGCCTGGACCACCTGCACCAGGCTGATCGAGCGCCGGCCGTCGGGGTGGTCGGCCGCCACCGGCAGCACATGGCGTTCGCCACGGGCGTCCAGGGTCTTGTGCAGGGCCACGTCGATCACCTTCAGCTTCGCCGGCCAGTGGCCCAGCACCAGGGCGGCATACACCTTGCCGGTGTCGCGGCTGCGGAACTGGTCCTGCACCTGGGTGAGCGTGCTGCGCTTCTTGGCCAGCAGCAGCACACCCGAGGTCTCCTTGTCCAGCCGGTGCACCAGTTCCAGGAACCTGGCCGCCGGCCGCGCCTGGCGCAGCTGCTCGATCACGCCGAAGCTCACGCCCGAGCCGCCGTGCACCGCCACACCGGCCGGCTTGTGGATGGCCAGCAGGTGCTCGTCCTCGAACAGGATGGGGAATTCGCGCGCCGGCACGGCAGGTGCATCCGCGGCCTTCTCCGCCGAACTGGCGGACACACGCACCGGGGGCACCCGCACCTCGTCGCCCAGGGCCAGGCGGGTGTCCGCCGCGGCCCGGCCCTTGTTGACGCGCACCTCCCCGGAGCGGATCACCCGGTAGACATGGGTCTTGGGCACGCCCTTGAGCAGGCGCAGCAGGAAATTGTCCAGCCGCTGGCCCTCACCTGCCTCGTCCACCACCACGCGGCGCACCTCGGGCGCGGCCGGCGGGGTGGCTGTGGCGGTGGCCGTGGTGGCGGCGGCGGCCGGCCTGCGTTTGCTGCTTATAATGATCTGAGCCACGATTGGGCCGTAAGTGCTTGATTTATCAGAGTTTACCTGGGCATGCACGGGTCTATCGTCGGTGGGCGCCGTCACTGGCGTCACAAAGCGTTGATGCAACAGCTGCGTCCGCGCGGCAGGCCGCAGTCCCCCAAGTGATGCGGCGGCCCCGCAGGCGCGCTGGAAGAGAAACGTCGTTCACAGCCGTCCCGTCACAGGGAAGATCAAAAGCTCATGGACGGCAGATCACCCCGTTGTGGTGGCCTGCCGTCCGCGTCGAAGCCCACAGGGTCTGCATGCCGCCCCTCCCGTCCACCCACCTGCAGTTGCCGGATGACCCATCTGGCAGCCTGGCGCAGCCCCGGCCACCGGCCGGCGCGGCAGCGCCCGCCGGTGGCGTGATGCCCACGCGCACTGTGCGCGGGCGGGGAAACGCGGCGCCGCCCACCCCCACCGCTTCGCCGCACGCGGCCCCGCTGCATCCCTGACCGGCTTGTCGGTCACTGCAGCCCAGGGCGATTCCTTCTCCGGCCGTGTCCCGTTTCCCGTGCATCGGAACAGATCGCCTGCCCTGACTTCCGCGTGAAGCCGGGTCGGTGATCGGACAGCGCGTGCCCGCTTGGGCGCGTGCGGGACTGGAGTGCACATGAAACGCATGCTGATCAATGCCACGCAGCCGGAAGAGCGCCGCCTGGCCATCGTCGACGGGCAGAAACTGCTCGACTTCGAAACCGAGATCGAGGGGCGCGAGCAGCGCAAGGGCAACATCTACAAGGCCGTGGTCACGCGGGTGGAGCCTTCGCTGGAGGCCTGCTTCGTGGAGTACGGCGAAGATCGCCACGGTTTCCTGCCGTTCAAGGAAATTTCAAAGCAATACTTCCGCGAAGGCGTGGAAGCCAAGAACGCCACCATCAAGGAGGCCATCCGCGAGGGCCAAGAGCTCCTGGTGCAGGTGGAAAAGGAAGAGCGTGGCAACAAGGGTGCGGCGCTCACCACCTTCGTCAGCCTGGCCGGCCGCTACCTGGTGCTGATGCCCAATAACCCGCGTGGTGGTGGTGTGTCGCGCCGCATCGAGGGTGAAGACCGGGAAGAGCTGAAGGAAAACCTCGACCAGCTCGAATACCCCAAGGGCATGAGCCTGATCGCCCGCACCGCCGGCATCGGCCGCAGCGCACCCGAGCTGCAGTGGGACCTGAACTACATGCTCAAGCTTTGGAGCGCCATCGACGGCGCCTCCAAGGCGGGCAAGGGCGCGTTCCTGATCTACCAGGAGTCGTCCCTGGTGATCCGCGCCATCCGCGACTACTTCACGTCGGACATCGGCGAGATCCTGATCGACACCGACGACATCTACGACCAGGCGCAGCAGTTCATGAACCATGTGATGCCCGAGTCGGCATCACGTGTGAAGCGCTACCGCGACGACGCGGCGCTGTTCTCGCGCTTCCAGATCGAGCACCAGATCGAGACCGCCTTCAGCCGCACGGTGAACCTGCCGGCCGGCGGCGCCATCGTGATCGACCACACCGAGGCCCTGGTCAGCGTGGACGTGAACTCGGCCCGCGCCACCCGCGGTGGCGACATCGAGGAAACCGCCACCCGCACCAACCTGGAAGCGGCCGACGAGATCGCGCGCCAGATGCGGCTGCGCGACCTGGGCGGCCTGATCGTGGTCGACTTCATCGACATGGAGGAGAGCAAGAACCGCCGCGAGGTGGAGCAGCGTCTGCGTGACGCGATGCGCCAGGACCGCGCCCGGGTGCAGTTCTCCAGCATCAGCAAGTTCGGCCTGCTCGAGCTGAGCCGCCAGCGCCTGCGCCCGGCGCTGAGCGAGGGCAACCACATCACCTGCCCACGCTGCAACGGCACCGGCCACATCCGCGACACCGAGAGCAGCGCGCTGCAGATCCTGCGCATCATCCAGGAGGAGACGCTGAAGGACAACACGGCGGCCGTGCATGTGCAGGTGCCGGTGGAGGTGACCAGCTTCCTGCTGAACGAGAAGCGCACCGAAATCACCAAGATCGAGCTGAAACAGCGCTGTACCGTGCTGCTGGTGCCCAACAAGCACCTGGAGACACCGAACTACAAGCTCGAGCGCCTGCGCCACGACGACCCGCGTCTCGAGAACCTGCAGGCCAGCTACACCATGATCGAGGAGCCGGACGACGAGGTCGGCATCACCCGGCGCGAGAAGAGCAAGCCCAAGCAGGAGCCGGTGATCAAGGGTGTGCTGCCCGATCAGCCGGCCCCGGTGGCTGTGCCCAAGCCCGAGCCGGTGGCAGCGCGCCCCGCGGCACCGATGGCGGCGGCCCCCGCCGCCCCGGCTGCAGCACCCGCCGCACCGAGCTGGGTGGCCCAGGCGCCCGCGCCGGCCGCTGGCAGCGGTTTCTTCGGCTGGGTCAAGAAGCTGTTCGGCGGCGCTGCGCCGGCACCGGTGGCCACACCAGCCCCGGCGCCCGTGGCGGCCCCGGCCGCTGTTCCGGCCGACGGCGACAAGCGTGAAGCCCGCCCCGAGGGCCGGCGCGACCGGCCCGATCGGGCTGGCCGTGGCGACCGCAGCGAGCGTGGTGAGCGCGGCGGCCGTGGCCGTGACGGCAAGCCCGCCGAGGCGCGGGGCGACCGCCCAGAGCGTGGCCCGCGTGCCGACCGGCCCGAGCGTGGTGACAGCCGGAGCGAAGGCCGGAACGACGGCCGCCGTGACGGCCGCCGCGGCGAGCGCCCGGCCGAGGCCGATGCAGCCTTGCGCACCGAGACCCCCGGTGCCGAGGCGCCGCGCCGCGGCCCGCGCCCGGAGCGCGAGGCACGCCCGGTCGAACTGGACACCACCGCCCTGCCGCTGGCCGAAACTGCTGTGGCAGCAGACGCTGCGCCTGCAGCCGATGCGCTGGACGCCACGGGTGACGAGCAGCGCCGCCGCCGCCGCCGCCGTGGTGGCCGTGGTGGCCGTGAGGAAGCGGGCGTGGATGCCGGCGTGGATGCCAGCGCCGATGGCCAGGCCCTGACCGATGGCAACGGCGATGCCGTTGCCCCGCCGCGGGCACCACGGGCCGACGCGGTGGAGCCGGCCCCGGCCGAGGCCGGCAGCAGTGAAGCCGGTGGCGCCGAGAACGGCGAAACGCCCGAGGCTGGGGACCGGGACGGCGGCCGCCGCCGTGGCCGTGGCCGCGAGCGCGGCCGCCGCGAACCACGTCCGCAACTGGACGAGAACGGCCAGCCCATCCCCACCGAGGCTGCGGGCGACCTGCCCGCCGACGGCGCAGCCGACGCTGGCGCCGAGCCGCTGGCCGTGGCGCCGGCTGCTGCGGTGGCAGCGCCGGTGCCAGCCACCGCCACCCCGGTGGCAGCCGCACCAGTGGCGACGCCAGCCGCCGCACCGGCAGCGGTCGCCGCGCGGGCCCAGCCCTTCGTGCTGCCGCTGGACGACTTGCAGCGTCTGGCCGAGGCCTCGGGCCTGCAGTGGGTCAACAGCGACGGCGACAAGATCCGCGCCGCCCAGGCCGCGATGGCGGCCGAGCCGGCCGCCATCCACGTGCCGCGTGAACGCAAGCCGCTGGTGCTGGTGGACGAAGGCCCGCTGGTGCTGGTGGAGACGCGCAAGGATTTGTCGCAGCTGAAACTGCCGTTCGAGAACGCGGCCCCGCCCGCCTGATCCACCGGCCCGCAACGCCCCGAACGCCGCCCGGCCCCGCCGAGGCGGCGTTTTTCATGCACGATCCGGGGGCGCCCACCCTCCCCTTGCCCTGACACCACCCATGACCGTCACCCTCAAGAAACCCACGCCTGCCTGCATCCCCGTGCACCTGACCGACCGTGAGCACCTGGCCCGGCACAGCAGCGTGCTGACCCCGGCCGAGCGGCAGTGGCTGGCCACCGTGGGCTTCACCGGCGCGCCCGACACCCACGCCCTGCTGCCCGACGACCAGGGCCGGCTGCAGGCGGTGTGGGCCGGTGTGCGCACTGCCGGCCATCCGTATGCGCTGGCGACCCTGCCCAAGGCCCTGCCCCCTGGCCGCTACTGCCTGGGCGAGGCCGGCCTGGCGGTGGATGTCGAAGCCGCCGCCCTGTCCTGGGCGCTGGGTGGCTACAGCTTCAGCCGCTACAAGCCGGCGCGCCGGGTGCCGGCCGAGTTGCTGCTGCCGGCCAGCGCCGCCGCCCAGCGCGGGCTGCTGCTGGCCGAGGCCATCATCCACACCCGCGACCTGGTCAACACGCCGGCCGAGCACCTGGGCCCGGCCGACCTGGCCGACGCGGTGCAGGACCTGGCCAAGCGCCATGGCGCCAAGTTCAAGCAGACGGTGGGGGATGCGCTGCTGAAGGCCGGTTTCCCCGCCATCCATGCCGTGGGCCGGGCGGCCGATGCGGCGCGGGCGCCGCGGCTGATCGAGCTGCGCTGGGCAGCACCGGGCCTGCCGAAGAACGCACCCCGGCTCACCCTGGTCGGCAAGGGGGTGTGCTTCGATTCCGGCGGCCTGGACATCAAGGGCCCCGAGGGCATGCGCCAGATGAAGAAGGACATGGGCGGCGCGGCCAACGCCCTGGGCCTGGCCGGCCTGGTGATGGCATTGAAGCTGCCGGTGCAGCTGACCCTGCTGGTGCCGGCGGTGGAGAACGCCATCGCCGGCAATGCCTACCGGCCGGGCGACGTGTTCAAGACCCGCGCCGGCCTGCACATCGAGATCGGCAACACCGATGCCGAGGGCCGGGTGATCCTGTGCGATGCACTGGCCTATGCGGCCGAGGCCAAGCCGGACCTGCTGATCGACATGGCCACGCTGACCGGTGCCGCACGGGTGGCCCTGGGTGGCCAGCTGCCGGCGCTGTTCTGCCGCAGCATGGCCATGGCGCGCGACATCGTCGACCTGGGGCTGGCGCAGCATGACCCGCTGTGGCACCTGCCGCTGTGGGCCGGCTACCACGCCGGCATCGAGAGCGACATCGCCGACATCGTCAACACCGGGCGCGGGCCGCAGGCAGGGGCGATCAATGCCGCGCTGTTCCTGGAGGACTTCGTGCCGGCCGACATCGACTGGCTGCACATAGACCTGTTCGCCTGGAACGACAGCGCCCGCCCTGGCCGGCCGGTCGGCGGTGAGGCCCAGACCATCCGCACGCTGCTGGCCTGGCTGCAGCAGCGCTACGCCTAGCTCAGGGCAGCTTTTCCAGGGCGTGCTGGTAGGCGGGCTGGTGCATCAGCTCGTCCCAGGGCAGGGGCGGGCTCAGTGGCAGCAGGTCGAGGCGGCGCGCCTCGCTGTCGCCGTCGGAACGCCAGCGGCCCTGGGCCTGGGCGGCCTGCAGGCCGTCCAGCAGCGCGTCCACCGCCTGGCCACCATCGAGTGACTGGTTGCACAGCAGCACCATGTCGCAGCCGGCGTTCAGCGCGGCCAGCGCCGCGTCCACCGCGCCGCCGGCCACCTTGGCGCCTTCCATGCTGAGGTCGTCGCTGAAGATCGCACCCTGGAAGCCCAGGTCGCCGCGCAGGATGTGCTTCAACCAGCGCTCGGAGAAGCCGGCAGGCTGCGCATCCACCTTGGGATAGACCACGTGGGCCGGCATCACGCTGGCCAGGCTGGTGGACAGCCAGGCATAGGGCTTGGCGTCGTCCGCCAGGATGGCCTTCAGCGAACGCTTGTCCACCGGCAGTGCCAGGTGGCTGTCGGCCCGCACATGGCCATGGCCGGGGAAGTGCTTGCCGCAATTGGCCATGCCGGCCAGCAGCAGGCCGTGCATCAGGCTCTTGGCCAGCATGGTGGCCACCCGCGCATCACGGTGGAAGGCGCGGTCGCCGATCACGCTGCTGCCACCGTGGTCCAGGTCGAGCACCGGCGTGAAGCTCAGGTCCACACCGCAGGCGCGCAGCTCGGCGCCCAGCACATGGCCGCAGGCGGTGGCGGCGTCGGTGGCGGCCAGGGCGTCGCGCATCCACAGCTCGCCCAGCACACGCATGGCCGGCAGATGGGTGAAGCCGTCGCTGCGAAAGCGCTGCACCCGGCCGCCTTCATGGTCGACACAGATCAGCATGTCGGGCCGGATGGCCTTGATCTCGGCCGTCAGCGCGGTGAGCTGGGCGCGGTGTTCCCAGTTGCGGGCGAACAGGATCAGGCCGCCGGTCAGCGGATGCTGCAGGCGGCGGCGGTCGTCGGCAGTCAGCGTGGTGCCGGCGATGTCCAGCACCACGGGGGCGTGGCCGGTGTCGAGGTCGAAGCTCATGGCGGGGGGCTTTCAGCGGGACGGTCGTGCTCCACCACCACGAAGGAGGCGGCGTAGTCGGTCTCGTCGGTGAGGGTGACGTGGGCGCGCAGGCCACGCGCGGCAAACCAGTCGGCCAGGCCACCGTGCAAGCGCACAAAGGGCTGGCCACTGGGGTGGTTGAGGATCTCGCAGGCGCGCCAGGTCATGGGCATGCGCATGCCCATGCCGATGGCCTTGGAGAAAGCCTCCTTGGCCGAGAAGCGGGTGGCCAGGTAGGCGATGCCACGCACCTGGGCACGGGCGCGGCGGGCATGGAACACCTGCAGTTCGCCCGGGCCCAGCACCTTGTCCGCAAAGCGGTCGCCCCGCCGTTCCAGCGTGGCGCGCAGGCGGCGGATGTCGCAGATGTCGGTGCCGATGCCAAAGACCATCAGCGGGCCACCGCCGTGAATGCGGCCTGGATGCAGCGCTGGTAGTCGCGCACGGTCTCGGTGAAGCCCAGTTCCAGCGCATCGGCGATCAGCGCATGGCCGATCGACACCTCCAGCACACCGGGCACGGCGCGCAGGAAGTCCGTCAGGTTGTCGCGGTTCAGGTCGTGGCCGGCATTGATCTCCAGGCCGGCGGCGAGCGCGGCCTGCGCCGCCGCCGTGAAGCCCGCCAGCACGGCAGCCTGGCGCGGCGTGCCATGGGCGGCGGCGTAGGTCTCGGTGTAGAGCTCCACCCGCTCGGCGCCGGTGGCGCGGGCAGCGGCCATCTGCGCGGGCAGCGGGTCCATGAAGAGGCTGACCCGCACACCGAGGGCATGTGCCTCGTCGATCAGCGGCTGCAGCCGGGCGGCATCGTCGGGGAAGCGCCAGCCATGGTCGCTGGTGAACTGGTCTTCGCTGTCGGGCACGAAGGTGACCTGTTGCGGCCGCAGTTCGCGCACGAAGCCCATCAGGTTGTGGAAGGGATTGCCCTCGATGTTGTACTCGGCTTCGGGCCATTGCTGCAGCAGCACATGCAGGTCGTGCACGTCCTGCGTGCGGATGTGGCGCGCATCGGGCCGCGGGTGCACGGTGATGCCCTGGGCGCCCGCCTCCAGCGCCTGGCGCGACAGCTTCACCACATCGGGGATGCCGAGATGCCGGGTGTTGCGCAGCAGCGCGATCTTGTTGACGTTGACCGACAAGGCCGTGCGGTGGGGCCGGGCATGGGCTTCTGGGGCGACAAGGGGATTCATGGTGGTGCCCGGGTCAGGTGGGTGGCAGCGCCGACTGCGACGGCGGGGTCTCGAGCAGCCGCCGCAGGTCCAGCATCAGTTGGCGGGTGCGCAGCTGGGGCGAGCCCAGATGATAGTGAAGCAGGTGGCGCAACTGGCCACGCAAGGCCGGCAAGGCCCCCTGGCAGGCGCGGCGCAGGGCGGCGTGGTCCCTGCGTTCCAGCGCAGTCTGCAGGGCCAGGCAGGTGCTGCCGGCCAGGCTGGTGGCATCGTCGGCGGTGCCAGGCACCAGGGCCAGGCCGGCCTCGCCGCCCAGCCGGTAGGCGCGGCCGGCCTGCACCGGCTCTTGTGTGCTGGTGGTGCGTGACAGCTCGGGCAGCACCCCCGTCTCGCGCAGCAGCAGCAACTCGAAGGCACGCAGCGGTGATTCGTCCCCGGCCACCGCCAGCGCCTGCAGCGCGTCGCCATAGGCGTCGAACAGTGCGGCATGCGGGTCGCCGCGTGCCAGCAGCTTCATCAGCAGCTCGTTGAGGTAGAAGCCGGAGAACAGCCGTGCCGGCGGCAGCGCGGCGCCGGCACCGGCGTATTCGGCCGAGCGCAGCAGCAGGATGTCGGCGCCTTCGTCGGCCTTGGGTCTGGTGGTCAGCACCAGCAGGCGCTGGAAGGGCATCAGCACCGGCCGCAGCTGCGAATACGGCCGCTTGGCACCCTTGGCCACCGCCGCCAGGCGGCCCTGCTCACGCGTGAACAGGTCCAGGATCAGGCTGGTCTCGCTCCAGTCCCACTGGTGCAGGACAAATGCCGCCTGCGGTGCAGACCGGGACGTGGCCACCGATCACTCGTAGCCGTAGGACCGCAGATGCTCCTCGCTGTCGGCCCAGCCCGAGCGCACCTTCACCCACAGTTCCAGGAACACCTTGTTGCCGGTGAGCTTCTCCAGCTCCTGGCGCGTCTCGCTGCCGATGCGCTTGAGCCGCTCACCGCCATCGCCGATCACCATGCCCTTGTGGGCATCACGCTCGACCACGATGGTGGCGGCGATGCGGCGCAGGTTGCCCTCTTCCTCGTACTTGTCGATCACCACGGTGGCGCTGTAGGGCAGTTCGTCCCCCGTGAGGCGGAACAGCTTCTCGCGGATCAGCTCGGCCGCCATGAACTTGTCGCTGCGGTCGGTGAGCGCATCTTCCTCGTGCATCCAGGGCTGCTCGGGCAGGTAGGGCTCGACGATCTTGAACAGCCGTTCCACGTCACTGGGCTTGGTCGACGACATGGGCACGTATTCGGTGAACGGGTGGCGCTCCTGCATGCCCTTGAGCCAGGGCAGGATATCGGTGCGGCGTGCCACCACGTCCAGCTTGTTGGCCACCAGGAAGCAGGGCTTGTCGGGTGGCAGCAGGGCCAGCACCTTGGCATCGTCCAGGCTGAAGCGCCCGGCCTCCACCATGAACAGCACCACGTCCACATCGCCCAGCACCGAGGTGACCGTGCGGTTCAGGTTGCGGTTCAGTGCAGTGCGGCCGCGGATCTCCTTGGTCTGGAAGCCCGGCGTGTCCACGAAGATGAATTGCGTGGCGCCCAGGGTGCGGATGCCGGTGATGCGGTGGCGCGTGGTCTGCGCCTTGCGCGAGGTGATGCTGATCTTCTGCCCCACCAACGCGTTCAACAGCGTGGACTTGCCCACGTTGGGCCGGCCGACGATGGCAATCAGGCCGCAGCGGGTGGCAGCCGCGGCATCGGGGGTGGTGGTCTCGGTGATGTCAGTTCCCAATCAATTTCTCAGGGGGCCGCCAGGCTTGTCGCTGGCCTTCAGGTGGGTGAGCATGCGGCGCGCGGCCTCCTGCTCGGCGATGCGGCGCGAACGGCCTTCGCCCTGCTCGGCCAGGCCCAGCGTGGGCACGGCGCACTCCACGTCGAAGGTCTGCGCATGGGCCTGGCCGCGGGTGGCCAGGATGCGGTAGGTGGGCACGGCCAGACGGCGTGCCTGCAGCCATTCCTGCAGCTCGGTCTTGGCGTCCTTGCTCCAGCTGTCGGCCTCGGTGCTGGTGATCAGTTCACCGAACAACTGGCGCACCAGCCGCGTGGCCGCAGGAAGGCCGCCGTCGAGGTAGAGCGCCCCGATCAGGGCTTCCACCGCATCGGCCAGGATGGACGGGCGCTGGGCGCCGCCGCCACGCGCCTCACCCTCGGACAGGCGCAGTGCCTCCGGCAGGCCCAGGGCCAGCGCGGCACGGTGCAGGCTGTCCTCCCGCACCAGGTGCGCGCGCACGCGGGTCAGGTCGCCCTCGTCGGACGCCGAGAAGCGCTCGTACAGCAGGGCCGAGACGGCCATGGCCAGCACGGCATCACCCAGGAACTCCAGCCGCTCGTTGTGGTCGGCACCGAAGCTGCGGTGGGTGAGCGCACGCTGCAGCAGGGCGCAGTCGGCGAAGCGGTGGCCCAGCCTATGCTGCAGGGCGTCCAGGCGTGGATCAGGTCGGGTTTCCATGGCGGCGGTCGGGGTGGGCAGCACACCGGCCATCCGGCATGCCGCGCCCACCATCACTTGGATCGCCCAGCGTACTTGATCAGCAAAAACACCGGGCCGAAGAGTTCGATTTCCTTCTCGTAGGCGAAGCTGATCACCACCCGTTCATTCTCCTTGGTGATGTCGAGTTCCTTGCCCAGCACCGAGACGATGGTCGCGTCGATCTGGCGTTGCTTCTCGAAGGCGGTGCGGATCTCGGCCACGGTGTTGGCGGGGCTGGCCGCGATGCGGTCGACCACGCCCTGGATGGTGTAGAACTCGGTCACCGTCGGCACCACCCGCACCAGCAGGTAGCCGACAAAGCCGACGATGATGGCCCAGGACAGCAGGCCGATCAGGGTGAGGCCGCGGCGTGGTGCCGGGGCGGGAAAGCGGTTCAGCGTGCGCATGGTGCCCCGGGTGGCTGGTGTGACGCCGGGCATCAGTTGAAGCTGCCGATGCGGCGCAGGTTGCCGAAGTTCATCCACACCATGAAGGCACGGCCGACGATGTTTTGATCGGGCACAAAACCCCAGTAGCGGGAATCCTGGGAATTGTCGCGGTTGTCGCCCATCACGAAGTAGTGGCCAGCCGGCACTTTGCACGACACACCCTCGGCGGTGTAGCGGCAGTTGTCACGGAAGTTGACGAAGCTCTCCATCGGCCGGTAGATCGAGGCGCGCTTGGGATCGACCAGGATGCCGTGCGCCACCTCGCCCAGCTTCTCGCTGAACCTGGGCGCGTAGCGCATGCTGTCATCGTCGTAGAAATCACCCTGCGGCTGCACCGGCGCCAACTGGCCGTTGATGGACAGTTGCTGGTTGTTGTAGGTCACCTCGTCGCCGGGGATGGCCACGACACGCTTGATGTAGTCCACACGGGGATCGACGGGGTAGCGGAAGACGACCACGTCACCGCGCTTGGGGTCGTTGTTGGGGATGATCTTGGTGTTGATCACCGGCAGGCGCACACCGTAGTGAAACTTGTTCACCAGGATCAGGTCGCCCACCAGCAGGGTGGGCACCATCGAGCCCGATGGGATCTTGAACGGCTCGAACAGGAAGGAGCGCAGCAGGAACACCGCCAGGATCACCGGGAACAGCCCGGCCGTCCAGTCCAGCCACCAGGGCTGCATCAGCAGCTTCTCGCGCGCGGCGGCCACGTTGCCGTCGACATGCTGGATGCCCATCTTGCCGAGTTCGGAGCGGCGCTGTGCATCCTGCACCCCCAGCGCATCGGCAGCGGCCACCCGGGCGGGGGCGAACCTGAAGCGCTCGGCCAGCCAGTAGGCCAGGGTGACCACCGTCAGCACAAACAGCAACAGCGAGAAGTTGCCGATCCAGTAGCCCAGCCACCAACCGGCGCCGTAGACCAGCAGGGCGCCGTACAGCACGGCGGTGAGAGCACTCATCATGGGCGGTTGTCTTGGCGTTCTTGGGGAGGACAGGAGAGGTCAGTCTTCGACCTGGAGGATGGCGAGGAAGGCTTCTTGGGGCACCTCGACCGAGCCGATCTGCTTCATGCGCTTCTTGCCCGCCTTCTGCTTTTCGAGCAGCTTCTTCTTGCGGCTGATGTCACCGCCATAACATTTTGCCAGCACGTTCTTGCGCAGCGCCTTGATGTTCTCGCGGGCGATGATGTTGGCGCCGATCGCCGCTTGGATGGCCACGTCGTACATCTGGCGCGGGATCTGCTCGCGCATCTTGGCCGCCACGGCGCGGCCGCGGAACTGGCTCTGCACCCGGTGCACGATGATGCTCAGCGCATCGATGCGGTCGCCGTTGATCAGCAGGTCGACCTTGACGACGTCGGCGGCGCGGTATTCCTTGAACTCGTAGTCCATGCTGGCGTAGCCACGGCTCACGCTCTTCAACTTGTCGAAGAAGTCCAGCACGATCTCGGCCAGCGGCATGTCGTAGGTCAGCATCACCTGGCGGCCGTGGTAGGCCATGTTCAGCTGCACACCACGCTTCTGGTTGGCCAGGGTCATCACCGGGCCGACGTAGTCTTGCGGCATGTACAGGTGCACGGTGACGATGGGCTCGCGGATCTCCTGGATGCGGCCCAGGTCAGGCATCTTCGACGGGTTCTCCACCTCGATCACCGTGCCGTCGTTCAGCGCCACCTGGTAGACCACGCTGGGCGCGGTGGTGATCAGGTCCTGGTCGAACTCACGCTCCAGCCGCTCCTGCACGATCTCCATGTGCAGCAGGCCCAGGAAGCCGCAGCGGAAGCCGAAGCCCAGGGCCTGGCTGACCTCGGGCTCGTAGCGCAGGCTGCTGTCGTTGAGCTTGAGCTTCTCCAGCGCGTCGCGCAGCTGGTCGTATTCACTGGCCTCGGTGGGGTACAGCCCGGCAAACACCTGGGGCTGGATCTCCTTGAAGCCGGGCAGGGCCTCGGTGGCCGGGCCCGCGTTGTTGGGCAGCTTCTTCTCGAGCGTGACGGTGTCGCCCACCTTGGCCGCCTGCAGCTCCTTGATGCCGGCGATCAAAAAACCCACCTCGCCGGCCTTCAGTTCCTCGCGCGGCTCGCTCTTGGGCGTGAACACGCCCAACTGCTCCAGGGGATAGACGGTGTTGGTGGCCATCATGCGGATGCGGTCGCTCTTGCGCAGCACACCGTCGACCACACGCACCAGCATCACCACGCCGACGTAGTTGTCGAACCAGCTGTCGACGATCATGGCCCGCGGCGGGCCATCGGGGTCGCCCTTGGGCGGGGGCATGCGCTCGATCACCGCTTCCAGGATGTCGTCGATGCCCATGCCGGTCTTGGCCGAGCAGGGGATGGCGTTGTCGGCATCGATGCCGATCACGTCCTCGATCTCGGCCTTGGCGTTCTCGGGATCGGCGTTGGGCAGATCCATCTTGTTGAGCACCGGCACCACCTCCACGCCCAGGTCGAGCGCGGTGTAGCAGTTGGCCACGGTCTGGGCTTCCACACCCTGGCTGGCATCCACCACCAGCAGCGCGCCTTCACAGGCCGACAGCGAGCGGCTCACCTCGTAGCTGAAGTCCACATGCCCGGGCGTGTCGATCAGGTTGAGGTGGTAGACCTGGCCGTTCCTGGCGGTGTAGCGCAGTGACGCGGTCTGCGCCTTGATGGTGATGCCACGCTCACGCTCGATGTCCATCGAGTCGAGCACCTGCGCTTCCATCTCGCGGTCGCTCAGGCCGCCGCAACGGTGGATCAGGCGATCAGCCAGGGTCGACTTGCCGTGGTCGATGTGGGCAATGATCGAGAAGTTTCTGATGTGGTCCATGGGTTCGATCGTGGGCCCGAAACAGCGGTGGCGATGACCGTGGGGCCATGCGCGCCGTGGGCGCGGCAGCGGGCCGGTTCAGCCCGCGCAAGACATAAAAAAAAGGCACGTCCAAAGTGGAGACGCGCCTTCCAACAAATGTTTGGCAACTGCTTGTTGGGCCTTCATTGTAGCCAAAACATCCGGGCTGGAAGCCGCGCCATTGCTGGATGTCCGGCCGTTGCGACTCACCAACACGGAAAAGTTATCAACACTTTGTGCACAGGCCGTCAGTGCCTGCTGACACCCTGTTGGCCCCGCACAACATGCCAGGGTCTGCGCGCGGAAAACAGGGCTGGCGCCGTCTGATTCTAACCGGCTGGCGCTGCAATCAGACCGTCAGCTCGATCGAAGCTAGTGTTCACCAACTTCTGCCCGATCAGTTGGCGCGTCATCCTGCAGGCCGAACGCCAGCGTTCCAGCGCTGGGGTGCACCCCCCCGGCCGCGCGGCTTGCCATCATGCGGAAAGACCCATTGGCGGACTCGGTTGAAACCAGCACCGCCACCGCCCGGAATCAACGGCTGGGGCGGATCACCAGGTAGTTGACCCACTCGCCACGGCGCACCATCACGCTGACCGCGCGCGCCTTCTCGGCCTTGGTGGCCACCGCCAGGAACTGCTTCACGTCGCTGATCTCGGTGTTGTCGAGGGTGAGGATCACATCGCCCTCGCGCAGACCTGCCCGGGCAGCGGCGCCGTCCACGGCGTCGACCTTGACACCACCACGCAGCTTCAGGTCGCGCTTGTTGCTGTCGCTGAGTTCGGACACGGTCAGGCCCAGCGCCGACTTGGACGCCGCCGCGCCGGGGCTGCTGGCCGATTGCGCCACCTTGACCGGCGCCTCGGGCTCGAACTCGGCCACGGTCACGGTGAGGTCGCGGTAGCCACCGCGGCGGAAGACCTGCAACACCGCCTTGTTGCCCGGCCTGGTGGCCCCCACGATGCGCGGCAGGTCGCCCGACTTCTCGATGATCTTGCCGTCGACCTTGGTGATGATGTCGCCAGCCTCCACACCCGCCTTGTCGGCCGGGCCGCCGCTCTCGGCACCACGCACCAGGGCGCCGGTGGGCTTGCCCAGGCCGATGGATTCGGCCACGTCCTTGGTGACCGGCGCGATGGTGACGCCGATGCGGCCACGGATCACCCGGCCGCTGGCGCGCAGCTGGTCAGCCACGTTCTTGGCCTCGTCGATGGGGATGGCGAACGAGATGCCCATGAAGCCGCCCGAGCGGCTGTAGATCTGCGAGTTGATGCCCACCACCTCGCCGCGCAGGTTGATCAGCGGGCCGCCCGAGTTGCCGGGGTTGATGGCCACGTCGGTCTGGATGAACGGCAGGTAGTCACCCGTGTCGCGCGCCTTGGCACTGACGATGCCGGCGGTCACGCTGTTCTCCAGGCCAAAGGGCGAGCCGATGGCCATCACCCATTCCCCCACCTTGAGCTTGTTGACGTCACCCAGCTTGACGGCGGGCAGGCCGCTGGCCTCGATCTTGACCACCGCCACATCGGTGCGCTTGTCCAGGCCGATGACCTTGGCCTTGAACTCGCGCTTGTCGGTGAGCGTGACCATCAGTTCATCGGCGCCGTCCACCACATGCGCGTTGGTCATCACATAGCCGTCGGCGCTGAGGATGAAGCCCGAACCCACACCACGCTGCTGGGGCTCGTCGTCCGCACCACCACCGGGCGGGCGCGGCCCGCCACGGCCGCCCGGCAGCGGGATGCCGAAGCGGCGGAAGAACTCTTCCATGTTCGGGTCGATGCCGCCACCACCGCCGGCTGCGGGGTTGTTGCGGCCGGCACGCTCCAGTGTGCGGATGTTGACCACCGAGGGGCCGACGCGCTCGACCAGTTCGGTGAAGTCGGGCAGTTCCACCCGCGCTTGCGCCACGGCTGCCTGCGGCAGCCAGGCAGTCGACAGCGCAGCCGCCATGCCTGCCACCAGGGCCGCGCGCCGCCCGCGCTGCAACGGCTGCAGCCATGCATCAATCAGATCGGACATCCACTCACCTCAATGTTGGGGAAGAACAGGCACCAGCGCCCAAGCTGGTGTCGAGTTCCAGGCTTTCAACGCTTGCGCTCGAGCAAGGCTTCGAACTGTTGCGCCGTGGCCATCGGCACCTCACCCACCACCGTGAGCCACCAGTCACCACGCCGCGCCATCACCGTATGCGAGGCCCCCGTGCTGGTGCCCATGGCCTTGGGGTGGCGCTGCGGGTCGTAGCGCTCGATGAACACCGAGACCTGGGCCAGCCCGTCGGAGAACACCGACTGGATCACCTGCAGCGGCGGCCCGCCATCACCACCGGTCGCGTCCAGAGGGCGGCGGGTGCAACTCACCAGTTGGAAGCCGGGCACCGGCTTGGCCATCACCCAGCCCTCGGCCTCCAGCTGCGTGCGCTCCACCTGGGGTCGCAGCACACGGAAGCCATCGAGCTGCTTCATCGGTTTGAGAATCAGCTCGGGCTGCAGCTTGCCACCCAGGCGCAGGTCGACAAAGGCCGCGGATTCCAGCACCTCGCCAGCCGTGCCCAGCACGTCGTTGCGCAGCAGCAGCCCGCTCTCACGGTGGGCCCACAGGCGCTGGGCAAAGCGGTGGCGGTCCCGCGGCTTGAGCAGCAGCACATCGGCCTCCTGGCCGGCCACCCGCTCCTGGCCGAGCTTCTGCAGCTCGTAGTTCTCCAGCACACGCGCACTGCTGGCCACCGGCAATGCCGGGAACTGGGCCACCGGATCACGGTGCTCCAGCAAGGCCCGCCTGGCCACCGGCCACAGTGTGACCACCTGCTCGTTGTGGCGGTATTGCAGCCTGCTCTCGCCGTCCAGCAGTTCCAGCCGCTCGTAGGTCTGGCGGCCATCGCAGTAGTGCAACACACGTGAACTGCTGACCGCGCCACCGGCGCTGTAGGTCAGCGTGCCCTGGTAGCTGCTGGTGGCAGCGGCCTGCTGGATGCGGTGCAGCCAGGCATCGGCCTCGGCCACGACCGCTGAAACCGGTGCGGACGATTGCGCCCAGCTGCAGGCCGCTGCACCCAGCGCAAGCGCCGCGGCCATGCCAACGCGGCCCAGCAGGGCCCCGGCCCGCTTGCCCGGCATGCTCACCGCCCTTCGAAGACGATGTGCACGCGGTGCTCTGCGCCCGCCCCCGGCATGGCGCCGTTGGCCAGGCTGCGGTGCGCCGACAGGTAGCGGTCCAGCTGGGCATTGCGCACCAGCACGGCCGAGGCTGCCGCCGGCGCCGTGCTGGCCGCGGCCAGCACGGCGGCGCTGGGTTCCGGTGTCACCACCCTGGTGACCACCATCACGCCGGCCACTGCCACGAAGCCGGCCGCCACCGCCACCGGGGCCATCAGCCACCTGCGGGCGCGCGCGCCAGACCGGCGTGGCGGCGCGGCCATGAAGCCATTGGCCACCAGCGGCAACGCGTCCCGCACGTCCGCCTGCACGGGCATTGGCGCCAGCGGCACAGGCTCGTCCGCCAGACGCAGGCGCAGGGCCTGCAGGAAGGCCTCGTCGCGGGCGGGCCGGGCCGCCAGGTCGTCGCTGCGCAGCACATCGCCGATCAGGTGGTAGGCATGCCAATCCTGGCGTGCGTCCACATCATGGCTCCACAGCGCACAGACACGACTCGCCTCATCCGCGGGCAGGTCGCCGTCCATCAGGGACGACAGCTGCTGCCGGCGGGCATCGGAAGATTCAGACCTGTTCAGCATGGTGCTCATTCAACTCCAGGGGCCACTGGACGGGCCATGGGGCCCGCGGACAAACTTTCGCGCGAGCCGGGCTCACGCGGCAGGCGGATGTTCACCATCGTTCACCCTCGCGGGTGTCGAGCAGCGGCCGCAGGCGCTGCGCGATGGATTCACGCGCCCGAAAGATGCGGGAGCGCACGGTGCCGATGGGGCAATTCATCAACTCGGCAATCTCTTCGTAGCTCAGGCCTTCGATCTCGCGCAAGGTGATGGCCTGGCGCAGGTCTTCCGACAAGGCCTCGATGGCGGCGTTGACCGTCTGCGCGATCTCCTTGCTGGCCAGCACCGCCTCGGGCGTTTCGCCGTCGGTTAGTTCGCGCTCGACCCGGGAAGTTTCATCGTCGTCATCATTCATCCCGGCACGTGCGGATTCCGTCACCAAGGGGTCGCGCTTCATGTCGACCAGGGCCTTCTTGGCGGTGTTGACGGCGATGCGGTAGAGCCAGGTGTAGAAGGCGCTGTCGCCGCGGAACTGCGGCAGCGCACGGTAGGCGCGGATGAAGCTCTCCTGGGCAATGTCCTGCACCAGGTCCACATCACGCACCATGCGTGCGATCAGACGCTCGATGCGGCGCTGGTACTTGACCACCAGCATCTCGAAGGCCTTGGGATCACCACCCTTGGCGCGGGCCACCAACTGGGCGTCGGCGTCGTCGATGGTCATGGTGCAGCCCGGCCGTCGGTGGGTTCGGTCGCCCCGGCGTGGGCAGCCAGCGCCAGCCGCAGCGCATGCCAGGCGGATTGCGCACTGCGGGCGCTGGCCACCCGCCAGACAGGCGGTCGCCCATCGATCGGATGCAGACGCAACAGCACCCACAGGCCCAGGTCCAGCGCGACCACCACACGCTGCAGTGGCATGTCCGCGATGCCGAGACAGCACCAGGACTGGCCGTCCCAGCGCAGGCGCCGGGGCTGCAGCGGCAGGGCACGCCCGGCCAGACCATGACCGACCGCCGCCATCAGCACGGCGGCCAGCAGCACACCGGCCGGCAGCATCCACCCACCACGCAACTCGGCACGCAAGGCCAGCCAGCCGGCCAGCACAGCACCGGCGACGGCATGCAGCAGGATGATCAGCATGCGCTCAAGCCGGCCGTCGTCCAGCACGGCCTCGACCGGCGGGGCAGCGCGCATGCGCGTTGCCGGTCCCGGTCACACGCGGCGCAGGACCAGCGTGCCGTTGGTGCCGCCGAAGCCGAAGTTGTTCTTCACCGCCACGTCGATCTTCATCTCCCGCGCGGTGTTGGCGCAGTAGTCCAGGTCGCATTCAGGATCCTGGTTGAAGATGTTGATGGTGGGCGGCGAGATCTGGTGGTGCACCGCCAACGCGGTGAACACCGATTCGATGCCACCTGCGCCACCCAACAGATGGCCGGTCATCGACTTGGTCGAATTGACCACCAGTTTCTTGGCATGGTCGCCAAACGCCAGCTTGATGGCGTTGGTCTCGTTCAGGTCACCGAGCGGCGTGGACGTGCCATGCGCGTTCAGGTACTGCACCGCATCGGCATTCAGCCCGGCATTGCGCAGCGCGGCACGCATGCTGCGCTTGGGGCCGTCGACGTTGGGCGCCGTCATGTGGTACGCATCGGCACCCATGCCGAAGCCGGCCAGCTCGGCGTAGATCTTGGCGCCGCGCTTCTTGGCGTGTTCGTACTCCTCGAGCACCAGCACACCGGCGCCTTCGCCCAGCACGAAGCCGTCCCGGTCCTTGTCCCAGGGCCGGCTGGCGGTCTTGGGATCGTCGTTGCGGGTGGACAGCGCCCGCGCAGCGGCAAAGCCACCGATGCCCAGCGGCGAGACGGTGCTTTCGGCACCGCCGGCCACCATCACGTCGGCATCGCCGTACTCGATCAGCCGGCCGGCTTCACCGATGGCATGCAGGCCGGTGGTGCAGGCCGTCACGATCGCCAGGTTGGGGCCGGTGAAGCCGTACTTGATCGACACATGGCCCGAGATCATGTTGATGATCGAGGCCGGCACGAAGAACGGCGAGATGCGGCGTGCGCCGCGGGCGGCGTACTCGATCTGGGTCTGCTCGATCATCGGCAGGCCGCCGATGCCCGAGCCCACCAGCACGCCGATGCGCTCGGCCTGCTCCTCGCTCAGCGCGTCGCCGGTGGGCAGGCCGGCGTCCTGCACCGCCTGGATGGACGCCGCCATGCCGTAGTGGATGAAGGTGTCCATGTGGCGGGCTTCCTTGCCGGGGATGTAGTCCTCGACATTGAAACCCTTGACCTCACCGGCAAACCGGCACGACAGGCCCGAGGCATCGAAACGGGTGACGTTGTCGATGCCAGAGCGGCCAGCCACGAGATTGGCCCAGCCTTCGGCCACGGTGTTGCCCACCGGGCTGATCAAGCCCAGACCAGTGATGACGACGCGACGACGAGCCATGTCAGACCGGGATCAGGCCTTCTGGTGCTTGACGGCGTAGTCGATCGCCAGCTGCACCGTGGTGATCTTCTCGGCCTCTTCATCGGGGATCTCGATGCCGAACTCGTCTTCGAGTGCCATCACCAGTTCCACCGTGTCCAAGGAGTCGGCACCCAGGTCGGCCACGAAGGCCTTCTCGTTCGTGACTTCGGCCTCGGCCACGCCAAGTTGCTCGGCAATGATCTTCTTGACGCGTGCTTCGATATCGCTCATGACTCCTCCAGGAGTAGAAATTTCAAAAACAGCCCAGGATTCTACCGGCGGTGCAGCGCTTGCCTTGCGGGCGCTGTTGCCGTGCCGGTCGGGCTCGTGACCGGCGGGGTTCGCAGCATGGCCGCCTGCGGTGGCGGCCATGCCTGGTTCAACACATGTACATGCCGCCGTTGACGTGCAGTTCGGTGCCGGTGATGTAGCCGGCCAGCGGGCTGGCCAGGAAGGCCACCGCATGGGCAATCTCTTCGGGCGTGCCCAGCCTGCCCAGCGGGATCTGGCCCAGCAGCGCAGCCTTCTGGGCCTCGGGCAGTTCGGCCGTCATGTCGGTGGCGATGAAGCCCGGGGCGATGCAATTGACCGTGATGTTGCGGCTGCCCAGCTCGCGCGCCAGCGCACGGGTCATGCCGGCCACACCGGCCTTGGCCGCCGCGTAGTTGGCCTGGCCGGCGTTGCCACTGGCGCCCACCACCGAGGTGATGTTGATGATGCGGCCGTGGCGCTGCTTCATCATGGGGCGAAGCACGGCGCGGCTGCAGCGGAACACGGCCTTCAGGTTGGTGTCGATCACCGCATCCCAGTCGGCATCCTTCATGCGCATGGCCAGGGTGTCGCGCGTGATGCCGGCGTTGTTGACCAGCACCTGCAGGCTGCCATCGCTCTTGACGATGGCCTCGATGGCGGCATCGACGGCTGCAGCGTCGTTCACGTCCAGGCACAGTCCACGCCCGCCGAACGCCGCCAGCGCCGTGCCGATGGCGGCGGCCCCGGCCTCGGTGGTGGCGGTACCGATGACGGTGAAGCCCTGTGCCGCCAGCGTGCCGGCAACGGCACGGCCGATGCCGCGCGAGGCACCGGTGACCAGCGCCACCTGCTTGCTGTCGCTCATGCCAGCAGCCCCTTGGTCTCCTGCAGCGAGGCGGGATCGAAGATCGCGCCGCTGAGCAGTTCACCGTCGATGCGCTTGACCATGCCGGCCAACACCTTGCCCGGACCACATTCGACGATGTGGGTGGCGCCACGCGCCTTCAGCGCCTGCACCACCTCGACCCAGCGCACCGGGCCTGATGCCTGGCGGTACAGCGCATCGCGGATGGCGTCGGCACCGTCGGGCGCGGCCACGTCGATGTTGTTGACCACAGGGATGCGCGGCGGCCGCAAGACCACGTCCACCAGCCGGGCACGCAGCGTCTCTGCCGCCGGCTGCATCAGCGCGCAGTGGAACGGCGCCGAGACCGCCAGCGGCAGTGCGCGCTTGGCGCCAGCGGCCTTCAACAGTTCGCAGGCCTTGGCCACGCCGGCCTGGCTGCCGGAGATCACGGTCTGCTTGGGATCGTTGAAGTTGGCGGCCGACACCACCTCGCCGGTGGCCGCAGCCGCCTGCGCACAGCCCGCGGCCACGGCGGCCGCATCCAGCCCCAGGATGGCGGCCATGGCGCCCTGCCCCACCGGCACGGCCTGCTGCATGGCCTGCGCACGCAGGCGCACCAGCGGCAGGGCATCGGCCAGGCTCAGCGCACCGGCAGCCACCAGGGCGCTGTACTCGCCCAAGGAATGACCGGCCACCGCCAATGGCTGCGCCCCACCCTCGGCCAGCCAGGCGCGCCAGGCGGCGATGGCCGCCGTCAGCATCACCGGCTGGGTGTTGGTGGTGAGGTCCAGCTGCTCCTTGGGGCCGCCGGCGATGAGCCGGGCGATGTCCTCGCCCAGCGCGGTGGAGGCTTCTTCCAGCGTGGCGCGCACGGCCGGGTGGTCGCCCCAGGCATCGAGCATGCCCACGGCCTGGGAGCCCTGGCCGGGAAAGACGAAGGCGAACGAAGTCATCGTGAGGATCGCTCCTGGCGGGGACGTGTGGTGGTGGTTGAAGGAGGAACAGGCGCCGCTGCGGCTCAGTAGTCGAGCAACACCGCACCCCAGGTGAAGCCGCCACCCACACCTTCGAGCATCAGCGTGTCGCCCCGCTGGATGCGGCCGCTGCGCACGGCTTCGTCGAGCGCCAGCGGAATGGACGCGGCCGAGGTGTTGCCATGCCGGTCGACGGTGACGATCAGCTTGTCCAGCGACAGCTTCAGCCGCTTGGCCGTGCCCTGCATGATGCGGATGTTGGCCTGGTGCGGGATCAGCCAGTCGATGTCGGCCTCGCTGCGGCCGGCCTTCTCTAGCGTGGCGCGGGCGGCCTGCTCCAGCACCCCCACGGCCAGCTTGAACACCGCCTGGCCGTCCATCTTCAGCAGCGGGTCACCCAGCACCTGGCCACCCGAGACGGTGCCGGGCACACACAGGATGCCGACGTGTCGCCCATCGGCGTGCAGATCGGTGGCCAGGATGCCGGGGGTGTCGCTGGCCTCCAGCACCACGGCGCCGGCACCGTCACCGAACAGCACGCAGGTGCCACGGTCGTTGAAATCGAGAATGCGCGAGAACACCTCGGCACCGATCACCAGCGCGCGGCGGGCGGTGCCGGTGCGGATGAGGGAATCGGCCAAGGTCAGCGCGTAGACGAAGCCCGAGCACACCGCCTGCACGTCGAAGGCCGGGCACCCGACGATGCCGAGCTTGTTCTGCACGATGCAGGCCGTCGACGGGAACACCATGTCGGGCGTGGACGTGGCCAGGATGATCAGGTCGATGTCGGCTGCCCGGCAGCCGGCGGCCTCGATGGCATGGCGGGCGGCGCCGACTGCCAGGTCGCTGGCGTTCATGCCGGCATCGACGAAGTGGCGGCTGCGGATGCCGGTGCGTTCGACGATCCAGTCGTCGCTGGTCTCCACACCGCGCTGGGCCAGTTCAGCCGCCAGGTCGGCATTGCTGAGCCGCCGCGGCGGCAGCATGCTGCCGGTGCCGGCGATGCGGGTGTGGGCGGGCAGGCCGGGGGCGGGTGTCGCGGAGCTGGGATTCATGCGGCTTTGGCAGGCTGCGTGGCGGTGGCCAAGGAGGAGCCCAGGTCTGGAGGCTCCACCGCGGCGGTGGCCAGCGTGTTGCGGATGCGGTCATGCACCCGGTCGAGCAGGCGGTTGCGCGCCGCATCATAAGCCCGGGCCAGGGCACGCTCGAAGGCGAAGGCGTCGGACGAGCCGTGTGCCTTGAACACCAGCCCACGCAGGCCCAGCAGCGCACCGCCGCTGTAGCGGCGGTGGTCCAGCCTGCCCTTGAAGCGCTTGAGCACCGGCATCGCCACCAGGGCCGCCAGCTTGCTCAACGGCGTGCGGCTGAACTCGTCCTTGATGATCTGGCCCAGCATGCCGGCCAGGCCCTCGCTGGTCTTGAGCGCCACATTGCCCACGAAACCGTCGCAGACCACCAGGTCGGTCGTGCCCTTGAAGATGTCGTTGCCCTCCACGTTGCCGTGGAAGTTGATCTGCCCGGCGGCGGCGGCGTCGCGCAGCAGCTCACCGGCACGCTTGATCACCTCGCTGCCCTTGATGGCTTCCTCACCGATGTTGAGCAGGCCCACGCTGGGGTCTTCGTTGCCGTCGAGCGCGCTGACCAGGGCGCTGCCCATCACCGCGAACTGCAGCAGGTGCTCGGCGCTGCAATCGACGTTGGCGCCGAGATCCAGCACCTTGGTGAAGCCGCCAGCCTGGTTGGGCAGCAGGGCCGCGATGGCTGGTCGGTCGATGCCCTCGAAGGTCTTCAGCACATAGCGCGCCAGCGCCATCAGCGCACCGGTGTTGCCGGCAGACACGCACACATCGGCCGCGGCTTGGCCACCCTCGCCCGGCTTGAGCTGGGTGATGGCCACCCGCATCGAGGAATCACGCTTCTTGCGCAGCGCCACCTCCACCGCGTCGTCCATGGCCACCACCTCGGTGGCCGTCACCAGGGTGGTGCGCGGCCAACCGCGGGCCGGCGCCAGGGCCTCGGCCGTCCCCACCAGCACCAGGTCGGCCTGGGGATGTGCGTCGAGGAAGGTCTTGCAGGCCGGCAGGGTGACCGACGGGCCATGGTCTCCCCCCATGCAATCGACCGCCACGCGGACACGGGCCAACGGCTGCAAGGCAGGATGCATGTGGGACGTGGGCACGACAGCGGCGACGAAGGAGGAGCGGATCAGGCGGACCTGCAGCGGGGCCGCAGGTCACACCCGTCACGGTAGGGGATGCGTGCAGACCACACAAGCGGGACGGCCACTAGGCTGCACACGCCGGAACGCGCCAACAACAAGACCCGGCCTCGCCGTGGACGGGGCCGGGTCTGGACGCGCTGCAGCAGAGGCCGGCACCGGGGCTGGGGGCCCGGCGCCAGGCGCAGGCCACCCCGGTCGGGCGCAAGATCAGGCGTCAGCCTTGCTCTTGAGCACCTTGCGGCCGCGGTAGAAACCGGTCGGGCTGATGTGGTGGCGCAGGTGCACTTCACCGGTGGTGGGCTCGATCGCCGTCCCCGGGGTGACCAGGGCGTTGTGCGAGCGGTGCATGCCGCGCTTGGAAGGCGACTTCTTGTTCTGTTGAACGGCCATGGGGTTCTCCTGAAACGGGCTGCTGGCGCCGAGCATCGTCAGGCGCCATGAGAAAAGCCCGCGAGTATAGCATCCGTGATCGCTGCGGGGGCTGTGGTCCGTTCAGCCGGCGCTGCCGCCCGGTGTGGCCTTCAACCGCTGCAGGGCGGCGAACGGGTGTTCACGCTCGGGCACCTCGTCGGGCGCCGGGGCACTGCCCAGGGGCACCGGCAGGGGCTGGGGGCAGATCTCGTGCCGCGGCACGATGGGCAAGGCCAGCAGCAGTTCGTCTTCCACCAGCTCGCGCAGGTCCAGCGCCTTGCTCAGCGCCAGCACGTCGTCCTCGATCTCGGCGTCCAGCACCTCGGCCCTGGCCTCACCATGCACGAAGCGGATGCGGCGGTCGATCTCCAGCGGCACCTGGTAGGGCTGCAGACAGCGCTGGCATGTCAGCCACACCGGCACGCTGGCCTGCAGGTGCAGCCACAGCTCGGCCTCGCCACCGGTGACAGCCAGCCGCTCGCCGCGGGCCTGCCAGGCGACGTCGGGCAACGCCGCGTCCTGCGGCGGTGTCTGGAGTTCACCCAGCCGCTGCAGGCTGGCGCCGGGCCAGTTGCCGGCCAGGGAGGCAGCGTCGGCAATGAAGGCGGCCACATCCAGCCGCAACGCATCATGGGGGCGTTTCATGCGGCCAGTGTACGGGGGTGGGATGGGACAATCCGCGGCATGACATCGCCCTCGCACCCCGGCTGGACCGGCAGCCGCCCGCCGCTGGTGCTGGGCTCCACCTCGCCCTACCGGCGTGAACTGCTGGCCCGGCTGCGGCTGGAATTCAGCGTCGACGCCCCACAGGTCGACGAGACGCCGCGCGCCGGTGAAGCCCCGGCCGATCTGGCGCAGCGCCTGGCACGGGAGAAGGCGCAGGATGTGGCCTCCCGCCACCCCGGCGCGGTGGTGATCGGCGCCGACCAGGTGGCCGAACTGGACGGCCTGGCAGTCGGCAAGCCCGGCACCCATGCGCGCGCCGTGGCGCAGCTGCAGGCCATGCGCGGGCGGCGGGTGCTGTTCCACACCGCCGTGGTGGTGCTGCGGCCGGCCACCGGCTTTGCCCAGGGCCTGCTGGCGACCGTGGCGGTGCAGTTCCGCCAGCTGGAGGATGCCGAGATCGAGCACTACCTGCGGCTGGACCGGCCCTATGACTGCGCGGGCAGCGCCAAGTGCGAGACCCTGGGCATCGCCCTGCTGGAGCACATTGCCTCCGACGACCCCACGGCCCTGGTGGGCCTGCCGCTGATGCGCACCTGCGCCCTGCTGCGCCAGGCCGGCATCGACCCGTTGGCGGCATTGGCATGATCGGGCAAGCCCCCGGCAAGCTGGTGCTGGTGCCCAACACCCTGGACCTGGGCACCGACACCGAGGTCGACCTGGCCCAGGTGTTGCCGCAGGCGGTGATCAGCCGTGCCGCGTCGCTGGGGCATTGGGTCTGCGAGAACGCCAAGACCACCCGCGCGCTGCTCAAGCGGGTGGACCGGCTGGTGCCGCTGGCGCAGCCGCTGCAGCAGATCCAGATCACCGAGCTGCCGCGGCCGGTCAAGGGTGGTGGCAGGCCGGCCGCTACGCCCGACCTGCGGCCGCTGCTGGCACCGGCACTCGCCGGCCATGATGTCGGCCTGCTGTCGGAGGCCGGCCTGCCGGCCGTGGCCGACCCCGGCGCGGCCCTGGTGCAGGCCGCGCATGCGCTGGGCCTGGTGGTCGAGCCGATGTCGGGGCCCAGTTCGCTGCTGCTGGCGCTGGCGGCCAGCGGGCTGAACGGCCAGAGCTTTGCGTTCGTGGGCTACCTGCCGGTGGAACCGATGGCCCGTGCCGCGCGCATCCGTGAACTGGAGGCACTGTCGCGCCGGCTGGGCCAGACGCAGATCGCCATCGAGACGCCCTACCGCAACGACGCCCTGCTGACTGCACTGCAGCAGCATCTGCAGCCCGGCACACAGCTGGCGGTGGCCTGCGGGCTGACCTTGCCGGGTGCACGCTGCGAAACCCGCAGCGTGGCGGCCTGGCGCTCGGCGCAGGGTGCAGCGCTGGGCGGCAAGCTGCCCGCGGTGTTCAGCTGGCTGGCCAGCTGACAGCCACCCGGCCCGGGGATCAGGCCTTGCTGCCACCGCCCAGCAGCGACGCCACCTTGCGCTTGCTGCGGATGTTGGGTGACAGCCCACGCACCGGCACCGCCGGGACGCTGCCCTTCTGCTCCCAGGCAGGCTTCTCGGCGCCGGTCGCCGACGGTTCGTAGGGCTTCTCGAAGAAGGGGTCGGCCGGCGGCTGCATGCTGCGGCGCGGGCGGTCGAATTCTCGCGGCGCCCGCTCCACCGGTTGCGCTGCACGCTCGGCAGGCGGCGCTGCCGCAGCATCGGCATCACGTGCCGGCCGGTCGTCGAAGCGCTCACGCTCGCGGTAGGGCGCGCGGCGCGGCCGGTCGTCCACCAGCTCAAACGGCTCGAGGTCGATCTTCTTCTTGATCAGGCGCTCGATGTCGCCCACCAGGCGCATGTCGTCCCGGTCGACCAGGGTAACGGCCAGGCCCGACGCGCCAGCGCGGCCGGTGCGGCCGATGCGGTGCACATAGTCCTCGGCGTTGAAAGGCACGTCGAAGTTGAAGACTGCCGGCAGGTCGGCGATGTCCAAGCCCCGGGCGGCCACATCGGTGGCCACCAGCAGATCGACCTCACCGGCCTTGAAGGCCTGCAGCGCCTTGAGGCGCTCGTCCTGGCTCTTGTCGCCGTGCAGGGCCTGGGTGCGCAGGCCGTCGCGCTCGAAGCTGCGGGCCAGCCTGGCGGCACCCAGCTTGCTGTTGACGAAGATGATGGCCTGCGTCAGGGCCCGGGTCTTGATGAGCTGGCGCACCGCGGCACGCTTGTCGTCCTCGGCCACGCTGTAGAAGACCTGCTCCACATTGGTGGCCGTGGCGTTGGCACGCGCCACCTCCACCGTGATCGGATCCTGCAGATAACTTTGCGCCAGCTTCTTGATCTCGGGCGAGAAGGTGGCCGAGAACAGCAGGGTCTGGCGGGTCTTGGGCAGGTAGCTCAGGATGCGCTGCAGATCGGGCAGGAAGCCGATGTCGAGCATGCGGTCGGCTTCGTCCAGCACCACGTACTCGACCTGGTTGAGCACACAGTTCTTGGCCTCGATGTGGTCCAGCAGGCGGCCCGGCGTGGCGATCAGCACCTCGACACCACGCTTCAGCTCGGCCGTCTGCGGCTTCATGTCGATGCCACCGAACACCACGGTGCTGCGCAGTTGGGTGTGCTTGGCATAGGTCTTGACGTTGTTGGCCACCTGGTCGGCCAGCTCACGCGTGGGGGTGAGCACCAGGGCGCGCACCGGGTGCCGCGCGGGCGACATCGACGCGGTCTCGTGCTTCATCATCTTCTGCAGCAAGGGCAGCGAGAAGGCGGCGGTCTTGCCGGTGCCGGTCTGGGCGGCACCCATCACGTCGCGCCCATCCAGCACCAGCGGGATGGCCTTGGCCTGGATCGGCGTCATCGCCGTGTAGCCGGATTCGGTGACGGCACGCAGCAACTTGGCGTCGAGCGCCAGGGTCTCGAAGCGTTGTGCAACGGGCTCGGCAACCGGCAATGCGGTGTCGACTTCGCCGGCATCGGCGGTGGTGGTGGTGTGATTCATCGGTGCGGCATTATCCGCGAGCGGGCGGTTCGGGCGTGTTCGGGCTGCACCGGGGCCCAGGAACGCCGCTCCGGCCTCCTTAGAATCCCGGGTTGTCCATCATTTGCGGGCACCGGCGTCCGGCAAGCGGGCCGGGCCCGCCAAGACGAGCGCTGCGATGAAGATTGTGCTGTTGGGGCCGAACGGCCAGCTGGGCTGGGAGCTGCGGCGGGCACTGGCCCCGCTGGGCACGTTGATCGCCCTGCCGCGCCAGGATGCCGGCGGTGCACCGCTGGGCGACCTGTCCCAGCCCGAGGCGCTGGCCGCGCATCTGCGCAGCCTGCGCCCCGACGTGGTGGTGAACGCCGGCGCCTACACCGCCGTCGACAAGGCCGAGGCCGACGAAGCCCTGGCGCGCACCGTCAACGCCACCAGCCCTGGCGCCGTGGCGCAGGTGATGGCCGAGCTGGGGGGCTGGCTGCTGCACTACAGCACCGACTATGTCTTCGATGGCAGCGGCGACCAGCCCCGCCACGAAGACGCCGCCACCGGGCCGCAGAGCGTGTACGGGCGCACCAAGCTGGAAGGCGAGGCGCTGATCCGCGAGGCCGGGGGCCGGCACCTGATCCTGCGCACGAGCTGGGTGCACGCCGCCCGCGGCGGCAACTTTGCCCGCACCATGCTGCGCCTGGCGGCCGAGCGTGAGCGGCTGACGGTGATCGACGACCAGATCGGTGCTCCCACGGGCGCCGACCTGCTGGCCGACATCAGCGCCCACGCGCTGCGCCGGGCGCTGCAGGATGCATCGGTCAGCGGCCTGTACCACGCGGTGGCCGCCGGCGAGACCAGCTGGTGCGGTTACGCCCGCCATGTGCTGGCCTTCGCACAGCAGCATGGTGTGGCGCTGAAGGCCGGTCCCGAGGCCGTGCAGGCCGTGCCCACCAGCAGCTATCCCACGCCGGCCCGGCGGCCGCTCAATTCCCGCCTCGACACCAGCCGCCTGCGCCAGACCTTCGGCCTGCAGCTGCCCGACTGGCGTGTGGGCGTGGAGCGCATGCTGACCGAAGCGCTGCAACTGTCCTGATCCACCCAGCCCAACCGACAAGGCCCGCATGAAATTCACCGCCACCCGCCTGCCCGACGTCGTGATCGTCGAGCCTGCCGTGTTCGCCGACGAGCGCGGCTGGTTCATGGAGAGCTTCAACCAGCGCCGCTTCCACGATGGCCTGGCGGCGCTGGGCCTGCCCCAGCCACGGCCCTTCGTGCAGGACAACGAATCGCACTCGGCGCGCGGTGTGCTGCGCGGCCTGCACTACCAGCTGCCGCCGCATCCGCAGGGCAAGCTGGTGCGGGTGGTGCAAGGCACGGTGGTCGACGTGGCGGTGGACATCCGCCGTGGCTCTCCGCACTTCGGCCAATGGGTGGCGGTGGAACTGAGTGCCGACAACCGCCGCCAGCTGTGGATCCCCGAGGGCTTTGCCCATGGCTTCATGGCGCTGAGCGACGACGCCCGCTTCCTCTACAAGACCACCGACACCTACGCCAAGGACTGCGAGCGCGCGATCCGGTGGGACGATCCGGCCATCGGCATCACCTGGCCCGCGGACACCCCCCCGCTGCTGGCCCCCAAGGACGCCAGCGCGCCGCTGCTGGCCGATGCCGAGACCTATTGACCACTTTGCCACTGCAGCGGCCGGCGACCGTGGCCGAGAATTCGCCATGACCACCCCCTACGACACCCTGCAGGCGCAGCTGCGCGCCCAACCCATGACATGGCTGGTGACCGGCGCTGCCGGCTTCATCGGCAGCCACCTGACCGAGACCCTGCTGAACCTGGGCCAGCGCGTGGTGGGCCTGGACAACTTCGCCACCGGGCACCGCCACAACCTGGCGGCCGTGCAGGCCAGCGTGGGTGAGGCCGGCTGGGCCCGCATGCGCTTCATCGAGGGCGACATCCGCAACCTGGCCGACTGCCAGGCAGCCTGCGCTGGTGTGCAGGTGGTGCTGCACCAGGCGGCGCTGGGCTCGGTGCCTCGCTCCATCGCCGATCCCATCACCACCAATGCCGCCAACATCACCGGCTTCCTGAACATGCTGGTGGCCGCGCGCGATGCGGGCGTGCAGCGCTTCGTCTATGCCGCCAGCAGCAGCACCTACGGCGACCACCCCGGCCTGCCCAAGGTGGAAGACACCATCGGCAGGCCGCTGTCGCCCTATGCGGTGACCAAGTACGTCAACGAGCTGTATGCCGATGTGTTCGCCCGCACCTATGGCATGCAGAGCGTGGGCCTGCGCTACTTCAACGTGTTCGGCCCGCGCCAGGACCCGAACGGCGCCTATGCCGCCGTGATCCCCAAGTGGGCGGCAGCCATCCTGGCCGGCGAGACCGTCTACATCAATGGCGACGGGCAGACCAGCCGCGACTTCTGCTTCGTGGCCAATGCGGTGCAGGCCAATCTGCTGGCGGGCACGGTGCAGGATGCGGCGGCGGTGAACCAGGTCTACAACGTGGCGGTCGGTGACCAGACCGACCTGCGGCAGTTGCACAGCCTGCTGCTGCAGGCGTTGCAGCAGCACCGTCCTGATCTGGCGACCACGGCACCGGTGCACCGCGACTTCCGCGCCGGCGATGTGCGGCACTCACGCGCCGACATCGGCAAGGCGGCCCGGCTGCTGGGTTATGTGCCCAGCCACACCATCGGTGCCGGGCTGGCGGTGGCCGCAGGCTGGTACGCCGCCTGACCGGGCGGGCGCCCGCCGCCCGCGCGATCAGCGCTTGGTGATCATCCAGCGCGGCGCCTTGAAGCGCACGATGCGCCAGTACAGCGCGGTGTAGATGAAGCCGAACAGGACTATGAAGCCACCCAGCATGGCTGTGCTGTCCCAGAACAGCATGGCCGGCACCACGGCCGTCATGCACAGCATCCACAGATAGGGCGACGTCATCGAATTGCGGCGCACCGTCGAGCGCTTGGATTTCTTGCCGATCGCCCACCGCATGATGCGGCGGTAGATCAACGAATGCAGGTGGATGCCATCGGGCATGCCGGCGGGCTGGCCCCGCAGCATGACACGGCGGTAGATGGAGAACAGCGTCTCGAACACCGGATAGATGCACACCAGCAGCGGGAACATCGGCGAGACATCGGGGTTGCGGTGCAGCAGCAGGATGGCCAGCTCCGCGACGTAGAAGCCCAGAAAATAGGCTCCACCGTCGCCCAGGAAGATCAGGCCGGCGGGAAAGTTCCAGACGAAGAAGCCGAGCACCGCACCAACCCCGGCCACCGCCAGGGCCAGGATCAGGCTGTCACCGACCTGGAATGCCACGTAGCCCACGCTGGCCAGCATCAGCGCCGCGCACATCGACGCCAGCCCGTTGAAGCCGTCGATGATGTTCAGCGAGTTGGCGACACCGGCCACCACGAACACCGTCACCAGGGCAGCGCCAAGCCGGAACGAGACGATCCAGTCGATGCCGGGAATGTCGGTGCGGCTGATCACCGCGTCCATCAGCAGCACCGCCACCGCCGCCGAAATGGCGGTGAAGCACAGGCGGCGGCGCGGGCTCTGCGTCTTGGTCAGGTCCTCGGTCAGCCCCGAGCCGAACGCGGGCGAGGCGCAGGCCATCAGCAGCAGCGCGGTCAGGGCGATGTCGGGCTCGCGCCACCACAGCACCACAATGCCCATCAGCACGCCGGCAACGATGCCGATGCCACCCACCCGCGGTACCGGCGTGACGTGAAACTTCTGCGGCCCGGACAGATCGTGGTCGTGGAACAGATGGCCTGCGGCCTTGGCCCGGCGCACCAGCCACAGGGTGACCGCCAGGGACATCACGAAGGCCGTTAGCAAAATGAGCATGGCCTCAGATTCTATCGGTGGCCCCGGCACGGCCCCCGCAGGCCTGCGGCCCGGCAGGCCCGGCAGCACCGCTCCACTAGAATGTGCGACCCACAAAGGCGAGCTGCACCCACCGCGCTGCCCTGAATCCAGTCGACCGACCGTCGACGCACCGGTCCCACGGGCCTTGAGGCATGAATTTGACACCCCGAAAGCCTGGTTTCCCTGCACGACTCCCGATGTACAAACCGCTGGCCCTGGGCCTGGCCATGTTGCTGCTGTTGGGCGGTGCGCCGGATGCAAGGGCGCAAGCCCAGATGCAGGGCCAGTCGTCGGACAACCAGGAGGCCACGGCCCCCGCCTCCAACGGCGGACCGGTGCGCCTGCGACAGCCCACGCAGCCCAGCACGGATGCCGAGCCGGACGCCAGGCCCGACAGCGGCCAGAGCGAATCCACGCCGCCGGTTCCCGGCACCAGGACCGACTTCGAACTGCATGTGCGCAAGCAGCCTGGCGGCAGCAATGTCCAGCGCCTCGGTGTGCTGCTGATGGAGGGCCTGCAGCGGGCCAATGAGGCAGCCGATCCCAATCCGCTGGTGCCGCCCGACTATGTTCTGGGTGCCGGCGACGTGCTGGTGGTCACCCTGTGGGGGTCGGTCGACGCCGACCTGCGGTTGCTGGTGGACCGCAGCGGCCGCATCAGCATCCCGCGCGTCGGCCCGATCATGGTGTCGGGCGTGCGCTACGGCGATCTGCCCGACGTCATCAGCCGCCGCGTTGCGCAGGTCTTCAAGAACTTCCAGCTCAGCGTCTCGCTGGGCCAGCTGCGCGGGCTGCGGGTCTATGTCACGGGCTTCGTCAACAAGCCGGGGCCGGTGTCGGTCAGCAGCCTGTCCACCCTGACCCAGGCAGTGACCCGGGCCGGCGGGCCGTCGGCGGCGGGCAGCTACCGCAACATCCAGCTGCGGCGCGGCCGTGCGGTGGTGACCAGCTTCGACCTCTACGACCTGCTGCTGCGGGGCGACCGCAGCGCCGACCAGCTGCTGCAGCCCGACGACGTGATCCATGTCGGCCCGGTGGGCCCGCAGGTGGCACTGATCGGCAGCGTCAACCGGCCAGCCATCTACGAGATCCGTGCCAGCGAGACCATCGACGACCTGCTGCAGATGGCCGGTGGCTTCAACGCCGTGGCAGACAGCCAGCGGCTGGTGCTGGAGCGCATGTCGGTGCCCAACGCCGAGCGCATGACCCAGATCAACGTCGGCGCCGACCGCTCGATGGCCCTGCGCAATGGCGACCTGCTGCGCGCCTTGAATGCCGCCGATGTGCAACGCCCGATCGGCCAGCAAAACAAGCGTGTGCGGATCGAGGGTGAAGTCGGCAAGCCGGGCGAATACATCATGCCGCCCGACAGCACGCTGCTGGACGCCCTGGGCGCCGCAGGCGGCCTGACCACCAATGCCTACCTGTACGCCGCCGTGCTGACGCGCGAAAGTGTGCGTGTCACGCAGCAGCAGAACTATGAACGCGCGCTGCGCGACTTCGAGACCCAGATCACCAGCGCTGCCGCCACCCGGCGCGCCGGAACCCCGGAGGAGGTGACCGCGCTGACGGCTGCGAATGCCGCCAACAGCCGGCTGCTGCAGCAGTTGCGCAACCTGCGCCCGAGCGGCCGCATCGTGCTGCAGCTGCCGACCAGCGCCCAGACGCTGCCCGAGCTGGTGCTGGAAGACGGCGACCGCCTGAACATTCCGGCACGTCCCACCACGGTGGGCGTGTTTGGCAGTGTCTTCAGCACCGGCAGCTACCTCTATTCACCCAGCCGGACGGTGGGCGACTACCTGCGCCTGGCCGGTGGGCCCACACGCGGCGCCGACAGCACCAGCGTGTTCGTGATCCGCGCCAACGGATCGGTCAACAGCAGCTTGCAGGAGAGCGGCTTCTTCTCGCGCGGCAACCAGATCGCCGCCTTGTCGGCCGAGCCTGGCGACACCATCTTCGTGCCCGAAGAGCTGGACAAGACCACCTGGGTCCAGAACGCCAAGGACTGGACCCAGATCCTGTACCAGTTCGGCATCGGCCTGGCCGGCATCAAGAGTGCCGTGCAATGAGCACGACCACCGGCCTGCATGACGGCGACTTCGGTGGCCTCGATGCCGCGCAGGGCCAGGAGGCGGATGGCCTCTCCCTGGGCGAGTTGGTGGCAGCCTGGCGCAGCCGCCTGAAGCTGCTGCTGCTGGCGCCCCTGGCTGTCGGCGCCATCGCCGTGGGCATCACCTACCTGATCGCGCCGACTTTCACGGCCACCACCACCTTCCTGCCGCCGGCGCAGAGCCAGAACAACGCGGCAGCGGCGCTGGCGTCGCTGGGTGCGCTGGGCAGCCTGGCCGGCAATGTGGCCGGAACCAGCAATGCCGGTGACCGCTACCTGGCGCTGCTGCTCACCGTCAACGTCTCCGACCGGCTGATCGACAAGTTCAAGCTGATGGAGGTCTACGAGACCGAGTTCAAGGTCGACGCCCGCCGGCAGCTGCTGTCGAACGTGCGTGTGGCACTGGGCAAGAAGGATGGCCTGATCACGGTCGACGTGGACGACAGCAGCGCGCAGCGCGCGGCCGACATGGCCAACCAGTATGTCGAGGAGTTGCGCCGCGTGACGTCCACGCTGGCGGTGACGGAAGCCCAGCAGCGGCGGGTGTTCTTCGAGGCGCAGCTGCAGGAGACCCAGGTCAAGCTGGTGCAAGCGCAGCAGGCGCTGCAGTCCAGCGGGTTCAACCAGGGCGCGCTCAAGGCCGAACCCAAGGCCGCGGCGGAGAGCTATGCGCGCCTGAAGGCAGAGGCCACCGCCACCGAGGTGCGGCTGCAGACCCTGCGCAGCGCACTGTCGGACAACACGCCCGAAGTGCAGCAGCAGCTCAGCATGCTGGCGGCGCTGCGGGCGCAGCTGGCCAGCGCCGAACGCTCGACCAGTGCCTCGGGCGATGCCGACTACATCGGCCGCTACCGCAACTACAAGTACCAGGAAACCTTGTTCGAGCTGTATGCACGCCAGTTCGAGCTGGCGCGTGTGGACGAGAGCCGCGAGGGCGCGCTGTTCCAGGTGGTCGACCGCGCGACGCCGCCGGAGCGCCGGGCCAAGCCCAAGCGCGCGATGACCGGCATCGTGGTCACCGTGGTCGTGTTCCTGCTGCTGGCGGCGCTGGTGGCCGCGCAAGCGGCGCTGCGCCATGGCCGCCGAGCACCCGCGCCCGGGGCGGCGGGCACAGCCGCCTGAACCATGGCCTGCTTTGCACTGATTCCCGCACGCGGTGGCTCCAAGGGGATTCCCCGCAAGAACATCCGCAGCATCGCCGGCAAGCCCCTGATCGCCTGGACCATCGAGGCCGCCCTGCGCTCGCAGCGCCTGGACGCGGTGGTGGTCAGCACCGACGACGAGGAGATCGCCGCGGTGGCGCGCCAGCATGGCGCGCAGGTGCCGTTCATGCGGCCGGCCACCCTGGCGCAGGACAACTCGCCCGGCATCGACCCGGTGCTGCATGCGCTGGACCAGTTGCCGGGTTACGACGCGGTGCTGCTGCTGCAGCCCACCTCGCCGCTGCGGCGCACGGCCGACATCGACAACTGCCTGCAGTTCGCCGCCGCGCAAGGCTTGAAGTCGGTGGTCTCGGTGACCGAGGCCGACACCCATCCCAGCTGGACCTACCGCCTCGACCAGGACCGGGCGCTGCACCCCTTCGTGGAGGCTGCGGCTGTCACCCGGCGGCAAGACCTGCCGCCGGCCTATGCGCTCAACGGTGCCCTGTACTTTGCCGATGCGCCCTGGCTGCGCCGCACCCGCAGCCTGCTGCATGCCGACACCCGTGCCGTGGTGATGGCGCGGGAGCATTCGGTCGACATCGACACCCCGCTGGACTGGCGATTTGCCGAATTTCTCCTGAAGGAATCGACGTGAAGAAGAAGATCCTCGTCACCGGGGCCGACGGTTTCATCGGTTCGCACCTGACCGAAGCCCTGGTGCGCGCCGGCTTCGACGTGCGCGCCTTCGTGCTCTACAACTCGTTCAACTCCTGGGGCTGGCTGGACCGCTGTGCCGCCGACACGGCCGGGCAGTTCGAGGTGTTTGCCGGCGATGTGCGCGACCCGAACGGCGTGCGCAAGGCCATGCAGGACTGCGATGCAGTGCTGCACCTGGCCGCGCTGATCGCCATCCCCTACTCGTACCATTCGCCCGACACCTACGTCGACACCAACATCAAGGGCACGCTCAACATCGTGCAGGCGGCACGCGACCTGGGCGTGCGCCGGGTGGTGCAAACCTCCACCAGCGAGGTCTACGGCACCGCGCGTTTTGTGCCCATCACCGAAGAGCACCCCTTGCAGGGCCAGTCGCCCTACTCGGCCAGCAAGATCGGCGCCGACCAGATCGCAATGTCGTTCCACGCCTCCTTCGGCACGCCGGTGACGCTGCTGCGCCCCTTCAACACCTACGGGCCACGCCAGTCGGCACGCGCGGTCATCCCCACCATCATCACGCAGATCGCGGCGGGCCAGCGGCAGATCAAGCTCGGCGCCGTGCACCCCACGCGCGACTTCAACTTCGTCGCCGACACCGTGGCCGGCTTCATCGCCGCACTGGACGCCGAGCGGGCGGTGGGCGAGGTCATCAACCTAGGCAGCAACTTCGAGATCTCGATCGGCGACACCGCACGCGCCATCGCCGAGGTGATGGGCGCCGAGATCGAACTGGTCACCGACGACCAGCGCCTGCGGCCCGAGAAAAGCGAAGTCGAACGCCTGTGGGCCAGCAATGCCAAGGCGCAGGAGCTGCTGGGCTGGCAACCGGCCTACGGCGGCCGCGACGGCTTCCTGCGCGGCCTCGGCGAAACGGTGGCCTGGTTCCAGGAACCCGGCAACCTCAGCGCCTACAAGTCCCACCTCTACAACGTCTGACGCGCATGCACGCCTCTCCCGACTTGCCGCAGGCCATCGTGCGCGCCATTGCCGATGTGGTGGGCACGGCCGCGGTGGCACTGCACGAACCACGCTTCCGTGGCAATGAATGGGTCTATCTGAAGGCCTGCCTGGACTCGACCTTCGTCTCGTCGGTGGGCGCCTTTGTCGACCGCTTCGAGGCGGACCTGGCCGCCTACACCGGTGCCAAGCGCGCGGTGGCGGTGGTCAATGGCACGGCCGCGCTGCACGTGGCGCTGCGCCTGGCCGGCGTGCAGCCGGGCGACCAAGTGCTGCTGCCGGCCCTGACCTTCATCGCCACCGCCAACGCCGTGGCCTACTGCCAGGCGACACCGCACTTCACCGACAGCGAGGAGCGTTCGCTGGGCATGGACGCGGTGGCCCTGCGCGCGCACCTGCGCGCCAGCACCGAGATGCGTGCCGGGCTGTGCATCCACCGCGCCACCGGCCAGGTGATCCGGGCCATGGTGCCCATGCACACCTTCGGCCACCCGGTGGACATCGACGCCCTGCTGGCCGTGGCGCACGACCACGGCATCGTGCTGGTGGAAGACGCGGCCGAATCCCTGGGCAGCAGCGTGGGCGGCCGCCACACCGGCACCTTTGGCCGCCTGGGCACGCTCAGCTTCAACGGCAACAAGACCATCACCACCGGCGGCGGTGGTGCCATCCTCACCAATGACGAGGCGCTGGGTGCCCGCGCCAAGCACCTGACCACCACCGCCAAGCTGCCGCACCGCTGGGCCTTCAACCACGACGAGCTGGGCTACAACTACCGGATGCCCAACCTCAACGCCGCGCTGGGCTGTGCGCAGCTGGAACAGCTGCCGCAGTTCCTGGCCGAGAAGCGCCGGCTGCACGAGGCCTACCGCGCACGCTTCGCCAGCGTGCCGGGTGTGCGCCTGGTGGGCGAACCACCGGGTTGCCACAGCAATTTCTGGCTGCAGGCGCTGCTGCTGGACGAAGCCGTGGCCGGGCAGCGCGATGCCGTGCTCAGCGCCACCAACGAGGCCGGCCAGATGACCCGGCCGGTGTGGACGCTGATGCACAGGCTGGCCCACTTCGCCCAGGCACCGACAGCGCCCCTGCCGGTGGCCGAGTCGCTGGAGCGCAGGCTGATCAACATCCCCAGCAGCGCCGGCCTGGTGCCGGCCTGAGCTTGCACGCCGTGGAACAGCCCACCATCCTGCTGATCGGTGCCGGTGGGCACAGCCACGCCTGCATCGACGCCATCGAGCAGCAGGGGCTGTACCGCATCTTCGGCCTGGTCTGCGCCGACGGGGAAGACCGCTCCGACCAGCTGGGCCACCCGGTGGTGGGCGCCGATGCCGACCTGCCCGCGCTGGCCCGCCAGTGCCGCCTGGCCCTGGTCGCCGCCGGGCAGATCGGTTCGCCCGCGCTGCGCATGCGGCTGCACCAGCGCGCGCTGGACCTGGGCCTGGAGCTGCCGGCCATCGTCTCCGGCCGGGCCTATGTGTCGCGGCACGCGCACATCGGCCCCGGCACGCTGGTCATGCACGGGGCCATCGTCAATGCCGGCGCGCGCGTGGGCGCCAACTGCATCATCAACAGCCGGGCGCTGATCGAGCACGATGCCCGGGTCGGCGACCACTGCCACATCGCCACCGGCGCCATCCTCAACGGCGGCGTGCAGGTCGGTGACGGCAGCTTCGTCGGCAGCGGCAGCGTGGTGCGCGAAGGCCTGCACATCGGCCGCACCTGCCTCGTCGGCATGGGCCAGACCGTGCGCCACCCGCTGCCCGACCAGGCGCGCCAACCCTCCACACCCCGCACGCCATGAGCGCACAGCACACACTGATCATTGCCGAGGCCGGCGTCAACCACAACGGCGATCTGGATCTGGCGCGCCAGCTGGTCGACGTGGCCGCCGAGGCGGGCGCCGACCTGGTGAAGTTCCAGACCTTCAGCGCCGACCGCCTGGCCACGCGCGACGCCAGGAAGGCGGCTTACCAGGCGGCCACCACCGACGCCGGCGAAAGCCAGCACGCCATGCTGCAGCGGCTGGAGCTGAGCGAGGCCGACCACCGCACGCTGATCGCGCACTGCGCCAGCCGCGGCATCGGCTTCTTCTCCACCGGCTTCGACACCGAGTGCGTCGACCTGCTGGTGCGGCTGGGCGCCGACCGCTTCAAGGTGCCGTCGGGCGAAATCACCAACCTGCCCTACCTGCGCCACGTGGGCGGCCTGGGGCGCCCGGTGATCCTGTCCACCGGCATGGCCACGCTGGGGGAAATCGAAGGCGCCATCGGCGTGCTGATGGGCGCCGGCACGCCCCGTGCGCAGATCACCGTGCTGCATTGCAACACCGACTACCCCACGCCGGCGCACCAGGTGAACCTGCGTGCCATGGTTCACATCGGCCAGGCCTTCGGCGTGCAGGTGGGCTATTCCGACCACACCCGGGGCATCGAGGTGGCGATCGCGGCGGTGGCGCTGGGCGCCTGCGTGATCGAGAAACACTTCACCACCAGCCGTGACCTGCCCGGCCCCGACCACCAGGCCAGCCTGGAGCCGGCCGAGCTGAAGGCCATGGTGGCGGCCATCCGCAACATCGAGCAGGCCCTGGGCGATGGCATCAAGCAGCCCACCGAGGCCGAACTCGGCAACCGCCCGATCGCCCGTAAATCGCTGGTGGCGCGGCAGGCGATTGCTGCAGGCGAGTGCTTCAGCCCGGCCAATCTGGTGGCCAAGCGGCCGGGCACGGGAATCTCACCCATGCGCTGGGACGAACTGATGGGCCGGCCGGCGCGCCGCGCCTTCGCCGCCGACGAGCAGGTCGAGCTGTGACGCGCAAGGTCTGCATCGTCACCGGCACACGCGCCGAGTACGGCCTGCTGCGCGCGCTGGCACTGGCCATCCGCGAGACGCCGGGCCTGCAGCTGCAGTTGCTGGTCACGGGCAGCCACCTGTCACCGGAGTTCGGCCTGACCTACCGGGAGATCGAAGCCGACGGGCTGGCTATCGATGCCAAGGTCGAGATGCTGCTGAGCGCCGACACCGCCAGCGCCACTGCCAAATCCATGGGCCTGGGCATGATCGGCTTCGGCGACGCCTTCGAGCGGCTGCGCCCCGATCTGGTGCTGCTGCTGGGTGACCGTTTCGAGATCCTGGCGGCGGCCTCCGCGGCCCTGGTGGCCTGCGTGCCCGTGGCCCATCTGCATGGCGGCGAAACCACCGAAGGCGCCTTCGACGAGTCCATCCGGCATGCCGTGACCAAGATGGCACACCTGCACTTCGTGGCGGCCGCCGACTACCGGCGGCGGGTGATCCAGCTCGGCGAATCGCCCGACCGGGTGTTCCAGGTGGGTGGCCTGGGCGTGGATGCCATCCAGCGCCTGAGGCTGCTCGACCGCGCCACCCTGGAACAGGCCATCGGCTTTGCGCTGGGGCCCCGCAACCTGCTGGTCACCTTCCACCCGGTCACGCTGGAAGCGCAAGGCGCCGAGCACCAGATGCGCGAACTGCTGGCGGCGCTCGACGGGCTGGCCGACACCCACCTCATCTTCACCATGCCCAATGCCGACAGTGGCAGCCGGGTGCTGGCCAGGCTCGTCGACGACTTTGTTGCAACCAGGCAACACGCGCGCGCCTACGCATCGTTGGGCCAGCTGCGCTACCTGTCCTGCCTGCAACTGGTGGATGGCGTGGTCGGCAACTCGTCCAGCGGCCTGATCGAGGCGCCCACGCTGGGCATCGGCACGGTCAACATCGGCGACCGCCAGCGCGGCCGGCTGCGGGCGCCGGCGGTGATCGATTGCGCGCCAGAGCGCGGCGCGATACTCGCCGCCATCGGGCGGCTCTACACGCCCGAGTTCCGGCGCCTGGCCCAGGCCCGCGCCAATCCGTATGGCCAGGGCGGGGCAGTCGAGAAGATCGTGCATGTCTTGCAACACCATCCGCTGGATGGGATTCTGAAAAAATCGTTCCATGACCTCGACGTGCCGGCAGCGGCCACACCATGAACGACCGACTATCTGACAATCGGTTACTTATGCCCCAAGAGCCCTGGCGCAATGCGCTGCTTCCGATCGACTCCACACTGCAGCGCGCGATCCGCTGCCTGGACGCGTCCGGCCTGCAGATCGCGGTGGTGATCGCGCCGGACGGCCACATGGTGGGCACCCTGACCGACGGTGACATCCGCCGCGGGCTGCTGCGCGGCCTGACGCTGGCCAGCCCGGTGGAGGACATCATCCACCGCGAACCCATGGTGGTGCCGCCGCAGTGGGGGCGCGACATGGTGCTGCAGCTGATGCAGGCCAACAAGATCCACCAGCTGCCGGTGGTCGACGAGCACCGGCGTGTGGTGGGCCTGCACCTCTGGGACGAGCTGCTCACCCCGACGCGGCGCGACAACCTGATGGTCATCATGGCCGGCGGGCGTGGCACCCGGCTGCTGCCCCACACCGAGCACTGCCCCAAGCCGCTGCTCCCGGTGGGCGGCAAGCCCATGCTCGAGCACATCATCGAGCGCGCCAAGGCCGAAGGCATCCACCGCTTCGTGCTGGCGGTGCACTACCTGGGGCACATGATCGAGGACCACTTCGGCGACGGCAGCCGCTGGCAGGTGGAGATCGAATACCTGCGCGAGCAGACCCCGCTGGGCACGGCCGGTGCGCTGAGCCTGCTGCGGCAGCGGCCCGACGAACCGTTCCTGGTGACCAACGGCGATGTGCTGACCGACATCCACTACGCCGAGCTGCTCGACTTCCACAGCCGCCACCGCGCGGCGGCCACCATGGCGGTGCGTCTGCATGAGTGGCAGCACCCGTTCGGCGTGGTCAAGACACGTGGTGTGGACATCATCGGCTTCGAGGAGAAGCCGGTCGCGCGCAGCCACATCAACGCGGGCATCTACGTGCTGGAGCCACGGGCGCTGGACCTGCTGGACCCGGATGCGCACTGCGACATGCCCAGCCTGTTCGAGCGGCTGCAACACAAGGCCGAACGCGCCATCGTCTACCCGATGCACGAGCTGTGGCTGGACGTGGGACGCCCCGACGACCTGAAGCTGGCCCAAGACAACCATTCCACCGGCCAATGAGCCGGGTTCCTTTCGCTCCGTCCCGCTGAAGTACCTGAAGTCACCATGAAAATCTGCCCCAGCCCCGGCGTCAACCTCAGCCGCTTCGACAAGCCGGCCGACGAACTGGAAGTGCTCTACGGCCTGCCCCGCCGGGTCATGTTCTGCACCGCGTGCAACATGTCCAACCAGCAGCCGATGTCCAGCAACGAGTACACCCACAACAAGGACTCGACCAAGACCACGCTGAGCTTCGACGACGAGGGTGTCTGCCACGCCTGCCGCTTCAACCGCCTGAAGGAGACCGGCGAGATCGACTGGGACGAGCGCGAGCGCGAGCTGCAGGAACTGTGCAAGCAGTACCGGCGCGACGATGGCAGCTACGACTGCATCGTCGGTGGCAGCGGCGGCAAGGACAGCGCGATGCAGTCGCACCTGCTCAAGTACAAGTACGGCATGCACCCGCTGACGGTGACCTGGTCGCCGCACCTGTACACCGACATCGGCTGGAAGAACTTCCAGAACTGGGTGCATGTCGGCGGCTTCGACAATTTCCTGTACACGCCCAACGGCAAGATACACCGCCTGCTGACACGCAATGCCACGCTGAACCTGCTGCACCCGTTCCAGCCGTTCATCCTGGGGCAGAAGACCTTCGTGGCCAAGATGGCCGCGCAGCTGAACATTCCGCTGATCTTCTACGGCGAGATGCCGGGGGAATACGGCGAGAAGATCTCGCACAAGACCTCCAGCTATGCCGCGGCCTCGGACGGCGCGGAGAGCGAAGGCTTCTCGATGGACTACGTGGGTGGCCGCGACGTGCGCGACATCTACCTCGGCGGCAAGCAGATCGGCGCCTACCTCGACGAAGGGGTGGAACTGGTCGACCTGATGAGCTACATGCCCATGCCGCCCGACGTGCTGCAGCGCAAGGGCATCGACTTCAAGTATCTGGGCTACTACAAGCGCTGGGTGCCACAAGAGGCGTACTACTACGCCGTCGAGAACACCGGGTTCGAGGCCAACCCGGTGCGCACCGAGGGCACCTACTCCAAGTACAACAGCCTGGACGACAAGGTGGACGGCTTCTTCTATTTCACCCGCTGGATCAAGTTCGGCGTCGGGCGGGCGATGATGGACTCGGCCCAGGAGATCCGCAACCACCACATCGACAAGCACGAGGCCATCGCGCTGATGAAGCGCTACGAGGGTGAGTACCCGGCGCGCTACGAGAAGGAATTCCTCGACTACATCAGCATGACACGCGAGGAGTTCCTGGCCACCTGTGACCAGTTCCGCTCGCCCCACCTCTGGGCCGTGCGCAACGGCGAATGGGTGCTGCGCCACACCCCATGGGGCGACCAGGCATGAGGCAGACCCGGCTCATCGCGCGCCTGGACGTGAAGGGGGCCAACCTGATCAAGGGGGTGCACCTGGAGGGTCTGCGCGTCATCGGTGCGCCGAACGACTTCGCCCGGCGCTATTACGCGCAGGGTGCCGACGAACTGATCTACATCGACTGCGTGGCCAGCCTGTACGGCCGCAACAGCCTGGGCGACATCGTGCAGCGCGCCGCGCAGGATGTGTTCATCCCCATGACCGTGGGCGGTGGTGTGCGCTCGGTGGACGACGCCACCCATCTGCTGCGCTGTGGTGCCGACAAGGTGGCCGTGAACACCGCTGCGGTGGCGCAGCCGCAGTTGATCAGCGACATCGCCAGACGCTTCGGCAGCCAGTGCATGGTGCTGTCGGTCGAGGCCAAGCGCATCGGGCCCGACCGCTGGGAAGCCTTCACCGACAACGGCCGGGAAGACACCGGCCTGGACGTGATCGAATGGGTCAAGCGTGGCGTGGCCCTGGGCGCGGGTGAGGTGCTGCTGACCTCGGTCGACCAGGAGGGCACGCGCAAGGGCTTCGACGTGGCCCTGGTGCGCGCAGTGACGGCCGAGGTGTCGGTGCCGGTGATCGCCAGCGGCGGCATGGGCCACACCGACCACCTGGTGGACGTCGTGCAGCGTGGCCACGCCGATGCGGTGGCGATGGCCGACATCCTGCACTACGGCCGCGCCACCATGGCCGACATCCGGCGTGCCGCCCAGCGCGCCGAGATCCCGGTGCGGAGCTTCGCGCATGACTGAGGTCGCCATCATCGACTACGGCGTGGGCAACCTGCTGAGCGTCAGCCGGGCGTTTGCGCACTGTGGCGCCAACGTGGTGGTCACCGCCGAGCCGGCGCAGATCCTGGCCGCCAGCCGCGTCGTGCTGCCGGGCGTGGGGGCGTTCGCCAATGGCATGGCCGCGCTGCGCGCCCATGGGCTGGACGCCGTGGTGCACCGCGTGCACGCCGCCGGCACGCCGCTGCTGGGCATCTGCCTCGGCATGCAGATGATGCTGGACGCCAGCCAGGAGTTCGGCCAGACCGCCGGCCTGGGCCTGATCCCGGGGCAGGTGGTGCCGGTGCCCGAGCGCACCCCGGCTGGCGATGCGCAGAAGATCCCGCACATCGGCTGGAGCGGCCTGGTGCATGGCCCGGCCCGGCCCGACTGGACCGGCAGCCTGCTCGAGGGCATCACCCCGGGCGAGTCGGTGTACTTCGTCCACTCCTTCATGGCGCAGCCGGAGGTGACCGCACACCGGCTGGCCGATTGCCTCTACGGCGGGGTGGCGGTGTCGGCGGTGGTGCAGCACGGCAACGTGATGGGTTGCCAGTTCCATCCCGAAAAAAGTGGCGACGTGGGACTGCGGGTTCTGAAGAACTTCCTGCGGCACTGAACCAGCGCCGGCGCGGCTTGCCGCGGTCCCGGCACAAGGCCTCCCTTGGAAACGCGAAAACTACTGTCCAACACACTGCTGTATGGCATCGCCGATGTCGTGGTGATGGCCGTGGGCGGGTTTCTGCTGCTGCCCCTCTACACCCGCACCCTGTCGCAGGCCGAGTTCGGCACCTATGTGATCGTGCGTGCCAACACCGAGATCTTCAGCTACCTGCTTTACTTCGGGTTGCCGTCGGCGGTGGCGCGGGTGTACTTCGATTACAAGAAGATCGGCCAGCACGAGGCCTACCTCAGTTCGGTGCTGCTGTTCTTCGGCCTCAACCTGGTGGTGTGCGGCACCCTGCTCGCCATCTGGGGTGCCGACTTCTGGGCCCTGCTGTCGCCGGCCACGGCGGCCGACCCCTACCTGGCCTACAGCGTGGCCATCGCGGCCGTGGGCTTCATGGCATCGCTGGGCTCGCTGTGGCTGCGCCTGGATGGCCGCGTCACCGCCTTCGCGCTGATGCAGGTGGCCACGTCGATCGTGCTGGCGCTGTGCGCCATGCTCAACCTGGTGGTGTTCGACCTGGGGCTGCCCGGCCTGCTGCTCGCCCTGCTGGCCAGCTCGGCCTGTGCCAGCCTGGTGCTGCCATGGCTGCTCCGGCGCGGGTTCAGATGGCACCTGAACTGGGCCCACATCCAGGATTCCCTGCGCTATGCCGGCCCGATCCTGGTGGGCTACCTCGCCTATTTCCTGCTGAACCGCATGAGCACCCTGGTGCTGCAGCGCCATGTGGCCGCGGAGCAGATCGCCATCTTCGGCCTGGCGCAGCAGCTGGCCATGATGCTGACGATCGCCGGCACGGCCTTCGGCAAGGCCCAGCAACCCGCCGTGTTCGCCGCCGAGCCCAGCCAGGCGGCCGACGTGCTGGCCAGGTCCGGCGCCTTGCTGCGCTGGCTGATGTTCGGCACCACGGCCATGCTGATCCTGGGCGCCTCCGAACTGTTCGCCCTGATGGCACCCAAGAGCTACGCCGCCGGCTTCGAGATCCTGCTGATCCTGCTGGTCGCCAATTTCGCCTACTCGTTCCTGCTGGTGTCCGACACCGCACTGCTGTACCACCGCATGCCCAAGACCTCGGTGCTGGTGTCCATCGTCGGTGCCGCGCTGTCGGCGGTGCTCTCGCTGTGGCTGGTGCCCCGCTACCACCTGTTCGGCGCGGCAGCGGCCATCGTGGCCACCTTCGTGGTGATGGCGCTGTTCAGCCACTGGCTGGCCTGGCGCGTCACCGGCCAGTCCTACCTCGGTCCCATGCTGCTGGGCTTGCTGGGCGCCAGTGCGCTGGCGGCGTTTGCCGCCTGGCTGCCGGGTCAAGGCCTGTCCGTGCTGGCCGCGGGCGCCGTCAAACTCGGGATCGCCGCCGCGCTGCTGGTGGCCATCTACCTCGTCAAAGTCCGAAAGCCAGTCCGACCGCCATGCGCACCTTGATGAACGCCCTTTCACGGCGCTGGGGCTTCAGTCCGCTGGGCTGGTTGCGCAACACCTGGCAAATGCAGGCCTGGGCACGTGCACTCGGCCCGGCCGCCAGCCCGCCAGCGGCGAACGCCAGCCGGATCTGCGTGGTGATCACGCCCTGGCTGGACACCTCGGTTCCCTGGTACACGCTGGCGATCGGACTGCTGCTGTCCCACCGCGGCAACCGGGTCACCTTCGTGCTCGATGGCAGCCCCTTCGGCAACAAGCCCATCCGCCACCGCTTCGTGATGGCCTGCCTGCGCTTCGTGCTGAACCGCCTGCCGCAGGCCTGCACCCTGGTGGAGCTGCCGGCGCCGCTTGGCGCGGCGGTGGTCGACACCGCCACCCAAGCGGCCATCGACCGCCTGGCGCGGCTGAACGCGGTCTGGGCGCTGCGTGGCGAGATGGTCGACGCGGGGCGCGCCGACTACACCCGCCTGTGCGCGGCACAGATGGCGGCGGCCGACCAGACCATCGGCCAGCTGCTGCAATCCCAGGCCATGGATCTGCTGTTCGTTCCCGGCGGCGTGTACGGCATGTCCGGGCTCTGGGTGCGGCATGCGCGCCTGGCCGGTGTGCGCTTGGCGAGCTTCGATGCCGGCGGCTTCCAGACCATGATGCTGGCCTGCAATGGCATTGCCTGCCAGTTGCACGACATTCCGGCCGCGTTCGGCCAGCTCAAGGACAGCTGCGCCAAGCACGCCGACGAGCAGCGCTTCGCCATGGACAGCGCCCTGGCCGAAATGGCCAGGCGGCGCGCCGGCCTGGACAAGTTCTCGTCCCAGATCCAGGGTGGCCACGGCGGTGATGCACGTTATGACGGCGCGGTGCTGCTGGCGCTCAATTCCTCCTGGGATGCCGCCGCGCTCGGGTTGCACCTGGTCTACCGCGACAACAGCGAGTGGATCGTGGAGACGGTGCGCTACCTGCTGGAGCACACCGATGCGCCAGTCATCGTGCGCCAGCATCCGGCCGAACGGTTGCCCATCGCCAGCACCACCGACGACTACCGTGCCCTGCTGCAGCAGCACTTCGGCACGCCGGCTCGCCTGCACTTCATCGCGGCCGAGGAGACCGTGAACAGCTACGAGCTGCTGGAGCGGGTGGCCGCGGTCGTGGTCTACACCTCGACCATCGGCACCGAGGCCGCAGCGCTGGGCAAGGTCGTCATCACGCCGTCGAGCTCGTACTACGCCGGCCTGGGATTCGTCTGGCAGTGCAGCGACGTGGCCAGCTACCAGGCCCAGCTCGCTGCGGCAGCCGCGGGCCGGCTGCAGGTGAGCGATGCGATGCGCGCCGACGCCCATCTCTGCTACTACCTCACCCAATGCTGCAACTGGGTGTTCTCGCGGTTCAACCCATCCGACTTCCAGGACTGGGTGCGTGTGCCGGCCCTGCAGCTGCTGGCCGAGCCAGCCGTGGACAAGGTGCTGAGCTCGCTGCAGCACAACATCCCGATGGCCGTTCTGAACCACCAGGCAGCGCTGGCGCAGCACCGGGCCGCCAGCGGCACCGCCGCAGCCAGGCCATCGCCCGCACCGCCCGCCGCGGCGAACGCCTTGGCCTGATGCCGGGGCCTGATGCATCCGCAAGCCGCGCCAGCATGAATCCACCGGTCTCGCACACCACCCTGCATCCCGCCTGGCTGCGACGTGCAGCCCTGTTCGGCGCCATGCTGATCAGCGGCGGCCTGATGCTGTTCCCGCGGCAGCCGATCCTGGCGCTGGTGATCGTGCTGTGCCTGTTCATCACCCACGACCGCCTGCCCACGTGGCGGCGCATGTGGCCGCTGTTCATGCTGCTGGCGGCCATCCTGCTGGTGACGCTGGTTCGGCCCGGCCCGGTCAGCATCCCGTCCCTGGTCAGCCGCTTCAGCAACTACCTGGCCGCGCTGCTGCTGCTGCAGGTCTATCTGCGTGCCCCGGTCTGGTCGCTGGCACAAGACCTGCGCGTGCTGCTCATGCCCATGGCCTGGCAGGCCATCGCCACGGTGGTGCTGGCCCAGCTCGTGGGGGAGCTGTTCGTGCCGCTGGCCATCGGCCAGATGAAGTACCTGACGCTGCTGGGCCTGTTCAACTACCACATCACCATCGACGGCCTGACCACCTTCGTGCGCCCGGACGGGTTCTTCTTCGAACCCGGCGTGTTCCAGATCTACCTCAACCTCTACCTGTACCTGGCCCTGTTCGTCTTCAGGCAGCCCTTGCAGGCGGCCCTGGCGGTGGTGGCCGTGCTGTGCACGCAGTCGTCCACCGGCCTGATCATCTGCCTCATCCTGCTGGGCGGTGCGCTGGTGCGGCACCTGTCCGGCAGCACGCTCTCGCGCAAGCTGTCGGTGCTGCTGCTGGCCCTGGTGCTGGCGCCACCCCTGCTCTACCTGGGCTACGACAACATCAACGACAAGCTGTTCGGCACCGCCCAGGGCTCGTCCTGGGCGCGGGAGTACGACCTCTTCACCGGCCTGAACATCATTGCCGAGAACCCCTGGCTGGGCATCGGCTTCGAGGTCGAGCGCTACCTGGCGGCGTCGGGCCGGCTGGGCTTCGAGGACACGCTGCTGACCAGCAGCCAGCTGGAGGAGCGCCCCACCTCCAACGGCGTGGTGCAGGTGTTCTACAGCCTCGGCATCCCGCTGGGCCTGGTGCTGGTGGTCGGCGCGTTCCGGCAGAAGGTGTTCAAGCACCGCATCCTGATCGGCCTGTGGCTGGTGCTGTCGATGTTCGGCGAGGCGCTGTTCTTCACGCCGTTCTTCCTGTTCATCGTCTTCAGCGCCTTCCTGGTGCTGCCCGGCACACGCCGCCAGCCGGGGCGCCAGCAGGCGCGGCGCAGGCCCACCGCCACCGCGGCACCGCTGTCGCCCCTGCAGCAGCCGGCACGGGAGATCAGCCCATGATGCTGCGCTTTCCGGTGTCCCTGTACGTCAGGTTCTTCCGCCTGGTGTTCGCCAGGCGCTTCAAGCACTTCGGCCGTGCCACGTCGGTGATCTTCCCGGCCGGGGTGGATGGTGCGGCCAACATCATGCTCGGCGACGGCGTGTACATCGCCTACAAGACCTACCTGGCGGCACTGCCGCACACGGGCCAGCCCGATTGCCTGCTGCAGATCGGCGACGGCAGCTGCATCGGCCGTTTCAACCACATCTATGCCACCCAGCGGGTGGTCATCGGCGCGCGTGTGCTCACCGCCAACAATGTGTACATTTCCGACAACCTGCACGGCTTCCGCGATCCGGAGGTGCCCATCCTGCTCCAGCCCATCGTGCAGAACGGCAGCGTGGAGATCGGCGACGGCAGCTGGCTGGGGCACAACGTCTGCGTGCTGGGCGCGCGCATCGGCCGGCAATGCGTGATCGGCGCCAATTCGGTGGTGACACGCGACATCCCCGACCACTGCGTCGCCGTCGGCGCACCGGCGGTGATCATCCGGCGCTACGACCCCGTGGCCCGGGCCTGGCGCGCCACCGGGCCTGATGGCAGCTTTCCCGACCCTGCACCGCCATCGGCGGCACCTGCGCCATCCGAGCCATGAACAAGAAGATCCTGCTGATCGGGCTGAACTACCACAGCTACACCGAGGAGATCGTGCGCGGCCTGCGGGCCCAGGGCCACGAGGTGCGCTTCCACGACATCCAGCCGCCACGCCCCTGGCTGAAGGTGCTGCGCAAGTTCGCGCCCGGCCACTACCCGCAGGCGCTGGACCGCTACCACGCCAGCATCCTGGCAGCCGAACGCGGCTGGCAGGCCGACCTGGTGCTGTTCATCCAGGTGCACCAGATGTCGCTGGCCAACCTGGCTGAACTGCGGCGGGCCCAGCCGGCTGCGGAGTTCGTGCTGTACAACTGGGACGCCGTCAGCAACCACGACTACCGGCCCTACCTGCATCTGTTCCACCGCGTCTACACCTTCGACCCGCAGGACGCGCGCACCCTGGGCCTGCACTACCTGCCGCTGTTCTGCATTCCTGCGTTCCAGGGCCTGCGCCGCCGCGATGCCAGTGGCCAGGCCGTGTACACCGTGGGCAACGTCGTCAACCCCCGGCGCTACGAGGCCATCCACGCCTTCGAGCGCCACTGCAGGCTGCATGGCATCCGGTTCCGCCCCTTCATGGTGGGCAGCACCCACGCCCTCACGCTGCTGATGCGGCAGGGCCACCTGCCGCTGGACGTGTCGCTGCGCTCGATTCCGCAGGCGGCCTTCGTCGACCTGGTCGAGACCTCGAGCGCCGTCTTCGACTTCGCCAACCACCACCAGGTGGGCTACACCATGCGCACCATCGAGAACCTGTGCGCCGGCAAGAAGATCATCACCAACAATCCGGCCATCCGCCACGAGCCCTTCTATTCGGATGACCGCATCCATGTGTTCGAGGGCCTGGACTTCAGCGGTGTGCAGGCCTTCCTGGCGCAGCCCCTGCGCGAGCCCGACGCCAGTTTCCCCGAATACCACCTGAGCACCTTCGTGCAGCACCTGGTCAGCCCGGCCGGCGGCAACCGCTTGCCGGCAGCAGCCCCATGAAAAAGATCCTCCTCATCGGCTTGCCGTACCACCACTACACGGCCGAGATCGTGGCCGAGCTGCAGGCGCAGGGGCACGAGGTGGTGTTCCACGACATCCAGCCACGCGACCTGCTGATGAAGTCCCTGCGCGTGGCGGCGCCCGCCCTGTACCAGCGCCGGCTGGACCAGCACCACCTGCGCATCCTGGCGGCCGAGCAGGGCAGGCGTTATGACATGGTGCTGTTCATCCAGGTGCACCAGATGGCGCAGTCCACACTGGCGGCGCTCAAGCGTGCGCAGGCCGGCGCAGAGTTCGTGCTCTACAACTGGGACTCGGTGCACAACCACGACTACCGCGGCCATCTGCATGCCTTCGACCGCAGCTACACCTTCGATCCCCAGGACGCACGCACCCTGGGCATCCACTACCTGCCGCTGTTCTGCATCCGCGCCTTCCAGGGCCTGCGCAAGCGCGAGCAGGAGCGCAAGGCCATCTACTTCGTCGGCAACATCGTCAGCGTGCAGCGCTACCGCGCCATCCAGGCCTTCAAGCGCCATTGCCAGCAGCAAGGCATCCGCTTCAACAGCTACCTGGCCTGCACGCCGGTGGTGATGTGGTGGCTGCTGCGGGCCGGCCACTGGCCGACGGACGTGTCCACCCGGCCGATCGCACACGACCGGTTCATCGACATGATCGAAACCTCGGTGGCGGTGTTCGACTTCGCCAACCACAAGCAGTCCGGCTACACGATGCGCACCATGGAGAACCTGTGCGCGGGCAAGAAGATCATCACCGGCAACCCCGGCATCGTCGACGAACCCTTCTACTCCCCCGACCGCATCCTGGTGTTCGACGGCCTCGACTTCAGCCGGGTGCGTGCCTTCCTCGACACGCCGCTGCGCCAGCCCGACGAGCAGTTTGCCCAGTACCACCTGCGCAGCTTCGTGGCCTGCCTGGCGGGTGGCCCCGGGCCGGGCCAGCCATGAGCGCCGCGGCGCCAGGCAAACGCTGCCTGCTGATCCTGCCCCGGGGCTTCTACGGCTTTGCCAGCGTGCTGTCCACGGCCCTGCGGGCGGCCGGCTATGCCACCACCGTGGCCAACGACGAATACCCGGAAAGCACCTTCGGCAAGATCATCAGCAAGCTGGGCCTGCCGCTGTCGCACAGCATCACGCGCCGCGTGCTGCGTGCCCGGTTCCTGCAGGGCCGGCAGTACGACCTGATCGTGCTGATCAAGGGCCGCGGCCTGGACGCCACCGCGGTGGACCTGCTGAAGCAGCATGCACCGGTGGTGGTGGGCTACCACTTCGATGCCTTCGGCTTCGACGCCGGGCCGGCGCGCTGGCGCCACCAGCTGCCGCGGGTGTGCACCTTCGACTACCGCGATGCGCAGGCGCATGGCCTGCCGCTGGTCGAGCTGTTCACCGCGATGCCCACGACAGCGCCGGCGGCCACGCGCCGCTACCGGGTGTCGGCGATCCTGCGCAACCACTCCCAGCGCCTGGCCTACCTCGACCAGGTGCTGACGGCCCTGGACGCCGCCGGCGACCGGGGCGAGCGCTTCATCTACATCCTCGAGGCCAATGTGTTCAGCTTCGTGGCCAACGTCCTGCGCCATCCGCTGCTGTACCTGAAGTACCGGCGCTTCATCTCGCGCCGGGCCCTGCCGTATGCGCAGTACGTGGCGGCCATCTGCGATTCGGAGTTCACCATCGACTATGCACACCCGCGCCAGACCGGCATCACCATCCGCTGCTTCGAGGCCCTGAGCGCCGGCACCCGCGTCATCACCAACAATCCGTCGGTGCTGAAGAGCCCGTGGTTCGACCCGGACCATGCCATCGTGCTGGCACCGGGTGCCGACCCCGCCGAGCTGCCGCGCCAGCTGCGGGCCCTGCCACCCGGCCCGCCCGTGGCCCGCCGCCGCGGCGTCGACACCTTCCTGCAAGAGCTGATCGGCCCCGCCATGGTCGAATCCGCGCCTGTCCCTGCACCCACACCTGCCCACCACACAACAGCATGAGCATATTGATCGTTGGCGGCGGCAAGATGGGCCTGTCCCACATGGCCATCCTGAACCGCCTGCTCGACAAGGGGTCCGTGGCCCTCTGTGATTCGTCGGCCCTGTCGCGCTATGTCTTCGGCAAGCTGGGCATCCGCACCTTCAAGTCGCTGGACCAGGCCCTGGCCACGCCGCAGGCCTGGCGTGGTGCCGTGGTCGCCACCCCCACGGCGTCGCACTACCCCATTGCCCAGGCCCTGCTGCAGCGCGGCATCCCCTGCTTCATCGAGAAACCGCTGACGCTGGACCCGGCCAAGAGCCAGGTGCTGGCGGATCTGCAGGCGGGCCAGGGCACGCTGGTGCAGATGGGCCTGGTGACACGCTTCATCCAGCCCTTTGTGCGGCTGCGCAGCATCGCCCGCACGGGTGCGCTGGGCGCGCCGCTGCGCTACCGCGCCCGCATGATGGGCAACGTGGTCACCAAGCCCGACAACAACAGCTGGCGCACCGATTTCCGGCGCGGCGGCGGCTGCCTCAACGAGTACGGCCCGCACCTGCTGGACCTGTGCCGCTCGATCTTCGGCGACGTGCAGACCCTGCACACCGCCAGCTACGGCCAGGTGCACTCCACCCGCGGCGACGACAGCTTCCGCATCGGCTGGACCCATGCCAGCGGCGCCGAAGGCGAGCTGCTGCTGGACTGGTGCGACACCAGCCGGCGCAAGTCGGCGATGGACTTCGACGTCGATTTCGCCCTGGGCAAGGTGCGGGCCAACAACGCCGAACTGGTGGTGCAGCCCCATGCCGACGCAGCCATCGCGGCAGAGCACCGGCCGCTGCTCGAGGCGCCGGCGCTGCCCTACCCGGTCAACTTCTACCTGCGTGGCGAGGAGTTCTCGCTGCAGCTGGAGATCTTCCTGCAGCGTGTGCTGGGCCGGCCCATGCTGCGTGCCGACATCGGCACCGATGTGGCTGCATCCATCCAGGACGGGCTGGCAGTCGACCGCCTGATCCAGGACATCGCGGTGATGGGGAAACTGGCATGACCTTCGGCAAGATCATCCTGGGCGACAACCAGTTCCTCGGCATCAACCACGCCAGCCCCGACAAGGCGCTGGCGCTGGACGACAAGTTCGCCCGGCCCGATGCCATCCTCGAAGTGATCGGCTGGGCCTACCAGGCCGGCATCCGCGACTTCATGTTCACCACCCACGACCGGCTCAAGCCGGTGTTCCAGGAGATCGTGCGCTCGCGGCTGTTCCCGGGCATGCAGTACATCCCCTGCCTGCCCTATGCCCACAAGTACGCGAACTCGCTCACCGACGGGGGCATCCGGGCGGTGGTGGCCGACCACATCGGCGGCTGCTCCAAGTCACAGCTGCTGGCCGGCATCGGCCGCATGGCCGTGGGCGACTTCGCGGCGGTGATGCAGCTGCTGGTCGAGATCGAGCTGCTGATGACCCGCGGCCTGAACGTGCGCGGCGTGTTCCTGCAGAACGTGATCTTCGACCTGATCATGGGCCTGCGTGGCCAGGGGCTGCTGGCGCGCTTCCACCGCCACGTCAGCGAGCACTTCCAGGCCACGCCCGGCTACATCACCATGAACCACCCGATGGCGCAGCAGGTGCTGTGCGACGAGGTGGGCCTGAGCCAGCCCTGGATCTGCGCCAACTTCAACATCGCCGGCTTCCGCATGAACCCCGGGCAGGCCGAGGTGCAGGCCTCGTTCGGCAATGGCCGCTCGAAGAACATCGCCATGTCGATCTTTGCCTCGGGTGCGCTGGGCACCGGCGGCGCCGTCGAACACGTGCGTGACTTCCCCGGTGTGGACGCCATCCTGTTCGGCTCGTCGCGGCAGCAGAACATCGAGACCAACACCCGGCTCATCCACCAGCCCGGCGCCGCGGCAGCCACACCCGGCAGCCTGCCCGCCTGAGCGCGCCCGGCCAACCCTTCGCCTCCACTGGAACAAGACATGCAGAACATCCTGATCACCGGCGGTGCCGGCTTCATCGGCTCGCGCCTGGCGCTGGCGCTCAAGCAGCGTGGCTGCACGGTCACCGTGCTGGACAACCTGTCGCCGCAGATCCACGGCGCCGATGCACGCCGCTCCGCCCTGTTCCGGGCCATCGACGGACAGGTGCGCTTCATCGAGGCCGATGTGACCGACCGCGACGCCCTGGCCGCTGCGCTGGCCGGCCAGGACGCGGTGGTGCACTACGCCGCCGAGACCGGCACCGGGCAGTCGATGTACCAGATCGACCGCTACAGCCGCGTCAACGTGGGCGGCACCTCGCTGCTGCTGGACATCCTGGCCAACCAGCCGCACCAGGTGAAGCGCGTGGTGGTGGCCTCGTCGCGGTCGATCTACGGCGAGGGCAAGTACCACTCGCCGGAACACGGCGTGGTGTACCCGGGACACCGCTCGGCGGCCGCCATGGCGGCGGGTGATTTCGAGGTGCACCACCCCGCCGGCGGATCGGCGCTGGCCCTGCTGGCCACCGACGAGGATTCCAAGATCCACCCGTCGTCGGTGTACGGCATCACCAAGCAGGTGCAGGAGCAGCTAGTGATGACGGTCTGCCCGGCCATCAACATCGAGGGCGTGGCCCTGCGCTACCAGAACGTCTACGGGCCGGGCCAGTCGCTGGCCAACCCCTACACCGGCATCCTGTCGATCTTCTCCAACCTGATCATGGGCGGCAAGGCGATCAACATCTTCGAGGACGGGCGCGAGAGCCGGGACTTCGTCTTCATCGACGACGTGGTCGACGCCACCATCCAGGCCCTGTTCAACCCGGCCGCGGCGCAGGAGGTGTTCAACGTCGGCACCGGCGTGCCGGTGGACGTGATGACGGTGGCGCGCACCCTGGTCCGCCATCTGGGCACCGAGGTGCCGATCGCCGTCAGCGGCAACTTCCGCATCGGCGACATCCGGCACAACTACGCCTGCATGCAGAAATCGTCGCGCCTGCTGGGCTTCGCGCCGAAGTACGACTTCGCGGCCGGCAGCCGGCTGTTCTGCGACTGGGTGAAGACCCAGGGGCCGGTGCAGAGCGACTACGAGGGCTCGATCACCGAGATGAAGCAGAAGGGCCTGTTGAAGTAGGCCGTGCACCCCGTGCCACTCCACGCCGACAGCGGCGCAGCCGGGCCGGCTGCCCAGCGCCCGGCCGGCATGGTGCACCGGCCGGAGATCGACGGCCTGCGCGCCCTGGCCGTGCTGCCGGTGATCCTGTTCCATGCCGGCTTCGGCTGGTTCAGCGGTGGTTATGTCGGGGTCGATGTCTTCTTCGTGATCAGCGGCTTCCTGATCACCTCGATCATCGCCAACGAGCTGCGCGCCGGGCAGTTCTCCATCGTCGGCTTCTACGACCGGCGTGCACGCCGCATCCTGCCGGCGCTGTTCGTGGTGATGGCGGTCTGCCTGCCGCTTGCCTGGTGGCTGATGCTGCCGCCCGAGGCAGCCGCCTTCGGCCGCAGCCTGGTGGCGGTGTCGGTGTTCGGGTCGAACGTGCTGTTCTGGCGCAGCAGCGGCTATTTCGATCTGGCGGCCGAGGAGAAGCCACTGCTGCACACCTGGAGCCTGGGGGTGGAGGAGCAGTTCTACATCGTCTTCCCGCTGCTGGTGATGCTGTGCTGGCGCCTGGGCCGGCGCCGCCTGATGCTGGTGCTGGCGGCCCTGGCCTGCGTCTCGCTGTGGGCCAGCCAGAAGGCGCTGCCACAGCAGGCCCTGGCCAGCTTCTTCCTGGCGCCGCTGCGGGCCTGGGAACTGCTGGCCGGCGCGCTGGTGGCGCTGGGCTGCGACAGCGCGCTGCGCTGGCGCGCGGCGGCCACCTGGCCGGCCTGGCGGCGCGACCTGCTGGGCGGCCTGGGCCTGGTGCTGATCCTGGTGCCGGTGCTGGTCTACGACGCGGCCACGCCCTTTCCCGGCCTGGCCGCCATTCCGCCGGTGGTGGGCACGGCACTGGTGCTGGCATTCGTCGGGCCGGCCGACTGGACCGGGCGCCTGCTCACCCTGCGGCCGGTGCTCTGGCTGGGGCTGATCTCCTACAGCGCCTACCTCTGGCACCAGCCGCTGCTGGCGTTCGCCAGGCTGGCGCAGCCCGGTGCGGCGGCGCCCTGGCTGCTGGCTGCCATGGCGGCCCTGTCGCTGCTGCTGGGCCATCTGTCCTGGCGCTTCGTCGAGGCGCCGTTCCGCGACCGCCGCCGCTGGTCACGCCGGGCCATCTTCCAGGCCTCTGCCGTGGCCACCGCCGTCTTCGTCGCCATCGGTGCCGGCCTGGCCGTGTCACACGGGGTGCCGCAGCGCTGGCCAGCCCAGGCCCTGCCCCTGATCGACCCGCCGAAGATCGGCATCGCGGGCTGCCCCGCGGTGGACGCCTGGCTGCATGTCTGCCCGCTGGGCCGCCCCGGCCAAGCCGCGACCGTGCTGCTGCTGGGCGACTCGCATGCCTATGCGCTGGGCACGGCACTGGGGGAGCAGCTGGACCGGGAAGGCCTCGGCGGTGCACTGGTGCACACCGGCTGCCACCCCATCCCCGGCCTGTTCGACAGCCGCGAGGCCAACACGCCCGCGCGCCAGGCCTTCTGCGCCGAGGCGCAGCGCCGCCTGGAGGCCTGGGTGGCGCGGCCGGAGGTGCAGCACACGCTGTTGGCCATCCGCTGGACAGCGCGGCTGTATCCGATGGACGGCGGCATCGACGCACCGGCCTTCGACAACGGCGAGGGTGGGGTCGAGAAGGACTACCCCTACCGGCGCAACCTGGCCGCCGGCGCGGACGGCCGGCTCGGCGACGCTGCCGGCCCCAAGGCCCTGGCGCTGCGCGGTTACCTGCAACGCCTGGCGGCCCTCAAGCCGACCGTGGTGCTGGACCCGGTGCCGGAAGTCGGCTGGTCGCCCGCCCGGCTGAACCTGCTGGGCTGGCGCGCCGATGGCGCCACGCCCGCGCGCATCAGCACCTCGGCCGAGCGCTATGCGAGCCGGAACGCGGTGGCGCTGCAGCTGCTGGCCACGGCGGAGGGCCCCCGTCTGCAGCGCAGCCAGGCCCAGGCGCTGCTGTGCAACCGCCAGCTGCCCGGCCGTTGCCTGGTGCAGGACGGCGACAGGCTGTACTACGCCGACGACGACCACCTGTCGATGCTGGGCGCGCGCCAGGTCATCGCCGACATGCTGGCGCGTGCGCGCCAGGCACCGGCACCACCAGGAGCGCCGCATGCACCACCCGGTTGAATCCGCTGCACCGCCGCGGCGCCGCCGGCCACTGTTCGGGCTGCTGCTGCTGGCCATGCTGGGTGTGGCCGCCTGCGGTGGGGGTGGCAGCCCGGGCAGCGACCCGCTGCCGCTGCTGGACATGCGGGCCGAGGCTGTGGTGCTGTCCGGCGCCCAGGCCGCCAGCCTGCGCCGCCTGCCTGAACGGATCCAGGCGGTTTATGGCTACAGCGACACCGGAGCCCGCATCGATTTCCAGGCCGGCACCGACTGGCAGCAGGCCGGCGCAGGCATCGCCCGCACGGCCGGCTCGCGCATTCCGGATTTCGCCGGCCACCAGCCCGTGCTGGGCCTGGACGGGCGCTTCGACTTCTCGCCCGCACCGCGCAACCCACCGCTGACCATCCCCTACCAAGTCTATGTCGACTACCAGACGCGGCGGGCCGATGCCATGGTGCAGCCGGCTCCCGGTGCGCGGCGCGACACCCGGGTGCTGTGCCTGGGCGACAGCATCGCCGCCGGCGCCCACACCATCGCCAACTACTTCCTGGGCACCGACGCCGACAGCTACTGCGGCCTGCTGCGCAGCCACCTGGGCAGTGGCGCCGAGGTGCAGAACCCGTCGGTGCCCGGCGGCACGCTGGCAGCAGCACTGGCTGGCTGGCCGGCCCTGCTGGCCAGCCAGCCGCAGACCGTGGTGCTGGCATTCGGCATGAACGACCACCTCGCCGGCGCTGCGGCCCTGCCGGCCTTCGAGACCCGCTTGGGCGAGACGGTGGCCCAGGCGCAGGCGGCCGGGGCGCGGGTGATCCTGGTGGGCTTCATGCAGCAGAACACCGCCTGGCGCCTGGAAGACCCGGCGCAGACCGTGGCCTACAACGCGGCCATCGCCCGCGTGGGCCTGGCCCGCGGCGCGGTCTTCCTGGATGTGCGCCAGCTGCTCGATCGCAGCGCGCCCGACAGCAATGCCATCGCCGCGCGCACTGGCGATTTCATGCACCACCCCAACAACCACGGCCACAGGCTGCACTTCTCGCTGCTGCTGCCGCACTTCATCACGGCACCGGTTGCCGCGGCCAGCCTGCCCGGCTACCTGGACCCTGGCGACTGAACGGTCACAGCGGCGGCCGGCCTGTACTCCGGCACCAGCCTGGCGATCTGCTGCTGCACGCTGGCGGCATCGTCGGCCGCCGCGCTGGCACCGGCCCACAGCAGCAGGGTCTCGATCTGCCCGGCAGGGCGATCCTCCAGCCGGGCGATGCGCAGGCGCGGCACGGCGGTGGCGATGGACTGGTCGGCATCCGCCAGCAACTCCTCGAACAGCTTCTCGCCCGGCCGCAGGCCCGAGAACACGATGTCGATCTCGTCCACCGAATGGCCCGAGAGCCGGATCAGGTCGCGCGCCAGGTCGACGATGCGCACCGGCTCGCCCATGTCCAGCACCAGCACCTGGCCGGTCTCGCCGATGGCCGCGGCCTGCAGCACCAGGCGCGCCGCCTCGGGGATGGTCATGAAGTAGCGGATGATGTCGGGGTGGGTCACGGTGACCGGCCCACCGCGCGCGATCTGCTCCTTGAACTTCGGGATCACGCTGCCGCTGCTGCCCAGCACATTGCCGAAGCGCACCGCCATGAAGCGGGTGCCCGGGTGCTCGGCGGCCATCATGCTGATGACCATCTCGGCCGCACGCTTGGTGGCACCCATCACATTGGTGGGGTTCACCGCCTTGTCGGTGCTGATGAGCACGAAGCGCTCGGCGCCCACGTCGGCCGCGGCACGGGCCGCATGCCAGGTGCCCAGGGTGTTGTTGCGCAGCGCCGCCAGGGCGTTGTGGTCTTCCTCCATCAGCGGCACATGCTTGAACGCCGCAGCGTGGAACACGACCTGCGGCCGCCACAGGCCGCAGGTGTGCTGCAGATGGGCCAGGTCCTTCACGTCGCCGATCACCCGCACCAGGGGCAGGCCGGGGAAGCGCTGGCCCAGGTCCTGCTCGATGCTGTAGAGGTTGAACTCGCTCAGCTCGTACAGGACCAGGCGCGCCGGCGCAAAGCGTGCCAGCTGGCGGCACAGCTCGCTGCCGATGCTGCCGCCGGCGCCGGTGACCAGCACCGTCCTGCCCGCCAGCACCGTGCCGATGCCGGCTTCGTCCAGCTGCACCGGCTCGCGGCCCAGCAGGTCGTCGGGCTCGATGTCGCGCACCCGCTCGATGGCGCCCTGGCCATCGCGCAGCTCGTCGGCCGAGGGCACGGTGAGCACCGGCAGGCCCGAGGGCGCGGCCAGATCCAGCGCGCGCCGGCGCTGCGCCGGCCTGGCCGCCGGCATGGCCACGATGACATGGGTGGCCGCGCCCCGCACAGCCTTGTCGGCAATCGCCTCCAGCGGCCCCAGCACCGGCAGGCCGGCGATGCGTGCGCCCTGCTTGGCGGGGTCGTCGTCGAGCAGGCCCAGCACGATCCAGCCCTGCTGGTGGATGCCCGCCAGCAGGCGCCGCGCGGCCTCGCCCGCACCCATCACGATGGCGCGGCGAATCTCGCGGTCACTGCCGGTGATCTGCGCACGGGCATGCTCGTACACCATGCGGTAACCCAGGCGCACCAGGGCCAGGCCCATCAGCGCCACCACCGGGTGCAGGGCCAGCACCGCGCGCGGCACCTGGGTCAGCTGCATCATCAGCACCAGCACCGCGCTGGCCAGCCCGGCGATGCCGCAGGCCGCCGCCAGGCGCTTGACCTCGCCGAAGCCCGAGAAGCGCCACATGCCCTGCGGCACCTTCAGCGCGCTGAAGGCTGCACCATAGGCCAGCACCACGCCCAGCAGCACCCAGCCGTCGTAGGCCGGGCGGGCGCTGACCCAGCGCTCGAAGCCGAGGCGGAACAGGTAGGTGACATTCCAGGCCAGCGCCACCACCAGGCCGTCGACCAGCAGCGACAGCGGCTCGCGGTGCGGGCGCAGCCGGGCCAGGAAGCGGTCGAGGCGGTGCCAGACGGTGCGCATCAGCGTCTCACCGCGCCAGCAGCACGCGCAGCGTGCGGCCCAGCACGGCGATGTCCGACCACAGCGTGGCACGGGCCGCGTACTGGGCCTGCAAGGCCAGCTTGCGCGGCAAGATCTGGTCGATGTAGGTGCGCTCGGGGTCGGTGCTGCCGGCCAGGATGCTGGCCTCGTCGATGTGGGCCAGGGCCGCCGGGTCGGTGATGCCGGGGCGCACGGCCAGCACCTGGGCGGCCAACGCCGCCGGGTAGTGGGCCACGAAGCGTGGCACTTCGGGGCGCGGGCCCACCAGGCTCATGCGGCCCAGCAGCACGTCGATGAACTGCGGCAGCTCGTCGATGCGCCGGTCGCGCAGCCAGTGGCCCACGCGGGTGATGCGGGCATCGCGCCCCACCGTCACCTGCGGCCCCAGCGCCGGGGCATCCACCCGCATGGTGCGGAACTTGTGGATGCGGAACAGCACGCCGCCACGGCCCACACGCTCCTGGCGGAAGAACACCGGCCCCGGGGAATCCAGCCGCACCGCCAGTGCCACCAGCAGCAGCAGCGGCGCCAGCAGCAGCAGCGCCAGCGCGGCACCCAGCAGGTCGAACAGGCGCTTGGCCATGGTCAGGGCCATCGGCAGTGGCAGCGGCCGCTCAGGCCGGTGCCAGCAGGCCGCGCACCGCGCCGATCACCCGCTGCACGTCTGCATCGCCCATGCGGCTGTAGACCGGCAGGCTCAGCATCTGTTCATAGGCCTGCTGGCTGGCCGGGAACTGCGCCGCCAGCAGGCCGTAGCGGTCGCGCCAGTAGGGCTGCAGGTGCAGGGGGATGTAGTGCACGCTGCAGCCGATGCCCAGGGCGAACAGGCGCTCGATGAAGGCATCACGTCCGATACCGGCCGCAGGCTGCAGCCGCAGCACGTACAAGTGCCAGGGGTGCAGTTCACCCGCAGGCGCCACCGGCGCGGTGACCACCGGCAGGTCGGCAAAGGCGGCGTTGTACTGCGCGGCGATGGCGGCCCGCTGCGCGGCAAACCGGTGCGCCTTCTTCAGCTGGTGGATGCCCAGCGCGGCGGCGATGTCGGTGAGGTTGTACTTGAAGCCCGGCGCCACGATCTCGTAGTACCAGCTGGGCACGGTGGCGGTGAAGCGGTCGAAGGCGTCGCGGCTCATGCCGTGCAGGCGCATCACCTGGGCGCGCTTGGCCAGGGCGGCATCCCGCGTGACCAGCATGCCGCCCTCACCGGTGGTGATGGTCTTGTTGGCATAGAAGCTGAACACCGTGGCATCGCTGTCCAGCGTGCCCACGCGCCGGCCGGAACTGGTGGTGGGCAGGGCATGGGCGGCGTCTTCCACCACCTTCAGGCCATGCCGTTTGGCAATCGCCAGGATGGCCGGCATGTCGGCCGCCAGCCCGGCGTAGTGCACCGGGATGATGGCCTTGGTGCGCGGGCCGATGGCGGCTTGCACCGCGGCGGGGTCGATGTTCAGCGTGGCGGGGTCGATGTCGACCAGCTTCACGTCGGCCCCCAGGTAGCGCACCACCTCGGCGGTGGCGGTGAAGGTGTGGGTGGTGGTGATCACCTCGTCACCGGGGCCGATGCCGATGGCCTCCAGCGCCAGGTGCAGGCCGGCGGTGGCCGAGTTCACCGCGATGCAGTGCAGGCCGGTGGTGTCGTCACCGGCATCGCCGAGAAAGGTCTTGAAGTCGGCCTCGAAGCGCTTGGCCTTGGGGCCGGTGGTGACCCAGCCGCTGCGCAGCGTGTCGACCACCTCGGCGATGTCGTCCTCGCCGATCTCGGGCAAGGCAAAGGGAAGGAATGGGAGCGGTGTTGAAGCCATGCCCGATTATCCGGCGGCCGCAGGCTTGGCCAGCCAGGCCAGCACATGGGTGCGCAGCAGCGGCAGGGCATTGGCCAGCGGGTACAGGCCCGGATGCAGCCGGCACAGCGCGCGGGCCAGCGGTGGCGCCAGCGTCACGCGCTGGTGCGTGATGGCTGCCTGCGGGAACAGCTGGCGCAACCGGGCCAGCGGCACACCACGCACATCGGGGTTGCGCGGGTTGTCGACGGTGAAGTCGTACCACAGCACACCACCGCCCGGCGCCACCCAGCGCCACATGGCGGCGGCCAGCTGCTGCTGGAAGCCATCGTCCAGCAGCGAGCTGAACACGGTGGACTGCAGCACGATGTGCTGGCTGCCGGCATCGATCGGCAGGGTGCTGGCCTCCCCCGCATGCAGCGCCACCGCGGCCGGCAGCACCGCACGGGCCTGGGCCAGGCGCTCGGGCAGCAGCTCGGCGCCGGCCAGGTTCTGTGCGCTGAAGCCCAGGCGCAGCAGCTCGAGCAGGTTGCCACCGGCACCACAGCCGACCTCCAGCACCCGCAGGCCGGGCAGATCGGTCAGGCCCTGCCGCACCAGCAGGCGCAGCAGCGCGCGCTGGCGCTCCTGCACGGTCTGCCACACATCGGGCTGCAGCATGCTGTAGCGGCCGGGCGCGGCACGGCGCGCATAGCGCTCGGCCACGGCGCGGGCCTCGTCGGGCGGGTCGGCATTCATGGCTGCAGGGCCTGCAGGAAGCGCCGGGCCAGCACCGGGTAGGTGTGCTCGGCCAGCACGAAGGCCCGGCCACGCGCGCCCATGGCCCGGCGCTCGGCCACGGGCAGCGCGGCCAGGCGGCGCAGGCCGTCGGCAATGGCCTCGGCCGATTCAGGCGCCACCGTCAGGCCGCAGCCGCTCTCGGCCACCGGGTCGTTGCCCGCCTCCACGCTGTGCAGCACGGCACAGCCGGCCATCATGTAGTCCATCAGCTTGTTGGGCGCGATGCCGAAGCGGTAGATGGGCACCCGCTGCCAGCCGATGTAGGCGATGTCCACGGCAGCCAGGAAGCTGGGAATCTGGGCCTTGGGGATGGGCGGCAGCAGGCTGATGTTGGCCAGGCCTTCGTCGGCCACACGCTGCGCCAGCCGGGCGCGCTCATGGCCGTCGCCCACCATCACCACGGCGATGGGTTCGTCCCGCAGCAGCGCCGCCGCATCCAGCAGATGGCCCAGCGCATTGGGCCGGCCCATCGAGCCGGCATAGCCCACCACCGTGCAGCCGGCGGCGCGCCGCGCGGCAATCGCCTGGCCCACGTCGTCGCGCAGCGGGGGTGCATCCCCCTGCCACTCGTCCAGCGTGATGCCGTTGGGCACGATGTGCAGCTTGTGCAGGTCCAGGCCACGGCCGGCCATGTAGCCGCTCACCTTGGGCAGCATGCTCACCACCACGTCGGCATCGCGGTAGGCGTCGTCCTCGGCCTTCTGCACCAGGCGGATGAAGGGGTGCTGCGGCGACATGCCCGACAACTCGATCGGGCTCAGCGGCCAGAGGTCGTGCACCTCGAACACCAGCCTGGCGCCGGCGCGCCGGGCAATGCGCCGCGCCACCCAGATGTCCATCGGGTAGGTGCTGCTGGCGATCACCGCATCGGGCTGGAACTCGCGCACCAGCCGCCCGGTCATGGCCCACACCTGGCGGCAGAAGGCCCAGATGTTGCGCACCCGGCCCAGGCCGTTGCCCTGGTAGGGCGGCGTGGGCAGCCAGCGGTAGGCGATGCCGTCGATCAGCTCGTCGCCGGCCCGGGGCTGGCGCGAACGCACATGGGAGAAATCCGCCGCCAGCATCTGCACGCTGTGGCCGGCCCGCACCCATTCACGCGCCAGGTAGTAGGGCCGGAACTCCATGCCCAGGGCCGGGCTGCCGGCGTAGTGGTTGATGTAGAGGATGTTCATGGCGGCAGGTGGCGGCTGGCGTCCAGCGCCCGCAACCGGGCCAGGAAGGCGCTGACGCAGGGGGCGAACATCGCATGCCCGGCCACCCAGGCATGGTTGGCCGCGGCGATGGCATCGGCGCGCGCCAGCAGGGGCTGCAGGTCGGCCACGGTGGGCAGCTGCGCGCCCTGCGCCACCCAGCCGTTGTCGCCGCTGCGCACCAGCTCGTGGTTGGCCGGCAGGTCCGACAGCAGCGGGATGCAGCCGTGCGACAGCGCCTCCAGCACCGACACCGCCACCGAATCACTCTGCGGCAGGCTCACATACCAGCGCGCCTGGGCATACCAGCCGGCCTGGGTGGCGGCGTCGACCCGGCCGATGAAGCGCACCCTGCCGGCCAGGCCGGCAGCGGCGGCCTGCTGTTCCAGCACCGGGCGCAGGGCGCCGTCGTTGGCCACCACCAGCTGCGCGCCGGGCCAGTCCTGTGCCACGCCGGCAAACAGCCGCAGCACCCGGGCGGGGTCGTAGATCGTCTCCAGCCCGCGGTTGGCAAAGAACAGCTGGTCCTGCTTGGCGCCCGGTGCGGCCGGCAGCTGCTCCAGGCCGAAGGGAAAGGTCATCACCTCGCCGGCGCCCAGCGCGCGCATGCGCGCCGCCATCACCTGGGAATCACTGGTGCTCAGCACGCAGGCGCGCAGCACGCGGCGGGTCAGCCAGCGCATCGGCCGGCTGTGCTGGGGCGTGACCAGGATGTCGCTGCCCCAGGCCGAGCCCACCAGGCGGCCCGGCGCACCCAGCAGGCTGGTGGCCAGCCAGGCCAGCGTGCCGTGCGACGTGAGGTAGTGGGCGTGGATCCAGTCGGGCTGCGCCGTCTTCAGCCAGGCCGCCAGGCGTGGCAGCTGGCGCAGCAGGGCGGCATTGCCACCGTCGAAGCGGGGCCGGGTGTGCAGCGCCAGCCGGCGCGCGGCGGGCACCAGGCCGTCGAAGCCCGGGGCGAAGCCACGCGACGAGGCCGCCCACAGCTCCACCTGCGGCGCCAGTGCCCGCGCCCACTTCAGCAAGTGCGGGCTGTCGCCGTCGCCCAGCAGCACCAGCTTCATGCGGGGTCCTGCGGCCGGGCACCGGCCCAGGCGTCGTAGTGGGTGCGCAGCGCCGGCTCGGCATCCAGCCAGCGCTGGTCGCCCTGGCGGGCATCTCCCACCACCTGCGCCGGGTTGCCGGCCACCAGGCTGTGCGCCGGGTAGTCACCACGCAGCACGCTGCCGGCGCGCACGATGCAGCCCGCACCCAGGCGTGTGCCCGGCTCCAGCAGGCTGTGCGGGCCGATGAAGCACCAGGGCCCGATGGCCACCGGCCCCGCCACCCAGCCCGGGCGCGGCTGGCCCGCCGGCCACAGCACATAGGCCTGGGCCAGCAGCCGCTGCGCACGGTGCGAGCTGTGGGTGACGATGCTGACATGGTGGGTGATCTGCACACCCTCGCCCACCGTCACGCCGCCGCTGGCTTCGATGAAGTTGAAGGCGCCGATGAACACATGGTCGGCCAGGTCCAGCCGGTCTTCAAACTCGATGCAGGTGCTGGGCGCGATGCGGGTGTGGGGCCGCCAGCGGCCCTGCGACAGCTCGCCGAACACCACGCGGTGCAGCAGGGCATTGGCGATGCGCCGCCGCCAGCGGTTGAGATGGCCGCGCCAGGGGCTGCTCATGGTGCAGCCACCGGCCAGGTGGCCAGGCGGCTGAAGTACCAGCCGAAGTACAGCGCCATCGCGCCCGACACCGCCCAGCCCGCGCCGCGCAGCCCACCCCAGGCCAGGCCCGCCGCCAGCGCCAGCACGAACACCAGCTGCCCCACCAGGGCCAGCTTCAGCGCCCAGGCCTGCGCCTGCCAGGCCATGGTGACCACCCCCAGCGGCGAGGCCACGAAGTGCAGGCCGATGTACAGCGCCAGCGCCCGCGCGAGCTCGCCGGCCGCGGCCCAGTCGGGCCCGAAGGCCCAGGCGAACAGATCCGGGCCGATCCACCACAGGCCCAGCACCAGGGGCGCGGCCAATGCCGCCAGCAGCCCCATGGTGCGCAGCACCAGGGCGCGACCGGCGGCGGTGCAGCCGGCCGCCACGCCGTCGGCTGGCGCCAGGCGTGGATACAGCGCCTGCGACACTGCCCCGCCCACCAGGGTGGCCGGTGCCTTGAGGTAGCGCAGGGCCAGGCCCCAGGCACCGGCGGCGGCCGGCCCCAGGCTGCCGGCGATCAAGGCCACGGCCAGCGTGTCCTGCAAGGCGCCCAGGAAGGCATGCGGTGTGTTGAGGATGGGAAAGCTGCGGTGCAGGCGCGCCACCGCCAGCCACTGCGCACGTGCCGCCCGCGCCGGCCCGGGCCAGCCCAGCGCTGCCACCGCGGCCAGGGCTGCGGCGATGGGGGCCACGATCAAGCCGGTGACCCCGGCTTGCAGCAGGCCCGCACCCAGCTGGGCCAGCGCACCACCGCCGTGCTGCAGCACGCGTGCCACCGCCAGGCTGCGAAAGCGCTGGGCACGCGTGGCGTTGAGGGTGGCCAGCGACACCAGGCCCAGCGCACCCACCGCCGCCGGCAGCCACAACGGCCAGGCCTGGCCCGACACCAGTGCCCAGCCCAACCCTCCCACGGCAGCCAGCGCCGTGCTGGCCACCAGCAGGCGCTGGCACAGGCTGCGCAGCGCCATGGCCTCGCCGTCGCTGCCGGCCAGGGGCAGGGCGAACTCGTAGCGTGCGCAGGCCACCACCGCGGCATTGGCCGCCACGGCCGCAAACAGGTGGTACAGGCCGAAATCCGCCGGGCTGTAGAGCCGGGTCAGCCAGGGCCCCAGCAGCAGCGGAAGGGCCTGCGCCAGCACGCCGCCGGCCAGCAGGGTGAGCACCGCGCGGCGCATGCGGGCGGGCAGGCGCTCAGGCCGCTGCGGCCGTGGCGCAGGCCTGGGCCAGGGCCGCCACCACGTGGTCCTGGTCAGCCTCGGCCAGATCGGCGCTCATCGGCAGGCTCAGCACACGCTGGCCGGCGCGGATGCTGTGCGGGTTGCAATCCGGGCAGCAGTCAGCGGCATACGCCGGCTGGTGGTGCAGCGGCTTGGGGTAGTGCACGGCCGTGGGCACACCCGCTGCCTGCAGCGCCTTCTGCACGGCGGCACGGTGGTCCACCATCACGGTGTACTGGGCCCACACGCAGTCCCGGTCGGGCCGCACGGCCAGCAGCTGCACCGGCGCGCCGCTGGCCTGGATCAGCCGGCTGTAGCGCGCCGCCAGCGCCTGCCGGCGCTGCAGTTCCCAGCCAAAGCGTGGCAGCTTGGCCAGCACCACCGCGCATTGCAGCGTGTCCATGCGCCCACCCACGCCCACGCGGGTGTGGGTGTAGCGAGCGCTCTGGCCATGCACGCGGATCTCGCGCATGGCCTGGGCCAGGGCCGCATCGCTGGTGAACAAAGCGCCGCCGTCACCGTAACAACCCAGCGGCTTGCTGGGGAAAAAGCTGGTGGCAGCGATGGTGCTGACATTGCAACTGGCGCGCCCTTGGTACACCGCACCAAAGCTCTGCGCCGCATCCTCGATCACCACCAGCCCATGGCGTTGTGCGATGGCATTGATGGCGGCCATGTCGGCCACCTGGCCATACAGGCTGACCGGCATGATGGCCTTGGTGCGGGGTGTCACCCTGGCCTCGATCAGGCTGGCGTCGATGTTGCAGGTGTCGGGCTCGATGTCCACGTACACCGGCTTGCCACCCAACAGCACGATCACCTCGGCGGTGGCGGCAAAGGTGAAAGGCGTGGTGATGACCTCGTCACCCGGCTTCAGGCCGATCGCCATCAGCGCGATCAGCAAGGCCTCGGTGCCACTGGCCACGGCCACGCAATGGGGCGCGCCGGTGCGCTGGGCCAGCGCCTGCTCCAGCTCGGCCACCTCGGGGCCCATGATGTACTGGCCATGGTCCAGCACCCGCTGGATGCGGGCATCGATGTCGGCCTTGAGCGCGCCGTACTGGGTCTTGAGGTCGGTGAATTGCATGCGCTTCTCAAACAATCAGGGTGAGCGACTCGCCTTGCAGCCGGTAGCGCTCGCCGGTGGCCGGGCAGGCCGCCTCGCCATCGCAGTCGTCGGGCAAAGACGCGGGCAGCGCCAGGCGCTCGCCATGCCGGCTCATCCAGCCGATGCGCCGCGCCGGCACGCCCACCACCAGCGCGAAGGCCGGCACATCGCGGCTGACCACGGCGCCCGCGCCGACGAAGGCATGTTCACCCACCGTGCTGCCGCAGACGATGGTGCAGTTGGCGCCCAGCGTGGCGCCACGCTTCACCAGGGTGCGCCGGTATTCGTTCTTGCGCACCACCGCCGCGCGTGGGTTGTGCACATTGGTGAACACCATGCTGGGGCCGCAGAACACGTCGTCCTCCAGCGTCACCGCGTCGTACACCGACACGTTGTTCTGGATCTTGACGTTGTCGCCGATGGCCACGTCGTTGCCCACGTAAACACCCTGGCCGAAGCTGCAGCCGCGGCCGATGCGGGCGCCGGCGCTGATGTGTGCGAAGTGCCAGACGCGGCAGCCCTCGCCCAGCTGCGCGCCGTCATCGACGATGGCGCTGGGGTGGATGGTGGTGGCCGCCATCAATACTCCAGCGGCAGGTTGATCTTCTTGCCGTCACGCGCCGAGCGGTACATGGCGATCAGCAGCTCCAGGCTCTTCAGCCCCTCGCGGCCATCGGTCTCGGGTTCACATTCACCCCGCAGGGTGCGGATCACGTTGTCGTAGTACAGCGGGTGGCCCAGGCCGTAGACCGAGCTGGTCTGGTAGCTGGCATCGTCCAGGCCGGCGTCCATGGCATGGGGCTGGGCGAACTCCCAGTGCTCGATCTTGTTCACCGCCACACCGCCGATGCGCACGCTGCCATGCTCGCCCAGCACGGTGATCGAGCCCTCCAGGTTCCTGGGGTGGGTGAGCATGGTGACGTTGACCGTGCCCATGGCGCCGTTGCGCCAGCGCAGCGCGGCCACGCCGGTGTCTTCCACCTCGATGTGGCGCGCCAGCGTGCCGGTGTAGGCCATCACGCTCTCCACCGGGCCGATCAGCCAGTCGAGCAGGTCGATGTAGTGGCTGGCCTGGTTCATGAACGCGCCGCCGTCGAACTCCCAGGTGCCACGCCAGGCGGCCGAGTCGTAATAACTCTGCGGCCGGGCCCAGAACACGTTGACGGTGACCATGTACAGCCGGCCGAAGCGCCCGGCCTGCAGCGCCTGGCGCAGCAGCTGCAGGGTGCGGTTGCGGCGGTTCTGCTTGACCACGAACAGCCGCACACGCGCTTCGTCGCAGGCCTTGACCATGGCCAGGCCGTCGGCCCAGCGGGTGGCCATGGGCTTTTCGGTCATCACATGCAGGCCTGCCTGTGCGGCTTCGGTCACCTGGCGCGCATGCAGGCCGCTGGGCGTGGCCAGCACCACGCAGTCGGCATCCGCCTCGGCCAGCATCTGCTCGTAGCGGGCGAAGCTGCGGGCACCGGTCTTGGCCGTGGCAGCCGCCAGCGCAGCGGGGTCGGTGTCGCACACCGCCACCAGGTCGGCACGCTCGGCATGGCGGCTGATGGATTCAACGTGGTTGGCCGCGATGCGGCCGCAGCCGGCCAGGGCAAAGCGCAGCTTGCGGTCGGTGATGGCGGGGTGTTGCAGGTGCATGGCGGGGCCGGTGGGGGCGGCTGAGGGCGCAGGGCGTGGGCCGGTGGCCCGAGGTGCGCAATTATCGCGCAGGGGTGCTGCGCGCCCGGCCCTGGCAAGATGGCTCGCGCGCACTGCCTACAATTTGCGGTTTTCCCTGAGCCGGCCCGCCCCATGTCCACCCCCCACGCCCCGCACGCCCCCCAACCCGAACCCGGGGTCGACGAGAACAAGCTGGTGACCGAGCGGCGCGAGAAGCTGGCCGCCCTGCGCGCCCAGCACCAGGCCGCGGGCACCGCTGTCTTCCCCAACGACTTCAAGCCCACGCACCACGCGGCCACCCTGCAGCAGCAGTACGGCGCGTTGGACAACGAGGCGCTGGAACCGCAGGCCATCGCCGTGGCCCTGGCCGGCCGCATGATGCTCAAGCGCATCATGGGCAAGGCCAGCTTCGCCACCGTGCAGGACGGCAGTTTCGGCGCGACCCACGGCCGCATCCAGCTCTTCATCAGCCGCGACGCCCTGGGCGAGGCCGCCTACGACGCCTTCAAGCACAGCGACCTGGGCGACATCCTGGGCGCCGAGGGCACGCTCTTCAAGACCCGCACCGGCGAGCTGTCGGTCAAGGTCAGCCGCCTGCGCCTGCTGACCAAGAGCCTGCGCCCGCTGCCCGACAAGTTCCACGGCATGGCCGACC
>JAZKFQ010000024.1:0-104575 GCA_040386375.1 Pseudomonadota bacterium
ACACCTTCTCCTGCGCCTTCTCGCGCACCGAGCAGGTGTTGAACAGGATCAGGTCGGCCTGTTCGGGGTCGGTGGTGGGCTCGTAGCCCTCGGCCACGCGCATCACGTCGGCCATCTTGCCGGCGTCGTACTCGTTCATCTGGCAGCCGAAGCTGCGGATGTAGACCTTCTTCGTCGTGCTGTCGCTCATGGGCGGGTCCAGGTCTGTGCGGCCGGGTTGAAGACCCAGCGCTGTGCTTCTTCAGGCGTGGCGGGCCAGGGCTTGCGGCCGGCCTCGTCGGCGGTGAGGATCCACACGTCATGCACCAGGCCCGAGGGCTCGCGGGTGTAGTGCACCAGCAGCTTCACGCCCGTGAGCGCGCCCGACATCTGCAGCATGTTGTCGCTGCCGCGGATGCGTGCACCGGGCGAGAGCCGGTCGGCCTTGCCGTTGACCAGCACATCCGGTGGCTGCACCACTTGCAGGGTGCCGCGCAAGGCCGTGGCGGGGAAGGGCCGCGAGGTCTGGGCGGCCGCGCCATGGGCCAGCAGCAGCAGCGGCAGGGCGGTGGCCAGGCAGGCCTTGCGTACACAGCGGGGCATGGTGTGGATCCAGGGGCTGTGGGACCATGCCGGCGCCATGGCATCGCCACGGCCGCCGGCACAAACAAAACGGCCCGAGACAAGCTCGGGCCGGGGAAACTGGTGGCGCTTCAGGGATTCGAACCCCGGACCTGCGGATTATGATTCCGTCGCTCTAACCGACTGAGCTAAAGCGCCATGAGCCCGCGATTATAGCGGCTGATTTCGCGGGCCTTCATCGCCGCTTCCAACTTCGCCAGAAATGTTCAGCTTCTTCAAGAAAAAGCCGGCCCCCGATGCCGCACCGGTGCAGCCGCCGCCAGCCGTGCCGGACCCCGTTCCCGCAGCCCCAGCGCCCGCCGCGGAGAGTGGTGGCTCCTGGTGGAAGACGGCGGTGGGCAAGCTCACCGGCGCACCTGCGGCGCCTGAGGTGGTGGTGCCTGCACCGGCGCCGGTGCCGGTGGTCCCCGCACCTGCGCCTGCACCCACTGCCGAGCCTGTCGCACTGGCTCCCGCGCCCGTGTCGGCACCTGTGCCCGTGCCAGCCCCCGCGCCCGCTGTCGTGGCCGAGCCTGCCGCCCCTGCGCCAGCGGAGCCGCCGGCGGAGCCGCCCACCCGCCAGCGCTGGCTGGACAAGCTGCGCAACGGCCTGCGCAAGACCGGCAGCAGCATCGCCCAGGTCTTCACCGGCACGCAGATCGACGATGCGCTGTATGAAGAGCTGGAGTCGGCCCTGCTGATGGCCGATGCCGGCGTCAAGGCCACCGAGTTCCTGCTGGCCGACCTGAAGCGCCGGGTGAAGGAGGCCAAGGTCACCGAGCCGGCACGCGTCAAGGCGCTGTTGGGTGATGCACTGACCGACCTGCTGGCGCCGCTGGAGAAGGCGCTGGTGGTGGGCGAGTTCCAGCCCACGGTGATGATGGTGGTCGGCGTCAATGGCGCGGGCAAGACCACCAGCATCGGCAAGCTCACCCGCCACCTGGCCGACGCCGAGCAGACGGTGCTGCTGGCTGCGGCCGACACCTTCCGCGCCGCCGCGCGCGAGCAGCTGGCAGTGTGGGCCGACCGCAACCGGGTGGAGATCATCAGCCAGGAAGGCGCCGACCCGGCGGCGGTGGCCTTTGATGCGGTCAGTGCCGGCAAGGCCCGCAAGCGCGACGTGGTGATCGCCGACACCGCCGGCCGTCTGCCCACCCAGCTGCACCTGATGGAAGAGCTGAAGAAGATCAAGCGTGTGATCACCAAGGCCGATGCCGGTGCGCCGCACCAGGTGCTGCTGGTGGTCGATGGCAACACCGGCCAGAACGCGCTGACCCAGGTCAAGGCCTTCGACGACGCGCTGGGCCTCACCGGCCTCATCGTCACCAAGCTCGACGGCACGGCCAAGGGCGGTGTGCTGGCCGCCGTCGCGCGGGAGCGGCCGGTGCCGGTCTACTTCATCGGTGTGGGCGAGAAGCTGGAAGACCTGCAGACCTTCAACGCCCGGGAATTTGCCCAGGCGCTGCTGAGCTGACGCGCGGCCGCCCTCAGCGGCCCGCCGGCCCGCCGGCACTGCAGGCCAGCCAGGTGACATGGCCGTTCACGCTGGCCACGCCCACCTCCTGCAACCGGGCATCCAGCAGGTTCTGGTGGTGGCTGTCTGACGCACGCCAGCCCGCCACCAGCCGCCTGGCCTGGCTGTAGCCGGCCGCCAGGTTTTCCACACAGGTCTGGCGCCGGGCGCGCAGGAAGCGGTCCTGGAAGCCGGCATGGCTGAGCTGGCCCAGCCGGGCCATGTGGGCGCTGTGTTCGCCCGCCAGCGTGGCCAGCCAGGGTGCCTGCCGCAGGGCTGGCAGTTGTCTGGCCTGCCGGTAGTGGTTGACCTCGTGCAGCACCTGTTCGGCGAAGTCGTCGCCGTCGGGCGCGGCCGGCTGGGCGGGCAGGGTGCCCGCGCCCAGGCACAGCAGGGCCGCCAGGCTGGTGCGCCACAGGGGCGCCGCCAGACGGTGGCGCGGCAACAGGCAGGGGTGCATCGCCCGCAGTGTCGGCCAGGTGTGGCAGCGCGGCCTGCCCGATGCCGTGCGGTATTGCCTGCAGTGGCGCCTGCAGTGGTGGCCCCGGTCGGCCGATGAAGCAGTTGGACCCCGCCCCGATTGCCCATGACCAAACCTGCCGCTCCCCATCCACCGCGCCCGCCCCGCCGGCCCGCAGCCTGGCGTGCGCCACTGCGCAGCGCCAGTGTCCTGTCGCTGCTGGCGCTGTGTGTGGCCAGCCCGCTGGCCGTGGTCAGCCTGCTGGGTGTCAGCGCCGTGGCCGGCCAGCCCCATGCCTTTGGTGTGCCGCCCGGCGTCAGCGACGACGGCCGTCTGCTGCCGGCCACGGCCACCCAGGTGGCTGCGGCGGCCACGGGCCAGGCCGGTGCGGCGCCGCATGGCCTGCAGCTGCGGCAGGGCTGCCGCTGGGGCCAGCCAGGCCGTGCACCCTACCAGGGCAGCACACGCCAGGCCCTGGTGGCCGCCGGCCTGCCCGAGGAGGTGGTGGCCGAGATCGAGGCGCAGCGCAACCAGGGCCGCAAGAGCGGGCGCCTGGCCATCAGCCGCGACGGCATCCGCCACACCGGTGATGGCCGGGTGTTCCCGGCCCGGGGCTTTGCGCTGACCTTCGGCATGACGCTGTGCCAGGACGCCAGCGTCAACTTTCCCAAGGGGCATGTGGAGATGGCCGACCTGTACGAGGCGCGTGACGCCCAGGGCCGGCCGCATGCCGTGATGGTGCCGGACGTGTGTGGCAATGTGTCGGTGCTGGGCGCGCAGGGTGGCCAGGGCCGGGTGGCCGGCATGGCGTCCACGCTGGCCCGGCGTGCTGCCGGGCTGATGGCGCTGGCCGATGTGCTGGATCCGCCGGCTGCGGGCCAGCCCGCCGCCGCGGTGGTGGGCGGGGATGGTGGTACGCCAGGCGGCGCCGGCGCCCAGGGGGATGCCGGCGGCGTGGCCGCCGCCCAGGCCGCGCGCGCACGCCCGTCGGGCCTGGCAGGCGAGTCTGGTGGGCTCGATGCGCCGGGTGCAGGCCCGGTCGACACGGACGCTGACACGGGCGCCGGCACAGGCCCTGGCACACCCTCGGCTGCGGCCGGCCCGGCCGGCACGGCCACAGCACCTTCTGCCCGGCCGGACCGCGGCAGCGCCGCAGCGCCGGCCGCTCCGGGCAGGGCGGCCAGCGGCCTGCTGCCGCCCCAGGCGGCGGGCGAGGTGGTGCGCGAGCTAGGCCGGGTGACGGCCGCGGCCGGCCGCGGCCTGGAGTCGCTGGCCGGCACGCCCGGGGCCGCGGCGCCGGTGGCGGCTGGCCAGGACGCGGCGCAGCCGGTGCCCGAGCCAGGCAGCCTGTGGACGGCCTTGCTGGCGCTGGCCGTGCTGGGCGCCTTGCGCCGGCGGCGGCACTGACACACCAGCGCGGCAGGCCAGCGGGGCAGGCCTTGCGTCAACCAGGCTGGGTAGCCCTCAGGGCGTGAAGCTGTAGTGCAGCCGCGTCACCGTGCCCTCGAAGTAGACCTGGCGGCCCTCCGGCCGCATCCACGCCACTTCGCCTGCGTGCGGGACCAGCATGCCGTCGTGCCGCTGGTAGTTCGAGAAGCGGCCCTCCCATGGCGCCTGGACCATCACCTGGCCCACCATGCCGCCCCGTGACTCGGCGCGGAACGATTCGATCAGGCCGGCAGCGTCGAAGCGAAACAGCAGGGTCAGGGTGATGGGCCCGTCCGTGAGGGTGGCGTTTGCCGACCGCGCATCGACAGCCTCCCAGCGCACGCCCTGGCTGGGCAGCAGCGCGGTCGGGTACCACACCGCCTCGGCGAAGTAGCGCATGAATTCGCCGCGGGCGATCTCGCCAGCGCCTTGCATGCCCGCCACGGGGAACAAGCCCTGCACGCTGGCCTTCAGCAGGCCCTGGCCGCCGATGTAGCTGTCGATGACGTGCACACGCACGCCCGGCAGCAGCGCGATGCGGGCATCCCACACAAACCCCGGGCGGTGTGTGCGGACCTGTTGGCGCGACGTGAAGGGCCGCCACTGCGCGCCCGCGGTCGACAGGTTGAAGCGCCCCGTCATCCCGATCCCGGCCGCCGTGACCATGGCCTGGCCGTCGGTGAGAACGGCCTCGAAGTAGCGCTGCACCGGTGCGGGCAGCCCCACCAGCGCACGGGCGTCGTGGCGCGCGACGTGGACCGGCTCCTGCGCCGCCACCAGGCTGTCTGTCAGCGATTGCGCCCCCGCTGCCCACCGCGCCGCGCCCAGGGTGGTCAGGCCCAGGGCCAGCACCAGCAGCAAGGCGGCCATGAGGACCAGCCAGGAGAACCAAGTCAAGGGGAACACCGCCTTCTTCGCCATGCACTGCCACTGCGGTCCGTCCATCGGGCACCGTGTGTGCGCTTCGATGCAGGGCCCGTTCGCGGCGACAGCGCACATTGTCGGCGCAGCACCAGGTTCGTCACCGCACAGACGTGCACCCCGCAGCGCATGCACACTCGCTGGTCATCGAAGTTTCGCTGCGCGGCGTCGCGGACCCGGTTTCAGCGAACGCAAAGGGATCGCGATGCACATCCTCCGCCCGGGTGCTGACGGGGCGGCCGCCGCCGATCCCTCCACCACCGACATCGCTGTCTTGGCCGCGGCGCTCGGCACCGACCCGCAGTGTGGCCTGAGCGCCACCGAGGCCGCCAGCCGCCTGTTGCGGGACGGCCCCAATGCCTTGCGCGCCGCCCCGCAGCGCCCGGCATGGCGCCGCGCAGTGGCGCAGCTGCGCGACCCCCTGGTCGGCTTGCTGCTTGCGGCGGCCGCCGTGGCGTTGCTGGCCTGGTGGGTGGAAGGCCGGCACGGCTGGCCGCTGGACGCCGTGGTGATCACGGTGGTCGTGCTGCTCAATGCGCTGATCGGCTGGTTGCAGGAGAACAAGGCGGCCAGCGCGGTGGCCGCGCTGGCGCGCATGACCGCCGCGAGCGCGTCCACCCTGCGTGACGGCCGTGTGCAGCGGGTTCCCAGCAGCCAGCTGGTGCGTGGCGACGTGCTGGTGCTGGCCGAAGGCGATGCGGTGGGCGCCGACGCCCGCCTGCTGCAGGCATCGGCGCTGCAGCTGCTGGAAGCCTCGCTCACCGGCGAGAGCGGCGCCGTGCTGAAGGACAGCGCCACCCTGGCCGCACCCGCGGCCCTGGGCGACCGCCTGAACATGGTCTTCAAGGGCACGGCGGTGGCACAGGGCAGCGGCCGCGCCCTGGTCACGGCCACCGGGATGCGTTCGGAGGTGGGCGCCATCGCCACCATGCTCGACGCAACCGCCGACAAGGCCACGCCGCTGCAGCAGGAAGTGGCGCGCCTGGGGCGCGGGCTGGCGGTGGCCGCGCTGGTGGTCGCGGTCATGGTGGTGGGCACCATCCTGCTCACCGCGCAGGTGACGGCGCTGGCCGACCTCGTGCGTGTGCTGCTGCTCGGGGTCTCGCTCGCCGTGGCTGTGGTCCCCGAGGGCCTGCCGGCCATCCTGTCGGTGGTGCTGGCCCTGGGCGTGCAGCGGATGGCGCGGCGCAAGGCCGTCGTCAAGACGCTGGCCTCGGTGGAGACACTCGGCTCTGCCACGGTGATCGCCACCGACAAGACCGGCACGCTGACACGCGCCGAGATGACCATCGTGCGTGTGCACACCGCCTCCGGCGCTGGCGACCTCACCGGTGTCGGTTATGCACCCGACGGCCGCCTGGAGCAGGCCGGCGCCGCGCTGCAGGATGGGCCGCTGCGGCAGGAGATCACGGCCGTGCTCATGGGTGGCAGCCTGGCGGGCAACGCCCAGCTGCACCAGGCCTCCCCCGGCGTGTGGCAGATCCAGGGCGACCCCACCGAAGCGGCCTTCCTGGTGGCCGAGCGCAAGCTGGGCGCTGCGCAAGCACAGCCAGGACGGCCAGCGCGGCAGGGCGAGATCCCGTTCACCTCGGACCGCAAGATGATGTCTGTGCTCGTGGCCGACCAGGACCGGCCGGGCGCGACCATGCTGTTCACCAAGGGCGCACCGGGTGCCGTGCTGGCGCGCTGCACCCAGGCCCGCGTGGGGGCGGCGACGGTCGACCTCGACAGCGCCATGCGGCAGCGTTTCCTGGCCGATGTGGACGGCCTGGCCGATGCTGCACTGCGCACGCTGGCGGTGGCCTACAGGCCGCTGCACGCCGACGAGGACCCGAACGCCGGCCCGGCACTGGAATGCGACCTGGTCTACGCCGGCACCGTCGGCATCATCGACCCGCCACGCGCCGAGGCCGCAGTGGCCATCGCCCAGGCGCACCGGGCTGGCATCCGGGTCATCATGATCACCGGCGACCATCCGCGCACGGCGCTGCGCATCGCGGCCGACCTGGGCCTGGCGGCGGCCGGCGCGCAGGCGCTGACCGGCCTGGAGCTGGAGGCCCTGGACGATGCGGCCTTCGCAGCCGCCGTGCGCCAGACCGCGGTGTTTGCACGGGTCGCCCCGAAGGACAAGCTGCGCATCGTGCACGCGCTGCAGGCCGATGGCGATGTGGTGGCGATGACGGGCGACGGCGTCAACGACGCGCCGGCGCTGAAGGCCGCCGACATCGGCATCGCGATGGGCCAGACCGGCACCGAGGTGACGAAGCAAGCGGCGCGCATGATCCTGGCCGACGACAACTTCGCCACCATCGTCGAGGCGGTGCGCGAAGGGCGTGGTGTGCTGGACAACATCCGCAAGTTCCTGCGCTACCTGCTGTCGTCGAACCTGGGTGAGGTGCTCACGGTCTTCGGCGGCGTGGTGGGCGCCAGCCTGATCGGGCTGGACCAGGCCGGAGCGGCCGCAGGCCATGCCGCTGGCGCCGTGGTGCTGCCCTTGCTGGCCACGCAGATTCTCTGGATCAACCTGATCACCGACGCCGGCCCCGCCCTGGCCATGGGGGTGGACCCCATCAGCGACAACGTGATGGCGCGCCGGCCACGCCGCTTGGGCGCGCCGATGATCGACCGGGCCATGTGGGCGGGTGTGCTCGGCACCGGCCTGGTGATGGCGGCCGTGACCCTGCTCACCATCGACATGTTCCTGCCCGGCGGCCTGATCGCGGGCAGCCACGACCTGGCGACGGCGCGCACGGCGGGGTTCACGGTGCTGGTGCTGGCGCAGCTCTTCAACTGCTTCAACGCACGGTCCGACACGGCCAGTGCCTGGCATGGGCTGCTGGCCAACCGCTGGCTGTGGGCCGCAGTGGCACTGTCGGTGCTGCTGCAGGTGGCCGTGGTCCATGTCCCCCTGCTCAACAGCGCCTTCGGCACGGTACCGCTGGATGCCGCGCAATGGCTGGCCTGCATCGGCATGGCCAGCCTGGTGCTGTGGCTGGCCGAGCTGCGCAAGCTGGTGGCCCGCGCCTGGCGCGGCCGCAGCGCCGCCACGGTCACAACACGATGGCCGTGACGCAGCCGAAGTAGATCAGCAGGCTCAGCACATCCTGCACGATGGTCGCCAGCGGGCCGCTGCCATAGGCCGGGTCAGAACCGAGCCGGGCCAGCAGCCAGGGCAGCACCAGCCCGAGCACCGACGCCACGATGCTGGCGCCCGCCAGGGCCAGGGCCACTGCGGCAGCAAGCCGCAGCTCGCCGAACACCAGCCACACCATCGGCAGTGCCAGCAGCGCCAGCACCGTGCCGATCAGCAGACCGCTGCGCAGTTCGTTGCCGATCAGGCGGCCGATGCCGACATGGCTGAGCGACAGGCCGCGCACCGCCACCGCTTCGCTCTGCGTGCCGATGGCGTCGGCGAGGTACACCAGGCCGGGCACGAAGAAGGCCAGCGCGGGCTTGGCCGCCAGCGCGGTTTCGAACCGCGCCACGATGAAGGTGGCCACCACGCTGCCCCCCAGGCCCACGATCAACCACGGCAGCCGGTGGCGGGCGCTGCGCAGCGGCGGCTCTTCCAGCGCATGGCGTGCATCGTCCGATTCCCGCGTCACGCCGGCCAGGCGGTGCAGATCCTCGACGTGCTCGCGGCGCAGGATGTCCATCATGGCCAGCGACCCCACCACGCCGACCAGGTGGCCCGCGGCATCGACCACCGGCAGCGCTGCCACGCCGTGGTGCAGCGCCACCGAGGCCATCTCTTCCTGGTCGGTGTCGGCGCGCACAGCGGGGCGGTCCCGATGCGCCACGTCAGCCAGAACCTGGGTGTCGGCCAACACCAGCAGTTCGGCGGCGCTCAGGGTGCCGAGCAGGCGGCCCTGGTCGTCCACCACACACAGCAGTTCCCAGTCGGAGCGGCCGTCGGCGCGCAGTTGCTGGCGCAGGTGTCCGGCGGTGTCCGCGGCCCCTGCCACCAGCCGGCGCGGTGCCACGCGGCCGGCGGCGGTCTCGTCGAGATGCGGTTCTGCGCGGTTCATCTGGCTCCTGGCCAACAACGGCGTCGGATCGGCCAAGTCTGCGCCCGAAACGCCGGCTACGGGGCGGCCGCTTCGCCAGGCACCAGGCCTCCTCAGGAGGCCTGGTGTCCGGGCTGTGCACGCACCCACGGCCGCGCAGAGCTCGGCCGCTTCGCCAGGCACCAGGCCTCCTCAGGAGGCCTGGTGTCCGGGCTCAGCCCCCCAGGCCCTTCATGCCGCCCATGCGCTTCATCATCTTCATCAGGCCGCCGCCCTTCATCTTCTTCATCATCCCCTGCATCTGCTCGAACTGCTTGAGCAAGCGGTTGATCTCCTGCACATGCACGCCGGCGCCGGCCGCCACGCGCCGCTTGCGGCTGGCTTTCAGCAACTCGGGCTTGCGGCGCTCCAGCGGGGTCATCGACAGGATGATGCCCTCCATGCGCTTCACGTCACGCTCGGCCTTGTCCATGTCGACGTTGCCGGCCTTGGCCGTCATCTGGCTGGGCAGCTTGTCCATCAGGCCCGACAGCCCGCCCATCTTCTTCATCTGGCTCAGCTGGGACAGGAAGTCGTTCAGGTCGAAGTTGTCGCCCGACTTCATCTTGTCGGCCAGCTTCTGCGCCGCACCCAGGTCGACGTTCTGCTGCACCTGCTCGACCAGGGCCACGATGTCGCCCATGCCCAGCACCCGGCCGGCATGGCGCTCGGCGTCGAACACCTCCAGGCCGTCGATCTTCTCGGACACGCCGGCGAACTTGATCGGCGCACCGGTGATCTGGCGCACGCTCAGCGCCGCGCCGCCGCGTGAATCACCATCGAGCTTGGTCAGCACGATGCCGGTCAGCGGCAAGGCTTCCTTGAAGGCCTTGGCGGTGTTGACCGCGTCCTGGCCCTGCATCGCATCCACCACGAACAGCGTCTCGATGGGCTTGAGGATGGCGTGCAGGTCGGTGATCTCGGCCATCAGCGCCGCGTCGATCGCCAGGCGGCCTGCGGTGTCGACCAGCAGCACGTCGAAGTAATGTCGGCGGGCGTGGTCGATGGCGGCCAGGGCGATGTCGTGCGGCTTCTGGTCGGGCGTGGACGGGAACCACTCGGCACCGGCCTGGCGTGTCACCGTCTTCAGCTGCTCGATGGCGGCGGGCCGGTAGACGTCGGCGCTGACGGTGAGCACCTTCTTCTTGCGCTTCTCGATCAGGTGCTTGGCCAGCTTGGCGGTGGTGGTGGTCTTGCCCGCGCCCTGCAGGCCGGCCATCAGGATCACCGCCGGGGGCTGGGTGGCCAGGTTGAGGTCGCTCACCCCCTCGCCCATGGTGGCGGCCAGCTCCTTGTGCACCACGCCCACCAGGGCCTGGCCCGGGTTGAGCGAGCCCAGCACCTCGGTGCCCAGCGCCTTGTCCTTCACCCGGGCGATGAAATCACGCACCACCGGCAGCGCCACGTCGGCCTCCAGCAGGGCCATGCGCACCTCGCGCAGCATGTCCGCCACGTTGGCGTCGGTGATGCGGGCCTGGCCGCGCATCGTCTTGACGAGGCGGGACAGTCGGTCGGAAAGGGTGGAGGCCATCGTCATGGCGGGCACGCCATGAGGGGGTGGCCGCGAAAGTACACTGTGCCCGATGATTCTAACGACCGCCCCTGTGCACACCCTGGGCCTCGCGCCCCTGGTGCTGGCGCTGGTGGCCGTGCTGGCCTACGCGGTGGCGGCCTGGCCGGCGCGCAGCCCGTCGCGGTTGCCGGCGCCGGCCCTGGTGGCGGGCTGGTTGCTGCATGCGGTGCTGCTGGGGCTGGACATCGGTGGCTGGGGCCGCGGCGAGCCGGGTGCACGCCTGGGTTTCGGCCCGGTGCTGTCGCTCACCGTGTGGCTGGTGCTGGCGGTGCATGCGGTGGAAAGCCGCCTCGTGCCCCTGCCCGCCGTGCGCCGGGCGCTGGCCATCTGCGGCGCGGCCGTGGTGCCGCTGGCCTGGGCCTTTCCGGGCGAGGTGCGGGCGGCAACCACGGTGTGGGCGCCGGTGCACTGGCTGCTGGGCGTGGCCTCCTATGCGCTGTTCGGAGCGGCAGTGCTGCATGCCTGGATGCTGGACACGGCCGAGCGCCAGCTGCGCCTGCGCAAGGCCGGCGGCAGCGGCGCTTTCGGCCTGGCGCCCAACGGCGCCGCGCCGGGGCCCATGGGCATGCCGCTGCTGCGCCTGGAGCGCCTGACCTTCCGTTTCGTCGAGGCCGGCTTCGTGGTGCTGACCGGCGCCCTGCTGCTGGGCGTGGCCACCATGCCGCAGTGGCGCTGGGACCACAAGACCGTGTTCTCCCTGCTGGGCTGGACCGTGTTTGCCGCCTTGCTGCTGGGCCGCCACCGCCAGGGTTGGCGCGGCCGGCGCGCCACCCGCTGGCTGTATGCGGGGGCCGCGCTGCTGCTGCTGGCCTATGTGGGCTCACGCTTCGTGTTCGAAGTGCTGGTCAGCCGGCCTGCGGGCTGAGCCGCGGGGCGCCCGATGATGAAGTACCTGCTGGTGCTGCTGGTGGTGGGCATCGGGCTGTGGAGCCTGTACAAGCGCCTGCGTGGCCCGCGTGCCCGCCGGGCCGACCCGCCCAGCAGCCCGCCAGCCGGCAAGCTGCCGCAGGCCATGGTGGCGTGCGCCCATTGCGGCCTGCACCTGCCGGCTGCCGACGCCCTGTCCGAGGGCGCGCAGCTGTACTGCAGCGAGGCCCACCGCCGGCTGGGCCCGGTGCAGCCGCCGCCCACATGAGTGCCGTCCGGCCGCCCGACGGCCGCCGGTTGCGCCGGTGAGCCGGCCGGGCAACCGCCGGCAGGCCGACCGCCGCAAGGCCGATCGGCGCAAGCCGCCGGTGGCGGCGGCCGAGAGCGGCTGGTTCAGTGCCTGGGGTGATCCCGTCCACGGTGGCCAGGCGGCGCGCCATGCCGATTCCTCGCTGCTGGACGTGGACCCCGATGCCCACAGCGACAGCCGCTACATCGCCCGCGAGGCCAAGCGCCTGGTGTCCACCGAGGGCGCGGCGCTGCCGCGCATCCTGCGGACCTATGTGGCGGCACGGGCGGCGCTGTCGCTGGCCCTGGTGGTGGCGCCCTGGCTGGCCTCGCTGAGCGGCGGCAAGCCGCCGGTGCTGGTGATCCTGCTGTGCCTGGCCTATGCCAGCCAGGCGGTGTCGCTGTGGCTGCTGCACGGCAGCCGCGACGATGCCACGCTGCCCGACCACCTGCTGCCGCGCCAGTGGCTGTCCACCATCGGCGTCGACCTGGTGGCCTTCTCGGCGCTGCGCGTGCTGGAGCCCACGGCGCCGCTGAACTACACCGCCCTGCTGGTGCTGCCGGTGCTGATGGCCGGTGTGCTGACGCGCCGGCTGGTGGCGCTGGCCACGGCGGCCGGGCTGTCGCTGTTCCTGATCCTGGCTGTGTGGCCACTGGTGGCCGATGGTGGTGATGTGCTGCTGCTGCTGTCGCAGGCCGGCCTGGCCGGCGCCGGCCTGTTCCTGATCGCCCTGCTGGCCAGCGAGCTGTCGCAGCGCCTGGCGCGCGAGGAGCGCTCGGCCCGCAGCAGCCTGGAGATGGCACGCCAGCAGACCCTGCTGAACCGCCTGGTGATCGAGGAGATGGCCGATGGTGTGCTGGTGGTGGACCGGCGCGGCCGGGTGCGGGCCATCAACCCGGCGGCGCGCCAGCTGCTGGGCCCGGCCGGCGCGCTGATGACCGTGCCCAGCCCGCTGCAGGACGAGCCCGGCCTGCTGCCGCTGCACCAGGCGCTGGACCAAGCCTATGCCGAGGGCAGCTGGCCGGCCGCCGCGCGTGCGCTGCCGCTGACCCTGGCCGATGGCGAGCGCCGCATGCTGCAGGTGCGGGCGCGCTTCACCCGCCGCAGCGGCATCGGTGCCGACGGCACGCCGCCCGAGGACATCTGCGTGCTGTTCCTGGAGGACATGCGCGCGGTGCAGGGCCGGGCCCGCAACGACAAGCTGGCGGCCATGGGCCGCATGTCGGCGGGCATCGCCCACGAGATCCGCAACCCGCTGGCGGCCATCGCCCAGGCCAACGCCCTGCTGCTGGAAGACGAGCTGCCGGCGCCGCAGCAGCGGCTGTCGCGCATCGTGGCCGACAACGTCGAGCGCCTGAAGCGCATCGTCGACGACGTGCTGGCGGTGGCGCCCGGGGCGGTGACGCCGGCCGTGGTGATCGATGCCACGCACGAGGTGGCCCAGGTCTGCGACGAGTGGTGCCGCAGCGCGCCACCCGCGCTGCATGCGGCGCAGCGCCTGCAGCTGGAACTGCCGGCCGGTGCCTTGCCGGTGCGCTTCGATGCCGAGCACCTGCGCCGGGTGCTGACCAATCTGCTGGACAACGCCGGCCGCCACGCCGGGCCTGAGCTCGGTGCCATCCGCGTGCGCCTGCGGACCGGCCCGGCCATCGGTGCGGTGACCGTGGCGGTGGCCAGCGACGGCACGCCCATCGCGCCCGACGTCGAGCGCCACCTGTTCGAGCCCTTCTTCTCCACCCGCAGCCGTGGCAGCGGGCTCGGCCTGTATATTTGCCGGGAGTTGTGCGACCGCCATGGCGCCAGCATCGATTTCAGCCTGGCACCGCCCGGCGCACGGCACCGCAACGTGTTCAACGTGGTGATGCGCCAGCCAGCCGGCAGCCCGCCGAACGGCCTGCAAAACGGCCCACCCACTGGACCCAGCGCCTGATGAGCTCCACCTACAGCCTGCTGGTGGTCGACGACGAGCCCGACCTGCGCACGCTCTACGAGCTGAGCCTGCTGCGCGAGGGCTACGACGTGGACAGCGCCGGGTCGGTGGAAGAGGCCTGGGCCCGGCTGGCCGAACGCAGCTACAGCGTGGTGATCACCGACATGCGCCTGCCCGATGGCAACGGCATCGACCTGCTGCGCCGGCTGGACGCTGCCGGCCGGCCCGAGAAGACCATCGTCATCACCGCCTACGGCTCGGCCGAGAACGCGGTGGAGGCGCTGAAGGCCGGCGCCTTCGACTATCTGACCAAGCCGGTGGACCTGCGCCAGTTCCGCACCGTGGTGGCCTCGGCCCTGGGCCGGCCGGCGCAGGCCGGCGCGGAGGCGGCGGCCGCGCGCCCGGCCGCCGCCAGCGCGCGGCAGGCGGCTGGCCGCGCACCCGCCGCGGCCGAGGCCGTGCTGGCGCCCGCAGGTGCCGGTGCGGCGCCGCATCCGGCCTTGCTGCGCCTGGCCGGCGAATCACCCGCCATGCAGCAGGTGCGCTCGCTGATCGAGCGGGTGGCGCGTGGCATGGCGCCGGTGATGGTGCAGGGTGAATCGGGCACGGGCAAGGAACTGGTGGCGCGCGCGCTGCACGAGGTGAGCCCACGCGCAGGCCTGCCCTTCATCGCGGTGAACTGCGGCGCCATCCCCGAGCAACTGCTGGAGGCCGAGTTCTTCGGCTACCGCAAGGGCGCCTTCACCGGGGCGGTGGAAGACCGGGCCGGCTTCTTCCAGGCGGCACAGGGCGGCACCCTGTTCCTCGACGAGATCGGTGATCTGCCGCTGGCCATGCAGAGCAAGCTGCTGCGCGCCATCCAGGAGCGCTCGGTGCGCCAGGTGGGCGCCACGGCCGAGTTGCCGGTGAACGTGCGCATCGTCAGCGCCACCCACAAGGACCTGGGCACCGAGGTGCAGGAAGGCCGTTTCCGGCAAGACCTGTTCTACCGGCTCAACGTGATCCAGGTGCGCATGCCGCCGCTGCGCGAGCGCAGCGGCGACCTGCCGCTGATCTGCAGCGTGGTGCTGGCCCGCATCGCCCGCGACGCGGGTGTGCAGCCGCCACCCCGGCTGGCACCCGATGCGCTGGACCAGCTGCTGCACTACGGCTTTCCGGGCAACGTGCGCGAGCTGGAGAACCTGCTGCACCGCGCCGTCACCCTGTCCGGCGGCGAGCTGATCACCGCCGCCGACCTGGGCCTGGGCGACGAGCCCTCGGCCGACAGCGGCTGGCAGGGGCTGGATGCGGCGCCGGTGGAGGCCCTGCCGGTGCAGGTGCCGGCCGGCGCAGCCACCTTGCCCGCCGACCTGGTGGCCCATCTGGATGCGGTGGAGCGCGACATCATCGTGCGGGCCCTGGCGCTGCACCGCTACAACCGCACGGCGGCGGGCAGCAGCCTGGGGCTGTCGCTGCGGCAGATGCGCTACCGCATGGCCCGCCTGGGCATCCAGGTGGCGGAGCACGGGCCCGAATGACGGCCGTGGTCGGCCCCAGGCCACGTTGGCAGCGTGGCTGGTGGACAGGTGCGCAGGCGCTGCTCTCGCCCAACCACGGGCCGCGCCCACCGGGCACGGTGGTCGACCTGGTGCTGCTGCATTCCATCAGCCTGCCGCCCGGTGTGTTCGGCGGCGACCACATCGCCCAGCTTTTCACCAACCGGCTGGACTGGTCGTCCCACCCCTACTTCGAGACCATCCGCGGCCTGCAGGTGTCGGCGCACTTCCTGGTGCGGCGTGATGGCCAGGTGCTGCAGTTCGTCTCCACCGACCGGCGCGCCTGGCATGCCGGGGCGTCCAGCTGGCAGGGCCGGCCGAACTGCAACGACTATTCCGTCGGCATCGAGCTGGAAGGCCTGGAGGGTGGCCGCTTCGAGCCGGCGCAGTACCGCGCTCTGCTGCCGCTGCTGCAGGCCCTGGCGCGGCGCCATCCGCTGCGGGCCATCACCGGCCATGAGCATGTGGCGCCCGGCCGCAAGAGCGACCCCGGGCCGGGCTTCGACTGGCAGGCGCTGCTGGCCCAGCCGGGCTACCCCCCGGGCCTGCCGCTGGGGCACTGAGCGGCCCTGGGCGGGTCCACAGCCTGTCCACAACCCATCCACAGGCTTGCGGGTAAGCACGCTACCGGTAGTGCTTGAGCAGCGCTGAAGCGCTAGATATAGTGGGTTCCCGTGCTATTCTTCAAGCCTTGAGCCGACGCGTTGCCATGCTGAGCAGCGCGCCCCGCCCCAGGGCACCAACACCCCACGATGTCATGCGGACAGTCCTTCCACAGGCCTGGCCGCCGGGGGCCATTGGTTGTCCTGGTGTGCTGCTTCTTGAACCGATCATCCGGCGGCCGCACGGCCGCCAGCCACACGAAGGGAACCCCATGCAGACCACCGCCACCACCGCTGCCGCCGCCACGATCCCGCCCCGCCTGCCCCAGCAGGCCGGGGCCACCAGTTCGGCCTATGCCGGCTACCAGATCATCCGGCGCAACGGCTCGGTGGTGTCGTTCGAGCCGAACAAGATCGCCGTGGCGCTGATGAAGGCCTTTCTGGCGGTGCATGGCACCCAGGGCGCGGCCTCGGCCAGCGTGCGCGAGACGGTGGACGCGCTCACCGAGAGCGTGGTGCGCGCCCTGCTGCGCAGCCGCCCCGGTGGTGGCACTTTCCACATCGAGGACGTGCAGGACCAGGTCGAGCTGGGCCTGATGCGCGGCAGCCACCATGAGGTGGCCCGGGCCTATGTGCTGTACCGCGAGCGCCGCACGCAGGAGCGTGCCCGCCAGGGCCAGGTGGCCGCGCCGCAGGAGCCGGTGCTGCATGTGATGGACCGCGGCCAGCGTGTGCCGCTGGACCTGGCCGGCCTGGCCGCGCTGATCGAATCCGCCTGCCAGGGCCTGGGCGCCGATGTGCGGCCCGAGCCCATCCTCAACGAGACCCGCCGCAACCTGTACGACGGCGTGCCCATCGACGAGGTGCACAAGGCCAGCATCCTGGCCGCCCGCACCCTGATCGAGAAGGACCCGGCCTACACCCGCGCCACCGCCCGCCTGCTGCTGCACACCATCCGCAAAGAAATCCTGGGCGAGGAGGTGACGCAAGCCCAGATGGCCGAGCGCTATGCCGAGTACTTCCCGCAGTTCATCAAGAAGGGCGTGCAGGCCGAACTGCTGGACCCGCGGCTGCAGCAGTTCGACCTGGCCCGCCTGGGCGCGGCGCTGCAGGCCGAGCGCGACTTCCAGTTCGACTACCTGGGCCTGCAGACCTTGTTCGACCGCTATTTCCTGCACATCGACGAGCAGCGCATCGAGATGCCGCAGGCTTTCTTCATGCGGGTGGCCATGGGCCTGAGCCTGAACGAGATCGACCGCGAGGCGCGGGCCATCGAGTTCTACAACGTGCTGTCGAGCTTCGACTTCATGAGCAGCACGCCCACGCTGTTCAATGCCGGCTCGCTGCGCAGCCAACTGTCATCCTGCTACCTGACCACGGTGGCCGACGACCTGGACGGCATCTACGAGGCCCTGAAGGAGAACGCGCTGCTGAGCAAGTTCGCTGGCGGCCTGGGTAACGACTGGACGCGCGTGCGGGCGCTGGGCAGCTACATCAAGGGCACCAACGGCAAGAGCCAGGGTGTGGTGCCCTTCCTGAAGGTGGTGAACGACACGGCCGTGGCCGTCAACCAGGGTGGCAAGCGCAAGGGCGCGGTGTGCGCCTACCTGGAGACCTGGCACCTGGACATCGAGGAGTTCCTGGAGCTGCGCAAGAACACCGGTGACGACCGCCGGCGCACCCACGACATGAACACCGCCAACTGGATCCCCGACCTGTTCATGCGCCGGGTGATCGAGGGTGGCCAGTGGACCCTGTTCAGCCCCAGCACCTGCCCCGACCTGCACGACAAGTTCGGCGCCGACTTCGAGGCCGCCTACGTGGCCTATGAAGACAAGGCCGACCGCGGCGAGATCAAGCTGCACAAGCGCCTGCCGGCCAAGGACCTGTGGCGCAAGATGCTGACCATGCTGTTCGAGACCGGCCACCCCTGGGTGACCTTCAAGGACGCCTGCAATGTGCGGTCGCCCCAGCAGCATGTGGGCGTGGTGCACAGCAGCAACCTCTGCACCGAGATCACCCTGAACACCAGCGACAGCGAGATCGCGGTGTGCAACCTGGGCTCGGTGAACCTGGCCCAGCATTTGAAGGACGGGCAGGTCGACCAGGACAAGCTCAAGCGCACCGTGGCCACGGCCATGCGCATGCTGGACAACGTCATCGACATCAACTACTACGCGGTGAAGAAGGCGCGTGACAGCAACCTGCGCCACCGCCCGGTGGGCCTGGGCATCATGGGCTTCCAGGATGCGCTGTACCAGCTGCGTGTGCCCTATGCCAGCCAGGCCGCGGTGGACTTTGCCGACCGCAGCATGGAAGCCGTCTGCTACCACGCCTACTGGGCCAGCACCGAGCTGGCCGAGGAGCGTGGCCGCTACTCCAGCTACCGCGGCAGCCTGTGGGACCGCGGCATCCTGCCCATCGACAGCCTGGACCTGCTCAGCGCAGCCCGTGGTGGCTATGTGGAGGTGGACCGCAGCGTGAGCCTGGAGTGGGACGCCCTGCGTGCGCGCATCGCCCAGCACGGCATGCGCAATAGCAACTGCGTGGCCATCGCCCCCACCGCCACCATCAGCAACATCATCGGCGTGGATGCGTCCATCGAGCCCTGCTTCGGCAACCTGTCGGTCAAGAGCAACCTGTCGGGTGAGTTCACCGTGGTCAACGAGTACCTGGTGCGTGACCTGAAGCGCCTGGGCGTGTGGGACGACGTGATGGTGATGGACCTCAAGCATTTCGACGGCAGCCTGCGCCGCATCGACCGCGTGCCCGAGGACATCAAGGCCTTGTATGCCACCGCCTTCGAGGTGGATGCGCAGTGGCTGGTGGAAGCCGCGGCCCGCCGCCAGAAGTGGATCGACCAGGCCCAGAGCCTGAACATCTACCTGGCCGGCGCCTCGGGCAAGAAGCTGGACGACATCTACAAGCTGGCCTGGCTGCGTGGTCTGAAGACCACCTACTACCTGCGCACCATGGGTGCCACCGCGGCCGAGAAATCCACCGTGGCTGCCGGTGCGATGAATGCCGTCTCCAGCGGTGCGGCCGGTGGCGCAGGCCTCTCGGCACTGGACGCCGCGGCACTGCAGACCCAACACGCAAATGACGCGGCTCCGGCGACCGACATCCAGTTCTGTTCCATCGACAACCCCGACTGCGAAGCCTGCCAGTGAAGCTGTGCCCACCGGGCACTTGCCGACACGATGCACGGTCACAACAACGAGGCCGTTCAACTGTCAAGAAGTGCTTGGTGTTTTGATCGCACCACTCCGATAATTCAAGCCATAGGAAGCACACACATGCTGGTCTGGGAAGACGACGTCAAGCTCCCCGCGACGACACCATCGAAGCCTTCAGCGCCGCAAGCCGGAACCCCCGCGCGGCCTGCGTCTCCGTCACCTCTCACGCAACTGCAACCGGCTGTTCCCGCAGCGGTTCTGGCCCCGGCCATGGTGGCCGCTGCAGCGTCGAAGTTGCTGGCCCAACCGGTGGCGCCCGTGCCTGTGGCGCGCCGCGTCAATGCCGACGAGAAGCGCATCATCAACGGCCAGACGGACGTGAACCAGCTGGTGCCGTTCAAGTACAAGTGGGCCTGGGAGAAGTACCTCGCCACCTGCGCCAACCACTGGATGCCGCAAGAGGTGAACATGTCGCGTGACATCGCGACCTGGAAGGACCCCAACGGCCTGAGCGAGGACGAGCGCCGCATCATCAAGCGCAACCTGGGCTTCTTCGTCACCGCCGATTCACTGGCAGCCAACAACATCGTGCTGGGCACCTACCGGCACATCACCGCGCCCGAGTGCCGGCAGTTCCTGCTGCGCCAGGCGTTTGAAGAGGCCATCCACACCCACGCCTACCAGTACATCGTGGAGAGCCTGGGCCTGGACGAGAGCGAGATCTTCAACGCCTACAACGAGGTGCAGTCGATCCGCGACAAGGACCAGTTCCTGATCCCGTTCATCAACGTGATCATGGACCCGCACTTCAAGACCGGCACGCCCGAGGCCGACCAGACCCTGCTGCGCAGCCTGATCGTCTTCGCCTGCCTGATGGAGGGCATGTTCTTCTACGTGGGCTTCACGCAGATCCTGGCCATGGGCCGCCAGAACAAGATGACCGGTGCGGCCGAGCAGTACCAGTACATCCTGCGCGACGAGTCCATGCACTGCAACTTCGGCATCGACCTGATCAACCAGATCAAGCTGGAGAACCCGCAGCTGTGGACGGCGGTCTTCAAGGACGAGATCAAGGCCTTGTTCATGAAGGCGGTGGAGCTGGAGTACCGCTACGCCGAGGACACCATGCCACGCGGCGTGCTGGGTCTCAACGCCAGCATGTTCAAGGGCTATCTGCGCTACATCGCCAACCGGCGGGCCACGCAGATCGGCCTGGAGGCGCTCTTCCCGAACGAGGAGAACCCGTTCCCCTGGATGAGCGAAATGATCGACCTGAAGAAGGAACGCAACTTTTTTGAAACCCGCGTCATCGAGTACCAATCCGGTGGCGCACTGAGCTGGGACTGATCGGCCTGGCACGCAGGTGCCTGTTGATCATCCCGGTGGCAGATCAAGATCCGCTTGGGTGTGATGGCCGCCAACAGAAGCGGCTGCGCTCCCAGCTTCCCCGTTCACCAAGAGGGCTCCAGCGGTCTGCAAAGACCACCAGGCCTTCTTGATGAATCGCTCGGCCGACAGAACGGCGAGCGTGTTTTGTCACTTGATCAAGGAGATTCTCATGGCAACTGCGAAGAAGGCGGCTTCGGCCGCGAAGCCGATGGCAAAGAAGACGGCGCCGGCGAAGAAAGCTGCTCCGGCAAAGAAGGCGGCACCGGCGAAGAAAGCTGCGCCAGCGAAGAAGGCCGCACCGGCGAAGAAGGCTGCGCCTGCAAAGAAGGCGGCTCCGGCGAAGAAGGCCGCACCTGCGAAGAAGGCGGCACCGGCTAAGAAGGCCGCGCCTTCAAAGAAGGCTGCTCCGGCCAAGAAGGCAGTTCCCGCCAAGAAGGTTGCAGCCAAGAAGGCTGCGCCGGCGAAGAAGGCTGCGGCTAAGAAGGCGCCTGCTAAGAAGGCTGCAGCCAAGAAGGCCCCCGCCTCACCGCCTGCGCCTGCGGCTACTGCACCCGCTGCCAAGACTGCGCTCAGCCCGGCCGCTGCATGGCCTTTCCCTACCGGGAACAAGCCGTAAAAGCGCTGATCACCTCGACTAGTAACCCGGCTCAGGCCGGGTTTTTTATTCGGGATTCAAGTTATTTGCAATTTCTGTAAAGTATTCTTTAACTATTGACTGATGATCCTTGAGGGTATCAAGATATTCCTTTGCAAGCTTATCGTGCTTGGTGGCTAGCTCATCGTCTGGAATCAATCTCGCACTGCTGGAAATTCTCGAATGCACAACGCATAGATCATCAGGATCAATACAAAAATCAAGCGTATTCAGGGCTGAGCTGATATCCGTGCTAGCGCCTGTCATATCGTGAACTTTCGCTTTGCACCAAGCTCTTTGCGCGAAGAACTTTGGCACCCACTTTGATTGACCTTCCTCCACAAGTGAATCTAAGTGAGCGTTAAGCACTTCTATGGCGGAACTCCACTTTCCTTCGATTACATAAAGCTCTGCCCGCTGCATTGGGACCATAGAGGGCTGATTAATGATGCCGAGCGCAGTGTTGAGGTTTCCCGCCGACTGGGATGACATGACGGCGAACTTTAACTCTGCTGGATCAATTGTCGAAGTGCAATCTAAAAGTGTGAGCCGAGAAACTTGAAGCGCTACTGAATTGAAAAGAATCGTGTTCTGCATAGCGATGTCGCCGCTTCTGACGGCATGTGATCTCGCGTTCTGTAGCCACCGCTTCGCTTCTGTCAGGTCGCCAATGAAATAAAACGCGAAACCCAAAACCATTGTCGCCCTAGAGCGAGCTTCAGAATCATCGAGGGTCGACCAAGCAAAGGCTTTCTCTAAGTAATCTCTTGAGTCCTTGTACTTGCCTTGTACGAAGTCAAAATATGCAAGCCACGCGGCTGCCGTTCCGGCCAATGCGGGATCATTGGCGGCTTGACCTACCAGATGTGCTCTGATAATGCGATCTCTCGACCTGGCAAAATCGAAAGTGGCAGCATGTTCAACTACGCCTTCAGCGAACATAATCCATGCGCTCAATCTCGGCTCGTACGCTGTGTTAATTGCGCGTAAGTCTTGAATTATCCTCTTTGCTTCCGATATTAACGAGTGACGCGCTAAGGCGATCGATTTTCTGGCAAATAAAATGTTGCGCTCTGCGCCGGGAGGCAATGAGCGGATCTGGGAATCCAGATTTTCAATAATGCGGGAAGTGAAGTATCGCTTTTCCTCTTTTTCCATGACATCTCCAAATGTCGTTTGGGGAACTGCGGGTCAGGCAATCTTCAGCTGGTCCAGCGCGGCTTTGTACTGATCTCCGGTTCTGGAAACGACCTCTTTCGGCATCTCTGGCGCCGGCGCCCTCTTGTTCCAAGGCTGCCCATCCACCTGCACCACCTCCAACCAATCCCGCAGGAATTGCTTGTCGTAGCTGGGCGGGTTGCTGCCTTCCTGGTAGGTGTCCAGCGGCCAGAAGCGTGACGAATCCGGCGTGAGAATCTCGTCCATCAACGTCAGCGTGCCGTCGCTGTCCAGGCCGAATTCAAACTTGGTGTCGGCAATGATGATGCCGCGCGTCAGTGCGTAGGCGGCGGCTTCGCTGTAGAGCCGCACCGATGTGCTGCGCACCCGCTCCGCCAAGTCCCGGCCGATCAGTTCGGCCATGCGCTCGAAGCTGATGTTCTCGTCGTGGTCACCCATCTCGGCCTTGGTGGCGGGGGTGAAGATCGGCGCCGGCAGGCGGCTGGCGTTCTGCAGCCCCGGCGGCAATTTGACCCCGCACACCTCGCCGTTGTGCTGGTACTCCTTCCAGCCCGACCCGGCCAGGTAACCACGCACCACCGCTTCCACCGGCAGCGGCTTCAGGCGCTTCACCAGCATGGACCGGCCCACCACCTGGGCCGCCTCGTCGGCCCGCACCACGCTCTCCGGGGCCTCGCCGGTCAGGTGGTTGGGCACCACATGCCGCAGCTTGTCAAACCAGAACAGCGCCATCTGCGTCAGCAGTTCACCCTTGCCCGGGATGGGCTGGCCCATCACCACGTCGAAGGCCGAGATGCGGTCCGAGGCCACCATCAGGATGCGGTCATCACCCACCGCGTAGTTGTCGCGCACCTTGCCACGTGCCAGCAAGGGCAGGGATTGCAGGTGGGACTCGAAGACGGTGGGGTGGCTGCTCATGCTGGTTCCAGGGTCAGGATGGGAATGGCGGTATTGTGCCCACCGGGGGTTTGCGCCAGGCGCAGCGCAGGCAGCAAAACGGCCCGGGTGCGCTGGGCAGCCGGGCCGTGTTGGCAGGCCGGCCGTGCAGGGCGCACGGCCGGGCAGGCGGGGTCAGTTCACCAGTTGCGACAACTCGCCGTTGGCATAACGTTGGGCCACGGTGGCCAGCGGAATCGCCTTGATCTTGCTGCCCTGGCCACTGCAGCCGAATTCCACATAGCGCTGCAGGCACACGGCCTTGGCGGCCTCACGCGCCGGCTTCAGCCATTCACGGGCGTCGAACTTCTCCGGGTTCTCGGCCAGGAACTTGCGCACCGCGCCGGTCATCGCCAGGCGGATGTCGGTGTCGATGTTGATCTTGCGCACGCCGTGCTTGATGGCTTCCTGGATCTCCTCCACCGGCACGCCGTAGGTCTCCTTCATCTTGCCGCCGTACTGGTTGATGATGGCCAGCAACTCGGGCGGCACGCTCGACGAGCCGTGCATCACCAAGTGGGTGTTGGGGATGCGCTTGTGGATCTCCTTCACCCGGCTGATGGCCAGGATGTCGCCGGTGGGCTTGCGGCTGAACTTGTAGGCGCCGTGGCTGGTGCCGATGGCGATGGCCAGCGCGTCCAGCTGGGTGGCCTTGACGAACACCGCGGCCTCTTCCGGGTCGGTCAGCATCTGGCTGTGGTCCAGCTTGCCCTCGGCGCCGATGCCGTCTTCCTCGCCGGCGTCGCCGGTTTCCAGGTTGCCCAGGCAGCCCAGTTCACCCTCGACGGTGACACCCACCTTGTGCGCCATCGCCACCACCTGCTGGGTGACGGCCACGTTGTAGTCGAAGTCGGCCGGGGTCTTGCCGTCGTCACGCAGCGAGCCGTCCATCATCACCGAGCCAAAGCCCAGGTCGATCGCGCCCTGGCACACCTTGGGGCTGGTGCCGTGGTCCTGGTGCATCACCAGCGGGATGTTCGGGTAGGCCTCGGTGGCGGCCTGGATCAGGTGCTTGATGAAGTGCTCGCCGGCGTACTTGCGGGCACCGGCGCTGGCCTGCAGGATGACCGGCGCGTCCACCTCGGCGGCGGCCATCATCACGGCCTGCACCTGCTCCAGGTTGTTGACGTTGAAGGCGGGGATGCCGTAGCCGTTTTCGGCGGCATGGTCCAGCAGCTGGCGCATCGAGACGAGAGGCATGGTCGGTCCTGGGCGGTGAGGTTGGAAGGGCGGCCAGCAGGTGCTGAAACACCGCTGTAACGCACCAGATTGTATCGGCCACCCCCTGGCGGCAGGGTTGCGGGATGTCACGGTGGATCTGGCCCGGATTCACCACGCTGTTCGGCGGGCCGGGCGGTTTGGCGGCCCCAATACTGGCGTGGCGGCCGGTGTGCCGCGCCGGAGAACGCCCCGATGTCCCGCCCACCGATGTTGCTCAACGCCGCCACCGCCTGGATCACCGAGGCCGCCCTGCGCTGCCCGCACAGCCTGCGCCAGGAGGTGGCGCAGCGCCTGGCCACCACGCCGGCGGCAGCGGGCCGCCTGCTGCAGAAGCTGGAGGACCTGCAATGGCTGCAGCGCAGCGGCACGGCGCGCCGCCCGCACCACCAGCCCGGCGCCATGCGCCAGGTGGTGCGGCAGTACGGCCTGGCCGGCCTGCACGAGGACACCCCCTGGGCGCAGGACTTCCTGCCCTGCCTCGCGCTGCCCGACCACATCGCCCAGATGGCCCAGCACGCCTTCACCGAGCTGCTGAACAACGCCATCGAGCACAGCGGCGGCAGCAGCGTCACGGTGTCGATGCGGCAGACGCCGCAGCAGCTGCAGCTGCTGGTCAGCGACAACGGGCGTGGCATCTTCGACGCCATCGGCCAGACCTACCAGATCACCGACCCGGCCCAGGCCATGCTGGAGCTGGCCAAGGGCAAGCTCAGCACCTGCCCCGATGGCCACAGCGGCCGCGGCCTGTTCTTCACCGCGCGTCTGGCCGACATCATCGACCTGCATGCCAACGCCCAGGCCTTCCAGCAGCGTGATTGGCAGCGCGAGCAATGGCACCGCACCCGCCCGGCCAGCCGTCAGGGCAGTGCGGTCTACGTGGCCTTCAGCCTGGACACCGAGCGCCGGCTGGACGACGTGCTGCGCCGCTACAGCCTGGACGGCCAGGGCTACGGCTTCGAGCGCACCGTGGTGCCGCTGCAGCTGGCCACCGGCCCGCAGCGGGCGCTGGCCTCACGCGCCCAGGCGCGGCGCGTGGCGCTGCGGCTGCAGCGCTTCCGGCGGGTGGAGCTGGATTTCGACGGCCTGGCCGAGGTGGGCCACGGCTTTGCCGACGAGCTGCTGCGGGTGTTCCAGCACCAGCATCCCGAGGTGGAACTGGTGCCGGTGAACATGGCGCCACGGGTGGCGGCCATGGTGGGCAGCGTGCAGGGCGGCGACCCCGCCTGACCGCCCGGGCCCGGGGCCCGGAGGCAGGTCAAGCGACGCGGCAGACCTTCAGCATGTTGGTGCCACCCGGGTAGCCCATGGGCTCGCCGCAGGTGATGGCATAGGTGTCACCCGGCCGCAGCACACCCCGGTCGACCAGCACCCGCTCGGCTTCGGACAAGGCGGTGTCGCGGTCGCTGTGGGCCGCCATCAGCAGCGGCCGCACGTTGCGGTAGAGCGCCATGCGCGCCTGCGAGCCCGGCTTGCTGGTGATGCCGAAGATGGGCACATGGATGTTGTGCCGGCTCATCCACAGCGCGGTGCTGCCCGATTCCGTCAGTGCCACGATGGCCTTGCAGCCCAGGTGGTAGGCGGTGAACAGCGCGCCCATGGCGATGGACTGGTCGATGCGGCCGAACACCCGGTCGGTGAAGTTGGCATCAAGCCGCACATCCTCGGCGCGTTCGGCTTCCAGCGCGATCAGCGCCATCTGTTCCACGGTTTCCACCGGGTACTTGCCGGCGGCGGTCTCGGCGCTGAGCATCACCGCATCGGTGCCGTCCAGCACCGCGTTGGCCACGTCGCTCACCTCGGCGCGTGTGGGCACCGGGTTGACGATCATGCTCTCCATCATCTGGGTGGCGGTGATGGTGATCTTGTCCATCTCGCGCGCCATGCGGATCATCTTCTTCTGCAGCGCCGGCACGGTGGCGTTGCCCACCTCCACCGCCAGGTCGCCACGCGCCACCATGATGCCGTCGGACGCGCGCAGGATGTGCTCCAGCTGCGGGATGGCCTCGCTGCGCTCGATCTTGGCGATCATCGCCGGCTTGTGGCGCCAGGGCTCGCCCGCCACATTCGCCAGCTGGCGTGCCATCTCCATGTCGGTGGCGTTCTTGGGGAAGCTCACCGCCAGGTAGTCGCACTGGAAGGCCATGGCGGTCTTGATGTCGTCCATGTCCTTGGCGGTGAGGGCCGGCGCCGTGAGGCCGCCACCCTGCTTGTTGATGCCCTTGTTGTTGCTGAGCTCGCCGCCCACCTTGACGACGGTGTGCACCTGCTCGCCGCGCACCGCCTCCACCGTCAGCACCAGCAGGCCGTCGTTGAGCAGCAGGGTGTCGCCGGGCTTCACGTCACGCGGCAGTTCCTTGTAGTCCAGGCCCACGCCCAGGTCGTCACCCGGCTCGGTGCGTGCGCCATCCAGCACGAAGGGCGCGCCGGCCACCAGCATGGTCTTGCCCTCGGCAAACTTGCCGACGCGGATCTTCGGGCCTTGCAGGTCGGCCATCAGCGCCACCGGCTTGCCCACCTTCAGCGCGATGGCGCGCACCAGGTTGGCCCGGTCGATGTGGTCCTGTGCCTTGCCGTGGCTGAAGTTCAGCCGCACCACGTCGACACCGGCCAGCAACAGGCGCTCCAGCACCTGCGGGTCGCTGCTGGCCGGGCCGAGGGTGGCGACGATCTTGGTGGCACGGGTCATGGAACACTCGCTTTGTAACTAAGGTACAGGGATTATCAGTGCCGATGCACGGCAAGAACGCCTTGACCGGTTACCGCGCGGTTTCTTTCGTGGCGCCGCTGGGCGCGCCTCCGTCGGCCAGTGCGGCCGCATCGGCCACGGCCAGCGCCGTCATGTTGACCACCCGGCGCATGGTGGCGCTGGGGGTGAGGATGTGCACCGGCGCGGCCGCACCCAGCAGGATGGGGCCGATGGTCACGCCCTGGCTGGCGGTGACCTTGAGCACGTTGAACAGGATGTTGGCGGCGTCCAGGTTGGGCAGCACCAGCAGGTTGGCCGCGCCGCCCAGGGTGCTGTCCGACAGGAAGCTGCCGCGGATGGCTTCGGACAGCGCCGCGTCGCCCTGCATCTCGCCGTCGCACATGATGTCGGGCGCGCGCTGCACGAACAGGTTGCGCGCCGCGCGCATGCGCTTGGCCGATTCCCGCTGCGAGCTGCCGTACATCGAGTGCGACAGAAACGCCACCTTGGCCGGCATGCCGAAGCGCCGCACCTCGTGGGCGGCCATCAGGGCGATGTCGGCCAGCTCTTCGGCGCTGGGCTGCTCGTTGACGAAGGTGTCGGTGATGAACAGCGTGTGCTCGGGCAGCATCACCGCATTCATCGCCGCCATGGTGCGGGCGTCGGGGCGCTGGCCGATGACGGTGCGCACATGGTCCAGGTGCTGGTCGTAGCGGCCCACCAGGCCACACAGCATGGCGTCGGCCTCGCCGCGCTTGAGCATCAGGCTGGCGATCAGGGTGTTGCTGCGCCGCACCGCCGCCTTGGCGGCCTCGGGCGACACACCGTCACGCCCCATCAGCGCGTGGTAGGCCTCCCAGTAGGCCCGGAAGCGTGGGTCGTTCTCGGGGTCGCAGACCTCGAAGTGCACCCCCCGCTGCAGCCGCAGGCCGGCACGGCTGATGCGCATGTCGATCACCGCCGGGCGGCCGATGAGGATGGGCTGGGCCAGGCCTTCGTCCAGCACCACCTGCACCGCACGCAGCACCCGCTCGTCCTCGCCCTCGGCATAGACCACCCGGGCGGCGTGGCTGGCGTTGGCCGACTTGGCGGCGGCGAACACAGGGCGCATCACCATGCCGGTCTGGTAGACGAAGCGGGTGAGCTGCTGGCGGTAGGCCTCCAGGTCGGCGATGGGCCGGGTGGCCACGCCGCTCTCGGCCGCGGCCTTGGCCACGGCCGGGGCGATGCGCAGGATCAGCCGCACGTCGAAGGGCTTGGGGATGATGTACTCGGGCCCGAAGCTCAGCTCCTGGCCGGCATAGGCGGCGGCCACCTCGTCGCTGGTCTCGGCCTTGGCCAGCGCGGCGATCTCGCGCACGCAGGCCAGCTTCATCGCCTCGTTGATGGTGGTGGCGCCGCAATCCAGCGCACCGCGGAAGATGTACGGGAAGCACAGGACGTTGTTGACCTGGTTCGGGTAGTCGCTGCGGCCGGTGGCCACGATGCAGTCGGGCCGCGCTTCCTTGGCCAGCTCGGGCCGGATCTCGGGCTCGGGGTTGGCCAGGGCCAGGATGATGGGCTTGTCGGCCATGGTCTTGACCATCTCCGGCGTCAGCACGCCGGCGGCGCTGCAGCCCAGGAACACGTCGGCCCCACGCACCACCTCGGCCAGAGTCTTCAGCGGCGTGTTCTGGCAGTAGCGCTGCTTGCTCTCGTCGAGCTTGTCGCCGCGGCCTTCGCGGATCACGCCCTTGGAATCGACCGCGAACACGTTGGTGATCTTCACCCCCAGGCCCACCATCAGGTCCAGGCAGGCGATGGCCGCCGCGCCGGCGCCCGAGACCACCACCTTCACCTCGCCGATCTGCTTGCCGACCAGTTCCAGCGCGTTGATCAGCGCGGCCGACGAGATGATGGCCGTGCCATGCTGGTCGTCGTGGAAGACGGGGATCTTCAGCCGCTCGCGCAGCTTGCGCTCGATCAGAAAGCACTCGGGCGCCTTGATGTCCTCGAGGTTGATGCCGCCCAGCGTGGGCTCCAGCGCGGCGATGATCTCCACCAGCTTGTCGGGGTCGCGCTCGGCCAGCTCGATGTCGAAGACGTCGATGCCGGCGAACTTCTTGAACAGGCAGCCCTTGCCCTCCATCACGGGCTTGGCGGCCAGCGGGCCGATGTCGCCCAGGCCAAGCACGGCCGTGCCGTTGGTGATCACGCCCACCAGATTGCCGCGGCTGGTGTATTCGGCGGCCAGGCTGGGGTCGGCCTCGATGTCCAGGCAGGGGTAGGCCACGCCGGGGGAGTAGGCCAGGCTCAGGTCGCGCTGGTTGCTCAGCGGCTTGGTGGGCGTGACCGAGATCTTGCCGCGCGTGGGGCCGCGGTGGTATTCGCGCGCAGCATCGCGCAGGGCTTGTTCGGCGGCAGACAGGGGCTGGGACATGGCAGGGCCTCGCGGCGGGATGGAACAGGTGCCGGCGAGATTACGCCCGATCAGCGCGGCCGGCCATGTGGACAAGCGCTAAGCGGGAACACCCTGCACGGGCCCTGGCCGGGCCTGGCGCCGCCCCAGAATGTGCGGGCAGCCACCGCGGGAGCCAGCGCATGATCAGCTTCGACGACTATGCCGCCCACGACGGGCTGGGCCTGGCGGCCCTGGTGAAGTCGCGCCAGGTCAGCCCCGGCGAACTGCTGGAGGCGGCGGTGGACCGCATCACCGCGCGCAACCCGGCGCTGAATGCGGTGATCCGCACCCGCTACGACGCAGCCCGGCGCGAGGCGGCGCAGGCCGACCTGGCGGCGCCGTTCTGCGGCGTTCCCTTCCTGGTGAAGGACTTGCTGGCCACCTTGGCGGGCGAGCCCACCGGCCAGGGCAGCCGGCTGCTCGGCAGCCTGCCGATGCCGCAGGACAGCACCCTGGTGCAGCGCTGGCGTGCTGCCGGCCTGCTGATCCTGGGCCGCAGCAACACGCCCGAGTTCGGCCTCACGCCCTACACCGAGCCGCTGGCCACCGGGCCCACGCGCAACCCCTGGTCGCTGGCGCACACGCCGGGTGGCAGCAGCGGTGGCTCGGCTGCCGCCGTGGCCGCGCGCATGGTGCCGGTGGCCAGCGGTGGGGATGGGGGTGGCTCGATCCGCATTCCGGCCAGCTGCTGCGGCCTGTTCGGGCTCAAGCCCAGCCGCGGCGCCACGCCCACCGGGCCGGTGCTGGGCACGCTGTGGCAGGGCCTGGCGGTGGAGCATGTGCTCAGCCGCAGCGTGCGCGACAGCGCTGCGCTGCTGGACGCCACCGCCGGCGCCGACCCCGGTGCGCCCTGGGCCGCGCCGGCGCTGGGCGCACCGCTGCTGCAGGCGGTGGCGCGCCCGCCGGGCCGGCTGCGCATCGCCTTCAGCCACCGGCCCCTGCTGGGCCGCACGGTGCATGCCGACTGCGTGGCGGCGGTGCAGGACGTGGCGGCCCTGCTGCAGTCGCTGGGCCATGCGGTGGAGGAGGCCGCGCCACCGGTGGACCGCCAGGCGCTGGAGCCGGCGTTCGTCACCGTGCTGGCGGCCGAGACGGCAGCCGAGATCGCCGGCCTGCAGCAGCTGCTGGGCCGGCGGCTGGCACCGTCGGAGATGGAGCCGGCCACCGCCGCGCTGGGCCTGCTGGGGTGCAGCCTGCGTGCCGCCGACCTGGCGCTGGCGCAGCGCACGCTGCACGCTGCGGCGCGCGCCCTGGTGCCGTTCTTCCAGCGCCATGACCTGCTGCTCACGCCCACGCTGGGCGGGCCGCCGGCCCTGCTGGGGGCGCAGCAGCCCAGCGCGGCCGAGCAGCGGCTGATGCGCCTGGTGACGGCGCTGGGCGCCGGCAGCCTGCTGCGCCAGCCGGCCGTGCTGCAGCCGCTGCTGGACAAGACCTTCGACACCATCCCGTTCACCGCGCTGTTCAACATCACCGGCCAGCCGGCGATGTCGGTGCCGCTGTGCTGGAACGCCGCCGGCCTGCCGATCGGCGTGCAGCTGGCGGGCCGCTTCGGTGAAGACGCCCTGCTGCTGCGCCTGGCCGGCCAGCTGGAGCAGGCCCGGCCCTGGTTCCACCGGGTGCCGGCCTGAGCGTGGCTCAGCCGCCGGCGCGCCGCTCCAGGATCTCGAACGCCGGCAGGGTCTTGCCTTCCAGCACTTCCAGGAAGGCGCCGCCGCCGGTGGAGATGTAGCCCACGTCCTGCTCGATGCCGTACTTGGCGATGGCGGCCAGCGTGTCGCCACCGCCGGCGATGCTGAAGGCCTCGCTGGCCGCGATGGCCCGGGCGATGGCCTCGGTGCCGTGGCTGAAGGCGGCGAACTCGAACACGCCCACCGGCCCGTTCCAGACGATGGTGCCGGCAGCCATCAGCTGCTTGGCCAGGATGGCAGAGGTTTGCGGGCCGATGTCCAGGATCAGGTCGTCGTCGGCCACGTCGGTGGCGGCCTTCACCGTGGCCGGTGCATCGGCGGCAAAGGTCTTGGCGCAGACCACGTCGACCGGGATCGGCACCGCGGCGCCGCGCGCCTGCATGGCGGCGATCACCGCCTTGGCATCGGCCAGCAGGTCGGGCTCGGCCAAGCTCTTGCCGATCTTCAGGCCGGCGGCCAGCATGAAGGTGTTGGCGATGCCGCCGCCCACGATCAGCCCGTCCACCTTGGCCGACAGGCTTTGCAGGATGGTGAGCTTGGTGCTGACCTTGCTGCCGGCCACGATGGCCACCAGCGGCCGCTTCGGATGGGCCAGGGCCTTGGTGATGGCGTCGATCTCGGCCGACAGCAGCGGCCCGGCGCAGGCGATCTTGGCGAACTGGGCGATGCCGTAGGTCGTGCCTTCGGCGCGGTGGGCGGTGCCGAAGGCGTCGTTGACATAGATGTCGCACAGCGCGGCCATCTTGCGCGCCAGTGCCTCGTCGTTCTTCTTCTCGCCCTTGTTCAGCCGGCAGTTCTCCAGCATCACCAGGTGGCCGGGCGCCACGCTGACGCCATCGACCCAGTTGGCCACCAGCGGCACCTCGAAGCCCAGCAGCTCACCCAGGCGCCTGGCCACCGGCGCCAGCGAGTCCTCGGGCTTGAACGCGCCCTCGGTGGGGCGGCCCAGGTGGCTGGTCACCATCACCGCGGCGCCGGCCTTCATGGCCATCTGGATGGCCGGCACGCTGGCGCGGATCCGGGTGTCCTCGGTGATGTTGCCGGCGTCGTCCTGCGGCACGTTCAGGTCGGCGCGGATGAAGACGCGCTGGCCGGCAAGCTGGCCCTGGGCCACGAGCTGGTCGAGTCGGAGGATGTTCATGGTGGTGGCTTGGTTGGTGGGACGGCAGTGCGACAGCCCGCCAGTTTGGCAGATCACCAGCCCAGCCCCAGGCGCAGCATCAACATCACCGCCGTGCCCACCACGATGGTGCCCAGCATGTCGCGCCGCCAGATGAACCAGGCCGTGGCCGCCGCCGCACCGAACAGCCGCGGCTCCATCCAGGTGTCGATCAGCTGGCCCTGGCTCATCACCAGCTCGGGCGCGATCACCGCCACCAGGGCGCCGATGGGGGCGTAGCGCAGGCCCTCGCGCAGCCATTCCGGCATCGGCAGTTCCTGCCGCGGCAGGATGAAGAAGCCGCGTGTGCCGATGGTGATCAGCACCAGGCCGGCGATGGTGAGCAGCACCTCCCAGGTGGCCATCAGGCGCCCCGCCGCTGCAGCGGCCGGCTGTGGTCGATGATGGTGCCCATGGCCACCGCCGCGGCAATCGCCACCAGCATGTTCAGCTTCAGCGGCAGGGTATAGGCCGCCACCGCCGCAGCGCCGGCCAGCAGGGCCGGCAGCCAGGTGGCGCGGTCGGCCAGCATGGAATAGGTCATGGCCAGCAGGGCCACCGTGCCGGCGAAGCCCAGGCCCCATTCCGGCGGGATGTGGTGGCCCAGGGTGATGCCCAGCAGCGACATCACATGCCAGCTGCCGGCATTCACCAGCACCCCACCCCAGAAGTACGGGATCTGCTCCGGCGCGGGCCTGGGGTCCGGGAAGCGGCGCATGAACAGCACGTAGTTCAGGTCGGCGGTGAAGTAGCTCGTCAGCAGCCGGCGCCTGAACGGCATCGCCGCGAGGTAGGGCCGCCACTGGCTGCTGAAGATCACGAAGCGCAGGTTCAGGCACAGCGCGGTGGCCCACACCACCCAGATCGGCGCGCCGCCGGCCATCAGCGGCGCCACCGCCAACTGGGCCGTGCCGGCAAACACGGTGAGCGACATCAGCACCGCCACCCAGGGCTCCAGGCCGCCCTTGACCATGGCCATGCCGGTGACCAGGCCCCAGGCGCCGATGCCCAGGGCCACACCCACCATCTCGCGCGCGCCGCGGGCAAATTCGGGGTGTTGCAGCAGGGTGTGGGTGCGCTGGCGCCAGGTGGACATGGCGCCATTGTCCTTGCCGGTGGCAGGCGGTGCTGCAGTGCGGCATTGCGCCGCTGCCAGGGCTACAGGTCGCCCCAGGCGCTGTCTTCGTCCAGCGCGGCCTCCAGCGTGGGGGGCGGGGCAGGGCGGTGCTGCTGCTTCTGGCGGTACATCGCCTGGTCGGCATCGGCCAGCAGGCGCTCGGGGGCCTCGTCGGTGCCGCTGAACAGGCGCCGGCCGATGCTGGCCTGGCCCTGCCACAGCTGACCGGCCAGCACCGCCGGCTGGCACAGCTGCTGCGCAATCTTGGCCTCCAGCGCCACCAGGCCGGCCAGTGCCTGGTCGGGCGCCGCCGCCAGGCTTTCGCACAGCACCACGAACTCGTCGCCGCCGAGCCGGGCCACGGTGTCGGTCTCGCGCACCGCCTCGCGCAGGCGCTGGGCCACCAGCACCAGCCACTGGTCGCCGGCCTCGTGGCCCAGCTGGTCGTTGAGCTGCTTGAAGCCGTCCAGGTCGAGGAACAGCACCGCGCCATGTGTGCCCTGGCGCTTGCTGGTCTGCTGCGCATGGCGCAGCCGGTCCATCAGCAGGCGGCGGTTGGGCAGCCGGGTCAGCGGGTCGAGGAAGGCCAGCTGGCGCACCTCCTCGGCCAGCGCCTTCTGGGCGGTGATGTCGCGTGCGATGCGGGAGCGGCCCACCAGCTGGCCACGCTGGTCGAACAGCGGCGAGATCGACATCGACACGCTGATGCGCTGCCCGTCGCGGCGCAGCCGCTCGGTCTCGAAGTGCGCCACCGGCTCACCGCGCTGCACCTGGGCCAGCAGGCCGGCCATCTCGTCGTGCCGGTCCGGCGGCAGCAGGCGGTGCAGGGTCTGGCCCAGCATCTCGGCGGCGCTGTAGCCATACAGGCGCTCGGCGCCCGAGTTCCAGCTGGTGACCACGCCTTCCTGGGTCTCGCTGACGATGGCGTCCTGCGACGATTCGACGATGGCCGCCAGCCGGCGCTGCACATCGTCCAGCGCCTGGCGCTGCACCCGCAGCATGGCGCTGGTGGCCATGCCGGCCAGGGCCAGCGTGGCCAGGGCCAGGGTGATGATGGCCGCGTCGACGTTGTTCCAGCCGTTGGGGAACTCGTCCTCGGGCAGGCCCACCAGCAGCAGCAGCGGGTGGCCCTGCACCTGGCGGTAGGTGTTGATGCGGGCCCGGCCGTCCAGCGCCGTGGGCGCCTCGTACTCGCCGGCCTGCGGGTTGGCGGCCAGCGCCTCGCGCAGGCCGGCCGAGACCTCGGTGCTGCCCACCGCCGCGCCCATGCCCTCACGCGGCCAGGGGCGGCGGTAGACCAGGGCCAGGCTCTCGGTGCGGATGGTGGCTGCGCCGTGCTCGCCCAGGTCGATGGTGGAGAACAGCGCATCGAAGCGGGTCACCGGCAGGTCCACGCTGACCCAGCCGCCAAAGCCGCCGTCGGCGCCGGGAATCGCCCGGCTCAGCACCAGCAGCCAGGGCTGGTCGGCGGCGCGGCGCAGCGGGCCGCTGAGCTGCAGGCCGCGGGCCGGCTCGGCCCGGGCGCGTGCAAAGGCCTGGGCATCGTCGCCCTGCAGCGGCAGGGGCGGGTTCAGCAGCCGGGCACCGGCGGCGTCCACCAGCAGCCGCCACTGGCCATCGGCATCGGCCAGGCGCAGGTTCTGCAGGCCGGGCACGGTGGCGGCCAGGCTGCGCAAGGGCGCCGCGGCCGCGGCCGCGCCGTCACGCTGGGCCAGCTCACGCCACTGCAGGGCACTGGCCTGCAGCAGCACGTCGGCCTTGCTCAGCACGTCGGCCACCTGCGACTCCAGCAGCCGGGCGAGGTTCTGGGTGCCGGCCACCGCCCGCTCACGCTGGCGCGCCCGCTCCTGCCAGATCGACACCGCGGCCAGCAGCACCAGCAGCAGCGCCACCGCCAGCAGCGACGCCGCGTGCGGGGCCCAGTCGGCGCGCCACGGCCGCGGCTGCGGGGGGATGGGGGTGGCCGTGGTGCGGTCGGGCGGCATCGGTCAGCGGCTCTCGGCCAGGGTGCGCAGGTCGTTATGCCAGCCCTGCAGCTTGCCGGCTGCACGCTGGCGCTGGGCCGCCGTGGTGCTGTTGTGCAGCTGGGCCACCAGCGCGCAGTTGGCCTGCAGCAGGCGGCGGCTGTAGGCCTGGTAGCCGGGGCGCGGCGAGCGGGTGATCTCGGCTGCCAGACGGCGCAGGTCGGCCTGCACGGTGGCGGGGTCGGCCTGCTCGGATTGCCACTGGCGCAGGCTGCGCAGCAGCTCCAGGCTGCGGGCACGCCGTTCGGCCAGCCAGCGCTCGGGGTCGAAGGGCGAGGCCGCCAGGCCGCTGGCGAGCAACTGGCGCTGGGCCTCGTCCAGGCTGCCGTAGAGGTTCTCGGCGCGGTCGACCTGGCGTGCCAGGGCAGCCTGGCGGCGCTCGTCCGGGTCGCTCTGCAGGTGCTCGGCCGCGGCCTCCTGCAGCTTGACGGCCTGGCGCCGCTCCAGGTGGAGGATCTGTTCGGCCGACAGGCCGCGCAACTGCTCGGCGACGGCGGGCACGGCACGCTCGAAGGCGCGTTCGGCCCGGCGCTGCCAGCCCTCCATCAGGCTGCACACCTGGGTCGGGCTGAGGTTGCCCTGTGCCAGGGTGGCGGCTTCACCCAGGGCCTGGGCGTAGTCGGGCAGCTGGGTGGCGCGGTGCCAGGCAAACCAATCGGCCAGCGCGGCGCGCACACGCGGTGCCTGCTCGGCGCTGAAGGCCACCTGGCTGTCCAGCCACCAGTACGCCAGCATCGGACCCTGGCCATAGGTCACGCGCACGGCGCTGCATCCCACGATCAGCGGCAGCAGCATCACGATAATCCAGCCTCTCCAACGGTTGATCACAGGCACCTTCATGGCATTGGACATCGTCATCATGGCCGCGGGCAAAGGCACCCGCATGAAGAGCCGGCACCCGAAGGTGCTGCACCGCCTGGCCGGCCGCCCGCTGCTGGCCCATGTGCTGGCCACCACCGCCGCACTGCCGGCGCACCGCTGCTGGGTGGTGACCGGCCATGGCGCCGACGCGGTGGAGTCTGCCATTGCCGGCAGCGGTGCGCTGCCGGTGCGCCAGATGCCGCAGCGTGGCACCGGCCACGCGGTGCAGCAGGTGGTGCCGCGGCTGGGCAGCGACGGCACCACGCTGATCCTCAACGGCGACGTGCCGCTGATCGCCCCCGCCACCGCGCAGGCCCTGGCCGATGCCTGCGGCGGCGAGCGCCTGGCGCTGCTGACCATCGTGCTGCCCGATGCCACCGGCTATGGCCGCATCGTGCGTGCAGGGGGCACGGCCGATGGCGCCGTGCAGGGCATCGTCGAGCACAAGGACGCCAGTGCCGCACAGCGCCAGATCCGCGAGGTCTACACCGGCATGATGGCCGCGCCCACGGCCCTGCTCAAGCGCTGGGTGATGGCGCTGAAGGACGACAACGCCCAGGGCGAGTTCTACCTGACCGACATCGTGGCCATGGCCGTGGCCGAGGGTGTGGCGGTGGTGGCCAGCCAGGCCAGCGACGACACCGAGGTGCTGGGTGTGAACAGCCCGCTGCAGCTGGCCGAACTGGAGCGCCGCTTCCAGCGCCGCCAGGCCGATGTGCTGCTGGAGGCCGGCGTGCGCCTGGCCGACCCGGCGCGCTTCGACCTGCGTGGCACGCTGGCCACCGGCAGCGATGTCGACATCGACGTGGGCTGCGTGTTCGAGGGCGCGGTGACGCTGGGCAACGACGTGCAGATCGGCGCGCACTGCGTGATCCGCGATGCGCGGATCGGCGACGGTGTGGTGGTCCACCCCTTCACCCACATCGACGGCGCCAGCGTGGGCGCGGGCAGCCTGATCGGCCCCTATGCCCGGCTGCGCCCCGGCGCCGAGCTGGCCGCGGAGGTGCACATCGGCAACTTCGTCGAGGTGAAGAACAGCAAGCTGGCCCGCGGCGCCAAGGCCAACCACCTGGCCTACCTGGGCGACGCCACCGTGGGCGAGCGCGTGAACTACGGTGCCGGCAGCATCACCGCCAACTACGACGGCGCCTACAAGCACCGCACCGTGATCGGCGACGACGTGCACATCGGCAGCAACTGCGTGCTGATCGCGCCGGTCACCATCGGCGAGGGCGGCACGGTGGGCGGTGGCAGCACCGTCAGCAAGAGCACGCCCGCCGGCCAGCTGACGGTGGCGCGTGGCAAGCAGGTGTCGATTCCGGGCTGGCGCCGGCCGGTCAAGGGCGGCTGAGCGGGGCAATCAGCCAGTCCGCGCCAACAGCGCGGCCACCTGGCAGAGGTCGTCCCAGGCCTTGGCCTTGTCGGCCGGCTGGCGCAACAGGTATGCCGGGTGGTAGCTGACGACCAGGGGCACGCCTCGCCACTGGTGCACCGTGCCACGCAGCTTGCCGATGGGGGCGTCGCTGCCCAGCAGCTGCTGCACCGCAAAGCGGCCCATGGCCAGGATCACCCGCGGCTGCACCAGGGCTACCTGGCGCTCCAGGAAGGGCTGGCAGGCCGCCAGTTCCTCGGGCGACGGGTTGCGGTTGCGCGGCGGCCGGCATTTCAGGGTGTTGGCGATGAAGACCTGGCGCTCCGGCGTGGCCGCGCTGCGGCCCAGGCCCAGCGCGGCCAGCATGCGGTCCAGCAGCTGGCCGGCGGCGCCGACGAAGGGCTCGCCCTGCGCATCCTCCTGCTCGCCCGGGGCCTCGCCCACCACCATGCAATGCGCCTGCGGGTGGCCCACGCCGAACACCGTCTGGCGGCGTGATTCGCACAGGCCGCAGGCCCGGCAGCCGGCCACTGCCGCACGCAGCGCCGGCCAGTCCAGCGTGGCCGCGGGGCCGTCGGTGTGAAGCGGCACCGGCACCGGTGCAGGTGCCGGTGCGGCGCGTGGTGCGGCAGCAGCGGCCACCGGGGCGGGCTCGACGGCGGCAGGGGCCGGGGTGGCCGGTGCAGCCACCGGTGGCAGCGCCGGCGCCGGTGTCCACAGCCGCAGGCCCATCTCCTGCAGCATGGCCTGCTGGCGCTCAGTCCAGCCCATGCGGCGCCCCCGTGCTGCCGGGCTGCAGCGCCAGCCGCATCACCACCGCGTCCTCGCGCTGTTGCTGCGCGGCCGGGTAGTAGGCCCGGCGCAGGCCCACTTCCTGGAAGCCGGCCGCGGCATACAGCGCCCGGCCGGCGGCATTGCTCTGCCGCACCTCCAGCCACAGCGCGGTGTCCCCCCGCGCACGCGCCCAGGCGGCCAGCGCCAGCAGCAGGGCGCGGCCATGGCCCTGGCGCTGCTGGCTGGGCGCCACCGTCAGGTTCAGCAAATGGGTTTCCTCGAAGCCGGGCTGGGCCACGCAATAGCCCAGCAGCTGCTGCTGGGCGTCGTGCCGCACCCAGGCCAGGTAGCCGGCCGACAGAGAATCGATGAAGTTGCCCTGCGACCAGGGGAAGCTGTAGGCCGCCACCTCCAGCGCCAGCACCTCGGCCAGGTCGCTGGTGGCCATGGACCGGTGCCACAGCAGCGGCGCCGCCCTGTCGTTCATGCCCCTGCTCCGGCCGCGCGCTGGGCCAGGCGCTCGGCGGTGGTCTGGGCCACCTTGTCGCGCAGGTACAGCGGCAGGGCGGCCTCGGCGGGGATGGCTGCGCCCGCCGCCCAGGCGGCTTCGGCCAGGCGCAGCAGGGCGGCGGCGCGGTCGGCGCAGTGCGGCCAGCGCCTGGCGTCGCCCCAGGGCAGGCGGTCGGCGAAGGCACCGATGGCGCTGCCGGCCACACGCTGCGGCGGCGCCGCCTGCCAGGCGGCGGCCAGTGCGCCCAGGGTGTAGAGCTGCGGCGCCACCTGCACCACCCAGCCGGCCGGGCCGTGGCGGTAGGCCGCGGCATAGACCTCGTCCATGCGCGCATCCATCGCCACCCACCAGAGGCCATCGGCTGCGCCCGCGGCCTGGGCGCGGGCGTCCTCGGCCACCACCAGCAGGCTGTCGATGGCCAGCACCGGCGTGCCGTGGGCGAAGGCCAGGCCTTGGGCCACGGCGCAGGCGGTGCGCAGGCCGGTGAAGGCGCCCGGCCCCTGGCCGAAGGCCACTGCCTGCACCTGGGGCATGGCCAGGCCGGCGCCCCGCAGCAAGTCCATCAGCACCGGGATCAGCCGGGCCGAGGCGCTGGCGCCGCCGGCCTCGTTCACGCACCAGCGCCCACCGGGCGCCAGCAGGCCGGCGGCCAGCCGGTCGGTGGCGGTGTCCAGGGCGAGCAGGGTGGGTGTCATGGCGGGAGCCGAGTGTAGTGGCGGGGCCCTGCCCAGGCTGAGGCTGCGAGCGCATCTGGCGTGGGCCGTCCGGCGTTTCTGCGCAGCCGGCCTGCGGCAAAATCCAGGGTTTGCACGGACCGGCGCCGGCATGCAGCCCGCCGCACCCCATGACCCTGCTCGACCCCCAATGGCTGGGCTACCTGGCCGCCACGCTCACCACCGGCGCGTTCGTGCCGCAGGCCTGGCACACCTTCCGCTCGTCCGACCTGTCCGGCATCTCGCTGGGCATGTACGGCGCCTTCACCATCGGCGTGGCGCTGTGGCTGCTGTACGGCCTGGCACTGGGGGAGTGGCCGATCATCGTGGCCAATGCCATCACCCTGGCGCTGGCCGCCACCATCCTGCTGCGCACCTGGCGGGTGCGGCGCGCGCCGGCCCGCGTCTAGAACGGGTTGTTGACGGCGCGTGACAGCGCCTGGGCCGCGATCTGGTTCATCGCGGCCGGGCCGAGGTGGCGGTCGCTGGCCCACAGGTGGGTGGTGGCGGCGATGTTGTTGGCCGGCGTGGTGGTGTCGGTCACGATCCGGCAGCCCTGGGGCATGCTGCCGATGGCGCAGACGGCGTCGGTCTTGTTCGACGGCGCGCTCAGGTAGGAGGTGGGGAAGCGCTCGATCGCCGCCACCACGTCGTCGGCCAGCACCAGGCCGTAGTTGCGGCCATCGAACTCGGTGGAATCGATGCCCAGGCGCAGCGCGGTGTTGAAGGCGGCCGTCAGCGCGGTGATCAGGGTGGCGGCACCGGCATCGCTGGCATTGGCAACCAGGGCGTAGGGGCTCTTGCCCATCTCGGGCACGGTGAACACCAGGGCGCGGGCGCCAGTGTTCAGCAGGCGGTTGATCTGCGCGGCGGCCACGGCGCCGCGGCGGGTGGCCTCGGCGGTGGCCTGGGCGGCTGTCAGCGTGCCGGTCTTCTTCTGCTCGTACAGCGCGATCACGTCGTTGGCGCCGATCATCAGCATCGCCATGTCGGTCCCACCCAGGCCGGTGATGCTGTCCAGCTGCGCCTTCAGGCCGGTGGTGGCGTCGTCGGCCAGGGCGCCCACCTGGGCGTGCACGAAGGCCTTGGGCACGGCGGCGTTCGGGTTGCAGGCCGCGAACACGAAGCCGTAGTAGGCGGCGACCTGCTGGCTGGGCGTGGGCAGCAGCAGGCACTTGCCGGTGGTGGTGCCGGTGCGGTCGTTCAGGCTGTACTTGAAGCCGTCGTGGCTGCCGTCGTCGACGATCACGCCGTTTTCGTCGCCCAGCACCAGCAGCCGGGTCGGCACGAAGGACTCCACCTGCTCGGTGCCGCCGCCGCAGGCCGACAGCAGGGCTGCCACCGCCACCAGCGGGGCCAGCATGCGCGCGCCGCAGCGGCGCAGATCACGAAAACGGGTCATCAACTATCCAGTCGCAAGGCAAGAGGGGCACCCGGTCAGGGGCTGGCGGCACGGCGCAGGCGGTCGAGCACACCTTCCCAGTCGGGTGTCTCGGGCGGCTGTTCAACCCAGATCTCGGCCGCGCCGTCGTCGTCCAGCTGCCGCAGCGCGGCAAACAGGTCGTGCGCCGCCGCAGCCGGGTCGTCGGGCATCCGGCGCCACAGGCAGCGGGGCGCCGGATGCGCCGCGCCACCCACCGGCCGCCGCGAATATACCGCCAGCCCCGCGGGCCACGTTGCCGGTTTGTCAAGCGCCGCGGCCAGGGCATCAGGCGCCCACAGGCGCAGCCGCGCCCGCGGTGCGTAATGCGAGGCCAGGGTGCCGGGCGCACGCGGTGCATCGGCATCGGCGCTGCGCAGCGGCTCGCCCAGCACGTCTTCCAGCGCAGCGCGGGTCAGCACACCGGGGCGCAGCAGCACCGGGTGGCCCCGGCTGCAGTCGACGATGGTGGATTCGATGCCCACCGGGCAATCGCCGCCGTCCAGCACCAGCAGTGCAGGCCCGAACTCCCCGGCCACGTGGGCGGCGGTGGTGGGGCTGACGCGGCCGAAGCGGTTGGCGCTGGGTGCGGCCACGCCGGCCACGCCCAGCGCGGCGGCCCGGCGCAGCAGGGCCTGGGCCACCGGGTGTGACGGGCAGCGCAGGCCGATGCTGGCCTGGCCGCCCGCTGCGGCCTCGGCCACACCGGCGCGGCGCGGCACGATCACCGTCACCGGGCCGGGCCAGAAGGCGGCGGCCAGGCGCCGCGCCGACGGCGGCAGGTTGCTGGCGAAGGCGGCGGCGCCCGCAAGATCGGCCACGTGCACGATCAGCGGATGGTCGGCCGGCCGGCCCTTGGCGGCGAAGATGCCGGCCACGGCCGCGCCTTGGTCGGCGCGCGCGGCCAGGCCATACACCGTCTCGGTGGGCAGCCCGACCAGGCCACCAGCGGCCAGGCACTGCGCGGCGGCGGCCACGGCCGCCGGATCGTCACCGGCCAGGATGGGCATGGGTGGCGCGGTGGCTCAGAAGGCCGTCAGGCCCAGCAGCGCGGCGGCCTGCAGCGCGGTGGCGCGGGCCTCGGCGGCGGTGGCGGCCGTCACCGTCAGGTGGCCCATCTTGCGGCCGGGGCGGGCGCTGGTCTTGCCATACAGGTGCAGGTGCACACCGGGCAGGGCCAGCACCGCGGCCCAGGGTGGTGTGCGCTCGCTGCCATCGGCGGCCAGCCACAGGTCGCCCAGCAGGTTGAGCATCACCGCGGCCGAATGCTGGCGCGGCGCCACCAGGGGCAGGCCGCACAGGGCGCGCACCTGCAGGTGGAACTGGCTGACATCGGCGCCGTCGACCGACCAGTGGCCGGAGTTGTGCGGGCGCGGTGCCATCTCGTTGGCCACCAGGCGGCCGTCGGCGGTGACGAAGAACTCCACGCACAGCACGCCCACATAGCCCAGGTCGGCCGCCAGCCGGGCGGCGGCGGCGCCGGCCTGCTGCTGCAGCGCGGCGCTGGCGTCGGGCGCCGGCACCTGGGTGACGGCCAGGATGCCGTCGCGGTGCAGGTTCTGCTGCACCGGCAGCTGCACCAGTTCACCGCTGGCGCTGCGTGCCACCACCACGCTCAGCTCCAGCGCCAGCGCCAGCTTCTGCTCCAGCACGCAGGGCACCTGGCCCAGGCGCTGCCAGGCGGCGGCCAGGGCTGCGCGGTCGGCCACCACGGCCTGGCCCTTGCCGTCGTAGCCCAGGCGCGCGGTCTTGAGGATGCCGGGCAGCAGGTCGTCGGTCACGGCCGCCAGGCGCTCGGCGCTGTCGATCAGCGCATAGGGCGCGCAGGGCACGCCGCTGCGGCGGAACTGGGCTTTCTCGGTGGCGCGGTCCTGGCACACGGCCACGGCGTCGGCGGTGGGCGCCACCGGGCGGTGCGCGCCCAGCGTGACCAGGGCGCCGGCCGGCACGTTCTCGAATTCGGTGGTGATGGCCGCGCTGCGCTGCATCAGCTGGGCCAGGCCCTGCTCGTCGAGGTAGTCGGCCTCGATGTGGTAATGCGCCACCAGGCCGGCGGGCGAGGTGGGGTCGGCGTCGAGCACGGCAGTGAAGTAACCCATGGCCTGGGCGGCCTGCACGAACATGCGGCCCAGCTGGCCGCCGCCCATCACGCCCAGGGTGGCGCCGGGGAGGATCGATCGGTGGATCATGTCAGTTCTGCCGTCATGGCCACGGCGGCGGCGGTCTGGCGGGCGCGGTAGGCGTCCAGCTGCGCACGCAGGGCGGGGTCGGCCGTGGCCAGCATGGCCACCGCGAACAGCGCCGCGTTGGCCGCGCCGGCCGCGCCGATGGCGAAGGTGGCCACCGGGATGCCCTTGGGCATCATCACGATGGAGTGCAGCGAATCCACGCCCGACAGCGCCTTGGACTGCACCGGCACGCCCAGCACCGGCACGGTGGTCTTGGCCGCCAGCATGCCGGGCAGGTGGGCCGCGCCACCGGCGCCGGCGATGATGGCCACCAGGCCGCGTGCGGCCGCCGCCTCGGCGTAGGCGAACATCGCGTCGGGCATGCGGTGGGCCGAGACCACCCGGCATTCGTGGGCCACACCAAACTCGGTGAGAATCTGGGCGGCCTGGCGCATCGTGTCCCAGTCGCTGGACGAGCCCATCAGCACACCCACCCGCACGCCAGGCGCGGCCGAGAGGTCTTGGTCGGGGGCGCCGGTCGGGCGGTTGTCGGGGCTGGAATCCACGGTTTCAAAGGCGCGAGAGCGTCATGCTGCGCCGGCAGCTGCGAGCATTGAATTGTAGGCGGCCGCCCTGATCTGCTGCCGTTTGCCTCCCACCACCCCCTGTCCGGGCGCATCCATGAGTGACATCACCATCCAGAATTTCGAAGCCGAACTGATCCAGGCCTCGATGCAGCAGCCGGTGCTGCTCGACATCTGGGCCCCGTGGTGCGGCCCCTGCCGCACCCTGGGCCCGCTGCTCGAGAAGGTGGAGGCGGCCTACGCCGGCCGCTTCAAGCTGGCCAAGCTCAACAGCGACGACCAGCCCGAGATCGCCAGCCAGCTGAGCCAGGCATTCGGCGTGCGCTCGATCCCGTTCTGCGTGCTGTTCAAGGACGGCCAGCCGGTGGACGGCTTCGTCGGCGCCGTGCCCGAGGCCCAGATCCGCGAGTTCCTCGACCGCCACGTGCCCAGCGCCGAAGTGCTGGAGGCCGAGGAGGAAACGGCCGAGGCCGAGGCCCTGGAAGCCGCGGGCGACCTGGATGCCGCGCTGGACAAGCTGCAGCAGGCCGTGGCCGTGGACCCGGCCAACGACGCCGCGCGCTGCGAATACGTCAAGCTGCTGATCGAGACCGGCCATGTGGCCCAGGCCCGCGCTGCCTGGGCGCCGGTGGCCAGCAAGGCCATCATCGACGGCCGCATCGCCGCGCTGGGCCTGTGGCTGGACGCCTGCGAGAAGGCGCCCACGGCGCGCAACGCCCAGCAGCTGGAGGCGGCCATCGCCGCCAACCGGCGTGATTTCGAGGCCCGCTACGAGCTGGCCCAGGGCCTGATGGCCACTGGCGAGTTCACCGCCGCGATGGACGCGCTGCTGGAGATCGTGATGCGCGACAAGGCCTGGAATGGCGAACTGGCGCGCAAGACCTATGTCGCCATCCTCGAGCTGCTGACCAAGCCCCAGCCCAAGCCGGCTGCGGGTGCCGAGAAAGCCAAGGGCGCGCTGGAACTCACCGGCCATGCGGCGGTCGCATCCAGCGACCCGGTGGTCGACCAGTACCGGCGCAAGCTCAGCATGGCGCTGTTCTGAGGCCAGCGGCGCACCCTGCTTCGCCCACCCCGCCCCACCTACAATGCCCGGTTCGGCTGCGGATCGGCCCGGCCCCCCAGTTTTCAAGGATTCCCGACGTGTTCATCTCCAACGCCTTTGCCCAGACCGCCCCTGCCGCCGCTGCCGGTGGTGCCGAATCGATGTTCGGCTCGCTCGGCCAGCTGCTGCCCCTGGTGCTGATGTTCGTGGTGCTGTACTTCATCATGATCCGGCCCCAGATGAAGCGCCAGAAGGAGCACAAGGCCATGCTCGACGCCCTGGCCAAGGGCGACGAGGTGGTGGTGGCGGGTGGCCTGATCGGCCGTGTGTCCAAGCTCGGCGAGAGCATGGTCAACGTGGAAGTGGCCAACGGCGTCGAACTGCAGGTGCAGCGCGGCGCGGTGGTGCAGGTGCTGCCCAAGGGCACCTTCGGCAAGTAAGCCGGCCCTGGCCGCCGCGCTGCCGGCGGCCGCTGCGCCCCTCCCGCCCACCGCCTTGCAGCCCAGCGCCGGCCTCCGTGCCGGCGACCCGCACGGCCCGCCCTGTCCGGCCGCTGCGCCGAGGACCTCACGATGAACCGCTACCCCTGGTGGAAATACCTGATCCTCGGCATCGCGCTGCTGGTCGGCCTGGTTTACACCCTGCCCAACTTCTACGGCGAGGCGCCGGCCGTGCAGGTGGCCAGTGCCAAGGCCACGCTGAAGGTCGATGCCGGCCTGGTGCCGCGCATCGAGCAGGCGCTGGGCGAGGCCGGCCTGAAGGCCGACTTCGTGCAGTTCGAGGGCAACTCGGTCAAGGCCCGCTTCGCCAACACCGACGACCAGATCAAGGCCAAGGACGCGATCAGCAAGGCGCTGAACCCCGATGCCGCCAATCCGGCCTACATCGTGGCGCTGAACCTGTTGAGCCGCTCGCCGCACTGGCTGACCAGCCTGCATGCCCTGCCCATGTACCTGGGCCTGGACCTGCGTGGTGGTGTGCACTTCCTGATGCAGGTCGACATGAAGGCGGCGCTGACCAAGAAGGCCGAGTCGGTCACCGGCGACATCCGCACCCTGCTGCGTGACAAGAACATCCGCCATGCCGGCATCAGCCGCGACGGCAACCAGGTGGTGCTGCGCTTTCGCGAGGCGGCCGTGCTGGCCCAGGCGCGCAGCCTGCTGAGCGAGCAACTGCCCGACCTGGACTGGACCGAGGCACCCGACGGCGCCGACTTCCGCCTCACCGGCGCACTGAAGCCGGCCGCTGCCAAGGCGGTGCAGGATGCGGCCGTCAAGCAGAACATCACCACCCTGCACAACCGGGTGAACGAGCTGGGCGTGGCCGAGCCGGTGATCCAGCAGCAGGGCGCCGACCGCGTGGTGGTGCAGCTGCCGGGGGTGCAGGACACGGCCAAGGCCAAGGACATCATCGGCCGCACCGCCACGCTGGAGGTGCGCCTGGTCAACACCAGCACCGAGGCCCTGGCCGCGCTCAGCGGCGGCGGGCCGGTGCCCTTCGGCAGCGAGCGCTACCTGGAAAAGGACGGCTCGCCCATCATCGTGTTCCGCCAGGTCATCCTCACCGGCGAGAACCTCACCGACGCCCAGCCCGGTTTCTCGGGCGACAACCAGGGCGAGCCGGCGGTGCACCTGACGCTGGACGCCAAGGGCGCGCGCATCTTCCGCGATGTCACGCGCGAGAACATCAACAAGCGCATGGCCATCATCCTGTTCGAGAAGGGCAAGGGCGAGGTGGTCACCGCGCCGGTGATCCGCTCCGAGATCGGCGGCGGGCGGGTGCAGATCAGTGGCCGCATGAGCACCAGCGAGGCGGCCGACACCGCCCTGCTGCTGCGCGCCGGCAGCCTGGCCGCGCCGATGGAGACCATCGAGGAGCGCACCATCGGCCCGACCCTGGGCGCCGAGAACATCGCCAAGGGCTTTGCCAGCGTGGGCTACGGCTTTGCCGCCATCGCGGTGTTCATGTGCGCCTACTACCTGCTGTTCGGCGTGTTCAGCACCATCGCCCTGGCCTTCAACCTGCTGCTGCTGGTGGCGGTGCTGTCGATGCTGCAGGCCACGCTCACCCTGCCGGGCATGGCCGCCATCGCCCTGACGCTGGGCATGGCCATCGATGCCAACGTGCTGATCAACGAGCGGGTGCGTGAAGAGCTGCGCGGCGGCGCCAGCCCGCAGGCGGCCATCAACATCGGCTACGAGAAGGCCTTTGCCACCATCCTGGACAGCAACATCACCACGCTGATCGCCGGCCTGGCCCTGCTGACCTTCGGCTCGGGCTTCGTCAAGGGCTTTGCCGTGGTGCACTGCCTGGGCATCCTGACCAGCATGTTCTCGGCGGTGATGTTCTCGCGTGGCCTGGTCAACCTCTGGTACGGCGGCAAGAAGCGCCTGAAGAGCGTGTCCATCGGCCAGGTGTGGCGGCCGGACGGCAGCAAGCCGCCAGCCGTGATCGACGACGAGCCGGCCGCCAAGGCCTGATCCAGCCCCCAAGAACGCCGGCCAGAACAGCAGGGAACAGACATGGAATTCTTCCGCATCCGCCGCGACATCCCGTTCATGCGCTATGCGCTGGTGTTGAACGTGGTGTCCTTCGTCACCTTCGCGCTGGCGGTGTTCTTCCTGGTCACCCGGGGCCTGCACCTGTCGATCGAGTTCACCGGCGGCACCGTGCTGGAGGTGGAATACGCCCAGGCCGCCGACCTGGAGAAGACCCGCCACACGGTGGAATCGCTGGGCTTCGGCGAGGTGCAGGTGCAGAACTTCGGCACCTCGCGCGACGTGCTGGTGCGCCTGCCGGTGCGCGACAACATCAAGCAGAGCGACGTCGCCGGACTGGTGTTCGACAAGCTGTGTGCGGCCGAAGGCGGCCAGGTCAGCACCCAGGCCTTCACCACGGCCCAGGGCGAGCAGGGCAGCCGGCCGGTGTGCGGCAAGGCCGGTGGCGCCGAGCCGGTGAAGCTGTCGCGCACCGAGTTCGTCGGCCCGGCGGTGGGCGATGAACTGGCCAGCGACGGCCTGAAGGCGCTGGCCTTCGTGGTGATCGGCATCGTGGTCTACCTCGCCTTCCGCTTCGAGTGGAAGTTCGGCGTGGCCGGCATCATCGCCAACCTGCACGACGTGGTCATCATCCTGGGCTTCTTCGCCTTCTTCCAGTGGGAGTTCTCGCTGGCGGTGCTGGCCGCGGTGCTGGCGGTGCTGGGCTACTCGGTGAACGAATCGGTGGTGATCTTCGACAGGGTGCGCGAGGCCTTCCGCAAGTACCGCAAACTCACCACCCCCCAGGTGATCGACCACGCCATCACCAGCACCATCAGCCGCACCGTCATCACCCACGGCTCCACACAGTTGATGGTCTTGTCCATGCTGTTGTTTGGCGGCCCCACCCTGCATTACTTTGCGGTGGCACTGACCATCGGCATTCTTTTTGGCATCTACTCGTCGGTGTTCGTGGCTGCAGCGATCGCGATGTGGCTGGGGGTCAAGCGTGAGGATCTGGTCAAGGCCTCGGGCAAGGAACACGACCCCAACGACCCCAACGCCGGCGCCGTGGTATAGATCGGAGCCATCACCCCGCCCGCAGTTCGCAAGACCCTCTCCACCGCGCCATGGCGACCGCCGCAGACCCCGCCCAGATCGCCAGCCAGGCGCGGCGGCGTTACGTCGACATGCTGCTCAAGGGCCTGCCGGCCCTGGTGGCCCGGGTGGGCAACGGTGCCCGCGAACTGCTGGACAAGCCGGCCGAATACAGCATTGCCCAGCGCCGGCGCGACCTGGTGCAGGCCTTGATCAAGCTGTCCGGTGGCTGGCATGGCGCCATGTCGCATGGCCTGCGCCATGTGCTGCAGCACGGTGTCACCGCCTCGCAGCCGGGTGACCTGCCCGCGCCGGGGGCCGCCAGCGGCTTGTCCCTGGTCGACAACGATGTCATCGAGCGCGAGATCCTCACCTCGCGCCTGGCCCTGGCCATCATGGACCGCGCCGGCTGGGAGTTCACCGATCTGCGCTCGCGCATGGCCATGCTGGAGCGCCGCGCCGAGCTGGAAACCCACGACATGCTGCGCGCCCACATCCTGGCGCGGGTGGTGCTGGATGCCTGGCGCAGCGCCGGCCTGAGCGCCGACGACTGGCGCGAGGCCCAGCCCCTGCTGCATGCCGAGTTTGCCGCGCTGGCCGACGAGGCCTACCACGAGATCAACCGCTGGCTGCTCGAGCACCGGGTGATGGCCGACGTCGACCTGCGGCCCTACATCCGCCGCACCGTGGACGGCAACACCGGCATGGGCGGTGCGGGTGGTGTCACCGGGCAGGCGCCGCTGCGTGGCAGCGGGCCGCGGGCCGATGCCCAGGCGCGCGGCGGTGGCCCGTCCGGCTTCACGCCCGGGTCGCCGTATGCCACCGGTGCCTACCCGGTGGGCAGCCACGCCAACACCGGGCACAACACCGGCGTCGGCCGTGGCCAGGCCGGGCGCAGCCCGGCGCCTGGCCGCGCCATGCCGCCGGGCGCAGCGCCGGCCCGCGCGGCTGCGTCGGTGGGCGACGAGACCCGCATGATGACCCGCGCCGGCCCGCTGGGGCGGGGCAGCGACCATGCCGAGGCCGTGCTGGGCCGCCTCAACCGCCTGGTGGGCCGCCACCTGCCGGGTTTTGCCGACACCGCCCAGGCCCGGCCCGTCACCGAGGCGCTGTCGCTGGCCATCAACAACGCCCAGCAACACCTGCGCCGGCGCTTCACGCCGCCGGCGGGGTCGGGCCTGGCGCCGGGCGGCATGGGCGGGCCGGCCCATGCCGTCACCGTGGTCACCGGGCCCATGCTGCTGGAGGAACTGCAGCAGAACAAGCAGGCGCTGAAGCAGGCGGCCAGCACGCCGGCCGAGCGCGCCACCATCGAGATCGTGGCGATGATGTTCCAGAGCATCCTCACCGAAGACCGCATCCCGGCGGCGATGCGGGTGTGGTTTGCCCGGCTGCAGATGCCGGTGCTGCGCGTGGCGGTGAGCGAACCCGATTTCTTCGCCAACCTCGACCACCCGGCACGCCGCCTGATCGACCGCATGGGCGCCTGCGTGATGGGCCTGGACAGCGCCAGCCGCAACGTGGGTGATGCGCTGGAGAAGGAGATCAAGCGTGTGGTGCAGGTGGTCGAGGCCTATCCCGACACCGGCCGGCGGGTGTTCCAGACCGTGCTGGGTGAATTCGAGAAGTTCCTGGAGCACTATTTCAAGAACGAGAACGAGGCCTCGCGGCGCGGCGTGTCGCTGGCCCAGCAGGTGGAGCAGCGCGAGACCCTGGCCATCCAGTACACCATCGAGCTGCGGCGCATGCTCAACGAGGTGCCGGTGCAGGAGGGTGTGCGCCAGTTCCTGTTCCAGGTCTGGGCCGATGTGCTGGCCACCAGCGCGGTGCGCTACGGTGGCCAGAGCGCCGAGACCAAGACCATGAAGCGTGCCGCGGCCGACCTGATCTGGTCGGCCAGCGCCAAGGTCACACGCGAAGAGCGCGCCGAGGTCATCCGCCGCCTGCCGCCCCTGCTGAAGCGCCTGCGCGAGGGCATGGTGTCGGCCAACATGGCGCCCGAGAAGCAGGAAGAGCGCATCAACGCGCTGAACAACGCCCTGGCCGCCGCCTTCACCGCCAAAGCCGCGGTGATCCCCAACGACCGCCTGCAGGACCTGATGGAGCGGCTGGAGTCGATCGAGGAACTGCTGCCGGGCAGCGAGGACATCGAGATCGACGAGTCCCTGGTGCTGGACCTGTCCGGCCACGAGAGCAGCGAGCTGGAGGTGGTGGCCGACGGGGGCAGCCTGCCCACTGCGGCGATGATCGCTTGGTCACGCGAGCTGCTGGTGGGCAGCTGGTACACGCTGGACTACCGCGGCCGCCACGAGACGGTGCAGCTGGCCTGGCACGGCATGCGCCGGCAGCTGTCGCTGTTCGTCACCCCGGGCGGGCGTTGCGTGCTGTTCCAGCAGCAGCGCTTGGCGGCGTTCCTGCAAGCCGGCCTGCTGCTGCCGGCGCAGGACGAGGCCCTGACGGTCAAGGCCACGCGCAATGCGCTGGCCAGGCTGGATGCCGATCCGTCGCGCTTGATGAACTGAAGCCGCGGGGCGGCCGGGCAGGTCAGTGAATCAGCCGTTCCTCGGGCGCGACGAACAATTCGTCGAGGATCAGCGCATCGGGTTCTTCGCCCAGGCTCCAGAACACCATCAGCACGATGACCTTCAGGTCTTCCAGGGCCAGCGGGCATTCACCCACCGCGGTGGCGCGGTCGATCACCATCTCGCGCATGGCGGGCGGCAGCACGCCGGCGGATTCGAGGAAGCTGACGAAGCCGATGGAGTCTTCACCCAGGCGGTCGATCTCGGCCGCGGAATACACCCGCAGGCTGTCTGCGGCCTGGTCGGCGGCATAGGCCTGGGCGTTTTCAGCCAGCCCGTCCAGCCAGACCAGGGCCTCCTGGATCTCGTCGGATTCGAAGCCGACAGCCGAGAGCTTGCGCGTCAGCTGGTCGTGGTCGGGGCAGGCGTCGGGCCGCCAATAGTTCTCATAGAGATAGACCAACACTTCGAACATCAAACCACTATACCCCAGGGGTTCCGGCCCAAAACCGGCGTTTTGGGGCCGGCTTTTGTGGCCTTTGCCTGTCCGCCGCAAGCGAGCGGGCGCCCACTTCCGGGCTGGCGCTCAGGCACCCTGGCGGCGCTGGTACAGGCCACCGGGCAGGCGCGCGACCAGGCCCTCGAGCTCCAGGTTCAGCAAATGGGCCGACAGGCTGTGTGCGGGCCAGCCGCAGCGGTCGATCAGGGTGTCCAGCGACTGCGGATCATGGCCCAGCGCGGCCAGCACCGGGTCGTCGGCCGTGGTCGGGACGGCGTCGGGCTGCACCGCCACCACCGGCATGGCCTGCGGCGGCAGCGGGCCCAGTTCCTCGGCCACCTGCGCGGGGGAATCGACCAAGGCCGCGCCCTGGCGGATCAGCGCATGGCAGCCGGCCGATTGCGCGGCCAGGATGGACCCCGGGATGGCCAGCACCTCGCGCCCGGCCTCGCTGGCCAGCCGGGCTGTGATCAGCGAGCCCGAGCGCAGGGCGGCCTCCACCACCAGGGTGCCGCGCGACAGCCCGGCGATGATGCGGTTGCGCTGCGGGAAGTTGGCCGCCAGCGGCGGTGTGCCCAGGCACAGCTCGCTGACCAGCAGGCCGCTCTCGGCGATGCGGTGGGCCAGGGCGCGGTGGCTGGGTGGGTAGACGCGGTCGATGCCGGTGCCCACCACGGCGATGGTGCGCCCGCCCGCGGCCAGCGCGCCCTCGTGCGCTGCACCGTCGACCCCGGCCGCCAGGCCGGAGACGATGGTCCAGCCCTGGCCGGCCAGGTCATGGGCGAAGCGGCGGGCGTTGTCGCGGCCCTGGGCGCTGGGCCGGCGGCTGCCGACGATGGCCAGGCAGGGCGTGCCCAGCAGCGCTGCGTCACCCTGCAGGTACAGCAGCAGCGGTGGGTCGGGGCTGTGCAGCAGGGGGGCGGGATAGGCGGCATCCCCGATCACCAGCACGCTGCGCCCGGCTGCGGCGCTGCGCCAGGCCAGGGTCTGGTCCAGGCGCTGTGCGTGGCCCTCGGGCGGCGTGCTCAGGGCCAGGGCGGTGGGGGCGTCCACGCAGGCATGCAGCGCATCCACCGGCGCCGTGATGGCGGCCTGCGGCGACAGGAAGCGCGCCAGCAGGCGACGTGCTGCGTCGCGCCCCACGCCGGGGCTGTGCAGCAGGTGCAGCCAGGCACCGAGTTCGTGGTCGTCCAGCGCGGCGGGCAGCATCGGCGCGCTGCCGCGATTCAGGGCGCGCTCACCCGGTCACCGCGGCGGATCGGGTCGAGCGCCGTGACGATCAGCGCATAGGACACGCGGTCGAACACCCGGAACACGAACAGCAGGCCGCTGCGCTCGTCGGGCAGCTGGATGGCCTGCGGCTTGTCGTTGGTGCGGTCGGTGGCGGCGGCCCCGGCGCGCCACAGCGCCAGCACATGGCCACGTTCCAGGCCATCCCGGCTGCCGCGGTTGATGGCGACGATCTGGTTCTGGCCGGCGGTGAGGGCCTCGCCATAGACCGACACCACCCGGCCGTCCACCGGCGCAGCCGGTGCATGCGGCACATAGGCGCTGAAATCACGCGAGGGCACCGGCGCCAGCCGGTCGCCCACACCGGCTTCCTGCCGGGCGCTGGTCATGACGAAGGTGGCCGGCACCGGCAGGCCGCTGACCGGTGCGCTGCCGTCGGCACGCACGAAGTCGGCCGTGCCGATGTAGCCGGCCTCGTAGCCCAGCAGCTCGTTGCTCAGCGGGTCCAGCAGCGGCTTGCTCTGGCGGAACAGCGAGAAGCTGCGTGCGCCGCCCAGGTCGCCGCGCACATAGGCGGTTTCGCCACGCGAGATCAGCACCCGGCCCTCTTGCGTGGCGACGATGCGCGGCGCGGCGGCCAGTTCGTCCTGGCTGAGCACCACCGCCTCGTTGAGGAAGGGCGCGATCAGCTGCAGCGGGATGGCGGCGATGGCGCCGCTCTCCAGCAGCTCGCTGCGCACCCGCGGCGAGAGCTTCACGGTGTTGGTCGGCGCCTGGCCATCGGCCGCGCCGCGGCCGAACATCAGCCGTGCGCGGTCGCCGTCCTTCACCAGCACCAGGGTCTGGCCGGGGTAGATCAGGTGCGGGTTGCGCACCTCCTGCAGGTTCATGCCCCAGAGCTCGGGCCAGCGCCAGGGCGTCTTGAGGAACAGCGAGGCGATGGCCCAGAGCGTGTCACCACGCTGCACGGTGTGCGAGGCCGGGGCGTTGTCGGCCAGGGCAGACAGCGGAACGCCAGTGCTGGCCACCTGCTGGGCCGTGGCACGCTGCGTGGGGGTGATGGGCAGGTTGCCCTGCGCCAGGGCGCCGGGGGCCAGGCAGGCGGCCAGCAGACCCACACCGAGGCCCAGCCGCGGGGCCAGGCCAGGCCGCAGCAGAGGGGCCTGGCAGGCAAGCAGCGTGGGGCGAACGGGCATGGGGGCGGTCTCCGGGAAGGGCCGGTGCCACAATCGAAGCCCACCGGGGGTTCGGCAGCCTGCGTGCAGCACCGTCAGCATGGCCGGCCAACCAGCCGGGCGATGTTCATGCTACATCGCAGATTCTGCCGGTAAACCCTTGATATCGCAACGAAATGCAGGGTTGGCGGCGGGCCTGAACCGCCTGCTGCAGCTTGCCCGCGTTGCTTGAGATCCACATCCGCCGCCCCATCTGCGGGCCAGGCCCTGCACCGCCCACGATCCGATTCCGTCACCGTCCGCCATGGCTCAGCTGAACATCCTGCGATATCCCGACCCCCGCCTGCACACCGTGGCCAAGCCCGTGGACCAGGTGGATGCGCGCATCCGCCAACTGGCCGACGACATGCTGGAGACCATGTACGCCGCCGATGGCGTGGGCCTGGCCGCCACCCAGGTGGACCAGCACATCCGCCTGCTGGTGATGGACACCTCGTCGGAGCGCAACCAGCCACTGGTGCTGATCAACCCAGAGCTCACCGCGCGCAGCGCCGAGATGCGCCGTGCCGAGGAAGGCTGTTTGTCGGTGCCCGCCATCTACGACGAGGTGGAGCGCCATGCCCAGGTGACGGTGCGTGCGCTGGACCGCGATGGCCAGCCCTTCGAGATGGCGGTGGACGGCCTGGCGGCCGTGTGTGTGCAGCACGAGATGGACCACCTGATGGGCAAGGTGTTCGTGGAATACCTCAGCCCGCTCAAGCGTGAGCGCATCAAGACCAAGATGATCAAGAAAATGCGCGATGAGCAAGGCCCCCGCCGCTGAACCCCATGCGCATCACGTTTGCCGGCACGCCTGAATTTGCCGCCACCGCGCTGGCCGCGCTGATCGCCGCCGGCCATGACGTCCGCCTGGTGCTGACCCAGCCCGACCGGCCCGCCGGGCGTGGCCTGAAGCTGCTGCCCTCGCCGGTGAAGGCGCTGGCGCTGCAGCATGGCATTGCCGTGGCCCAGCCGCGCAGCCTGCGGCTGGACGGCAAGTTTCCCGACGAGGCCGCCGCCGCCCGGGCCGCGCTGCAGGCCGCCGATGCCGAGCTGATGGTGGTGGCCGCCTACGGCCTGATCCTGCCGCAGTGGGTGCTGGACCTGCCGCCGCGTGGCTGCCTGAACATCCATGGCTCGGTGCTGCCGCGCTGGCGCGGCGCCGCGCCCATCCACCGCGCCATCGAGGCGGGTGATGCCCGCACCGGCATCACCCTGATGCAGATGGATGCCGGCCTGGACACCGGCGACATGCTGCTGGTGGCCGAGGAAGCCATCCACCCCGACGACACCACCGCCACGCTGCACGACCGCCTGGCCAGCCTGGGCGGGCAGCTGGTGGTGCAGGGCCTGGCGGCGCCCGACGCATTGCGGCGCACGCCGCAGCCGGCCGAGGGCATCACCTATGCCCACAAGATCCAGAAGGCCGAGGCGGCGATCGCCTGGGCCGAGCCGGCGGAGGTGATCGAGCGCCGGGTGCGTGCCTTCGATCCGTTCCCGGGGGCCAGCTTCCTGCTCGATGGCGAGACGGTGAAGCTGTGGCGCGCCGCGCTGCGGCCGGACCTGTCGGGCCCACCCGGCCAGGTGCTGGTGGCGGCCGACGGCCGGCTCTGCGTGGCCTGCGGCCAGGGCGCGCTGGACCTGCTGCAGCTGCAGCGCCCGGGAGGGCGGCGCATCGACGCGGCGGCATTCCTGCAGACCCGCCCCGGCCTGGCCGGCCGGCTGCTGGCCGGTTGAACTCGCGGCGGCTGGCCGCATCTGCCACCATCAGCGGCCCGCTGTCGGGCCGCGCCGAAAGGGAAGTGCCACGATGTTCAACCTGATGAAGACGGCCGTGCTGATGGCGGCCATCACCGCGCTGTTCATGCTGCTGGGCCGCATGCTGGGCGGGCCCTCCGGGATGATGCTGGCTCTGGTGGTGGCCCTGGGCCTGAATTTCTTCAGCTACTGGTTCTCCGACAAGATCGTGCTGAAGATGTACAAGGCGCGTGAGGTGGACGACAGCACGGCGCCGCAGTTCGTGGCCATGGTGCGCGAGCTGGCCACCAAGGCCGGCATCCCCATGCCCAAGGTCTACCTGATCGACGAGGACGCGCCCAACGCCTTCGCCACCGGCCGCAACCCCGACAACGCAGCCGTGGCCGCCACCACCGGCATCATCCGCGTGCTCAGCGCGCGGGAGCTGCGCGGCGTGATGGCGCACGAGCTGGCGCACGTCAAGCACCGCGACATCCTGATCTCCACCATCAGCGCCACCATGGCCGGTGCCATCGGCATGCTGGCCAACTTTGCGATGATGTTCGGTGGGCGTGGTGGTGACGGCCAGCGCAGCAACCCGATTGCCAGCATCGCGGTGGCCATCCTGGCGCCGCTGGCGGCCAGCCTGATCCAGATGGCCATCAGCCGCGCCCGTGAATTCGAGGCCGACCGGGGTGGCGCCGAGATCTCGGGCGACCCGGCGGCGCTGGCCTCGGCGCTGGACAAGATCCACCGTTTCGCCCAGGGCCTGCCGATGGAGGCAGCCGAGCGCCACCCCGAGACGGCCCAGATGATGATCATGAATCCGCTCTCGGCCGGCGGCCTGCGTGGGCTGTTCTCCACCCACCCGCCCACCGAGGAACGGGTGGCCGCGCTGATGGCCATGGCTCAAGCTGGGGGGCGTGGCGGCCGATAAGGCCGCATGCGCCGACTTTTCACCCTGCTGCTGCCTGTTGCACTGGCCCTGGCCGGTTGCGACCAGCTGGGCATCGAATCCCCCGCCTCCACCAAGGCCAGGGTGGAAGCCGATGGCAAGGCCATCGGCGGTGCCTGCCGCCATGCCGGCCGCGCCATCGAGGATTGCTACACGCTGAACAAGAAGGCCGACAAGGCCGCCATCTACGCCGGCTGGCGCGAGATGAACGAGTACATGGCCGAGAACAAGCTGGAGCCGGTGCTGCCGGTGATCCCGCCCGAGCCGCCCAAGCAAGCCAAGGTGGCCAGGGCGGCAGCCTCCCAGCCCGACGAGGGCGATGGCGAGGGCCAGGACGAGCCCCGGACCGCCGCCGCCAAGCACTGAACCGCGGCGCCACGCGCCGCACCGGGCAGCCGCGCTGTCAGGGCGCCAGCGGCACCACCACCTGGCGCGGGTTCACCCCGGTGGCCGGAAAGTCCATCAGCGCCGCCATGAACAGGGGCTGCAGCGCCGGGCCGGCCGTGCGCTGGAAGCCTTCGCTGCTGGCACGGGCCTCGAACAAGGGCGCGCCGCTGGCGCGGTCACGCAGCAGCAGCGCCACCTCGCGGTCGTAGCGGGGTGGGTCGACGCGCCAGCTGGCGCTCCACACCGGGCCGCGCCAGGGCCCCGGGCGCCAGGCGCCGAAACCACCATGCCACCACAGCGGATCGTCCCAGGGCGAGGTGTCGGCGCGGCTCACCCGCAGGCCCACCTGCACCAGCACGTCGGGCTGGGCGCCGGCGGCCACCGGCTGGAAGCCGGCGCGGGCCAGGGCCGGCGCGGCGGCTTCTTCCAGCTGCTGCATGGCCTCGACCCGGGCCTGCTGCGAGGGCAGGCGCTCGAAGGCATAACTGCCCGCGCTGCGGCCGGCCGGCCAGTTGCCGTAGGTGGACACCTCGGCCGAGAGCTGCTGCATGGACGCGCAGCCCGCCAGCGCCAGCAGGGCGGCGCCGGCGGCCGCGGCTTGCAGCCAGGTGCGTTTGTTCATCATGGGCTCCTGTGGTGCAGGGTTGGATGCGGCGCGCAGCGCCGGGGTTCAACCGGCCTGGCCCGGGCGCTGCCAGACGATGGGTTGCGGCGCCTCGGTGGTGGGCGGGGCGCAGGCCTCGCCGTCGTCGTCGAAGGCCTTGTCGCCGGCGGCGTCCGGTGCGCCGGTGGGCTTGATGCTGGTGAAGGGGAACAGCTTGCGGTCCATCAGGTGCGACAGCGTGATGTTGCCCATGGCGGTGGCCATGTTGTCGATGCGGCCGGGATACTGGCGCTCCCACTCATGGATCATCTTCTTGACCTGCACCCGCTGCAGGTTGTCCTGGCTGCCGCACAGGGTGCAGGGGATGATGGGGAACTGCTTGTGCGCAGCCCAGGTGGCGAGGTCGGATTCGGCCACATAGGCCAGCGGGCGGATCACGGTGTGCCTGCCGTCGTCGCTGACCAGCTTGGGCGGCATGCCCTTGAGCCGGCTGCCGAAGAACATGTTCATCAGCATGGTCACCACGATGTCGTCGCGGTGGTGGCCCAGGGCGATCTTGGTGGCGCCCAGTTCACCGGCCACCCGGTACAGGATGCCGCGCCGCAGCCGGCTGCACAGGCTGCACAGGGTCTTGCCCTCGGGCACCAGCTTCTTGACGATGCTGTAGGTGTCCTGGTTCTCGATGTGGAACTCGATGCCCAGCTTCTGCAGGTACTCGGGCAGCACATGCGCCGGAAAGCCCGGCTGCTTCTGGTCGAGGTTGACGGCCACCAGGGTGAACCGCACCGGTGCCCGCTGCTGCAGGCCCTGCAGGATGTCGAGCAGGCCATAGCTGTCCTTGCCGCCCGACAGGCAGACCATCACCCGGTCGCCGTCCTCGATCATGTTGAAGTCGACGATGGCCTGGCCCACCTGGCGGTGCAGGCGCTTGCTGAGCTTGTTCATCTCGAAGGCCTGCTTCTTGGCCCGGGCTGCGTCGGACATGGCGCCGGCGGCGAGATGCTGCAGATCGGTGATGTCGTTCATGCCGTCCCCTTCATGCCGAACACTTCGCAGCCCACCGCATCGCAATCAGGGTAGACATCGGGCTTCTCGGTGGCCACGCGCGCGGCGCGCACATGGGGGTGGGCCAGCATCAGCTTGAGCACATCGTCGGCCAGGGTTTCCTGCAGGTGGATGTGGCCACGCTTGACACGCTCGGTGATGGTGCGGCGGATGAAATCGTAGTCCAGCACCTCTTCCAGTCTGTCGGACTGGGGTGTGGACAGTGCCAGCGGCACGTAAAGATCGACGTTGATCTTCACCCGCTGCTCGCCCTTCTTCTCGAAGTCATGCACGCCGATGTTGATCCAGACCTCGTAGTCACGCAGGAACAGCCGTCGGCAGTCCATCAGGCTGGGGTTGGTGAGCAGGCTTTGCATGTCAGTCTTTCAAGGAGGCCAGTTGTTGCTGGGCCAGGAACAGCACGTCACGCGGCTGGCCCAGCAGGTGCTGGCCGCCGTCGACCAGCAGGGTGTGGCCGGTGATGGCCGGTGCCTCCAGCAGGAAGCGCACCGCGGCGGCGATGTCCTCGGGGGTGGACGAGCGCTGCAGCGGCGTGAGCCGGTGCGCCGCGGCGAACTCGGCCTCGTCCATGGGGCCCGAGAGCAGGGTGACACCCGGCGAGATGCCGCACACCCGCAGCGTGGGCGCCAGCGCCTGGGCCAGCATCACCGTGGCCTCGGCCAGCGCGGCCTTGCTCAGCGTGTAGCTGAAGTAGTCGGGGTTGGGGTTGGCCAGCTTCTGGTCCAGCAGGTTGACCACGCAGCCCTGGGCGCCACGCGCGGCCAGGTGGGCATGCAGGGCCCGCGCCAGCAGCACGGCGGGGGTGGTGTTGGCGCGGAAGTGCCGCTCGGCGCCGGCGCTGTCGAAGCTCTCCACGCTGTCGTAGCTGAACAGCGAGGCGTTGTTCACCACCGCATCCAGCCGGCCGGCGCCGGCCACGGCGGCGGGCACCAGCTGGTTGCAGGCGGCCTCGTCCGCCAGGTCGGCCGCCAGCAACCAGGCCTGGGCGCCCAGCGCGCGCACCTCGGCCGCAGTGGCCTCGGCGTCGGCGGCGCTGCTGCGGTGGTGCAGCACCACATCCCAGCCATGGGCGGCCAGGTGCAGGGCGATGGCGCGGCCGATGCGTCGTGCGGCGCCGGTGACCAGGGCCACGGGCCGGGTGGGCCTGGGTGGGGGAGGGGCTGAAACCATGCTTCCTACAATGCCGCGATGGCCCGATCCCACGACGAGACCAGCAGCCATCCGGGCGAACCCGGCAGTGTAGCCAGCGGCATGCTGGCCGTGCTGCGCCAGGCCATCGCCGACAACGGCGGCTGGCTGCCCTTCGACCGCTACATGGCGCTGGCCCTGTACCAGCCCGGCCTGGGCTACTACGCCAGCGGCAGCCGCCAGTTCGGCAGCCTGCCGGCGTCGGGCAGCGATTTCGTGACCGCGCCGGAGCTGTCGCCGCTGTTCGGCCGCGCACTGGCGGCCCAGGTGGCGCAGGCGCTGCACGTCGGCGGCTGGCGCCAGGTGCTGGAATTCGGTGCCGGCTCGGGCGCGTTGGCCGAATCGGTGCTGGACGCCCTGGGTGATGCGGTCACCGACTACGCCATCGTCGACCTCTCGGGTGCGCTGCGGGCGCGCCAGCAGGCAAGGCTGGCGCGCTTTGGTGGCCGGGTGCGCTGGCTGGACGCCCTGCCCGATGCCTTCAGCGGTGTGGTGCTGGGCAACGAGGTGCTGGATGCGATGCCGGTGCAGCTGCTGCACTTCAATGGCAGCGCCTGGTGTGAACGCGGTGTGGCCTGGCACCAGGACGGCCTGGCCTGGGCCGACCGCCCCACCCACCTGCGCCCGCCGCTGGACGCGCCCTATGTGCCCGGCACCACCACCGAGATCCACCCCCTGGCCGAGGCCTTCGTCACCACCCTGGCCGGTGTGCTGCAGCAGGGCCTGGTGCTGTTCATCGACTACGGCTTCCCCGAGGCCGAGTACTACCTGCCGCAGCGCCACGGCGGCACGCTGATGTGCCACCAGGCCCACCGCGCCGACGGCGACGCGCTGGACCAGCCGGGCGCCAAGGACATCACCGCCCATGTCAATTTCACCGGCATCGCCCTGGCGGCGCAGGACGCCGGGCTGGACGTGCTGGGCTACACCTCGCAGGCGCGGTTCCTGATCAACTGCGGCCTGGTGCCCATGCTGGAAGGCGCCACGCTGCCCCAGCGCGCCGCGGCGCAAAAGCTGATCACCGAGCACGAGATGGGTGAGCTGTTCAAGGTCATCGCCCTGGGCCGCGGCCTGGGCGATGACTTCCAGCCGCTGGGCTTTGTGCAGGGTGACCGGACGCACCGCCTATGACGGCACCCCGGCCCGGCATTCACCCATGAGGTGGCTGCTGATCTTCTTCGTGGCCCTGCTGCTGGCCAGCGGCCTGCCGGGCTGGATGCGCAAGATCGGCCTGGGCCGCCTGCCGGGTGATCTGCGCATCTCGGTGTTCGGACGCGAGGTGCGCCTGCCGCTGGCCTCGGCCCTGGTGCTGAGCCTGCTCACCACCTGGGCCATCCACTGGGTGTAGACGCCCGGCGGCCCGCTTCAGTCCAGCCCGAAGGCGAACAGCTTCTTCGGCCCGGTGGGCCCGAACAGCCCGAAGGTGCCGCTGCCCCAGTACACCATGCCGTCGACGATGGACGGGCCCGCCGTGCAGGGCGCACCGCTGTCGTAGGACCACAGCGGCTGGCCGGTCTGGGCATGCAGCGCCCGCAGGGTGCCCAGGCCGGCGGCCATGTTGCAGCCGAACACCACGTTGTTGGCCAGGCTGACGGCGCCCTCGGCGCGGCTGCCGTTGGGGTCGCGCGTGGTCCATTGCAGGGCGCCGGTGCGTGCGTCCAGCGCGGCCCAGCCGCCGGCGGTGGTCACCGTGCCGTCCTTCAGCGCCCAGGGCTGGGCGCCGGCACCACCGCCATTGGTCGACGGCCCGCTGTTGGCCACGGCCACGAAGATGTCGCGCCCGTTGGTGGCCGATCCCCATTGCAGGCCGCCGGTGACCCCGCCAGGCGCCACCTGGCGCGCCCAGGCCAGCTGGCCGTCACCGGCGCGGAAGGCCCAGAACACGCCGCTCTTTTGGCCTGCGCCCACCAGCAGCTGGTTGTCCTCGCCGTTGAACAGCAACGGCCCCTGCGCAAAATCATGGTCGGGGCCGGCGGTGGCGGGGTTGCCGTTCGGGCAGTTGGCGTAGACCCCGGCGAACCCGGGGCCGATGGTGATGGCGCCGGGCACGTTCAGGCCGCAGGCCACGCTCCAGGTGTCGTTGGGCAGGCCACGCCGGCCCCAGCGGATGGCGCCGGTGGCCAGGTCCAGCGCGATGATGGAATCGACATGGTTGTGCGGGCTCTGGCAGGCCGCCTCGCCACCACCGCTGGCCTGGCAGTCCAGCACCGCCTGCGGCACCATGTAGTTGTTGCCGGTGGCCATGAACAGCAGGCCACGCTGGCGGTCCACCGCGCCGGTGCTGCCCCAGATGGCGCCGCCGTGGTAGCCCTGGGGCACGGTGTAGGTCTGCCACTTGATGGCGCCGGTGGCCACGTCCAGCGCCGTCACGCTGCCGCGGAAGTTCCACTGCCAGAACAGCTTGGGCACGAAGGCCGACAGCAGTTCCTCGTTGGAGGCCGTGCCCACGTAGGCCGTGCCGTCGACCACCAGGGCCGAGTGGGTGATGTAGGAATACGGCGTGGCGTCGACCTGGGTGACCCACGCCGCGGCGCCGGTGTGCTTGTTGACCGCAAACACCCTGGCCGGCGCGGCGTCGGCCTGGCCGAAGCCGGCACCCATCAGGCGGCCGGACTGGTTGCCCAGGATCAGCAGGTCGCCGCTGATGGCCGGTGTGGCACGTGCGAAATCACCGGGCACGCCGGTGAGGCCGGCCACGGCAGACTTCCACACCAGGGCACCGGTGTGGCGGTTCAGCTTGTACAGCCAGCCCAGTGAATCGGGCACGTAGAGGAAATCACCCTCCACCGCCGGATTGGCGGTGACATCACCGGCGGTGTTGAACTCCCAGCGCTTGACCAGCTTGCCCACGCTGCCGGGGTTGATGCGGTGCTCGCCGGTCTGGTGGCGGCTGTTGCGCAGGTCGTGCCCGGCGCTGGGCCAGCCCGGGTCGGTGCTGGCGGCCCAGGCAGCGGGGGCGGTGGACAGGCAGGCGCTCAGGCAGACGGACAGCAGCGTGCGCGCGCCATGCAGGCGCAGAGGTAGCGGCATGGGGGGTCTCCGGGTTGTCAGCGCATCGGAAACGGCCCGTTGCCCGGGACTGCGGCGCGCATGCGGGGTACGCCGATGCTTCGAAACACCCCCGCGGCCTGCTGCATCCATGATGCGGCGGATGTGCAGGATGTGTCGGATCTTTCATAAGGGTTGCGCCCGATCCCCCCGGGGTCAGGGGGCGTCCAGCGCCCTGAGGGGCGTTCAGGCGGTGGCCGCCAGCGCGGCGGCCACCGCCGCCTCCCGCGCCGCGCGGATGCGCTCGCCGATGGCCGGGCCCTTCAGCCCCGCGGCTGCAGCCGCCGCGGCCACGCCCTGCACCGGTGCGGCCAGCGCCGCCACCAGCGCGGCCTGCAGCCGCTCAGCTTGCGGGTAAGGCCGGTCTTCCAGCCCGGTGCGGCCGCGGGCGTCGCAGGCGCAGGCCAGCAGGGCGTCGGCAAAGCGCTGCGGCCGGCGCAGCGCATCGCAGCGCTCCAGCAGGCGCAGCACGGCGGCGGCGCCAAAGCCCGCGCTGCGGTGGATGTTGCCGTGCTCACGCGCCACCAGCTCGGCCAGCGCGGCGCAATCCGCAGGCACCTTCCAGCGCTGGGCCACCTGGCGTGCCAGGGCGGCGCTGCGCTGTTCGTGGCCGATGTGGCGCGGCAGCTCGGCGGCGGGTGTCGTGCCCTTGCCCAGGTCGTGGCACAGGCAGGCAAAGCGCACGGGCAGGCTGGCCCGTGCCTGCGCCGCCTGCTGCAGCACCAGCATCAGGTGCAGGCCGGTGTCCACCTCGGGGTGGTGCTCGGCCGGCTGGGGCACGCCCCACAGCCGGTCGACCTCGGGCAGCAGCACCCGCAAGGCACCGCAGCGGCGCAGCACCTCGAACATGCGCGCCGGCTGGTCTTCCAGCAGGCCGCGTGAGAGCTCCTGCCACACCCGCTCGGGCACCAGGTGGTCGACCTCGCCGCTGGCCACCATCTGCGCCAGCAAGGCCTCGGTCTCGGGCGCCACGCTGAAATCGGCAAAGCGCGCCGCCAGCCGCGCCAGGCGCAACAGGCGCACCGGGTCGTCGACGAAGGCCGGTCCCACATGGCGCAGCAGGCGCCGCTGCAGGTCTTGCCGGCCGCCGAACGGGTCGACCAGGACACCGGTGGCCGGGTCTTCGGCGATGGCGTTGATGGTCAGGTCACGCCGCGCCAGATCTTCTTCCAGCGTCACCTCGGGCGCGGCCAGCACGGTGAAGCCCAGGTAGCCGCGCCCGCTCTTGCGCTCGGTGCGGGCCAGCGCATATTCCTCGTGGGTGACGGGGTGCAGGAAGACCGGGAAGTCGCGCCCCACCGGCACATAGCCCGCAGCGGCCATGGCCTCGGGCGTGCTGCCCACCACCACCCAGTCGCGGTCATTGACCGGCCGGCCCAGCAGCCGGTCGCGCACCGCGCCCCCCACGATCCAGGCCTGCATGGCCAGACGGGTTCAGCGTGCCCGCGGGTCGGCCGGCCGGAAGTGCCCGGCCAGGATCGCCAGACCCTGCGGCGTGATGCCCAGGTCCCGCAGGCCGGGCAGGCGGCCGCTGGCCACATTGGGCACGCGCATGCTGCGCAGGTTGTCGGGCGACATCAGGGGCTCGCCCGGCAGCAGGCCCATGGCGGCGGCCTGCAGCATGCCGGCGGCTTCGGGCAGGGGCAGCACCGGGCGGCGGCAGCCGGCCATGGCGCCCACCTGCTGCACGATCTGCTGCAGGCTCAGCACCTGCGGCCCGGCGCATTCCACGATGCTGCCGGGGCCCGGCCGCGTGGCCAGGCTGTTGGCCACCGCCTGCGCCACGTCACCCACCCACACCGGCTGGAAGCGGGCATCTGCACCGGCCAGCGGCAGCACCGGGAACAGCCGTTGCAGGCGCACAAACAGGTTGGTGAAGCGGTCTTCGGTGCCGAAGATGACCGACGGCCGCAGGATGGTGAGGTCGCCACCGGCCGCCAGCGCCTGCTGCCACACCACCTCGCCCGCGGCCTTGCTGCGCAGGTAGTCCGACGGCGCCTGCGGCCCCACGCCCAGCGCGCTGACATGCAGCACCCGCCGCACCCCGGCCTGGGCGCAGGCGGCCGCCAGGCTGCGTGGCAGCTGCAGATGCACACGCGCGAAGTCGTCGGCGCTGCCGTGCAGGATGGCCACCAGGTGCACCAGCGCGTCGGCGCCCTGCAGCAGGCCGGCCATGGCCTGCGCATCGTGCACGTCGGCCTCGACCAGGTCGACCGTGGGCAGCACCTGCAGCGATCGGCCGTTGGCGCGGCGGCGTGTGGGCACCACCAGCCGGCAGGCGCTGTCCTGGCTGAACAGCTGTTCGCAGATGCTGCGGCCGACGAAGCCGGTGCCGCCGGTGATGACGATCTTGCGCATGGTGGTATCAGGCCCCGGGGGTCAGGGCAGTTCGGTGTTGGGCGGTGGGGCGGCACCGTCACGCGGGCCGATGCCCGGGCCCAGGCGCGGGCGCAGCGCCGGTGCCTGGCGCGGGTCGATCAGGGCGCTGTAGACGGCGGCGTTGGACAGCACCTTCTTCACGTAGTCGCGTGTCTCGTTGAAGGGGATGTTCTCGGCCCAGATGGCGGTTTCCAGCAGCGGGCCCTCGCGCCAGCGGCGCGGCCGGCCCGGGCCGGCGTTGTAGGCGGCTGCGGCCATGGCCTGCGAGCCGCCCAGGTCGTCGAGCACCATCCGCAGGTAGGAGGTGCCCAGCTTCAGGTTGGTGGTGGGGTCGGTGATCAGCGCCGGGTTGTCCCAGGCCAGGCCGATCTTCCTGGCCACGATGCGGGCGGTGGCCGGCATCACCTGCATCAGGCCGCTGGCGCCCACGCTGGACTTCAGCTGCGGCATGAAGCGGGTTTCCTGCCGGATCAGGCCGAACACCAGGGCCGGCTCCAGCCCCACGGCCCGGGCGGCGCTGGTGATGTCGTCGGCAAAGGGCATGGGGTAGCGCAGGCGCACGTCCACCTCGGCGCGGGTGCGTTCGGCGGTGTTGATGCACAGCTGCCAGTCCTGCACCTCGCAGGCCAGCCGGGCGGCGGCCAGCAGCGCACGGTCGTCCATGCCGCGCAGGCTGAAGTTCCATTCACGCCGCGCCTCGTCGCGCAGGCCCAGGTTGACCAGAAGCAGGGACCGCTGCAGGCCGGGGTGGTTGCTGGCGCCGGCCTGTTCGGCATCCGTCAGCGGCGCGGGGCTGGGCGGCAGGCCGGGTGTGCGGCCCAGGTCTTCGGTGGCCAGCTTGGCGTAGAAGCTGGTGCTGCCGGCCAGGGCCTCCAGCTGCTGCCGGGCCTCGGCGCGCTGGGCGTCGCCGCCGCTGCCGGGGCGGGCGCTGGCCTGCAGGGCGCGGGCCTTCCAGTAGGCCCAGGCCGGGTCACGCAGCTCGGCCGCGCTCATCCAGCCGATCAGCCGCGCCACCTGCGGCCAGCGCTGGGCCGGCGGTGCACCGCGCAGCAGGGCGCGCACGCCCCAGGCCAGGGTGTCGTCGCTCCAGCCGGGGTTGGTGTCGCCGTCGGGCAGCAGGCTGAGCGCACGCAGCATCTGCGGCGCCGCGTCGGGCGACAGCTGGAAGGCCGACTGCCGGGCCAGGTAGGCCCAGGCCCAGGCGGCCTGGGGCTCGTTCAGGCGCAGGCCACGTTCCTGCAGGCGGGCGGCGGTGGCGGCGGGCTCGGACTGGGCCAGGCGCATCAGCGCCAGCAGCCGCAGCTCCTGCGCCAGGCGGGCACCGCTGGCGGGCCGGGCCAGGTGGCGAGCCGGGCTGTCCAGCGCGTCGGCCACGTCGCGCGCCGCGGCATTGCCCAGCAGGCCCACCGCCGCCTTGGCCGCGCCGGGGCGCTGCTGCTCGAGGCTGAGCCTGGCCTTGCGCATCACATCGTCGAACTGCAGCTTCTTGGCATCGACCAGGGCGGTGGCCAGCAGGTTGCAGCCGTCGTCCAGGTCGCGCTGGGCAAACCACAGGCTGCGCGCGGGCTCGGCCACGTCGCGCCCCGCCAGGTGTTCGGTGAACAACCACCAGCAGCTGACCTCGCGGTCGTCGTTCATGCGGAAGCGTGGGTAGTCGCGTGCCAGGTTGGCCCAGTCGCGCCGGCGGCCCAGTTCGCGCAGCCAGTCGTTGCGCAGCCGGTCCTCGACATAGCTGCCGGCCCAGCGGGTGTAGAAGGCCTCGACGTCGTCGACCGTGGCCTCGCCCAGCCGGCTGCCCAGGTCCCAGTAGGCCACCCAGGGCAGCAGCGGATGTTTGCCGGCCTCGGCCGCGGCGCGGGCGGCGGCCAGGCGGTTGCTGTCACGCTTGCGTGCAGCATCGCGGGCCTCCAGCACGCTGCTGTCCAGCGTGCTGGTCTGGGCCTGTGCCGGGTGGCTGGCCAGGCAGGCGGCGGTCAGCAGGCTCAGCAGGAGGAGGTGGCCGGGCAGGCGTGGGCGGAAGGTGAAACCGGTCATCGGGCAGGCGGCGCAGCGGGCGGCACCATGGTGGCGGGCGCGGGTTGCGCCCTGGAAAAACCACTGTACCCCAGGGCCCCTGGCCTGGCGGGCGGCGGTGTGCATCGCCGGTGATCCTGCACGCCTGCACCGGCGCGTGCGAGCCGGCTCAGGCGACTTCGATCTCGACCAGGGTGGGCCCCGCCGCGCGCAGGGCCGTGGCCAGCGCCTCCTGCAGCTGGTCGGCCTGCGCCACACGCACGCCGGGCATGCCATGGCCGGCGGCCAGGGCCACGAAATCCAGGTCGGGCAGGGCGGTGCCGGCCACATCGGCGCCGGGCGGGTAGCCGAAGACCGGCGCAAAGTCCTGCAGCGCGGCATAGCGCCGGTTCTTCAGGATCAGCACGGTGATGGGCAGCTTCAGCTGGGCGGCGCTCCACAGCGCCTGGATGGCATACATGGCCGAGCCGTCGCCGATCAATGCGATCACCCGGGCGCCTGGCTGGGCCAGCGCAACCCCCACGGCCGCCGGCAGGCTGTGGCCCAGCCCGCCGCTGCACATGGTGTAGAAAGTGCCGCTGCGCAGCATGGGCAGATGGGCCTGCATGGGCGCGCGGGCGCTGGGTGCTTCTTCCACCACGATGCTGTCGGGCGTGCGCAGGTCGGCCAGGGTCTGCAGCACCCAGGGCACGGGCAGGCGCTCGCCGGGTGCGGGCGGCGCCAGGCGGGCGCGTGGCGCCTGCGGCGCCGGCGGCGTGCGGGCCTGGGGCGCGGGGCGGGCCAGCAGGTCGGCCAGGCCCAGGCCGATGCTGCAGACCACGGAGTTGCCTTCGGGGGTCCAGGCGGCGATGGCCGGGTCGTCGATCAGCTGGGCCAGGGTGGCGCCGGCCGGCACATGCGGGCCGCTGCCTTCCACGTGGTAGGTGAAGGCCGGTGCGCCGACGGCCAGGATGAAGTCGTGCCCGGCGAGCCGCTCGACGATGCGCTCGCGCAGGGCCGGCAGGTGGCCGGCGAACAGGCGGTGGTCTTCGGGAAAGCCGCAGCGGCTGGACATGGGTGCGACGAACACGCGGGCCTGGTGGCGTTCGGCGAGGGCCACGGCGGGGTCCCAGGCGCCGTCGCGGTCGACCGCCGCGCCGATCACCAGGGCCGGACGGGCGCTGGCGTCCAGGGCGTCGGCCACGCTGGCCAGCAGCACCGGATCAGGCCGCAGGCGCTGGCTGACCTGGCGTGGTGGCACGGGCGTGGTCAGCACGTTCCAGTCGTCTGCCGGGATGGACACCAGCACCGGGCCGCAGGGCGGTGACATGGCCACATGGTAGGCACGGGCGATGGCCAGCGGCACATCCTCGGCACGGGCGGGCTCGATGCTCCACTTCACATAGGGCTTGGGCAGCTCGGTGGCCTGGGCCGAATGCAGGAAGGGGTCGAAGGGCAGGATGGACCGCGCCTGCTGGCCGGCGGTGATGACCAGGGGTGTGCGGTTCTTGAAGGCAGTGAAGATGTTGCCCATCGCATGGCCCACACCTGCGGCCGAATGCAGGTTGACGAAGGCGGCGTTGCGCGTGGCCTGGGCATGGCCATCGGCCATGCCCACCACCACCGCCTCCTGCAGGCCCAGCACGTAGCGGAAATCGGGCGGGAAATCGAGGAACAGCGGCAGTTCGGTGGAACCGGGGTTGCCGAACACCGTGGTCATGCCGAACTGGCGCATCAGCCGGTGCACCGCCTCGCGCACGGTGATGCGGGGGCTGGGGTCGGCGGGGGGCATGGGGTCTCCGGTTGTGTGGGCTCGCCTTGCAGTGTCACCCGGCGGTTGGGTGGGGGCCACCGGGTGAAACCTGCTGGCCGGAGCGGGCTCAAGCCGGCGCTCGACGGCTTGAGCGATCGCGCCGTGCCGGGCGGGCCTGTTCTGCTCCATGTCCTCCGGGCCTGCGGCCCTCCCCCTAATACTTACGCAGAACAGGCCCGCCCGTCCCGACGCTCAGGCACCACCGAGGCGCACGGGCTGTTGACCTGCGAAGTGAGCCAGTCGCCCGCCGGCCTCGCCCTCGTGCCAATCGCCGAAAGTCAGCCAAGAGCCCTCAACGCCCCTTGCGATAAGGCTCCTCGAAATCCAGGAACTCCTGCTCGGCCAGCGCGTCCGCGACCCAGGCGGCCACGCCGGGGCTGGCCCAGACGCGTTCCATGTAGGCCGCCACCTCGGCCGGCACCGGCAGGGCGTAGCAGCGCAGCCGGGCCACCACCGGGGCGTAGTAGGCGTCGGTGATGCCGAACTCGCCGAACAGGAAGGGCCCGCCGCTGGCGGCCAGCGCGGCCTGCCACATGCCGCAGATGCGGGCCAGATCGGCCACCACCGCGGGTTGCTCGGCCAGCACCCGGGCACCCACGTCGGGCAGGCGGGCCTCGATGTTCATCGGGCAGGCATTGCGCAACGCGCCGAAGCCGCTGTGCATCTCGGCGCACAGGCTGCGGGCACGGGCGCGGGCCGATTGGTCGCGTGGCCACAGCGCATGCTCGGGAAAGTGCTCGCTGGCGTATTCGGACGCATATTCGGCAATCGCCAGGGTGTCCCAGACCACCAGGTCACCATGCACCAGCACCGGCACCTTGCCCACCGGGCTGAGTTGGCTGACCGCCCGCTTGAAGCGCGAATCGGCCGCAAAGCTGTCGAAGCGGTGCATCACTTCCTGGAACGGCAGGCCGAAGTGCCGCAGCAGCACCCAGGGCCGCATCGACCAGGACGAGTAGTTCTTGTTGCCGATGTGCAGCTGGAGCATGGGAGCCTCGCGGTCGGGTTCAGGGTGTGGGCATGCTAGAGGGCGCCAGCGGCGCCCGGGGGTTCGGGTTTGGCATCACTGCGATGCGCGTGGCGCATCAGTGGCCGCGGCCTCGCCCAGCGCGGCGCGGGTGGCCGCCGCCTCGCCCCGCGCCCAGGCGATGAAGGCGCGCAGCTCGGGCCGCAGCCGCGCCCCGGGCAGCGGGATCAGCCAGTAGGAAAATGGTGCGGCCACCCGCCCGGCGGCGCCGAAGGGCTCGACCAGCTCCCCCCGCGCCAGCTGGTCGTGCACCAGGGCCATGCGCGCCAGCGCCACGCCCTGGCCTGCCAGCGCCGCCTGCACCTGCTGGTGGGTGTAGTTGAGGTAGACCCAGCGCCGCGGCGCCAGGCCGGCATGGCCCTGCAGCGCCAGCCAGCGCAGCCAGCTGAGGTTGGCCGCGCTGGGGTGGTGGTCGTCCTCCTCCAGCAGGGCATGGCCGGCCAGGTCGGCCATGGTGTGCAGTGGCGGCGCCTGGCCACTGCTGGCCTGCTGCACCAGCCAGGGGCTGGCGGCCGGCGTCAGCACCTCGCCGAACATGCGCTCGGCATCCGGTGGCACGGCGCTGGCGGCGTCGTAGCGCAGGGCCACGTCCACCTCGGGGTCGTCCATGTCCACCCGCTGGTCGGTGGCCGAGATGCGGATGTCGATGTCGGGGTGCTGCTGCTGGAAGCCCGCCAGCCGCGGCAGCAGCCACAGCGTGGCAAAGCTGGCGAAGGTGGACAGGCTGACCGCGCGCCGGCCCTGCGCCACGCGGATCTGGCGCACGCTGCGGTCGATGCCATCCAGCGCCGGCAGCACCGCCTGGCGCAGCAGGATGCCGGCGGCCGTCGGCTCCACCTTGCGCGTGCCGCGGGTGAACAGCGGCGCACCGAGCTCGGTCTCCAGTGCCTTGATCTGCCGGCTGATGGCCGACTGCGTGAGGTGCAGCTCCTCGGCCGCGGCGCTGAACGACAGCCGCCGCGCCACCGCCTCGAAGGCACGCAGGCCATCCAGCGACAAGGGGCGGCGGTTCGATGGATTCATGCCTGAGGCTCATCAATGCGGCGGGATTTCGGCATTGGACCACGGGCCTGTGGCTGCCGATGATATGGGCACAAACCCTGACTCACCCACCACCACCGCAGCCACCACCGACTGGAGCCCACCATGACCCCCCTGCAACACAACAGCACCCTGCAAGTGCTGGGCACGCCCGACCGCCAGCTGCGCATCGACGCTGCACTGCCATTGCAGGCCCGGCGCAGCGGCTGGCTGGTGGTGGAGGCCGGCCAGGTGTGGATCACCCGCAGTGGCGACACGGCCGACCATGTGCTGGCCGCCGGCCAGGCCATGCACTTGTCGGGCGGGCAGCAGCTGGTGGCCGAGCCCTGGCGCAGCGGCCAGGTGGCGCGGCTGCGCTGGGCGGTGGCGGCGCCGGCGGACGGCCTGGCCGGCGCCGCGCTTCAGGCGACGGTCTTGCGGCCCTTGGCGGCGGCGCGGCCGGCCGGTGCCGGCCTGGCCTGGCGCACCTTGGCCTGGGCCTTGCGCGGCGCGGCGCTGCGCTTGGCCGCGGCGGCGCGCAGCGCGGAATCCAGGGCCAGTGCCGCCCAGGGCCGCATCTGCGTTGGCGATTCCATGGCCTCGTCGGGCGCGCTCCAGTAGGCCAGCACGCTGCGCTGGCCGTCCTTGGTGGCGTAGCTGAAGGGCTGGCTGCCGGCGGCGGCGAAGGCCGGTTGTGCCTGCGCATCGGCCTTGAGGTAGAGCACCTCGCCGAGGATCAGCGCCACGAAGTGCTCGCCCAGGTAGATGCCGGCACCACCGAACATGCGGCGTGCGCGGGTGGGCCCCAGGCAGGACAGCAGCTCCAGGGCGTGCGATTGCAGGGCTGGGATGGCTGCGGGCATGCCGCACAGTTTAGGCAGGCCGGGCTGCTGGTGGCGCCCACGATGCGAGGCCGCTGCCCGACAATCCGGCACATGACCCCCACGCTCACTTTGTTCGCTGCCCCCCGCGGGGGCGTTCAGTCCCTTCGGAACGGCCGCGCGGGACTGACATGACCTCCACCTACCGCTTCAGCTTCGAACCCTCGCGCGACAAGAAGGTGCTGCGCCGGCAGCTGCAGGCCGAGCGCCAGGCGATGGTGGACCGGCACCAGCGCTCGGTGCACCTGCAGGAGGTGCTGCGGGTGTTCCTGCTGACGCGTGGTGAGAGCTCGGTGGGGGCCTACTGGCCGATCAAGGGGGAGTTCGATGCCCTGCCGGCGCTGTACCGCTGGACCGAGGGTGAGCACTTCCGCAACATCGGCCTGCCGGTGATCGACCGCGACACCAAGCAGCTGCGCTTCCACGTCTGGTACCCGGGCTGCCCGATGGAGGAGGATGCCTATGGCATTCCCAAGCCCAAGGACACACAGCAGTTCGAGCCTGAACTGCTGCTGGTGCCCTGTGTGGGCTTCGGCCCCGGCGGCTACCGCCTGGGCTACGGCGGCGGTTTCTACGACCGCACGCTGGCAGCGCTGACACCCAGGCCCTACACCGTGGGCGTGGGCTATGCCCATGGCCATGTGCCCTGGCTGGAGCCCGAGGCCCACGACGTGCCACTGGATGCCATCCTCACCGAGGATGGCGTCGCCTGGCAAAAACCGGCCTGACAGGCCGGCCTGTTCGGGCAGGCCACAGGCCCAACCAAACGGACGCCGCGGAACCGGCTTCGCCGGGCGGCCCCCCTGGGGGAGCGCCGCAGGCGCTTCGGAGGGGGAGATCAGAACCGCTTGCCGATGCCGATGCCGATCAGCAGGGGGTCGACCTTGAAGCGGCCGATGCTGTTGCCATCGGCCAGCACCTTGGTGCTGATCTGCACCTTCTTGATGTCGGCGTTGAGCAGCCAGCCGCCGCCCAGGGGCAGGTCCACGCCGGCCTGCAGGGCCAGGCCATAGCTGTTGCGCTTGAGGTCCAGATCCACCCCCAGGGCGGCTTCCACCGCCGGGTCGAAGCGCACCGACGACAAGCGGGTGTAGTTGACGCCGGCGCCCAGGTAGGGCCGGAAGCCGCCCAGGCCGGTGAAGTGGTACTGCAGGGTCAGCGTGGGCGGCAGGTGCTTGAAGCTGCCGATGGCCGTGCCGGCAGCAGACACGGTGTGCTTCTGCGGCACGGTCAGGATCAGCTCGGCCGCCAGGTTGGGGCTGAAGAAGTAGCTGATGTCCACTTCGGGCAGCCACTTGTCGTTGATCGTCAGGCCCACGCCGGTGCCGTCCTTGTTGGCCGAATCCAGGTGCACGGCGCGGGCGCGCACGATCCAGTTGCCCGTGTCCTGGGCGGCAACGGGCAGGGCGGCGGCCAGGGTGGCGGCTGCGGCAAGGCTGATGAGGCTGGTCTTCTTCATGGTCTTCTCCGTGGTCTGAGGGAATCTGGGCGCCCCACTGCGGGTGTCCATGCACGCATTGCACGGTGCGCGGGCGGCGCCGGCCTTGGGTCGGATCAAGCCGGCCATGGGTTAACCCTGGGATTGCGGCCGGTTTGACCCACCGCAAATCCGGCTGATGCAGGGGCACCACAGCCGCTCAGCCGGCCTTGCTGCCAACCTCAATTGACGTTGACGTAAACGTCACTTGATAATCTGCGCCGCCCCCAAGTGCCCGGTTTAAGCTGCCGGCTCGCACCCACAACAACCAAGCCCCTGGTGGAGACCGCATGGCCCAGCTGCAGAGCAAGCTCAATCCCCGATCGGAAGCCTTCCGCGCCCACGCCGCGGCCATGCAGGCACTGGTGGACGACCTGAATGCCAAGCTGGCCAGGATCGCCGAGGGCGGCGGCGCCGAGGCCCGCGCCAAGCATCTGGCCCGTGGCAAGCTGCTGCCGCGTGAGCGGGTGGAGCGCCTGCTCGACCCCGACACGCCGTTCCTGGAGATCGCCCCGCTGGCCGCGCTGGGCATGTACCCCGAAACCGACCGCAGCGGCCAGGCGGTGGATGCCGCGCCCTGCGCCGGCATGATCGCCGGCATCGGCCGGGTGGCCGGCGTCGAATGCCTGATCATCTGCAACGACGCCACCGTCAAGGGCGGCACCTATTACCCGCTCACCGTCAAGAAGCACCTGCGCGCGCAGGAGATCGCGGCCCAGAACAACCTGCCCTGCATCTACCTGGTGGATTCCGGCGGCGCCAACCTGCCCAACCAGGACGAGGTGTTTCCCGACCGCGACCACTTCGGCCGCATCTTCTACAACCAGGCCAACATGAGCGGGCAGGGCCTGCCGCAGATCGCGGTGGTGATGGGCAGCTGCACCGCAGGCGGCGCCTACGTGCCGGCCATGAGCGACGAGACCATCATCGTCAAGAACCAGGGCACCATCTTCCTGGGCGGCCCGCCGCTGGTGAAGGCCGCCACCGGCGAGGTGGTCAGCGCCGAAGACCTGGGCGGTGGCGATGTGCACACCCGTTTGTCGGGCGTGGCCGACCACCTGGCCGAGAACGACCTGCATGCCCTGGCCCTGGCGCGCCAGGCGGTGGGCCGGCTGAACCGCCGCAAGCCGCAGTCGCTGCTGCTGCAGGCGCCCCAGCCGCCGAAGTACGCGGCCAGCGAGTTGCACGGCATCATCCCCACCGACACCCGCAAGCCCTTCGACGTGCGCGAGGTCATCGCGCGCGTGGTCGACGCCAGCCAGTTCGACGAGTTCAAGGCGCGCTACGGCGCCACCCTGGTGTGCGGCTTCGGCCACATCGAGGGCATGCCGGTGGGCATCATCGCCAACAACGGCATCCTGTTCGCCGAGAGCGCCAACAAGGGCGCGCACTTCATCGAACTGTGCTGCCAGCGCAGGATTCCGCTGGTGTTCCTGCAGAACATCACCGGCTTCATGGTGGGCCGCAAGTACGAGAACGAAGGCATCGCCCGCGCCGGCGCCAAGATGGTGACGGCCGTGGCCTGCGCCGCGGTGCCCAAGTTCACGGTGATCATCGGTGGCAGCTTCGGCGCCGGCAACTACGGCATGTGCGGCCGCGCCTACAGCCCGCGCTTCTTGTGGATGTGGCCCAACGCGCGCATCAGCGTGATGGGCGGCGAGCAGGCCGCCAGCGTGCTGGCCACAGTCAAGCGCGACGGCATCGAAGGCCGCGGCGGCCAGTGGAGCGCAGACGAGGAAGCCGCCTTCAAGGCGCCCATCCTGGCCCAGTACGAAGTGCAGGGCCACCCGTACTTCGCCAGCGCCCGGCTCTGGGACGATGGCGTGATCGACCCCGCCGACACCCGGCGTGTGCTGGCCCTGGGCCTCTCCGCCAGCCTGAATGCACCGATTCCGGAGACGCGGTTTGGCGTTTTCCGCATGTGATGGGTATGATGTGTCTAGATTTTGATATTCATACACATCATGCGCACCAACATCGACATTGACGACGCCGTGCTTGCAGCGGCCATGCAATCTGGCGCCTACAAGACCAAGAAAGAGGTGGTCGAGGCCGGGCTGCGCCTGGTGGCCCGCCAGGCCGCCTACCGCGAGATCCTGCGGTGGGAAGGCAAGCTGCACTGGGACGGCGACGACTTCAGCGCCGAGCCCCCGGCCGCGGCGCTGCACACCGGAGCGGGGGCGCCTGCCACCGCGCCACTGCAGGAACCCTCGGCCCCCGCGGGCCGCAGACGCCATGCTGGTGGTTGATTCCGGCGTCTGGATCGACTTCTTCAACGGCGCACCATCGGCCGCGCGCAGCACCCTGCGCCAGCTGCTGGCCCGTGGCGAGACGGAGATCATCGTGCCCGACCTGGTGCTCTACGAAGTGCTGCGTGGCTTTCGCGACGAGCGACAGTACCTGCAGGCCCAGCAGCTGCTGCAGGCACTCACGGTGGAGGCCACCGGCGGCCAGGCCCTGGCGCTGCGCGCTGCGGCGCACTACCGCAGCCTGCGAGCCGCGGGCATCACCGTGCGCAGCGCCATCGACGTGCTGCTGGCGGCCTTCTGCATCGAGCGGGGTTACACCTTGCTGCATGCCGACCGGGATTTCGATGCCTTTGCCTCCCTGCGTGGCCTGCAGGCCTGGCGCCACTGAGCAGGCCCACCATGCTGCCTGATGCACTGGACACCACCCACCTGGTCGCCCTGGCCGCGGCCCTGGGCTGGGCGAGCGGCCTGCGCCTGTATGCCGTGGTGTTCTTCACCGGCCTGGCCGGCGCACTGGGCTGGCTGCCCCTGCCCAGCGGCCTGCAGGTGCTGCAACACCCGCTGGTGCTGGGCGCGGCCGGCCTGATGCTGGTGGTGGAGTTCGTGGCCGACAAGGTGCCGGGCCTGGACTCGCTGTGGGACGGCCTGCACACCGTGCTGCGCATCCCCGCCGGTGCGGCGCTGGCCGGCGCGGTGTTCGGCGGCGACCAGGCCGCCTGGGCCACGGTGGCCGCGCTGCTGGGCGGCACGCTGGCGGCCACCAGCCATGTGGCCAAGGCCACCACGCGGGCGGCGGTGAACACCTCGCCCGAGCCGTTTTCCAACATCGCGCTGTCGCTGGCCGGTGATGCCCTGGTGCCGGCCATGCTGTGGCTGGCCGTCAGCCACCCGCTGTGGTTTGCCGCGGCGCTGGTGCTGTTCCTGGTGCTCAGCGTGGCACTCACGCTGCTGCTGTTCAAGTTCCTGAAATCGCTGGTGCGCAGCCTGCGCGGCCGGCTGGGCGGCAAGCCCGCGGCCGTTTGATGGAGACAACAACATGTTCAAGAAGATCCTGATTGCCAACCGTGGCGAGATCGCCTGCCGGGTGGCCGCCACCTGCCGCCGGCTGGGCATCCGCACCGTGGCCGTGTATTCGGCCGCCGATGCCCAGGCCCGCCATGTGATGGCCTGTGACGAGGCGGTGGCCATCGGCGGCGCCTCCCCGCGTGACAGCTACCTGCGCGCCGACCGCATCCTGGCCGCGGCCCAGGCCACCGGCGCCCAGGCGGTGCACCCGGGTTACGGCTTCCTGTCGGAGAACGCCGAGTTCGCCGACGCCTGCGCGGCCGCCGGCATCGCCTTCATCGGCCCGCCGGCCAGCGCCATCGCCGCCATGGGCAGCAAGTCGGCCGCCAAGTCGCTGATGGAAAAAGCAAGCGTGCCCCTGGTGCCCGGCTACCACGGTGACGACAACCACCCCGAACTGCTGGCACGCGAGGCCGCACGCATCGGCTACCCGGTGCTGATCAAGGCCAGCGCCGGTGGTGGTGGCAAGGGCATGCGCCGGGTCGACAAGGCCGAAGACTTCGCCGCCGCCCTGGCCTCCTGCCAGCGCGAGGCCAAGAACAGCTTCGGCAGCGAGCATGTGCTGGTGGAACGCTATGTGCTGCGCCCGCGCCACATCGAGATCCAGGTCTTCGGCGACAGCCAGGGCCAGGTGATCCACCTGTTCGAGCGGGATTGTTCGGTGCAGCGCCGCCACCAGAAGGTGCTGGAAGAAGCACCGGCGCCCGGCATGAGCGAGGCCCGGCGCGCCGAGATGGGCGCTGCCGCCGTGGCTGCGGCCAAGGCCGTGGGCTATGTGGGCGCTGGCACGGTGGAGTTCATCGCCGAAGAGGTGGACGACGGCGACCTGCGCTTCTATTTCATGGAGATGAACACCCGGCTGCAGGTGGAGCACCCGGTCACCGAGGCCATCACCGGGCTCGATCTGGTGGAGTGGCAGCTGCGTGTGGCCGCGGGCCAGCCCCTGCCGCTGCGGCAGGACCAGCTGCAGATCACCGGCCATGCCATCGAGGCGCGCATCTGCGCCGAGAACCCCGATGCCGGCTTCCTGCCGGCCACCGGCACCATGGACGTGCTGCGCTGGCCGCCGCATGTGCGCTTCGAGCGTGGCGCGGTGCGGGTGGACGCCGGTGTGGCCGAGGGCGATGCCATCACCCCGTTCTACGACTCGATGATCGCCAAGCTGATCGTGCACGGCGACACCCGGGCCCAGGCCCTGGCGCGGCTGGGCGCGGCGCTGGCGGCCACCCACATCGTCGGCCTGCACACCAACGTGGCCTTTCTGCGGCGGGTGGTGGCCAGCCAGTCCTTCGCCACCGCCGACCTGGACACGGCGCTGATCGAGCGTGAGGCGGCCGTGCTGCTGAAGCAGCCGCCGCTGCCGCTGGAGATCGCCGCCGCCGGGGTGGTGGCCCATGCCCTGGCCGACGAAGCCGCGGCCGAGGCCGCCGATGCGGCGCATGACCCCTGGAGCCGGCGCGACGGCTGGCGCCTGCACGGCGGCGCGCGCCGGCATTTCGACATCCAGCATGCCGGCGCCCTGCATGCCGTGGGCCTGGCCCGGCCGCACAGCGCGGCGGCCGACAGCCGGCTGGAACTGCAGATCGGCGACCAGCGCTGGCCACTGTCGGCCAGCGCCCTGGGTGGCGGCCGGCACGACGTGACCCTGGGCGAGCGCCGCCTGCACCTGACGGTGTATGCCCACGGCGAGCGGGTGGCTGTGTTTGCGCCCGAGCACAGTGCGGTGCTGCAGCAGATCGACGCCATCGCCCATGCCGGCGAGGGTGCGGCCGAGGCGGGTCAGCTCACCGCGCCGATGCCGGGCAAGGTGATCAGCTTCCTGGCCAAGGTGGGCGACACCGTCACCCGCGGCCAGGCACTGGCGGTGATGGAGGCCATGAAGATGGAGCACACCCTGCACGCCCCGCGTGACGGCGTGGTGGCCGAACTGCTCTACGCCGTGGGCGACCAGGTGGCCGAGGGTGGCGAGCTGCTGCGCCTGACGCCGGCCTGAGCGGCCATGCCGCCGCTACTTCGGGCCGCGCCAGCGTGGCAGCCAGCTGCGGCGTGCTGTGTCCAGCGGTGCGGGCTCGCTGTCGCTGGCACGGCGGCTGCCACCCGGGCTGGGCATGGGCGGTGGCTGGGTCACGCCGAAGCCCGAGGTGTCACGGCCCCAGTCATTGGGCTGCGGCGCATGGCCAGGCTCATCGGGCTGGCCGGCCACGGGCCGCGACGCTTCGCGGAACAGGGCCGCCAGCGGCACCAGCTCCCCACCGGGCACGGCCTCGCAGACCAGCAGCACGTCGCGCGCATAGCGTGCATCGGCCAGCAGGCGTTCCACCTCGATGGCATGGTCGATCTCGCGCAACAACAGCTGGTGGATGCGTTGGGCGAGCTGCAGACGGCTCAGAGACGTGCCCACGGTGGTGGCTCCAGGGGGACGCTGCCAGGCACCTGCCTGCCAACGACACTGCATTCTGCGCCCCCGCCATCACGCGTCATCCCCATGCGCCGGGATCGCGGGTTCTCCCCACACCATAATTCTCCCATGCGGAAGGTCAACCATGATTCCTGAGCACGTCACCCTGGTGGAAGTGGGCCCGCGCGACGGCCTGCAGAACGAAAAGCAGCCGGTGGACACCGCCGTCAAGATCGACCTGGTGCAACGGCTGCAGGCGGCCGGCCTGCGCGAGATCGAGGTCACCAGCTACGTCAGCCCCAAGTGGGTGCCGCAGATGGCCGACAACGCCCAGGTGATGGCCGGCATCCCCCGCCGTAGCGGCGTGCGCTACAGCGTGCTGGTGCCCAACATGCTGGGCCTGCAGGCGGCGCTGGCGGGTGGCGATGCCACGCGGCCGGACGAGGTGGTGGTGTTCGGCGCTGCCAGCCAGGCCTTCAGCCAGCGCAACATCAACTGCAGCATCGAGGAGAGCATCGACCGCTTCGCGCCGGTGGTGGCGGCGGCGCGCGAGGCCGGGCTCAAGGTGCGCTCGGCCATCAGCTGTGCCCTGGGCTGCCCCTACCAGGGCGAGGTGACGCCGGACGACGTCGAGCACCTGGTCAAGCTGTTCAAGCAGATCGGCGTGCACCACTGCGGCGTGGCCGACACCATCGGCGTGGGCACACCCCGCCGGGTGCAGGCGGTGATGGAGCGGGCCCTCAAGCACTACCCGATCGGCCAGGTCAGCGGGCATTTCCACGACACCTACGGCCAGGCGCTGGCCAACATCTACGCCTGCCTGGAACTGGGCATCCACCACTTCGACACCAGCGTGGCCGGCCTGGGCGGCTGCCCCTATGCCAAGGGCGCCACCGGCAATGTGGCGACCGAGGATGTGGTCTTCATGCTGCAGGGCATGGGCATCCACACCGACATCGACCTGGACGCGCTGGTGGATGCCGGCGCCTACATCAGCGGGGTGCTGGGGCGACCGCCGGTCTCGCGCGTGGGCCGGGCCCTGCTGACCAAGCGTGGCCAGGTGTTTGCATGACGGCCGAGCCGGACCGGCCCGAAGGATTCCGCCGCGTGGCGGCGGCGCTGGCCGCGCACGGCCATCCGCATGCGCCGCAGTGGCTGGACGTGCCCGCCCGCACCTGCGCCGAGGCGGCCGATGCACTGGGTGTGCAGGTGGGCCAGATCGCCAAGAGCGTGGTCTTCCGCCGCCGTGCCGACAGCGTGGCGGTGCTGGTGGTGGCCTCGGGCGACCGGCGGGTGGACGAGGCCAAGGTGGCGCAGCAGGTGGGGCCGGTGGGCCGCGCCGACGCCGCCTTCGTCAAGCAGCAGACGGGCTTTTCCATCGGCGGGGTGTCACCGCTGGCCCATGCCGAGCCGCCGGTGGTGCTGGTCGACCGCGAACTGTTCCGCTTCGCCCAGATCTGGGCCGCGGCCGGCCATCCCAACGGCGTGTTCTGCCTCAGCCCGGATGATCTGCTGCGCCTGACCGGCGCCCCGGCGGCCGATGTGGTGGAGCAGGCATGAGCCCGCCCGGCCGCCCGAAGGGCGAATTCCGCAGTGCATGGCACGGAGGGGTCGGCCAGTGAGCACCGGCGTCGCCAAGCCCGGGGGTGTGGGCAGCCCCTGCATCAACATCTGCCGCATGCACGCGGCCACCGGCTGGTGCGAGGGCTGCCTGCGCACCATCGAGGAGATCGCCACCTGGAGCCGTCTCGACGATGCGGCGCGCCGGCTGGTGCTGCAGCGCCTGTCGCCGCGCCGGGTGGCCTGGCGCGCGCTGCAGGCCGCCAAGCCTGCGGCCGCCGCAGACGCAGACGGTGGCGATGACGGAGACAAGCCATGACCACCATCGATTTCTGGTTCGACGCGCTCTCGCCCTATGCCTGGCTGGCCTTCGAGCGCCTGCCACAGGCGCTGGAAGGGCACAGCGTGGTGGTGAACTACCAGCCGGTGCTGCTGGCCGGCCTGCTGGCGCACTGGGGCCAGAAGGGCCCGGCCGAGATCGCGCCCAAGCGTGCCTGGACCTACCGCCAGGTGGCCTGGCTGGCGCACCAGCAGGGCACGCCGCTGCAACTGCCGCGGCCGCACCCCTTCAACCCGCTGGCGCTGCAGCGCCTGGCGGTGGCGGCGGCGCCGGCCGGCGGCACACCCAGCCGGCGCACGGTGGAGCTGCTGTTCCGCCATGTGTGGTGCCGCGACGGTGCCGACCCCAACGAGCCCGCCGCGCTGGCGGCCCTGGCGGCGGCGGTGGCGCCGCAGCGCGACCCGGCCGGCGATGCTGTCAAGGCCGAGCTGCGTGCCCGCACCGAGGCGGCCGTGGCCCAGGGTGTGTTCGGCGTGCCCACCCTGGTGTGTGGCGGCCGCCAGTTTTTCGGCCTGGATGCCCTGCCGATGCTGCGCGCCGCCGTGGCCGGTGATGCCTGGTTCGACGGCCCGGCCTGGGACGAGGCCGGCAACCAGCCGCCAGGCCTGCAGCGCCGCTGATCGGCCACCCCCGAGCGGCCACCCTGGCCGGCGGATGGTGGCTTGACGCGTATCAACCGGGTGCTGTATCCGCAGGCCTAGAGTGGGGGTACTTTCTCCCTCCAAGGACTCCCAGCATGTACCGCAACCTCTTTGTTCCCGTGGACGGCAGCGTTCTGAGCGAGCGCGCCATGGTGGCCAGCATCGCGCTGGCCAAGCAGCTGGGCGCGGCCATCACCGGCTTCGTGGTCGAACCCGACCCGCCGCTGCCCACCGTGGGCACCCAGCTGCCCAACTACGCCAAGCAGACCGAGAAGCACATCGAGCGCACCGACACCCATGCGCACAAGGTGCTGACGTACTTCCAGATCAAGGCGGCCGAGGCCGGCGTGGAATTCACCGGCCTGCACGCCCGCACCGACGGTGTGGACCGCGCCATCATCGAGCAGGCCGAGCAGTCGGGCTGCGACATGATCGTGATGGTGACCCACGGCCGCGGCACGCTGGGCGAGCTGGTGTTCGGCTCGCACACCAAGAACGTGCTGGCGCGCAGCAAGCTGCCCTTGCTGGTGCTGCACTGAGCGTTGTTCAGGCGCCGATGCCTGCGGCCGCCAGCCGCTGCGCCAGCGCCACCAGGCCGAGGTCACTGCCGCGCGGGCCCAGCAGCGACAGGCCCATGGGCGCGCCGTCGCGCTGCAGCAGCGGCAGGCTGAGCTGCGGCGTGCCGGCCAGGCCGGCGATGCACAGCATGCGGATGGCCGCGTTGCGGTAATCCTCCAGCGCGCTGTCGGGCGCATGGCGCAGCGGTGCCACGTCGGGCATGGTGGGCATCAGCAGCACGCCGTCGCTGCCCAGCAGCTCGTCCAGCTGCTGGCGGAAGGCGGCGCGGAAGGCGCCGGCTGCGGCGAACTGGGCATCCGTGACCTGGCTGGACCAGGCAAAGCGCTCGGCCACGCCCGGGCCCAGCGGCGGCGCATGGCGCTGGATCAGCGGGCCGTCGGTCATCCAGGATTCACGCCCCTGCAGATGGCGGAAGTGCCAGTACATGGCCTCGAAGCTGTCGCGCACCACCGCCACCGGGCTGGCGCGGCCCAGCACGGCCTGCACCGCGTCGGCCACTGGCAGGGCATCGGCCGCCACGGCCGGCGCCAGCAGGGCCCAGACCTCGGTGGGCCACAGCAGGCGCGGTGTGGCCGGCAGGGCCACGGGGTCGGCGTCCATCAGCACCTGGGCCACCCGGGCGAAGCTGTGGATCTCGCGCGCGAAGAAGCCGCAGGTGTCCAGGCTGGGCGCCAGGTCCATCACGCCGGCCAGGGAGATGCGGCCATGCGTGGGCCGCAGGCCGTAGAGGCCGCAGTGGTTGGCCGGTGCGCGCACGCTGCCGCCGGTGTCGGTGCCCAGTGCAAAGTCGCACAGGCCGTTGCTGACGGCCGCCGCCGAGCCCGATGACGAGCCACCGCTGATGCGGTCAGGCGCCGCGCCGTTGATGGGGGCGCCGAAGTGGGCGTTGTTGCCGTTCATCGAGAAGGCGAATTCGTCGGTGACGGTCTTGCCGGCCATGGCCGCGCCGGCGTCCAGCAGGCGCTGCACCGTGGGCGCGGTGCTGGTCTTGATGCCCGACAGTGCCAGCACGATGGGGCTGCCGCCGCCGGTGGGGTAGCCGGCCACGTCGAACAGGTCTTTCACGCCGAAGCGCAGGCCGCTGAGCGGGCCGGTGCCGGCATGCGGCACCGGCACATCGGGATAGGGGACGAAGGCGTGGGCGGGGTCGTGTTGGGGCATGGTGGGGTCTCGCTTGAGTCCTCAGCTTAAGCGATGCCCACCATGCCTCCCCAGGGTCAGGCCAGCTTGAACGGCAGTTCGCGCAGCGGCTTGCCGGTGAGTGCCGCCACCGCATTGGCAAAGGCAGGCGCCAGCGGCGGCAGGCCGGGTTCACCCATGCCGGTGGGCGCATCGGCGCTGGGCACGCTGTGCACCGCGATCTGCGGCATGCTGGTGATGCGCGGCACCTGGAAATCCCCGAAGTTGCCCTGCTGCACCACGCCGTCGGCCAGGGTGATGGCCGCGCCGGGCAGGCACATCGACAAGCCCATCAGCGCACCGCCCTGCACCTGGGCCTCCAGGCTCTTGGGGTTGATCACCAGGTTGCAGTGCACACCGGCCGTCACGCTGTGCAGCGTGGGTGTGCCGCCCTGCACCGAGGCTTCCACCACATAGGCCACCACCGAGTTGAAGGACTCGTGCACCGCCACGCCCCAGGCACGGCCGGCCGCCAGCTGGCGCTTGCCGTAGCCTGATTTCTCCACCGCCAGCTGCAGCGCCGCCTTGTGGCGCGGGTGCTTGTCGCCGATCAGCGCCAGCCGGTAGGCCACCGGGTCTTGCTTGGTGGTGCGGGCGATGTCGTCGATCAGCGTCTCCATCACGAAGGCGGTGTGGGTGGAGCCCACACTGCGCCACCACAGCACCGGCACGTTGACCTTGGGGTGGTGCACCGTCAGCCGCATCGGGATGGGGTACGGGTCCTTCATGCCCTCGGTGGCGGTGGCGTCGATGCCGTCCTTGACCATCATGGGCTCGAACGGCGAGCCGGCGAGGATGGACTGGCCGACGATCACATGGTCCCAGGCGGTGATCTTGCCCTGCGCATCGAAGCCGATCTTGGCGCGGTGCAGGTGCATGGGCCGGTAGTAGCCACCCTTGATGTCGTCTTCCCGGCTCCACAGCGTGCGCACCGGCGCACTGATGCCCGCTGTCTGCGCGGCCTTGGCCACGGCGCAGGCTTCCACCACATAGTCGCTGCTGGGGATGGCGCGGCGGCCGAAGCCACCACCGGCCATCTGCACGTTCACCTTCACGTTCTGCGGCGACACACCCAGCACCTTGGCTGCGGCCATGCCGTCCAGCCCCGGCATCTGGCTGCCCAGCCACAGCTCGGCCTTGTCGCCCGCCAGGCGCACGGTGCAGTTCAGCGGCTCCATCGGCGCATGGGCCAGGTAGGGGAAGACGAACTCGGCGTCGATCTGGTGGGCCGCGCCGGCCAGGGGTGCCATGTCGGCGTCGAACTTGCGCGGTCCGGGCTTGCCGGCCTGTTCACGGTACTGGGCCAGCTGCTTCACGCTGTCGACCTTCTCCACCGCGCGGGTGTCCCAGGCCAGCTTCAGCGCATCCCGCCCCTGCTTGGCGGGCCAGTAGCCGCTGGCGATCACCACCACGCCCTCCCCACCGCGGTCGACCGGCACACGCAGCACGGCTTTCACGCCCGGCACGGCCTTGGCCGCCGCATCGTCCACCGATTGCAGCTTGGCGCCGAACACCGGCGGCCTGGCCACCACGGCGGTCAGCATGCCGGGCAGGCGCACATCGATGCCGTAGTCCTGCTGGCCGCGCGACTTGGCCGTGGCGTCCAGCCGGGTGGTGGCCTGGCCGATCAGGCGGAAGTCCTTGGGGTCCTTCAGGACCACGGTGTCGGGCACCGGCAGCTGCATCGCCGCCTCGGCCAGTTCCCCGTAGCCCAGTTGCTGGCCGGCCGGGCCGATGACCATGCCGTTGCGGGTGCGCAGGCTGGCGGCGTCCACCTTCCAGCGCGCTGCGGCGGCGGCCACCAGCATGGCGCGGGTGCGGGCGCCCAGCTCGCGGTACTGGGTGTAGGAATGGGCGATCGAGCCCGAGCCGCCGGTGAGGTGCATGCCGAACACCGGGTCCACATAGGCCGGGTCGCTGCTGCCGTGCACGCTGCGCACCTTGCTCCAGTCGGCGTCCAGTTCCTCGGCCAGGATCATGGGCAGGGCGGTCTGCACGCCCTGGCCGAAGTCCAGCCGGTTGATGGTGACCGTGACCAGGCCGGCCTTGTCGATCTGCACGAAGGCCGATGGCTGCTGCGTGGGCTTGAGACCGGCAGGCTGGGCTGCACCCTGGGCCACGCTGGCCAGCGGGAAGGCGCCCAGCGCAAAACCGCCGGCAGCGCCCAGGGCGCCGAGCTTGAGGAAGCTGCGGCGCGGCAGGCCGGTGGCACCAGCGTCTGCCTGGTCCTTGTCGATCAGCGCCTGCAGGTGGCGCGGCAGGGCGAAGGTTTGGGTGTCGAAGTTCATGGGGTGCTCCTTCAGGCCGGTGCTCAGGCCAAAGACCGGGCGGCGTCGGCCACGGCGGCGCGGATGCGGGCATAGGTGCCACAGCGGCAGATGTTGCCGGCCATGGCGGTGTCGATCTCGGTGGCGCTGGGCTGCTTGCCGGGTGGCAGGCCCTTCAGGAAGGCGGTGGCCGACATGATCTGGCCGCTCTGGCAGTAGCCGCACTGGGCCACGTCATGCTTCACCCAGGCCTGTTGCACGGCCGTGCCCACCTTGTCCTGGCCGCCGGTGACGGCCTCGATGGTGCTGATCTTCTGCCCCGCCACGGCGGCGATGGGCATCACGCAGGAGCGGATGGCCTGGCCGCCCAGGTGCACGGTGCAGGCGCCGCACTGTGCCGCGCCGCAGCCGAACTTGGTGCCGGTCAGGCCCAGGTTGTCACGCAAGGCCCAGAGGATGGGGGTGGACGGGTCGGCATCGACCTGCCGGTCTTGCCCGTTGATGTGAAGCGTGGTGGTCATGCAGGGCTCCTTGGGTGAACTTAAATTCGGTTAAAGAATGGATTCTGGTCGCAGGCGTGCAAGCACTTCAGGCTTTCATGCCGTCCCAGCACAGGCCGAAGGCCATGGCCAGGTGGGCGTCTGTGCGGGCCAGGCTGCCCGAGCGCAGCAGGTTGGCCGTCTCCCGCACCGAGCCGGCAAAGCTGTTGATCAGCAGCGGCGTCGGCACGTCCTTCAGGATCTGCTGGGCCTTGGCGGTTTCGATCAGATCGACCCAGGCCTTGATCAGCCGGGCCGACAGGTTGCGGCTGGCCTCGCTGAACCAGGGCGAGTTGTAGTACTGCTCCAGAAACACCACTTGCGCCGCGTGATTGAGCCGGTGGTCCAGCCAGTTCAGCCACATGCGCTGGAAGCGGCTGCGAAACGGTGCACCGGGCTCGTCGCCCTGCATCAGCGTGGCGGCGGTCTCGGTCTTGGCCTGCTCGTACAGCGCCGTCAGCAACTCGTCCTTGGACTTGAAGTAGACATAGAGCGTGCCGGTGGCCAGGCCGGCCTGGCGGGCGATGGCGGCCATGGTCAGGCCACTCAGGCCGGTGGCCTCGACCAACCCGAAAGTGGCCTGCGCGATGGCGCGCAGTTTTTCATCGTCCTTGGGCTTCACCAGCCCATGGTAGCCGAATTCTTATTCGGTCAACAACGGGGAGGCGATGGCCGCCGTGTCTGCCGTGCGCAGGCAGCGCGCAATGTGGCCGGGCGAGAGGGTCACTGGCTCGGGCTGGGTGCTGCGGCAGGCGTCCAGGGCCATGGGGCAGCGCTCCGCAAAGGCGCAGCCGGGTGGCAGGTTGGCCAGGTCGGGCGGGCTGCCGCCGATGGTGGCCAGGCGCCCACCTTTGCTGAGGGCACCATGGGCGCGGCTCTGCAGCAGGGCCCGGGTGTAGGGATGGCGTGGCGCGCGGATCAGCTGGCGCGCCGTGCCCTCCTCGACGATGCGCCCGGCATACATCACCGCGATGCGGTCGGCCACCTCCACCGCGGCCCCGATGTCGTGGGTGACGAAGATCACCGACAGGCCCAGCTCACGCTGCAGTTCGCGCAGCAGCAGCAGGACCTGGATCTGCACCGTGGCGTCCAGCGCCGTGGTGGGCTCGTCGGCCAGCAGCACCTGGGGCTTGCAGGCCAGGGCCAGGGCGATCATGGCGCGCTGGCGCATGCCGCCGCTCATCTCGTGCGGATAGGCGGCCAGCCGCCGCGCGGGGCTGGGGATGCGCACCCGCTCGAACAGCGCCAGCGCCCGTTGCTGCGCCTGGTCAGCGCTGACGGGCTCGTGCCGGCGGATGGATTCGACGATTTGCTGGCCCAGGGTGTAGACCGGGTCCAGCGCCAGCAGCGGCTCCTGGAAGATCATCGCCGTGGTCTTGCCGCGGTAGTCGGCCAAGGCCCGTGTGCCCAGGGCCAGCACATCCTGCCCGGCCACCCGCACCGTGCCGCTGATCTGGCTGCGCCGCTCGTTGTGCAGGCGCAGCAGGGTGCGCAGTGTGACGCTCTTGCCCGAGCCGGATTCACCGATCAGGGCCACCACCTCGCCGCGCTGCACCGCCAGGCTGACGCCGCTGACGGCCTGCACCGGCTTCTTGCCGCCGGTGAAGATCACGCGCAGGTCGCGGATCTCCACCATCGGGGCGGCGGGGCTTGCACTGTCTTGTGGGTCTGCCATGGGGTGCTCAGGCTGCCTGGGCGGCAGCGGCCGCCATCGGATGGCCGCTGCCGGGCTCGTGCACCAGGCAGGCCGCGGCGTGCACCGCGCGTGCGGCCACCGGCTGCGGCACCCGCTGGCTGCACACCGGCGCAGCCAGCGCGCAGCGGGGGTGGAAGCGGCAGCCCGGTGGGGGGTTGATGGGGTTGGGCGGGTCGCCGGCCAGCGGCGCCTCCTTGGTGCGGTGGTCGGGGTCCAGCGCCGGCATGGAGCTGAGCAAGGCCTTGGTGTAGGGGTGCAGCGGGTCGGTGAACAGCGCCTCGCTGGGGCCCAGCTCGGCCACCTGGCCCAGGTACATCACCATCACCCGGTCGCTGAGGTAGCGCACCACCTGCAGGTCATGGCTGATGAACACATAGGTCAGGCCGAACTCGGCCTTCAGGTCCATCAGCAGGTTCAGCACCTGGGCCTCGACGCTCTTGTCCAGCGCCGACACCGCCTCGTCCAGGATCACCAGGCGCGGCTGCAGCGCCAGGGCGCGCGCGATGTTGATGCGCTGGCGCTGGCCGCCCGACAGCTCATGCGGATAGCGGCCGGCAAAACGCGCCGGTGCCAGGCCCACGCGCTGCAGCAGGTCGTGGGCGCGGCCCAGGGCCTCGCGCTTGGGCACGCCGTGCACCATGGGGCCGAAGGCGATGGAATCCTCGATGGTCAGGCGCGGGTTCAGGCTGGCGTAGCTGTCCTGGAACACCATCTGCACCTGGCGGTGGAAGTCCTTCAGGCTCAGCTCGCGCCCGCCCACGGTGCGGCCGTCGAACACCACCTCGCCCGCGCTGGGGGTGATCAGCTGCATCAGCAGCCGGGCGGTGGTGCTCTTGCCGCAGCCCGATTCACCCACCACGCCCAGGGTCTCGCCCTTGAGCACGCTGAAATCCACGCCGTCGACCGCGCGCACCGTGCCGGCACCCTTGCCGAAGAAGCCGCCCTTGAGTGCAAAGTGCTTGGTCAGGCCTCGGATGGTCAGCAGAGGCTGGGCCGGGCCGCCGCGGTCATCGCTGTCGTTGTGGGACAGGTCGCTCATGATTTGTTGTCCATGGCCGAGCGCAGGCCATCGGACAGCAGGTTGAAGGCAATCGAGGTGACGAAGATCATCAGGCCCGGCAGGGCTGCCACCCAGGGCTGCACATAGATGGCCGTGCGCAGGGTGTTGAGCATCAGGCCCCATTCCGGCTCGGGCGGCTTCACGCCCAGGCCCAGGAAGCTGAGGCCCGAGGCCAGGATCAGGCTCACCGCGATCAGGCTGGTGGCGTAGACGAAGATGGGCCCCAGCACATTGCCCAGCACATGCACGCGCACGATGGTGAAGGCATTGGCGCCCGAGGCGCGTGCGGCCTCCACATAGTCACGCCCCTTGGCCTGGGCGGTGACGGCCTCGGCCACGCGGGCGATCTGCGGCACGAAGACGATGGTCAGCGACAGCAGCGAGTTGAAGATGCCCGCGCCCAGCGCGCCGCTCAGCGCAATCGCCAGCAGCACCGACGGGAAGGCGTAGAACACGTCGATGGTGCGCATGATGGCGGTGTTGACCCAGCCGCCCGCATAACCCGCCAGGATGCCGATGGCCGAGCCGATGGCGAAGGCGAACAGCACCGGCGTCAGGCCCATGAACAGGCTCAGGCGTGCGCCCACGATGAGCCGGCTCAGCATGTCGCGGCCCAGCTCGTCGGTGCCCAGCGGGTAGCCCTCGGTGCCGATGGGCTTGAGCCGGCTCAGCATCGACGACTGGTAGGGGTCGGCCGGCACCAGCCAGGGGCCGAACACGGCCAGGCCCAGCAGCAGCAGCACCACGATGCCGGCGCCCACCGCCAGCTTGTCGGCCAGCAGGCGGGTGAGCACGCTCTGCCAGTAGCCCGGCGAGCGCTGGGCTTCGGTCAGGGGGGCGGGCGAAGGTTGCGAGGCAGTGAGGCTGGTCATGGCAGTCATGCTCTCGCGATGCGGGGGTCCAGCAGGGTCTGCAGCACATCCACAAGCAGGTTCAGCACCACGAAGAACATGGCCAGCACGAGGATGGTGCCCTGCAGCAGCGGCAGATCCCGCTGGAAAATGGCGGAGTTCAGCAGGAAGCCGGTGCCCGGCCAGGCGAACACCGTCTCGATCAGGATGGAGCCGCCCAGCAGGTAGCCCAGCTGCAGGCCCATCACCGCCAGCGCGGTGGGCGCGGCGTTCTTCACCACATGGCTGAAGATGCCCAGGTGGGTGAGGCCCTTGGCACGCAGGCCGATGATGTATTCCTGCGCCAGGATCTCGGCCACCAGGGCGCGCACCGTGCGGGCGATGATGCCCATGGGGATCACGCTCATGGTGATGGCCGGCAGCAGCATGTACTGCAGGTGGTTCCAGTCCCAGGCCCATTCGGCGTCGCCCGGGCCGCCGCCGGTGGCCGGCAGCCAGCCCAGGATGGCCGAGAACACGATCACCATCACCATGCCCAGCCAGTAGTGCGGCACGCTCACCCCCAGCACCGCCAGCATGCTGGCCAGGCGGTCGGGCCAGGCGCGCTGGAAATAGCCACCGACGAAACCGAACAGGCTGCCCAACACAAAGCCGATGAAGGTGGCCAGCACAGCCAAGCGCAGGGTGTGGCCCACGGCGGTCAGCACCTCGGCGGTGACCGGCCGACCGCTGGCGATGCTGGTGCCCAGGTCGCCCTGCACGGCACGCCAGATCCAGGAGAAAAACTGTTCCGGGTAGCTGCGGTCGAAGCCGTAGAGCGTGCGCATCTGCGCCGCCAGCTCGGCCGAGGCATCGGCCGGCAGGATGGACACCAGCGGATCACCCGGTGCCAGGTGCACCAGGGCAAAACACACCAGGGCCACACCCGCCATGATGGGCAGGGCGTAGCCGATGCGGCGCAGCAGGTAGGCGAACATCGGCTGGCGGAGCCTTGCCCGATCAGTCCACCGTCACCGGGGCCAGGTCGATGAACCAGCTGCGTGGCTGCACCACGCCCTTGACCTTGGCGGCGATGGCACGCGGGCCCACGTCATGGGCGATCCACACGAACGGCGCCTCTTCCACGATGCGGGCATGCAACTTGGCCAGGGCCGCGTCACGCGCCTTGTCGTCGAAGCTGGTGCGCGCGTCGGCGATCAGCTTGTCGAACTCGGCATTGCCGAAATGGCCCCAGTTGTTGGACACCGGCGGGAAGGTCTTGGTGCTGGTGAAGCGCACCATGGCGAAGAACGGGTCCATCGCCGCATAGCTGACGTTGATGGCGTTGCTGCCGTTGGCCGACGGGTCCTTGGCGCCCTTGCGCCAGTTGGTGAACAAGGTGTTCCACTCGATCACGTCGAACTGCACGTCGAAGCCGCAGGCCTTCAGGTTCTGCTGCACGAACTCGTTCATCGGCAGCGGCTGCATCTGGCCCGAGCCACTGGCGCTGATCTGCACCTTCACCTTGAGCGGCTTGGCCGGGCTGTGGCCGGCCTCGGCCATCAGCTTCTTGCCGGCCTCGGGGTCGTAGCGGATGTCGAACTTGGGGTTGCCCCACCAGGGGTGGCCCGGGGGCACCGTGCCCTTGGGGATGGCCATCATGCCGCCCAGCAGCTTGAGCAGGCCGGTGCGGTCCACGCACAGGTTGGCGGCGTGGCGCACCCGCTTGTCCAGCCAGGGCGAGCCCTCCGCGAACGACAGCTGCCACGGCCACACATGCGGCTGCTGGTTGAAGTAGACCTTGTGGCCGCGGCCCTGGATGGCGGCCATGGCGTCGGGCGAGGGCGCCTCGATCCAGTCGACCTGGCCACTCATGATGGCGGCGGTGCGGGCATTGGCCTCGGGCATGGGCAGCAGCACAACGCGGTCGATCTTGGGCGTGCGCTTGGGGTCCCAGTAGGTCTTGTTGGGCACCAGTTCGAGCCGCTCACGCGCCACGAAACGCGCCATCTTGAACGGGCCGCTGCCGCTGGCATCGGCGGCAAATGCGGTCCACGCGGCCTTGGCCTTGTCGGCCGGCGTGGCGCCGGCGGCGGCGTCGAACTTCTTCTGCCAGTGGGCCGGGCTGGCCATGAACAGATTGGTCAGGTTCAGCGGCAGAAAGGCATCGGGCTCGCTGGTGGCCAGCTCCACCGTCAGGTCGTCGATCTTGCGGGCGCTGCGCAGCGTGGGCATGCGGCTGGCCGTCACACCCACCTGGCTGGCGTCGAAGTGCACGGCGTCCTTGTCCAGCACCTTGCGCACATTCCACACCACCGAATCGGCGGTCAGCGCCGAGCCGTCGTGGAACTTCACGCCCGGGCGCAGCTTGAAGATCCATTTCGTCTTGTCCTTGGCGTCCACCGCCCAACTGGTGGCCAGGCCGGGGATCAGCACGCTGGCAGCTTCGCTCTTGCTCAGGTCCCAGTGGGTGAGCGCGTCGTACAGCGGGATGCCGGTGAAGCGGTTGCCCTCAAAGCCCTGGTCGGGCTGGCCCAGGGTGCGCGGGATGTCGGCGGCCGTCATCGCGATGCGCAGCACCTTTTCTTGCGCTAGCGCCGCGTTGGACGACAGCAGGGCAGCCAGCCCCAGGGCGGTGAGGGGCAGCAGCGAGGGCAACAGCGCAAACTTCTTGGTCATGGGGTCTCCGTCGAATGGTCCGGGGTGGGTGTGCAAGCGGCGTGCCACGCTGCCCGCAGGCCGGCGCGCACGTTGTCGATCAGGGGCACCGGCACCTGCGGCGCCAGCGGGGCGGCCAGATCGGCCAGTGCAGCGCCGCCGATCACGATGGCGCGCACGCCGCCCAGGGCCAGGGCCTGCTGGCAGGCGCCCAGCAGCAGGGCCTGGGCGGCGGCGGGGTCGGCCAGCAGTTCGGCGCCTGTGCGTTCCACCGTCACCACGCCGGCCAGGCGATCGGCCAGGCCCAGCCGGGCCGCCAGGTCTTGCAGCATCGGGCCCCAGGCCGCGCCGCCGGTGACGACGGCGTAACGCCCATCGGCATGGGCGCCAGCCAGGGCATCGGCCTCGCGCATGGCCACCTCGGCCAGGCCCAGCACCGGCACGCGGGTGGCCGCGCGCAGGGCGTCCACACCGGGGTCGCCGAAGCAGGCCACCAGCACGGCATCGGGTTCGCCGTGCTGCGCCAGGTGCGCCGCCCAGGCCGCGGGCACGGCCTCGCTGGCGATGGCAGCGGCCGCTGCGCTGGCGATGTAGGGTTCGCCGAAGGGCGCGGTCAGGGCATGCAGCACGGCGCCGCTGGGCGCCTGTGCCGCCGCATGGCGGGCCAGCAGGTCGGTGACGTGGGCACTGGTGTTGGGATTGATGAGCAGCAGCGAGGGCATCGTGCAGTGGGCGAGCAATCGCCATACCTGCCCGGAATGGGGCGCGCAGCCGGCGAGGTGCAAAGTTTGGCACCGCCCTGGTGCGGTTCCGACAGGGAAAGACCCTTCCTTGCCGGTGCAGACCCTGGCCAGAATGAAACACGCACCGGTGCGGCGCAGCGGTGCGTGTGTCTGGCGCAGGATGGTGCGCGCCCGCTGGCGCGCCCAAGAATCCCGGTGCTCAGTCGCTGCCGGGGATGCGCGGCGGGTTCAGCTGCACCTTGTGGGCGCGGCGCTTGCGCATGTTGATGTTGATCATCTCCACTGCCAGCGAGAAGGCCATGGCGAAGTAGACATAGCCCTTGGGCACCTTGTGGTCGAAGCCTTCGGCCACCAGCACCACGCCCACCACCACCAGGAAGGACAGGGCCAGCATCTTGATGGTGGGGTGGTCCGACACGAAGCGGCCGATGGGGCCGGCAAACACCATCATCAGGCCCACCGAGGCCACCACGGCGGCGATCATGATCTGCACGTTGTCGACCATGCCCACGGCGGTGATGATGGAGTCGAGCGAGAACACCAGGTCGACCACCATGATCTGCAGGATGACCGAGGTGAAGGTGGCCTTCACCGCGCTGGGGCCATGCTCCTGCTCGCCTTCCAGCGACTGGTGGATCTCGCCCGTGCTCTTCCAGATCAGGAACAGCCCGCCCAGGATCAGGATCAGGTCACGCCCGGAGATCTCCTGCTCCAGCACGGTGAACAGCGGCGCCACCAGGCCCACGATCCAGGCCAGCACCAGCAGCAGGCCGATGCGCATGAACATGGCCATGAACAGGCCGATCTTGCGCGCCAGCTCCTGCTTGGCCTTGGGCAGCTTGTCGACCAGGATGGAGATGAAGATGATGTTGTCGATGCCCAGCACCAGCTCCAGCAGGGTGAGCGTGAAGAAGGCAATCCAGGTCTGCGGGTCGGCAAGAAGTTCGAGCACGGCGTTGTTCTTTGGTCAGGGAAAAGCTGAGTGTGAGCACGTTCCCCGGCCAAAGGTTCCGCGGATGTTGCGCCATTGTTTCAATATGTTGCGCGGCCGCCCGACAGATCGAACACCGCACCGGTGGCAAAGCTGCATTCGGGCGAGCTGAGCCAGGCCACCATCGCCGCCACCTCGTCCACGTCCACGAAGCGCCCCATCGGGATCTTGCCCAGCATGAACTGGATGTGCGCGGGCGCCATCTGGTCGAAGATGGCGGTGCGTGCCGCGGCTGGTGCCACGGCGTTCACCAGCACACCCTTGGTGGCCAGTTCCTTGCCCAGGCTCTTGGTCAGGCCGATCAGGCCGGCCTTGCTGGCGCTGTAGTGGCTGGCGTTGGGATTGCCCTCCTTGCCGGCCACCGAGGCGATGTTGACGATGCGGCCCCAACCGTTGGCGATCATGCCCGGCACCACCGCGCGGCAGGTCAGGAAGGGGGCGATCAGGTTCACCTCCACCACCTGGCGCCAGGCGGCCGGCTCCAGCTCCCAGGTGGGCGCATTGCCGCCGGTGATGCCGGCGTTGTTGACCAGGATGTCGATGCGGCCGTGGCGGTTGATGGTGGCGGCGGTGGCGGCGGCCACGGCCGCCTCGTCGGTGAGCGCCACCACCTCGGACGACACCGTGCCCAGTTCGGCCAGGGCCTGCACCGCCCCCGGCAGGCGGTTGGCATCGATGTCCCACAGCACCACGGTCGCGCCGCTGGCCTGCAGGCGCCGGGCGGTGGCCAGGCCGATGCCCTGGGCGCCGCCGGTGACCACCGCCACCCGGCCCTGCAGGTCGTACCGGGTCTGGGCGGGTGTCATGCCAGGCCCTTCAGCGCATCCGGCGTGCCGCCCGGCTGGGCGGCGCGGCAGTCGGCGATGTACTGCCGGATGATGTCGGCGAAATGGGCCTCGGGCTGCAGACCCAGGGCGGCTGCGCGGCCGGCCACGGCGCCGGTGGGCCAGTTGGCCACGATGTTGGCGATGCGCTCGTCCCGCACGAAGCGCACACGTGCGCGCACCGCCGGGCCGGCCACCTCTTCCAGCGCGGCCAGCATCTGCGCCACGGTGATGTTCAGTGCCGGCAGGTTCAGCGCGGTGCGGCCACCGTAGGCCTCCCGGCTGGCCTCGTAGACGGCGATCAGGCCGTCCACCGTGCGCTGCGGGCTGCTGACCGGGTGGGCCACCTCGGGCGACACCGGGCAGATGGCTTCCACCCCCGCCAGCGGCTCGCGGATGATGCCGCTGAAGAAGGACGAGGCCGCGCCGTTGGGCCGGCCGGGCCGCACGGTGACCGTCATCAGCCGGGCGCTGCGGCCGTCGATGTAGCCCTTGCGGGTGTAGTCGGCCACCAGGTGCTCGCAGATGTGCTTCTGGATGCCGTAACTCGTCTGCGGCGTGGGCAGGGTGGTGTCGGTCACGATGGCGGGCATGGGCACGGCGGCATCCGGCCCGTACACCGCCACCGAGCTGCTGAACACCAGCCGCGCCGGGGTGGCGCCGCCCTGCACCCGCTGGCGCAGCGCGTCCAGCAGGGCGCGGGTGCTGTCCAGGTTGCTGGTCATGCCCAGGTCGAAATCGGCCTCGCATTCGCCCGACACCGCCGAGGCCAGGTGGAACACACCGTCCACCGCCTCGTGGCGCAGGCCTTCGCAGTGCTGCAGCAGCGGGCCGACGCGGGCCTCCACACGCGGGTCGGCCAGCAGGTCGGCCGGGGCCGGCGCCTGGTCGGCCAGCACGATGCGGGAGATGGCCTGGCCGTTGAGCTGGCCGCGCTGCAGCAGGGTGCGCGCCAGGCGTGCACCGACAAAGCCGGCACCGCCGGTGATGAGCAGTTTCATGGTGGGATAGGGTGGTGGGGGGTGGGTCAGCGCACCGGCGTCACCGGCGGCGCGGTGGGTGGGCGGGCTTTCAGCCGTGGTGCGGGCACGGCCAGCGACGGCAGCTTGCGGCGTGAGTTCAGCACCGCCTCGATGTCTTCACCGGCACCGTCGATCAGCACCAGGATGGCCCGCTCGGCCTTGGCCGGGGCGCGGGCGATCACCGCGTCCAGCACGGCGCGGTGCAGCGGCAGCGAGCTGGCCGGGCCGTCGGGCCGCATGGTCGACAGCTCGAAGGCGGTGCGCAGCAGGGCGCCCAGGGCCTTGCTCATCTGGATCACCATGCGGTTGTGGCAGGCGCGCAGCAGGCCCTGGTGGAAGCGCAGGTCGTGGGTGACGTAGTCGCCGCCCAGCTCGATGGCGGCCTTCATGCCGGTGTAGGCCTCTTCGATGTTGGCGATGTCGTCGGGCGTGGCGCGGTCGGCCGCCAGGCGGACGGCGGCCGGCTCCACCACCCGCCGCAGTTCCTGCAGATCACGCAGGAACTCGCGGGTGAAGCCGATCTTGCTCTGCCATACCACCACGTCGGGATCGAACCAGTTCCAGTGTTCCTCGGGCAGCACCCGGGTGCCCAGCTTGGGGCCGGTGACCAGCAGGCCTTTGGCGGCCAGGCTCTTCACGGCTTCGCGGATCACGGTGCGGCTGACACCCAGGGCCTCGCACAGCATGGGCTCGGGCGGCAGGGCCGCGCCGACGGCATAACGCCCGCTGACGATGTCCTCGCCCAGCAGGTCGACCGTGTTGCCGTGCACGTTCTTGATCATGGGTGGCGATCAGGCGCGCACGAAGGCGGTGACCAGGGGGTCGGGGCCGACCTGCCGGCTCCAGTGGCCGTGCAGCGTGGGGTCGAAGCTGGCGCCGGCGGGCAGGGTGTCGGCCGAGAAGAAGTGCTGGCCCGGGCCGAACACCCGGCTGCTGCCGTCCTGCAGGCCGATCTCCATCTGGCCGCCGAGGATGAACACCCACTGCGGATCACCGGTGCAGTGGAACTCGCTGCGGAAGCCCACCGGGCTGTGGCGCAGCTGCAGGCCGCCGCTGGGCAGCAGCGGCGACAGCATGGCCTGGGGCTTGCCTTCGGTGAGGGCGATCGCCCGCTCGCGAAAACGCGCGCGGCCGTCGGTGTCGGTGTACAGGATGACCTGGATGAACTGGGCGGGCATGGGCGGATTGTCCGTGGTGGGGGCGGCGTGGTCTTGCAGCCAGGCCAGTGCGGCGGCCACCACCTGGGCGGTGGGCGGTGTGATGTCCAGCGTGGCCGCTGCCTCGTCGGCGGCCGGGGGCTCCAGCGTGGCCAGCTGGCTGTCCAGCAGGCTGGGGGGCATGTAGTGGCCGCTGCGGGCCTGCAGGCGGCTGCGCAACAAGCTGGCATCACCGTGCAGGTGCAGGAACTGCAGGCCCGGGCAGGCGGCGCGCAGGCCGTCGCGGTAGCTGCGCTTGAGCGCCGAGCACGACACCACCAGGCCCTGGCCGGCCGCCCGGGCCTGGCCCAGGCGCTGCCCGATCTCGGCCAGCCAGCCGGCGCGGTCGGCGTCGCTCAGCGGCGTGCCCGCCGCCATCCGGGCCACATTGGCCGGCGGGTGCAGTGCGTCGCCTTCGATGAAGGCATGGCCCAGGTGCTGGGCCAGCAGCTGCCCCACCGAGGATTTGCCGCAGCCGCTGACACCCATCACCACCAGGTGCCGGGGCACCTGGGGCGGGGCGGCGGCAGCGGGCATGCTCACAGCCGCTGGCCTCCCTGCCCGTCGAAGACATGGGCCTTGGCGGCATCGATGGCCAGGTGCACCGTCTGGCCGGGCTGGGCCGCCGTGCGGCCGTGCAGCACCAGGATGAGCTGCTGCGTCACCCCGCCGTGCACGATCTGCAGCAGCAGCTCGGTCTCGGCGCCGGTGGGCTCCACCACCACCACCTCGGCCGGGATGCCGGCGTCGGCCAGCATCAGGTCCCCCGGGCGGATGCCGTAGTGCACCTTCTGGCCGTGTTGGCCACGGCCCAGGCCGGCCACCGGCCACAGGGCGCCCAGGGCAGCCACGGCCGCCTGGCCCCCTTCGGCCTGCAGCACACCCTCGAACACGTTCATCGCCGGCGAGCCGATGAACTGCGCCACGAACAGGTTGCCCGGCCGGTCGTACAGCTCCAGCGGCGTGCCGATCTGCTCGATGATGCCGTCGTGCATCACCACGATGCGGTCAGCCATGGTCATGGCCTCGATCTGGTCGTGGGTGACGTAGACGGTGGTGGTCTTCAGCCGCTGGTGCAGGGCCTTGATCTCGGCGCGCATGGCCACCCGCAGCTTGGCGTCCAGGTTGCTCAGCGGCTCGTCGAACAGGAAGACCTTGGGATCGCGCACGATGGCGCGGCCCATGGCCACCCGCTGGCGCTGGCCGCCCGACAGCTCTTTCGGAAAGCGGTCGAGCAGCGGGCCCAGGTTGAGGATGCGCGCGGCGTTGTCCACCCGCTCGGCGGTGAGCCTGGCATCGGCCTTGCGCAGCTTCAGGCTGAAGGCCATGTTGTCGCGCACCGTCATGTGCGGGTAGAGCGCATAGCTCTGGAACACCATGGCGATGTCGCGGTCCTTGCTTTCCAGATCGTTGACCACCTTGTCGTCGATCAGGATCTCGCCGCCGCTGATCTCCTCCAGGCCGGCCAGCATGCGCAGCAGCGTGCTCTTGCCGCAGCCGCTGGGGCCCACCAGCACCACGAACTCACCATCGGCAATGTCGAAGCCGATGCCGTGGATGACCTTGACCGACCCGTAGGCCTTCTCGATCTTGCGGAATGAAACCGTTGCCATATCGTTCCTTAGAGGCGACGCCGCTGGCGCGCCTCGGTGCAAGCAAGCGGACGCCGCGGAACCGGCTTTGCCGGGCCGCTGGCGGCGCCCCCTTGAGGGGGAGCGGCGAAGCCGCTTCGGGGGTGTGTCATGACTTCACGGCACCTGCGGTCAAACCGCCGACCATGTAGCGCTTGAAGGTGTAGTAGATGGCTGCGGGCGGCAGGGCATAGACCAGGCCGGTGGCCATCAGCAGCTCCCAGGGCGAATCGTCGGCCGACAGGAAGTGGCCCAGGGCCACGGCCAGGGTGACCTTGTTGTCGTTGCTCAGCAGCAGGAAGGCGTAGAGGTATTCATTCCAGGCCAGCAGCAGGCTGTAGGTGCCCACCGCCACCAGGCTGGGCACCATCAGCGGCAGGTAGACCAGGCGGAACAGCTGCAGCGGCGTGGCGCCGTCCATGCGGGCGGCTTCGTCCAGCTCCCAGGGCAGCTTGTCGCTGGCCTGCTTGAGCACCCAGATGCAATAGGGCGAGGCGATGGTGACCATGGCCAGGATCAGCGCCCACTGGTTGTTCAGCAGGCCGTAGTTGCCCATGGTCTTGTACATGGGCACGGCCAGGAAGGCCGCCGGGATGAAGTAGGTGAACAGCGCCAGGTTCATCACCCAGCGCCCGCCCGCCAGCTTCAGCCGGCTGATGGCAAATGCCGCCGAGGTGGCGATGAACAGCGTGATCGCCCCCACCGACAGCGCGATCAACAGCGAGTTGCCCATCTGCGTCCAGAAGTGCGCCAGGTAGAAGTGCTTCTGGTTGAAGACGAAGTCGAAGTTCTGCCAGGTGGGGTTCTTGGGCCACAGCGCGCCCGAGGTGGCCGAATCCCGCTCGCTGATGGCGAACAGCACCAGGTGGTAGACCGGGATCAGCGTCCACAGCAGCACCGGGATGCCGATCAGCAGCAGCTTGGCCTCGGTGCTGATCTTCTTGAGGGTGATGCCCTTGCTCATGGCTGTGGTCCCGTCACTTCGACAAGCGCTTCATCATGAAATACACCAGCGGCAGCACCGCAGGCAGGGCCACCACGATGCTGGCCATGGCCAGGTCGACCTGGTCGAGCCGCAGGTAGCGGATGCCCAGCGTGGCCAGCACATGGGTCAGGTCGGCCGGGCCACCGCCGGTGAGCAGGTAGACGCTGTTGAAGTCACCCAGGGTCCAGATCATCGACAGGATGGTGCTGGTGAGGTAGAGCTGGCGCATGCTGGGCCAGGTGATGAACCTGAACTTCTGCCAGTTGGACGCACCATCCACCGCAGCGGCCTCGTACTGCTCGGTGGGGATGGCCAGGCGGCCGGCGATCAGGATCAGCGTCCAGAACGGCAGGCTTTTCCAGATGTGCATCAGCATGGAGAAGCCCAGCGCCAGCGTCGGGTCGTTCAGCCAGTTGGGGCCGTCCAGGCCGGTGAGGCGGAAGATCAGGCTGTTGATCACGCCCCACTCGGGGTTGAGCATGAAGCGCACGCTCAGGATGGTGGGGATGCTGGGCAGGGCCCAGGGCAGGATGAAGACCAGGGACAAGGCCTTGATCCACCAGCGCGCCTGGATGAAGAAGCCCGACAGCACAAGGGCGATGGCCATCTTCACGTTGATGGCCACCACCAGGAACACCAGGGTGTTGATGGCGGTGCGGAAGAAGATCGGGTCGTCGAAGAGCTTGACGTAGCTCTCCGGGTGGCGCGCCAGCCACAGGCCGTAACCCACCGGGTAGAGCACGAACACCAGGAACACCAGCAGATAGGGCAGCACCAGCATGCGGCCCCAGAACTGGAAGCTGTTCAGCGGCCGGGCGGCCGCTGGGGCGGGAAGTGTTGTGGTGTTCACGGTGCCTCGAAGACGATGTCAAGCGCACGCCGCGGAACCGGCTTTGCCGGGCCGCTGGCGTGGCCCCCTTGAGGGGGCTGAGGCCGGACACAAACGGCGTGCCGTTTGTGCCTGCCGAAGAGCAGGGCCTCAGGCCCTGCGCGGCCTGCCAAGGACGGCGTAGCCGCTTCGGGGGTGGGCCTTAACTCCCTGCAACGACCTTGATGCGCGCAATCATCTCGTCCACCGCCTTGTCCACCGGCACCTTCTCGTTGAGGATGCGGTTCATGGCCTTGGCCCAGACGTTTTCGTTGTTCAGCACCGTGAACTTGAAGTTCTTGGTGAATTCAAACGGCGTCGTGCCATTCATGAACTGGTTGTAGACGGCCAGGCGGTGCGGGTCACCCTTCCAGAACGGGCTCTGCTGCGCCTTCTTGGTGACCGGGAACCAGCGGCCCAGCGAGCCTTCCACGTAGGGCGTGAGGTTGGCCTCGTCGAGCATGAAGGCCACGAACTTCTTGGCGCCTTCCTTGTTCTTGGCATCCTTGAAGATCACGCCCGTCTTCACCGCCGCGCGGTAGACCATCTTGCTGCCGTCGGGCTTGTTGGGGAAGCCGGCGGTGGCGATCAGCTCGGTGTAGTTCTTCTTGGCGCCGGCGCGCTGGTCGGGCGTGAGCTGGGCGTTGTTCATGTCGTCCAGCCACTTGGCGGCGATGGAGATGGTGGCGTTGTGCGTCATCACCGTCGTCTTGTTGTGGAAGGCGACGTTGTTGTCCGGGTCCTTCCAGCTGGTGGAGGACGGCGGCGTGCAGCCCTTGGCATACACGTTGGTGTAGTCGGTCACGGCCTTGATCAGGCCTTCACGCACGGTCGGGTCGTCGACCAGCAGCTTGCCCGAGTCGTTCACCAGCTTGACGTTGTAGGCGTCCATGAAGGTCAGGAAGGAGTAGAACGAATCACTCGATTCCACGCCCATGGGGAAGCCGGTGCCGAAGCCCCGCTTGCCGCTGTTCTTGCGGTAGCCCGCCTGCACCTTGCTGCACCAGAAATCCCAGTAGCCGGCCCAGTCCTTGGGGATGTCCGAGTCCTTGAAGCCCGCTTCCGCCAGCATGTCCTTCCAGTACTGGATGTGCATGGTCTGCTGCTTGATCGGGAACGCGTAGTAGGCGCGTGTGCCGTTGGTGTTGTTCAGCAGGAAGGTGGTCTCGATGGTGTTGGGCGCAAAGGTGGCGCGCAGCGGGTTGATCACCGAGGAGATGTCTTCCAGCTTGCCGTCGTAGGCCCACTTGGCCGTGACCTGGAAGTCATAGACGTCGGAGTACGCGACATCCGGCGGGGCGCCCGAATCGAGTGCCGCCACGGTCTTGGGGATGGTGTCCTGGATCGGGTACTGCGACAGCTCGACCTTGATGTTCTTGTGCTTGGCCTCGAACTTCTTGATGGCCTCGAACAGCGCGTCGTCCTCGGCCTTGTAGAAGCCCTTGACCCACCACACGGTGAGCTTCTCCTGCGCCTGGGCGAAGGTGGGGCCTGCGGCCAGCAGGCCAGCGCCCACCAGGGCGGTCGTGATCCAAGTCTTGCGGTGCATCGTCTCAGTCTCCAGTGAGGGTGGGCGGGCGTCGGCGCGACGGGCGGCGCTCCGTGGTCTTATCGTATGACGATTGACATGGAGTCGCGCCCGGACTTTCCCGGGTGCGCCCGGGCCGGTGCAGGCCCCGGTCAGCAGGTCAGCGGCAGATCAGCGGCACTCGGGCACCGGCGTGCGCACCGGCTGGCCGCTCAGGTGGCGCTGCAGGTTGTCGAAGGCCAGGTCGGCCATGGCCTGGCGGGTGCTCTGGGTGGCGCTGCCCACGTGCGGCGTGAGCACCACCTGGGGCAGGGCGCGCAGGCGCTCGGGCACGTGGGGCTCGGCCTCGAACACGTCCAGCCCGGCGCCGGCGATCACGCCCCGCTCCAGCGCGTCGATCAGCGCGGCTTCATCCACCACCGAGCCCCGCGCCACGTTCACCAGGATGCCGCCACCCGGCCCGCTGCGGCCCAGGGCGGCCAGCACCTTGGCGTCGACCAGGTGGCGCGTGGCGGCGCCACCGGGTGTGATGAGCACCAGGAAGTCACTCTCCTCGGCCAGCGCCTCGGCGCTGGGCAGGTAGCGGTGCGGCAGCTCGGCCTTGGCCGTGCGCGCGGTGTAGGCGATGGCCATGCCGAAGGCCTGGGCGCGCTGGGCAATGGCCTGGCCGATGCGGCCCATGCCGACGATGCCCAGGCGCGCCCCCGACAGCTTGCGCGCCAGCGGCATGGGCCCGCTGGCCCACTGGCCGGCGCGCACATAGCGGTCGGCCGCCGGGATCTGCCGCGCCGTGGCCAGCATCAGGGCCAGCGCCAGGTCGGCCACGTCGTCGTTCAGCACGTCGGGTGTGTGGGTCACCACCACGCCGCGCGCCTTGGCCGCGGCCACGTCGATGCCGTCGTAGCCCACGCCCATCACCGAGATGATCTCCAGCGCCGGCAGCTGCGCGATCAGCGCGGCGCTGACCTTGCTCTCGCCGCTGGCGGCGATGCCGCGGATGCGCGGCGCGGCTGCGGCCAGCGCGGCGGGGTCCAGCTCGTGCAGGCGGTTGTGCACGGTGAAGGCGGCGTCCAGCTGCGGCGCCAGCAGGGGCGAGGTCTTGGCCACGGCCAGCACCTCGGCGCGGGCGGTGTTGTTCAGGGTGTTGTCGGCGGACATAGGGCTTTCACGGCTGCGGGTTCAATCGTCATACCATAATATGCGCCGACCTCTTGCCACCACCCCCGGGAAAGCCAGAACACGATGAGCAGCCAAGCCCCCAAGCGTGACCCCAAGACCCTGCGCAGCCAGCAGTGGTTCGGCCGGCAGGACCGTGACGGGTTTGCCTACCGCAGCTGGGTCAAGGGCAAGGGTGTGCCGCATGACCAGTTCGACGGCCGGCCGGTGATCGGCATCTGCAACACCTTCAGTGAACTCACGCCCTGCAACAGCCACTTTCGCACACTGGCCGAGCAGGTGAAGATCGGCGTCTACGAGGCCGGCGGCTTCCCGCTGGAGTTCCCGGTGATGAGCCTGGGCGAGACCCTGCTGCGCCCCACGGCCATGCTCTACCGCAACCTCGCCAGCATGGACGTGGAGGAGAGCATCCGCGGCAACCCGATCGACGGCGTGGTGCTGCTGATGGGCTGCGACAAGACCACGCCCAGCCTGCTGATGGGCGCCGGCAGCGCCAACCTGCCCACCATCGGTGTCAGCGGCGGGCCCATGCTCAATGGCAAGTGGCGCGGCCAGGAACTGGGCAGCGGCACCGGCGTGTGGAGCATGAGCGAGCAGGTGCGCGCCGGCACGCTCAAGCTGCAGGATTTCTTCGAGGCCGAGAGCTGCATGCACCGCAGCCACGGCCACTGCATGACCATGGGCACGGCCAGCACCATGGCCAGCATGGTGGAAGCGCTGGGCATCGGCCTGCCGGGCAACGCCGCCTACCCGGCGGTGGACGGCCGCCGCAATGTGCTGGCGCGCAGCGCCGGCCGGCGCATCGTGGAGATGGTGCACAGCGACCAGACCATCTCCAAGGTGCTGACGCGTGAGGCTTTCGAGAACGCCATCAAGACGCTGGCGGCCATCGGTGGCAGCACGAATGCGGTGATCCACCTGATCGCCATCGCCGGGCGCCTCGGCGTGCCGCTGTCCATCGACGACTTCGACCGCCTGGCCAGCGAACTGCCCTGCCTGGTGAACCTGCAGCCCAGCGGCCAGTACCTGATGGAAGACTTCTGCTACGCCGGCGGCCTGCCGGTGGTGATGAAGGA
>JAZKFQ010000025.1:0-22130 GCA_040386375.1 Pseudomonadota bacterium
GCTTCAAGCAGATGTTGGCCGCTCAACTTGGGCATTGTTCAGCGCTTCCCTAGCGGACAAACGCGCAAGAACGTGGTGACAGGACCGGACTCAGGACCAGACTTCCTGCGCCGTCTCGATCACCAGGCGCAGCTTGTCGCGCTGGGCCTGCACGGCGATGTTGTTGCCGTGCACCGTGCTGCTGAAGCCGCATTGCGGGCTCAGGCACAGCTGGTCCAGCGGGGCGTACTTGGCTGCCTCGTCGATGCGGCGCTTGAGCAGGTCCTTGCTCTCCATCTCGCCGAACTTGGTGGTCACCAGGCCCAGCACCACGATCTTGTCCTTGCCCAGGTAGCGCAGCGGGCGGAAATCCCCCGAGCGCTCGTCGTCGTACTCCAGGAAGAAGGCGTCGAGGTTCATCTCCGACAGCAGGGCCTCGGCCACCGGCTCGTAGTTGCCGGCCGCCGCATGCGTGCTCTTGAAGTTGCCGCGGCACAGGTGCATGGCCAGGGTCATGCCGGCCGGCTTGCGCGCCACCACCTTGTTGATGAACTGGGCATAGCGGTGCGGCAGCTCGTTGGGGTCGTCGCCACGCTGGCGCGCGGCCTCGCGCATCTTCTCGTCGCACAGGTAGGCCAGGTTGGTGTCGTCCATCTGCACATAGGTGCAGCCGGCATCGGCCAGGCTTTGCAGCTCGTCGCCATAGGCCTTGGCCACGTCGTCGTAGAAGGCCGGGTCCAGCTCGGGATAGGCCTCGCGGCTGATGCCGGCACGGCCGCCGCGGAAGTGCAGCATGGTGGGGCTGGGGATGGTCACCTTCGGCGTCAGCCCGGCCGCCACCTGGCTCTTCAGGTATTCGAAGTCGGCGCGCTGGATGTCCTTCACATGGCGCACGGTGTCGATGACGCGGATCACCGGCGGCGCCAGTTCCTCGCTGCCGTCGGCACGCCGCACCGTGACCGGGATGTCGGTCTTCACGCCACCCAGCTGTTCCAGGAAATCGATGTGGAAGTAGGTGCGGCGGAATTCACCGTCGGTGATGCTCTGCAGGCCCACATCCTGCTGGAACTGCACGATCTCGGTGATGGCCTTGTCCTCGACCGCGCGCAGCTGCTCGGCGCTGATCTCCTTCTTCACGAAGAACTGCTCACGTGCGTCCAGCAGGAATTTGGGGCGCAGAAAGCTGCCCACGTGGTCGGCGCGGAACGGGGGTTTGCTGCGTTGGCTCATGGTGGTCTCCGTTGGGGATGGTTGTGGAAGGGTCAGGCCGGGTCGGGCCGGTAAGCGGTGTCCAGCACCACGCCGCCGCCACGCACGCGTGACACGCAGGCGCACAGGCGGCGGTCGGCATCCCGTTCGGCGGGGCTGAGGAAGACGTCGTGGTGGTCGACGCGGCCTTCCACGCCCAGCACGTCCATGGCGCACAGGCCGCATTCACCGCGCTGGCAATCGCTGAGGGTGGCGATGCCGTTGGCATCCAGGGCCTGCAGCAGGGTCTGGTCGGCCGCCACGGTGAACTGCAGGCCATGGCGTGGCAGCTTGACCCAGAAGGCCTCGGCCTCGGTGGCCACGGCGCCGAAGGTCTCGAAGCGCAGGCGGTGCGCCGGCCGGCCGGCGGCATGCCAGGCGGCGTGGGCGGCGCGGGTCAGGCCCGCCGGGCCGCACAGCAGCAGCTGGGCATCGGGCTGCAGGCGGGCCACCTCGGCAGCCACGTCCAGGCGCTGGCCCTGGCTGCTGACGAAGGTCTGCAGCCGCTCGCCCAGCAGGGCGCGCAAGGCCTCCAGGTAGACCAGATCCTCGGCCTGGCGCACGGCATACAGCAGCCGGCAATCAGCGCCCCGGGCCACCAGGGCCTGGGCCATGCCCAGCAGCGGCGTGATGCCGATGCCACCGGCCACCAGCAGGTGCTGCGGCGCGCGCAGGCTGAGCTCGAAGTGGTTCTGCGGTGGCAGCACCTGCAGCACATCGCCTTCGGCCAGGGCATGCATGGCGGCCGAGCCACCCCGGCTGGGCTGGCAGCGCTTGACGGCGATGCGCCAGGCCAGGCCGTCATCCGTTCGGCCCAGCAGCGAATACTGGCGCTGCACCGGCTGGCCACCGCTGGTGGCCAGGCGCACCGGCAGGTGGCTGCCGGGTGCAGGGCGGCTGCAGCCGGCCGCGGGCTGCAGTTCCAGTTCACACACGCTGGGGCTGAGCATGGTGCGGCGCCGCACGGTGGCGGCCTGCCAGTCTTGGGAGATGCGCATGGTGGGCGGATGGAAAGGGGTTCAGCGGCCGGCGTGGCGGATCAGGCGGGCGCCGGGCAGGCTCAGCAGGCCCTGCTGGCTTTGCAGCGCCTGCCGCAGGTTGGCATGGGCCAGGCGGGCATGCTCCTGCATCACCGCGTCGGCACGCGCAGCCTCGCGGCGGGTGATGGCGTCCAGCACCGCACGGTGCTGGGCCTGGGCCACCACCAGGGCATCCCGTGCATGGGCGCCGGTGGCACGCAGCATCACGAAGCCATTGGGCGAGGCAAACGGCAGGGTCACCACCCGCTGGATCTGGCGCTGCACCAGCACACTGCCGGCGGCCTCGGCCAGCAGGCTGTGGAAGCGGCCGTTCTGTTCACCATAGGCCACGAAGGCGGCATCGCTCAGCGCGGGTGGGGCCAGCAGCTCGTCGATGCGCTCCACCGCGTCGCGCAGGCCGGCCAGCACCACGCTGGACGCGCCGCGCTCGGCGGCCAGGCGGGCGGCCAGGCCTTCCAGCGTGCCACGCAGCTCGATGGCGTCGCAGATGTCGGTCTCGGAAAAATCCCGCACCGCAAACCCGCCACCGGCCAGCGCCTCCAGCAGCCCTTCTTCGGCCAGGCGCACCAGGGCGGCACGCACGGGTGTGCGCGACACACCCAGGCGCTCCACCAGGGCCAGCTCGGGGATGCGTGCGCCGGGCACCAGTTCACCGCCCAGGATCAGCTCGCGCAGGCGCAGCTGGGCGCGGGCGGTCTGCGAGCCGGCGCCGTCGTCCAGCTCGGCGGGCGCGGCGGCCTTGCTGGCCAGCGTCATGCCGCCGGCCGCAGCGGGATGGTGCGCGGGCCGGCCGTGGGCGCTTCGGCCGCCACCAGCCTGTCGATCAGCTTGCGCGCCCACATCGAGCCGGCGTCGATGTTGAGGTTGTAGAACTGGTGGTCGGGATGCTCGTCAATGGCCCGCTGCTGGGCTTCCAGGATGGCCTCGTCCTCGCGGAAGATGCCGGCCACGCCTTCGCGCAGCTCATGCGTGATGCGCTGCTCGTGCAGGCAGTAGTTGCGGGCAAAGGCCCAGAAATAGTGGCAGCTGCCATCGGTCTCGGGGGTGATGGTGTTCAGCACGAAGCCGTTCACACCCTGGCTGCGGTCGCCCCGGGGTGCACCGCTGCCGGCCACCGCCACGCCCACGTCGATGGCCACGGTGCACGGCGCCTCGAAGCGGATGATCTGCCAGCGGTCCACCGGCCCGGTGTAGCCGCGTGCATGGCGGATCTGCCCGGCCCAGAACGGCGGCGGCGTGATGCCCTCCATCCAGCGGGTGACGGTGGCGAAGCGGTCCCCATGGGTGGCGACGAACGGCGCCTCGGCCACCGCCCGGTCGCCGATGCTGCCGCCGTGCACGAAGGTCTCGTGCGTCAGGTCCATCAGGTTGTCGATCACCAGGCGGTAATCACACTGCACGGTGATCAGCTTGCCGTCGCCGGTCCAGGCCGGGTCGTCGTTCCAGTGCAGGTCGGGGATCAGCGCCGGGTCGGCCAGGGCGGCATCACCGGGCCACACCCAGACGAATCGGTGGCGCTCCACCACCGGAAAGCTGCGCACGCAGGCCGAGGGGTTCAGCGTCTCCTGGGAGGGCATGTGGGTGCAGCGCCCCTCGGCATTGAATACAAGCCCGTGGTAGCCGCAGACCACCTCGTCACCGTCCAGCCGGCCCAGCGAGAGCGGCAGCAGGCGGTGCCAGCAGGCATCCTCCAGCGCCGCCGGGCTGCCGTCCTGCAGGCGGTACAGCACCATCTTGCGGTTGCAGATGGTGCGTGGCAGCAAGGCGCGCTTGAGTTCGACGTCGTAGGCGGCGGCGTACCAGGCGTTCAGCGGAAAGTGGGCCATGGGAGTTCAGCGTCCAGGCGTTGTATACAGCCTGAATTCTGAAGCAGCCATGCGTGGCTGCGACCAGGGTTTTCCAGAAGCCGGCGGCGGCCGGCGCCCGTCAGCCCAGGCGGGTCAGCAGGGCCTGCAGCGCGGCCTCGAAGCCGGCGGGCTGCTCCAGCACCGACAGGTGGGCGGCGTCCAGCACCTGCAGCTGCGCACCCGGGATGCCATCGGCGATGGCCTGGGCCATGGCCACGGTGGAGCCGGCATCCTGCCGGCCGGCCACCACCTGCACCGGGCAGCTGATGCGGCCCAGCTGGGCCAGCCAATCGGTGGGCCGGATCGCCAGACAGGCCTGGGCATAGCCCTCGGCATCGGCCCGCAGCAGCTCGGCACGCACGGCGGCGGCCAGCTCGGGCCGGGCGGCGCGGGTGTCGGCCGACAGGAAGCGCTCGAGCACTGCGTCGGCCACCGCCGCCATGCCACCCGCGCGCACCGCATCGGCACGCTGGGCCAGGCCGGCACGGCCGGCCTCGGGATACACCGCCGCGGTGTTGGCCAGCAGCAGGCCACGCAGCAGCTGCGGATGCTGGATCGCCAGCCCCTGGCCCACCAGGCCGCCCATGGACAGGCCGATGAACACCACCGGCCCGCGGCCCCATTCCTGGATCACCCGGGCGGCATCGGCCACCAGGTCATCGATGCCGTAGGCGGCACGCACCGCCGCCGAGCCGCCCTGGCCGCGGTGGTCGTAGCGCAGCACCGGATGGCGTGGCGCCAGTGCGGCCGCCAGGCCGTCCCACATCTCGAGGCGCATGCCCAGCGCATGGCTCATCACCACCGGCACGCCGGGCTTGGTGGCATCCACGGCGCCCTGCAGCGCCACCCGCAGCTGCGGCAGGCTGAAGGTGTGGTGGGTCTCCACCCGCGGGCCGCTCAACAGAGGCGCTGGGTCCAGCACGATGCCCTCGGCCTGGCAGATGCCCACGGTGATCTTGAACGCCGTGTTGGCCGCCGGCACGCCGCAGTAGATGGCGCCCTGCATCAGCGCTTCCTTGATGGTGGCCAGCGGCACACCACCGCGGATGGCGGCGCGGCAATGCAGTTCGAATTCTTCCCAGCGCGCCAGGCCCATGGTCATGCCCAGCACCAGCAGGCGGCGGGTCTGGGCATCCAGGCCGGGCCGGCCCCAGATGTCGTGCCAGGCATGGCGGGTGACCTGGCTCTGGAACTCCGCATTCAGGCTGTTGGCCTGGCCCAGCGAGCGCTCGACCCAGGCATCGCCCAGCATGGCACGCCGGTTGGCGGCGCCCCGGTCCAGATCGTCAGGGCGCTCCACACTCATGGCTGGCGATTCCCGATCAGGCCGCAGGCTTGTCAGCGGCCAGTCGCTCCACATGCCACTCCACCAGGCGGGCCATGTTGCCCAGCGAGATCTGGTGCGCGTGGATCAGCCCCATCAGGCCGTTGCGGTTGAGCGCCAGCACATCGGCGTCACTCAGCTTGCCCAGCTTCTCTTCGTCCACCGTGAGGAAGCCGTCGACGCTGACCTTGCTGCCGTCGGGCAGGGTGGCGTCGAAGCGCATGTCGCGCAGCAGGCCCTTCTCCACCAGCAGGGCACCGGCCAGGCGGGTGCGCTCGACCTCGACCTCGAAGTTCTCCAGCTGCTTCTGCACGCTGGTGGTGAACTCGCTGGGCTCGCCCTTGTCGTCGAACAAGGCCTGGCCCTGGTTGCCGAAGCCGCCCCAGGATTCGTCGAAGCACACCACCATTTCACTCGGGCCCACACGGGCCAGTGCAAACGGGAACAGCCGCAGCACCGCCGGCACATAGCGCACACGCCAGCCGTTGGCGTCGGTGCACAGGTTCTGGCCCGACTGCAGGCCGAACACCGCGATCGGCGCCACCTGGGGCTTGCCGTCGCTGTCATTGCCGGCGGCCACCCACACCACCGGAAACTCCTTGCAGGCGTCGCTGAATTCGGTGCCGGCCACGAAGAAGGCGTTCAGGGCGTTGACGGTGCTCAGGTCACGCGCGCCCAGGTCGAGCTTCAGGTCGCGGTGCTTGACGCGGTCGAGCGCGACGATCTTCTTGTGCAGGTTCTCGTTGATCATGCTGGGGTCAGTCCTTGGTCATGTCGTTGTTGTCGGTGGCGGCCAGTGCACTCACCAGCACCTTGTCCACACGCTTGCCGTCGAGGTCCACCACCTCGAAGCGCCACCCGGACCATTCCACCACATCGGTGGTGTTCGGCAGCCGGCCGAGCAGCAGCATGATCATGCCAGCCAGCGTGTTGTAGCGGCCCCGATCTTCCTCGGGCAGTTCACGGATTTCCAGCCTGTCCTTCATCTCCGGCACCGGGATCAGGCCGTCCATCAGCCAGCTGCCGTCGGGCCGGCGCACGGCCCAGGCGTCGTCGGCGCTGGGGGTGGAGAACTCGCCGGTGATGGCCTCCAGCACGTCGCGCACGGTGATCACGCCCTGCACCGCACCGTATTCGTCCACCACGAACACCAGCTCGGCGCTGGTGGCGCGGAACTGGTCCAGCAGCTCCATGCCCGACAGGGTCTCGGGCACGAACACCGGCGCCTGCATCAGCGCGCCCAGGTCGGGCATCTCGCCGCGCGACAGCGGCACCAGCAGGTCCTGCGCCTGGATCACGCCCACCACGTCGTCCAGGCCGTTGCGGCACACCGGGTAGCGCGAATGGCCGTTCTCGGTCATCTGCGACAGCAGCTCGGGCAGGGGCGCATGCTGGTCCAGCCAGGTGATCTCGGCGCGCGGGATCATCATCGAGCCGATCTGCCGGTCGTCCAGCCGGAACACATTGCGCACCATCTGGTGCTCCTGGGCCTCGATCACGCCGGCGTCCAGGCCTTCTTCCAGGCTGGCGGCGATCTCCTCCTCCGTCACGCTGCGGTTGGGCGCATGGCGGATGCCCAGCAGCTTGAGCGTGGCCTCGGTGGCCGCCGACAGCAGCCAGACGAAGGGCCGGGTGGCCGTGCTCAGCAGGTTCATGGGCCGCGCCACCAGCACTGCCACACGCTCGGGGTACATCTGGCCCAGGCGCTTGGGCACCAGCTCGCCGAAGATGATGGTGAGGAAGGTGATGATCAGCACCACCAGGGCGGTGGCGGTGATGTCGGCCGCACGTTCGCTCATCAGGGGCAGCACGCCACCCAGCCAGTGCGCCAGCGGCGCGGAGAAGGCTGCCTCGCCGACGATGCCGTTGAGCACGCCGATGGAGGTGATGCCGATCTGCACCGTGGACAGGAACTTGGTCGGGTCCTCGTGCAGCACCTGGGCCGCCGGGGCGCCGGGATCACCCGCCTCCACCATCACCGCCAGCCGGGCCTTGCGTGAGGCGGTGAGCGCCATCTCGGACATGGCGAACAAGGCGTTCAGCAGGATCAGGAACAGCAGAAGGGCAACGTCCATGCAGCGGCACCGTGCGTGGATGCCCCGTCGATTCAACAGGGCGCCGAGCGTAGCAGAATCACCGCCATGAAGCCCCTACGCGCACGCCGTTCGCTGCCCCCCGAGGGGGCTGTCAGTCCCTTCGGGACGGCCGGGCGGGGCTGACATGCACTACCTCATCGGCGACCTCCAGGGCTGCTGCGACGCACTGGATCGGCTGCTCGCCGAACTCGGCTTCTCCCCCAGCCGCGACCGCCTGCACGTGCTGGGTGACCTGGTCAACCGCGGGCCGGCCTCGCTGGCCACCCTGCAGCGGCTGCGGGCCCTGGGCAATGCCGCCACCTGCCTGCTGGGCAACCATGACCTGCACCTGCTGGCGGTGGCCACCGGTGGCCAGCGGCCGCACCGCAGCGACACGCTGGACGACATCCTGGCCAGCCCCGACCGCCCTGCCCTGCTGGACTGGCTGCGCCACGGCAAGCTGGCCGACATGGCGCACGGCTGGCTGCTGGTGCATGCCGGCGTGGTGCCGCAGTGGACGGCCGCGCAGACCCTGGCCCTGGCGGCCGAGGTGCAGGCCGTGCTCACCGGCCCCGGGCTGGCGGACTTCATGCAGGTGATGTACGGCAACCGGCCAGCGCGCTGGAGCGAGGCCCTGGATGGCCACGACCGCTGGCGCATGGTGCTCAACGTGCTGACCCGCATCCGCTACTGCACGCCCGAGGGCACGCTGGAATTCGACACCAAGGACGGCAGCGGCGTGGCGCCGGCCGGTCACCTGGCCTGGTTCGACGTGCCCGGGCGGCTGACCCAGGACCAGCCCATCGCCTTCGGACACTGGTCGACGCTGGGCCTGCGCAACCGGCCCGACCTGCTGTCGCTGGACACCGGCTGCGTGTGGGGCGGTGCGCTCACCGCCGTGCGGGTGGACGGCGGCCGGCGCGAGGTGACGCAGGTGGCCTGCCCCGAGGGGCGCACGCCGTTCTGAAACCGCCTGCCTGATCGGGACAGGCGCAGCGGCGTGCAGGGATCACCATGCGTGACCGCCTAGAATCCGGCCCGTTGGAAGCGTGGCAGAGTGGTCGATTGCACCGGTCTTGAAAACCGGCGATGGGAAACCGTCCGTGAGTTCGAATCTCACCGCTTCCGCCAGCCAGGACCAAGCTCAGGCCGGCCGCCGCCCTCGGGCAGGCACCCGCCGCACCGGCCCGACAGGGGCCGGGACAGGGGCCGGGCTTGCATCCGGCTCCCCGGGCCCGCGGTCGCTGAGGTCTGGTTTCTTCTGCGCATCCCCTGGCCGACCACGCGCCACCCAGCGCGCCACCTGCGGTGCCGCTGCGCTGCTGCCGCGCAGGCTGGCGGTCTGGCCGCTGAAGAAGCCCGGTACCTGCAGACCCGGGCGTGAACGGCCGCGGTCGGTGGGTGCCAGGTACTGGTCGACCGCCGCCGTCTTGTTGGCCAGCCCACGCCGGCGCGCGCGCTGGGGTCCGTCCACCGCGTGGCCGCTGGCCTGCACATAACCGCCGGCCACCATCACCTTCCGGCCATTGGCCAGGCTGGACAGTGTGCAGTCGTCGTTGACAGAGGGCTTGGACGGTGCATCGTCGGGGTCACGTTCGAACCAGGTCTGCTGCGGCCGGCGCGGCGGCACAAAGCCGTCGTCACGCTCGACCCAGGCATGCACCGTCACCGCCGTTGCGGCCGACGACTGCACCGTCAGCACCCACAGGCCGGCGGGCGCCGTCGCCGGGCCGGGGGCCTCACCGGCCGGCCCGGCCGTGGCGGCGATGGCCAGCAGCACCAGGCCGCCGTTGCTGCCCTGGGCCACGCGGCGCGGAGCCACCAGGGCGGCCATCGGGCCGGGCGCTGCGGCACGGCCCTCGGCGGGGCGCCGCAGCAGCACGGCCTGGCCCAAGCCGATGGCCTCGCTGGGCGCCAGGCCCGGCGCCGCCACCGACACCGTGAACTGCGCGGGGCCGACATCCTGGCCGTTGTCGGGAATCCACAGCTCCACGAAGGCATGGCGCCGGTTGGCCGCCGAGACATGGACCAGAAAGCGGCCGGGCTGGTCGTTGCGCACGCTGCGCTGGACATGCAGCCAGCGCGCCGGATCGGCGCTGCGCGACGCAGGCAGGTTGCCGGCCGCCACCACCACGCTCACCCCGGGCAGCGCAGCCAGTTCGTCCAGCGCCTGTTCGACCATGGTGCTGCCATCGTGCGGGCCCGCCGTGCCGCCCAGCGACAGGCAGATGGTGGCCGTGTCGGCCGCGGCGCGGGCCGATCGGCCATCCAGGCCCGCGCGCGCCACGATGTAGCGGGCACCGTCCAGCACCTGCATGGGGATGGACTGGCCCGAGGTGTCGGTGAGCGAGCTGTGCGGCAGCTGCACGAAGACCATGTCCGCGCTGTCCACTGCTCCCCCATCCTCCTGGCCGGGCGCGGCACGGCCGGCCATCAGGTGGGTGACACGCGCGCCGTGGGTGTGGCCGGCCGTGCCCCAGTGCGGCCGCGCCAGCGCCGTGTAGAGGCCACGCTCGGCCAGCTCGCCCAGGCCGGGATGCTGGTTCAGCAGCGCCTCGATCTGGACCCGGTGCAGTTCGGCCCCGTGCTGCACCAGGGCCTGCTGCGCACCTGCATCTGTGTCTGCATCTGCACCGCTGGCCGGTGCCCGCGCGCGCAGCCATGGCGCGGGCGCCGCCGCGGCGGGTTCCTGGTCCCACACCCAGGCAAAGCGGCTGGCACCCGCCGGGCTGCGGTACTGCGCATGGGCCAGGCAGCAGCCGTCGTCGACGACGCCCAGGATGGGGCCACCGCCCGCACCGGCCAGGGCCGCGGGCGCGGGCGACACCGGCATCGCCCGGGGTTCGGCGCAGGCGGCACCCAGCTGCCAGCGCACCAGCACGCCCTGGGCCGTGCTGGCCGCCAGCGCGGGCAGCACCAGGTCGCGCCGCACCAGGGCGGTGTGGAAGGCCGAGCCCGGCCACAGGGCCAGCGAGGGCCCCAGACCGGCGGCCAGGGCCGCGCCGCCCGCAGCCACGGCCGGCCCGCCCGACAGCCCGGACAGGCGCCCGGCGGCTTGGTCGGCAGGCAGCGCCAGTTCCACCAGGATGGGCACCATGGGCAGGGCCTGGACATCCAGCCCGCGCCAGGCTTGGCGGCCGAAGCCGCTCCACAGGTCCCACAGCAGGTAGGCATCCACCGCCTGGGCGCCGGCCGGGTCCAGCCCAAACGGCAGCGCCGGCGCGGGCTGCCACTGCGGCGCGGCGCGGGTCACGCCGCCGCCCCGCCCGGCGGCGCCCACTCGGCCCTGGCCAGCGACCAGAGCTCGGCAAAGGTGTCGGGCAGCGCAGCGCCGCTGGGCTTGGCGCCGGCACGCGCCTGCAGCAGGACGACCAACTGGTCCGCCATGGCCCAGCCGCCGAGGCTGTCCACCGGGAAATGCACCCCGGCCACAACACGGTTCTCGGCGATGCGGTCGGACAGCGCACGCAGCATGCGCCCCACGTCGCGCGCCCAGTCGCCCTCCATGCGGCCCTCCAGCAGGGCCAGCAGCAGGTCGGACACCAACCGCGATTCGGTTGCATGCCCGCTGGGGTAGGCCGAGAAGCCGGGGGTGGAGATCATGGGCTGCACCCGCGGCGACAGCTCGTTCGGCCGCGCCTGGTTGAAGGCCAGCTTGGTGCGCTGCACCAGCAGCGCGCCGAACATGGCCACCGCGGTCATCAGCTCCAGCGTGAAGGGCGTGCGGCGCGGCGACAGCGGCAGCACCGTGCTCCAGAGCATGGGGTTGAACACCATCTGCGAGATGATCTCGCCGCTGCGCTCGGCGCGCAGGCTGGCCTTGGCCACCACCTTCTCGGGGTCGAAGGGCGCGCCGCCCTCGCCATCGGACACCGGCATCGGCATCTCGACCATGCCGCCCAGCACGGCGATGCACACGCCGCCGTCGGCCAGGCGGGTGAACTGCACGCCCGACATCAGGTCGGCCACCACCACATAGCGCCGCGCAAAGGCCGACAGCGGGCGCAGGCCGGCGTTCACTGGCAAGTGTGGCGGCTGGCCACGGCCCGGCGGCGGGCCGAACACCGTCAGCTCGCGCAGGTGCTCGGTGCTGGCCGCCAGCGTGGGCACCGACGCCGGCCGTGGGCCACCCTGCCAGCCCTCCCAGCCTTCCCAACCCTCCCAGCCTTCCCAACCTTCCCAACCTTCCAGAACGCTCATCGCCTGCTCCCTTGCATTGGTGGTGTCAGCCGGCCCGCGCGGCGGGCACGCCGGCGTCCAGCAGGGCCTGGGCATAGCGCTGGGCCAGCGCCGTCGACGCGCCGGGCGATTCACGCAGCCAGTCGCGCACATTGATCGATGGGTCCAGCGCCAGCAGGCCGCGCGCGGCAGCGCGGGCTTCGTCGTGCAGGCCCTGCAGCGACAGCGCAATCGCCAGCACCCGGTGTGCCGACAGATGCTGGAAGTTCAGCCGGATGGTGGCGCGCGCCGATTCCACCGCGCGCGCATAGTCGCCCGCGGTCAGCGCGGCGCTGGCCTGGATGCCGAGGTAGAAGTGGCGCGACGGATCCAGCGGCGACAGCGCCAGCGCATGCTGGGTGTGTTCCAGCGCCGCCGGCCCCTCGCCGCGGAAGGCCAGTGCATTGCCCTTGGCCAGCCAGGCCAGCGACTCATTCGGGTTGGCCGACAAGGCCTGGTCGTACATCCATTCGGCGCGCTGCAGATCACGCAGATGGCTGGTGTGCACATTGCCGAGCATGGTCAGGGCCAGGGCCGAATCGGGGTCCAGGTCCAGCGCACGCTGGGCCATGTCCAGCGCCGCGCGGCCGTCGCTGGCGGGGTCGTCCGACCAGCGCAGCACCACCCGCGTGAGGTGCCAGCGCGCCAGCCAGGCCAGCGGCGCGGCATGGCGCGGCGCGCGGGCCTGCAGCGTGAGCAGCGCCTCCCGCGCCAGCCCGAAATCACGCGGCGAGGTGCGGTACAGCAGGTGGATGGCGGCCAGCAGCAGGGTGTGGCTGGCGAGGTCGGGCAGCGGCTGGCTGCGGATGGCGCGCAGCTCGTTGGCGAAGATGGCGCGCAGCACACCCGCCACCACCGACTGCACCAGCGCGCTGTCCATGCGCAGCACGGCCTCGTCATGGTCGGCCAGCGCGTCGGCCCACAGCACCTGGCCGGTGGCCGCATCCGCCATCTCGGCCTGCAGCTGCAGGCGGCCGTCGGCCGGCCAGACCCGGCCGGAGACGATGTACTGCGCCCCCAGGCTGCTGGCGATGGCGCGCATGGGCACGGTGGTGTCGCGGAACACGGTGGTCGACAACCGGGAGATGACGTGCACGGCTTCACTGCGGGACAAGGTGCTGATGAGCTGGTCGGTGAGGATGTCGCCCAGCGGCACCGGCCAGGCAGACTGGCCATGCACGCCGAAGGGCAGCACCGCGATCATGGGTTTCAGGCGCTCGACCGGCGGCGTGACCGAGGGGTCTGGCGGTGGGGGCATCGTCGGGGTGAGCACAAAACAGCGTGGCAGCACACGCCCTTCGCCCGCATCGTGGCCGCCCAGCTCGCTGAGTTCACCATCCAGTTGTGGGATGACGGCAGCGGCAACACCTTCGGGCAGCACCGTGCTGCCCGGTGCCGCCGCAGACGCCAGGGCCACCGCCGCGCTGGCGTCTGCGCCGTCCACCGGCACGATGGCCAGGCGCCACCCCCCGGGCGGCACGGCATGCAGGGCCGCCGCGCAGGCCAGCGCCGCCCGCATGTGCTCGAAGCGGCACACCCGGCTGGCCACACCCGCCGCGGCAGGCAGGCTGCGCCCGCCGTGCTGCAGGGCGCAGCTGGCCAGCGTGGCCATGGCCGCCCCATCGGCGGTGGCAGGCAGGGCCAGCCAGGCCGCCTGGGGCAATGCCGCCGCCAGAGCCCGCTGCTCGATGCCCGCCGGCATCTGCGGCACTGCCGACAGCGGCGAGACCACCTGCACCGGCAGCGCCAAGCGGTAGCCACGGCCGGCCACGGTGGCGATGGCCTCGGGGCCCAGCGCCCGGCGCAAGGCACTGACCTGCACCGAGAGGTTGTTGTCCTCCACCACCAGCCCCGGCCAGACACGGGCGAACAGCTCGTCCTTGGTGACCAGGCGGTCGTGGTGCTCCACCAGCGTGCACAGCAGATCGAATGCCCTGCCCCCCAGCGGCACCGGCACCCCGTCCGACAACAAGCGCCGCTCGTCCGACAACAGGTCGAACGCCCCGAACCGCACGCGCCTCAGCACAACCGTTCTCCCACCGCTGCGGCGGCTCGAGGCCGCCATGTTGGAATGTGTAACAGATCCAATGTACAGCCTGCATGGGGTCGGACACATGCAGCAACACCCGCGGGTGACCGGCGCGGGCGCGGCCCCGCTTGTGGCAAGCTGCGGGCGCTCCGGCTGCTGCCAGGCCCGCCCAACCGGGCCACGGCGCAGCCGCAGACCACCCCTCTCCCGCTGCTGTCCCACCCCACACCATGCCAGACGCCACCTGGGCACCGCCCGCCTGCACCGTGCTGTTCGAGCACATGGCCGATGCGGTCTACCTGCTGGACCCCGAGACCTCCAACATCGTCTGGGGCAACCGCGCGGCCTGGCACAGCCTGGGCCTGGGCGCCGACGAGGTGCTGCACCACAGCGTGCTCAGCCTGCAGAAGGACGTGGGCGGCGCGCCGGCCTGGCGCGACATCGCCGCCGTCATCCGCAGCGCACGCAACTACACCTTCGTCGGCCGCCACCGCCATGCGCTGGGCCACGAGGTGGCGGTGGAAGTCAACACCAGCTGCTTCGTCGACCAGGGGCGCGAATACTTTCTTTCAGTGGCGCGCGACATCTCGCGGCGCATGGCGCTGGAGGCCGACCTGCAAAAGCGCGAGAACCAGCTCTGGTTTGCGCTGAACGAGGCCGCCGACGGCCTGTGGGACTGGGACGTGCTGAGCAACGAGGTGTTCTTCAGCCCGCAGCTGAAGGCCATGCTGGGCTATGGCCCGGACGAGCTGGCGCCCACCCTGGACAGCTGGACCCGCAACATCCACCCCGACGATGCACCACGGGTGCTGGCCGCCCTGCAGGCCCACCTGAACGGCCAGCGTGCCCGCTACGACGCGGTCTACCGCCTGCGCAACCGCAGCGGCAGCGACCTGTGGGTGCACGACCGCGGCAAGGTGTGTGCGCGCGATGCCGGCGGCGCCGCCACCCGGGTGGTGGGCATGGTGCAGGACGTGACCCAGCAGCACCAGGCCCAGGCCGAGCTGGAGCGCCACCGCCACCACCTGCAGGATCTGGTGGAGGAACGCACTGCTGCGCTGTCCATCGCCAAGGAGGCGGCCGAGGCCGCCAGCCGCGCCAAGAGCAGCTTCCTGGCCAACATGAGCCACGAGCTGCGCACGCCCATGGCCGCCATCATGGGCATGAACGGCCTGGCCCTGCTGCGTGCCCAGGACCCGGTGCTGCGCGACCAGCTGGGCAAGGTGGAGCAGGCCTCGCGGCACCTGCTGGGCCTGATCAGCGACATCCTCGACCTGTCCAAGATCGAGGCCGAGCGCATGACGCTGGAGACCACCGACGTCCAACTGGGCAGCCTGATGCACGGCCTGCTGCAGCTCACCAGCCAGCGCGCCGCCGACAAGGGCCTGGCGCTGCAGCTGGACCTGCCCGAGGCGCTGGCGAACCGGGTGTTCCTGGCCGACCCGCTGCGCCTGAAGCAGGTGCTGCTGAACCTGGTCGACAACGCCATCAAGTTCACCGCCAGCGGCAGCATCCAGGTGCGGGTGCTGGCGCTCGAGCCCCTGCCCGGTGCGCAGCCGCTGCGCTTCGAGGTGGTCGACCAGGGCATCGGCATCGACGCCGAGGCCCGGGAGCGCCTGTTCACCGCCTTCGAGCAGGCCGACAACTCGATGTCACGCCGCTACGGCGGCACCGGCCTGGGCCTGGCGATCTGCCGGCAGCTGGTGGCGATGATGGGCGGCAGCATCGACGTGCACAGCCAGCCCGGCCAGGGCAGCTGCTTCTGGTTCACCGTGGCCCTGCCGGACGGCAGGCCGGCCGGCGCGGCACCGCAGCCGCCTGCCGGCCCGGCGGCGCTGGTGCAGCTGCAGCAGCGCCACGCCGGCGCCCGGGTGCTGCTGGTGGACGACGAGCCGGTGGGCCGCGAGGTGGCCAGCTGCCTGCTGCAGCAGGCCGGCCTGGTGGTGCAGGTGGCCGAGGACGGCCTGCAGGCCGTGGCCCTGGCGCGCCACACGCCTTTCGCCCTGGTGCTGATGGACATGCAGTTGCCGCAGATGACCGGGCTGGACGCCACCCGCGCCCTGCGCGCCGACGGCTGCAACCGGCACACGCCCATCCTGGCGATGACGGCCAACGTCTTCGACGAAGACCGCCAGCGCTGCCTGGAGGCCGGCATGGACGCCCACCTGGCCAAGCCCCTGGACAGCGACCACCTCTACCAGGCGGCGCTGGCCTGGCTGGACCGCGGCCGGCCCGCCTGAGCCGCTGTCGTCCAGGTGTCGACCGGCTGCCATGGCCCTGCGCTATCCTGGCCCGCCACCCCTGGAGCGTCCATGTCACAACTGGTCCAGCGCGTCGACCAAGACGGCCTTGCCACCCTGATCCTCAACCGGCCCGAGAAGCTGAACGCGCTGACGGTGGCCATGTTCCAGGCGCTGCGCGCCCATGTGCTGCAGCTGGCGCAGGACACCGAGCGCATCGGCCTGGTGCTGCTGCGTGGCGCCGGCAAGTGTTTTTCGGCCGGCCATGACCTGGCCGACATCGCCCATGGCGAGAAGCCGCCCAAGCCCAGCTTCCAGGCCGACACCATCGAGCTGCTGGCCGATCTGCCGCAGCCGGTGCTGAGCGCCGTGCACGGCCACTGCTACACCGGCGCGCTGGAGCTGGCCCTGGCCGGCGACCTGATCGTGTGTGCCGAATCGGCCAAGTTCGCCGACACCCATGCCCGCTGGGCGCTGACGCCGGTGTGGGGCATGAGCCAGCGCCTGCCGCGCCGCGTGGGCCTGGCCAAGGCGCAGGAGATGACCTACACCGCCCGCACCTGGCCCGGGCGCGAGGCGGCCGCCATCGGCCTGGTGAACTGGTGCGTGGCCGATGCCGAGTTCGACGCCGAGCTGGAACGCACGGCGCGCAGCATGCTGGCCAACTCCTGGTTCAGCCTGCGTGCCAACAAGCGCCTGTACCGCGAGACCGACGGCCTGCCGCTGCGCGCCGGCCTGTCGCACGAGATCCACCGCAGCGAGGGCCGCGGCCCCGACATGGAGACGCGCATCGCCGCCTTCATGAACAAGACCAGCAAGCTCAGCTGACGGTGCTGGCGGCCGACCTGCACACCGCCGGCGTGGTGGCGGTGTTCGCCACCGTCTACCTGGGCATGTTCCTGGGCGGCCTGCCCACCCTCAAGCTCGACCGCTCGGGCGTGGCCCTGCTGGGTGCCATCGCGGTGATCGCCATCACCGGCGAGACGGTGGAAGACACCGCCAAGGCCATCGACCTGCCCACCCTGGTGCTGCTGTTCGCCTTCATGGTGGTGTCGGCCCAGCTGCGCATGAGCGGCTTCTATGCCGCGGTGGCGCAGCGGGTGGGCGCCATGCCGCTCTCACGCCCGGCCCTGCTGGCCGCGCTGGTCGGCCTGGCGGGTGCGTTGTCGGCGGTGTTCTCCAACGACGTGGTCTGCCTGGCCATGACACCGGTGGTGGTGCGGCTGTGCCTGCAGCGTGGCCTGCCACCGGTGCCGTTTCTGCTGGGCCTGGCCTGCGCGGCCAACATCGGGTCGGCCGCCACGCTGATCGGCAACCCGCAGAACATGCTGATCGGCTCGGTGCTGCAGCTGTCGTTCTCGGGCTACCTGCGCCAGGCCCTGCCGCCGGTGCTGGCCAGCCTGCTGCTGCTGTGGGCCTGGCTGGCCTACGGGCCCGGGGCACGGGCGGCGGGCCCGGCCGCGGCCGACGCAGCGTCAGCAGCCGCCGCAGCGGCCGCGGGCAGCGGCCAGGAGCCGGCCTTCGATGCCTGGCAGACCGGCAAGGGCCTGGCCGTGGCCGGCGCCCTGATGCTGGTCTTCCTGTTCACCGACTGGCCACGCGACGTGGCGGCGCTGGTGGGCGCGGCCGTGCTGCTGCTCAGCCGCCGCCTGCACTCGGCCCAGGTGATGGGTGATGTGGACTGGCTGCTGCTGCTGCTGTTCATAGGCATGTTCGTGGTCAACCATGCGTTCGACGCCACCGGCCTGGCCGGGCAGGCCGTGGCCTGGCTGGCGGCACACGGCGTGCACCTGGCCGAGCCCGGGCCGCTGCTGGTGGTGGGTGTGGCCCTGTCCAACCTGGTGAGCAATGTGCCGGCAGTGATGCTGCTGCTGCCACACCTGCAGGCCGACCCCGCCGGCAGCGCCGGCATCAGGCTGGCCCTGATCAGCACCTTTGCCGGCAACCTGCTGCTGGTGGGCTCGATCGCCAACCTGATCGTGGCCGATCTGGCCCGCCAGGCAGGCATCGCCATCGACTGGCGCCGCCATGCCGCCACCGGCCTGCCGGTGACCCTGGGCAGCCTGCTGCTGCTGTGGGCCTGGATGCGCTGGGGTGCGGGCTGAGTTGCAGGCTGTCCTGCGCCAAGCCGCAGTCCTGCAGGCGACAGCCACACCGCTTCCGCACACCGGACAAACACCGGCGCGGCGCCCGGGTGGCGCAGCGCAGAATGCCCCCGACGCCGCCAGGGCCACGCCTGGCGGCCATGACTTCTGGAGCCCGCCATGAAAGCCGCCGTCCTGCACGCCCCCCAGCAACCGATGACGATCGAAGACGTCGCCATCGACAAGCCCAAGCGCCGCGAGGTGCTGATCCGCACCGCCGCCGCCGGCCTGTGCCACAGTGATCTGCACTTCATCGACGGCCTCTACCCCACGCCGCTGCCGGCGGTGCTGGGCCACGAGGCGGCGGGGGTGGTCGAGGCCGTGGGCGAGGACGTGACCTACCTCAAGCCCGGCGACCATGTGATCAGCTGCCTGTCGATGTTCTGCGGCCACTGCAACTTCTGCCTGTCGGGCCATCTGTCGCTGTGTGGCGACCCCGAGGTCAAGCCCGGGCCCGGCAAGAGCAAGCGCATGAACTGGAAGGGTGCGCACATGAACCAGTTCCTGAACTTGAGCGCCTTCGCCGAGCAGATGGTGGTGCATGAAAACGCCCTGGTGAAGGTGCGCGAGGACATGCCGCTGGACCTGGCCAGCCTGATCGGCTGCGCCGTGATCACCGGTTATGGCGCCGTGGCCCGCACCGCCCAGGTGGCGCCGGGCAGCACGGTGGCGGTGTTCGGTGCCGGCGGCATCGGCCTGTCCACCATCAATGCCGCGGCCATTGCCGGCGCAGGCCGCATCATCGTGGTCGACAAGGACCCGTTCAAGTTCGACCTGGCCAAGTCGTTCGGCGCAACCGACATCGTCGACGCCAACCTGGGCGACACCGTCAAGCGCATCCGTGACCTGACCAACGGCGGTGTGCACTACGCGTTTGAATGCATCGGCCTGAAGGCCACGGCCGAGCAGAGCTTCAGCTGCCTGCGCCCGGGCGGCGTGAGCACGCTGATCGGCATGATCCCGGTGGGCACCAAGATCGAGCTGCATGGCGTGGAGTTCCTGGCCGAGCGCAAGATCCAGGGCAGCATGATGGGCAGCAACCAGTTCCGCACCGACATGCCGCGCCTGATCGACTTCTACATGGCGGGCAAGCTGCACCTGAAGGAGATGGTGTCGTCGCGCATCAAGCTCGAGCAGATCAACGAAGGCTTCGCAACCTTGAAGACCGGCGGGGTTGCCCGCAACGTGATCGTGTTCGACCACTGATCGCGGCGCCATGAGCCACCGCCTGGACGGCAAGGTTGCCGTGATCACCGGTGCAGCCTCCGGCATCGGTGAGGCCACCGTCGAACTGTTCGTCGCCCAGGGTTGCCAGGTGCTGGCCGCCGACAAGAATGCGGAAGCCGGCGCCGCGCTGGCAGCCCGCCTGGGCCCGGCGGTGCACTTCATGCCCTGCGACGTGACCGACTGCGCCCAGCTGAAGGCCGCCATCGACGGCGCCGCGGCGCACTTCGGCGGTCTGGACATCCTGTTCTCCAACGCCGGTGCCGGTGGCACGGCGGCCGGGGTGGAAGGTTTCGACCCCGCCAGCTGGGATTTCACCCAGGCCCTGCTATTGCGCTCGGTGGCCGCCGGTGCCGCCTACGCCCTGCCCCACATGCAGCGGCGTGGTGGTGGTGCCATCGTCAACACCGCGTCGATCTCGGCCCTGCAGTCGGGTTATGCGCCGCTGTGCTACTCGGTGGCCAAGGCCGGCGTGCTGCACTACACCCGGGTGGCGGCGGCCGAGCTCTCGGCCCACCGCATCCGCATCAATGCCATCGTGCCGGGCTTCATCGCCACCCGCATCTTCGGCGGGCTGATGCAGATGGACCATGACAAGGCCGGTGAACTGGCGGCCCAGATCGCCGCACGCAGCGGCACGGCCAACCCCATCGGCCGCTCGGGCCTGCCGCAGGACATCGCCGAGGCCGCCCTGTTCCTGGCCAGCGATGCGGCGGGCTTCATCACCGGCACCCACCTCACCGTGGACGGTGGCATCACCATCGGCCCGCGCCACAGCTGGGACCCGGAGGTGGCCGGCCCCATGACCGATGCGCTGGGCCTGAGCCCGGCCCAGCTGCGCGCCCTGCGCCTGCAGCGCGCCGCCAAGGCATCCTGATCTCCCCAACTTCCAACCGCCGTACCCGACCATGCCCAAGATCACCTTCATCGCCCACAGCGGCCAGCGCCACACGGTGGAGGCCGAATCCGGCTTGTCCCTGATGCGTGCGGCCATCGACCACAACGTGCCCGGCATCGACGGTGACTGCGGCGGCCAGTGCGCCTGCGCCACCTGCCATGTGTTCGTGGACGGCGACTGGGCGGCCAAGACCGGCGCACGCACCCAGCAGGAAGACGAGATGCTGAACTTCGCCGCCGAGCTGCGCGACAGTTCGCGCCTGGCCTGCCAGATCACCGTGACCGACGACCTCGACGGCCTGGAAGTCACCATGCCCGAAGGCCAGCACTAGTTCCCCCCGAAGCGCCTGCGGCGCTCCCCCCAAGGGGGCGGCCCCGGCGGCCCGGCGAAGCCGGTTCCGCGGCGCCCGCTGGGCAACACCGAAGTCCCCAACCGCCAAGGAGCCTGCCATGAGCGCTGTCCTGAAGCCCCCTGCCCCCGCCCAGCTGTCGCCCTTCCAGGCTGCGGCGCGCGAGAAGATCTGGTCCATGCCGCTGGAGGACCTGCATCCGGCCGACCCGCAGCACTTCGTCGACAACGTCGAGGGCCACATCTTCGACCGGCTGCGCGCGCAGGCCCCCGTGCACTACGGTACCAGCCCGGTGCCCGAGGTGGGCAGCTACTGGAGCATCACCCGCTACCAGGACATCATGTTCGTGGACACCCATCCCGAGCTGTTCTCGTCGGACTGGTCCAAGGGCGGCATCACGCTGTTCAACGCCCCCGATGGCGAAAAGCTGCCGATGTTCATCGCGATGGACCCGCCCAAGCACGACGACCAGCGCAAGGCGGTGAGCACCATCGTGGCGCCGGCCAACCTGAACAACTGGACGGCCGAGATCCGCGAACGCACCGGCCGCCTGCTGGACAGCCTGCCGCGCAATGAACCGTTTGACTGGGTGGACAAGGTCTCGATCGAGCTGACCACCTGCATGCTGGCCACGCTGTTCGACTTCCCCTTCGAAGACCGGCGCCTGCTGACCTGGTGGTCGGACGTGGCCACCATGAACAAGGCCACCAACCCCGAGGCACTGGAGCCGGCCGAGCGCATGGCCGAGCTGGGCAAGATGCTGGGCTATTTCACCAAGCTGTGGAATCAGCGTGTCAACGCCCCGCCCAAGACCGACCTGGTGAGCATGCTGGCCCATGGCGCGGCCACCCGCAACATGCCGCCCATGGAGTTCATGGGCAACCTGGTGCTGCTGATCGTGGGCGGCAACGACACCACCCGCAACAGCATGACCGGCGGCCTGCTGGCGCTGAACGACCACCCCGAGCAGTTTGCCAAGCTGCGTGCCAACCCGGCCCTGATCGACAGCCTGGTGCCCGAGATCATCCGCTGGCAGACGCCGCTGGCCTATATGCGCCGCACCGCCACGCAGGACACCGAGATCGGTGGCAAGAAGATCGCCAAGGGCGACAAGATCGCGATGTGGTACCTCTCGGGCAACCGGGACGAAACCGCCATCGACCGGCCCGATGAATTCATCATCGACCGCGCCCGCCCACGCCAGCACCTGAGCTTCGGCTTCGGCATCCACCGCTGCGTGGGCAACCGCCTGGCCGAGCTGCAGCTCAAGATCCTGTGGGAAGAGATCCTGAAGCGCTTCCCGGTGATCGAGGTGCTGGGTGAACCCACGCGCGTGCGTTCATCGTTCGTGCGTGGCTACAGCAGCCTGCAGGTGCGGATTCCCGGTTGAGCTTGCGCTTCGGGCTCGGAGCTGCTTTTGCTTGGTTGTTTTGAAAGTGGGCATTCAACAGTCTGAGCGGTCGCGCCGTGCCGGGCGGGCCTGTTCTGCTCCAATCGGGATAGGGGCCGGCGCAC
>JAZKFQ010000026.1:0-242663 GCA_040386375.1 Pseudomonadota bacterium
CGCGTGTTCGCGCGCCAGGCCCTGAACGATCCCACGGCCTCGGCCTGGCCGCCACGGTGATGGAAGTCGGTACCCCAGCCCGCAGGTGCCCTCACAGCGTCTCAAGCGCCGGCCAGCAGCCCCTCGATGGTCTGCTGCACCGCCAGCGCCTCGGCAAATCCCGGCAGGCCGTGCGGCCGGCCCTCGATCAGCGCCACCCATTGCAGCAGCTGGTCGGCCTGGCCTTGCAGGCGCATCGCGGCCGGGTCACCCAGGGGCTGCCAATCGCCGCCGGCCTGCTGCTGCTGCAGGCCGAACCAGTCCTGCAGCGCGATGGCGCCGGCACTGCCACGCCACAGCATGCGGTTGAAGTCGTCCAGCGGCCCGGCCACGCTGGCCTGCACCGCCACCGGCACGCCGCCCGCCTCCAGCTGCGCGCTGAGCGCGGTCTCGGCGCCCACGCCGTCGGCCGGGTAGGCGGGCCGGGACGACAGCACCCGCGCCGGCCCCAGCACCCGCTGCAGCACGAAGACGAAGTGCGACAGCACCTCGCGGCTGAAGCCGCCTTCGGCCCGCTCGGCCAGCCAGGCGCCGGCCGCCGCCTGCCAGGGCCGCGGCCAGGCGGCGAAGGCCAGGTCAATGACCACGTCCTGCAGCGCACCCAGCGGCCCGGGCCGGCCCTGCCAGGCCGCCTGCAGCGCCGCCAGGCCGGGCGACGAAGCCAGCGAGAAGTTGACCGCCGCACGCAGGCCCTGCTGGTCGATGCGCGCGATGGTGCGGCGCGCCGCCTCGACATCCACCGTCAACGGCTTCTCGCAGAACACCGCCAGGCCGGCATCGAAGGCCAGATTCGACAAGGCCATGTGCGGGCCGGGCGGTGTGGCGATGTACAGCGAGGCCAGCCCCGGCGTGCCGATCAGCGCCTCGGCACTGGCCGCCGCCTGCAGCTGCGGATGGGCCGCCAGCGTGCGCGCCACGGCCGCAGGGTCGGCGTCCCAGACCCGGGTGGCGCGCAGGCGCGTGTGGCCGGCCAGGCGTGCCAGCATGCGCTGGCCCATCACGCCCAGGCCGATGATGCCGATGTTCAGGAAGTCGCCCATGCTGGATCTGCCTCGGTGCTGCAAGCAGGCCGGCGTGCATGCCGGCCCGGGGCTGCCAGTCTAGGAGAGTGCGTGGCAGCGCATCAGTCCTGGCCCAGGCGCAGCGCCAGGGACAGGCAGCTGAAGACGATGGCCAGCACCAGCTCGGCCGCGGCCGGCACCGCCACCACCACCACCAGCCAGGCCGAGACCTCGGCCGCGCTGGCGCCACTGCACAGGCCCAGCAGGCCGCCGGCCAGCGCCGCATGCACCCGGGCGTAATGCGGCATCCAGCGCTTGAGCGCCTGCAGGTTCTGCACCCGCATGGCGTGCGCCAGGAACAGGTCACCACGCGGCTGGGCGCACAGGCCCACCGGCAGCAGATAGCGGGTGAGCAGGTGGCCGAAGCCGGGGCCTGCGGGCACAGCGGCTTGCCGGGCGGGCATGGGGGGCTTGATCGGGTTCATGCGACGCTCCTTGCACACACAGGGCGGGCCACCACACCGCTGCTGGCCGTGGCACGGCGGCAAGGCCACGTTCAGGCTGCAGTCTGCGCTCCATCCCGCGCCGGCGGCATCCCACGTTCGGCCCCGGCGCAGAATCGGCCCATGCCCATGCCCTTGCCCGCCATCCCCAGCCGCCGACAGGCCCTGCAGCGGGGCCTGGGCCTGGGTCTGGCGGCACTGGCGCACGGCGGCTGCAGCAGCACCGGCCCCGCGCCCACCGGCTGGCGCGCCGGCCCCGGCCAGGCCCTGCTGCTGGGCGAAGTGCATGACAACGCCGCCCAGCATGCGCTGCGCGCACGCGGCCTGGCCGCGCTGCTGGCCCGGGGCGAGCGCCCGGCCCTGCTGCTGGAACAGTTCGACCGCGACCAGCAGCCGGCCATCGACGCCCTGCACCAGGCCGGCCGCATCCCGCCGCCCGCTGCGCTGGAGGCCGCCGTCGACGCGCTGGTGCGTGCCGGTGGCGCCGGCTGGCACTGGCCGTTCTACCGCCCGCCTCTGCGCCTGGCCCTGGCCCATGGCCTGCCCCTGGTGGCGGCCAACCTGGGGCGTGCCGAGGCACGGCGGGTGATGCAGCAAGGCCTGGCCGCCAGCGGCTGGCGCGCCGACGTGCCGGCCGACATCCAGCAGGCGCAGGCCGCGGCCATTGCGGCCGGCCACTGCGGCCAGCTCGACGCCGCCGGCGCCGCCCGCCTGGCCCTGGCCCAGGTGGCGCGCGACCAGGCCATGGCCGGGCTGGTGGCCCGGCACGCCGGGCGCGGCGTGGTGCTGCTGGCCGGCAACGGCCATGTGCGCACCGACATCGGTGTGCCGCGCTGGCTGGAGGCCGGCCTGCGCGCGCGCACGCTGGCGGTGGGCCTGCTGGAAGCGGGCGATGCCGACACCGGCGCCTTCGACAGCGTTCTGACCACCCCCGCCCAGGACCGGCCCGACCCCTGTGCCGGCCTGCGCATGCCGCCCCCGCCACCGCCGCGCCAGCCATCCAGACCCTCCAGCGGCTGAGGCCACCACCACCGCGACCCACCCCGCCCCACCATGCCCACCACCACCCTGCGCCCCACCACCCTGCTGCTGGCCGCAGCCCTGGCCTGCGGCCTGGCGGCCTGTGCCAGCACCGCACCGCCGCCCGCGCCGGCCCCGGCCCCCACGGCCGGCGCCAACCCCGCGGCCACCGCCCTGCACGCCCTGTTCGACCGTGCCTGGGAAGACGCGATGCGCCGCTATCCGCCGTTCGCCACCTACGTGGGCGACCACCGCTACGGCGACCGGCTGGTCGATGCCTCGCCCGAGGCCGAGGCCGCGTCCTATGCGATGGCGCACCAGCTGCTGCGCGAGGCCCGCGCCATCGACCGCCAGGCGCTGGACGCCAAGGACCGCAGCTCGCTGGACCTGTTCATCCACGGCCTGGACGACGAGCTGCTGTTCGAGCCCCTGGTGGGCTGGCGCCGGCTGACGCTGACCGCCATCCACGGCTTCCAGAACGAACTCGGCGGCCTGCTGCAGGCCAGCCCGGCCGACAACGCGGCCCAGGCCGGCCAGGTGCTGGCCCGGCTGGCGGCCTACCCGCTGCGGGTGGAGCAGGAGCTGGCCCGCCTGCGGCAGGGCATGGCCCTGGGCTGGGTGACGGCGCGGCCGGTGGTCGACCGGGTGCTGGCCACGCTGGACCTGCAGCTGGCCGCCACCGCCGAGCAAAGCCCCTTCTACGAACCGTTCACCCGGCTGGGCAGCGCCATCCCCGCGGCGGAGCAGGCCGCGCTGCGGGCCCGGGCGCAGGCCCTGATCGATGGCCAGGTGCTGCCCGCACAACGCCGGCTGCGCGACTTCGTGGCCGGGCCCTATGCCGCCGCCGCACCGCAGGCCGGCGGCCTGGGCCACTACCCCGGCGGCGCCGCGGTGTATGCCGCCCTGGTGCGCAGCAACACCACCACCGATCTGGGCGTGCAGCAGATCCACGCCACCGGCCTGCGCGAGGTGGCGCGGCTGCAGGCAGAGATCCGGCAGGTGATGCGCGACATGGCCTGGAGCGGCGACTTCGCCAGCTTCGCCCAGCACCTCAACACCGACCCGAAATACTTCCACATCAGCCCCGAGGCCCTGCTGGCCGGCTACCGCGACATCGGCAAGCGCATCGACGCCGAGCTGCCGCGCCTGTTTGCCGAGCTGCCGCGTGCGCCCTGGGGCGTGCGCGCCATGCCGGCCCACATGGGCCCCGACGCGGCCGAAACCTACGACGGCCCGGCGATGGACGGCAGCCGCCCGGGCTGGTTCAACGCCAACACCGTGGGCTACAAGACCCGGCCGGTCTGGGGCATGGAGGCGCTCACCGCCCACGAGGCCGTGCCCGGCCACCACCTGCAGAGCGCACGGGCGGCCGAGCTGGGCGAGCTGCCACGCTTTCGCCGCACCAGCTTCTACGTCGCCTACAGCGAGGGCTGGGCGCTGTATGCCGAGACCCTGGGCGAGCAGCTGGGGCTGTACAAGGACCCGGCCAGCCGCTTCGGCTTCCTGCAGATGCAGATCTGGCGCGCAGCCCGCCTGGTGGTGGACACCGGCATCCATGCCCAGGGCTGGAGCCGCCAGCGCGCCATCGACTACCTGGCCGGTGTCACCGGGCTGGACAGCGGCAGCGTCAGCAGCGAGGTCGACCGCTACACCAGCTGGCCCGGCCAGGCGCTGGGCTACTTCATCGGCCAGATGAAGATCATCGAACTGCGCGAGCGCGCCCGCGCCGCGCTGGGCCCGCGCTTCGACATCCGCCGCTTCCACATGGCGGTGCTGGACCAGGGCCAGGTGCCGCTGGGCGTGCTGGAGCGGCAGATCGACGCCTGGATCCGCAGCCAGCCAGCGCCGTAGCGCCTACGCCGGCGGCCTGGCCGTCCGGTGGCATCGGTAGCATAGCCGCATGCCCAAGGCCCTGCAGACCACCCTGCTCACCCTGCGTGAACTGCTGTTCACCGCCGGGCCCTTCGCCCTGCTGGCCGCCGGCCTGCTGTGGGGCGCCTACCAGCTGCTGCAACCCAACCCACCACGCCGCGTGGTGCTGGCCACCGTCGTGGCCCAGGGCGCCTATGCCGAATTCGGCAAGCGCTATGCCGCCCAGCTGGCGCGCCACGGCATCACGGTGGAGCTGCGCAACACCCAGGGCTCGGCCGAGAACCTGGACCTGCTGCTGCAGCCGGGGTCGGGGGTGGACCTGGCCTTCGTGCAGGGTGGCACCTGGCAGAAGCCGGCCGGCGCTGCCGGCGCCGACGCCCCCGGTGGCGGCCCCGATGACGGCCCCGGCCTGCAGAGCCTGGGCCGCATGTTCCACGAGCCGGTGTGGCTGTTCTACCGCGAGGACAGCGCGCGCCGCCTGACGCGCGGCCCGCAGATCACCCGGCTGGCCCAGCTGGCCGGCGGCACGCTCAACGTGGGCGCGCCGGGCAGCGGCGTGCCACCGCTGCTGCAGTCGCTGCTGGCGGCCAACCGCATCGAGCCCGGCGCCATCAGCCTGCAGCAGCTGCCCACCACGCCGGCGGTGATGGACCTGCTGGCCGGCAAGATCGACGCCCTGGCCCTGGCCTCGGCACCCGAATCGCTGATGGTGCAGATGCTGCTGCAGACGCCGGGCATACGCCTGTTCGACGTGGCCCAGGCCGAGGCCTACAGCCGGCGCTTCCCGGTGCTGAGCCCGGTGCTGCTGCCACGCGGCGTGGTCGATCTGGCGCGTGACATGCCGCCGGCCGACGTGCACCTGCTGGCCCCCACCGCCGCCCTGCTGGCGCGCGAGGGCCTGCACCCGGCCCTGGTGCAGCTGTTCGTGCAGGCGGCGCAGCAGGTGCACGGTGGCGCGGGCTGGTTCCAGCGCAAGGGTGATTTTCCGAACGCGGCCGACAGCGAATGGCCGCTGGCCGCCGAGGCCCAGCGCTTCTACAGCGGCGGGCCGCCCTGGCTGCAGCGCTTCCTACCGTTCTGGCTGGCCAACCTGGCCGACCGCATGTGGCTGGCCCTGCTGGGCATCGTGGCGGTGCTGATCCCGCTGGCGCGGGTGCTGCCGCCGCTGTATGAATTCCGCATCCGCCGCCGGGTGTTCCGCTGGTATGCCCAGCTGCGCGCGGTGGACGAGGCGGTGGGCCGGCGCCCGCAAGCCGAACTGCTGGCCGAGCTGGCGGATCTGGAGGAGCGTGTGGGCCGCGTCACCGTGCCGCTGAGTTATGCCGACGAGCTGTACTCGCTGCGCAGCCACATCGACATGGTGCGCCAGACCTTGAAGGCCCCAGCCCCGCCGGCAGCCAGCGCCTAGGGCCGGTGGGCGATGGCCGCGGGCTCGGTCAAACGCAGGTTGACGGTGCAGGCCGCGGGACGCCAGCGCACCGCGCCGCAGAGACAGGCACCTGCGGGCATCACGCCTCCTCCAGCGGCCATGCGGAAGCGCTCACACCGCCGGGCAGGTGTCGCCCACGGCAGGCTGCAGCAGCTGCCCGGCCTGCAGCAAGGCGCCGGGCGGGGCCAGGTGCACCTGCAGGCGGCCGTCGGCCGTGGCCGTGGCCAGCCAGGCATGGGCACCGTCACCACCGGCCAGCAGGCGCAGCTGGGGGCCGTCCACACGGCCGATCAGCGCCAGCCGCTGGCCGGCGCCCTGCAGCGTGGCCTGCACCGCCTGGTAGCGCTGCTGCAGCTCCAGCGTGGCACCACCCGGCACGCACCAGCGGCCCTGCAGCCGCGCCGGCACCCGCCACAGGTGCAGCCGGCTCAGCTTCTCGCGGCCGATGGCCTTCTCGGGCACGTCCAGCGTCAGCGTGCGGTCGGGCAGCCAATCGCCCATGTCCCAGTCGTGCGAGACGATGCGCGTGCCCGCCGGCAGCGCCAGCAGGCGCGGGCGCAGCTTCAGGTTCACCTCGGGCAGCAGGTACAGGGTGATGACGCTGGCGCCGGCCAGGTCGGTGTCGAACAAGTCCTGCACCTTGAACCGGGCCCGGTCGGCCACGCCGGCCTGGGCCGCACTGGCCTGGCTGCGCGCCACCAGGTCGGGCACCAGCTCCACGCCCAGGCCACGCGCGCCGAAGCGCCGCGCCGCGGTGATGACGATGCGGCCATCACCCGAGCCCAGGTCGATCAGCACGTCGGCCGGGCCCACGCCGGCCAGCTGCAGCATGGCCAGCGTCACCCGGTCGGGCGTGGTGATGAAGGGCACTTCCTCGTCGCTGGCCTGCTGGGCGCCCACCGGCACGCCCAGTGCCGCCCAGGCCAGCAGCACGGCGGCGGCGCGCCGGGCGAAGGCCACCCTCACCGGCCCAGCGCGGTGGACTGCACCGCGGCGGCGTCCACCCCCAGCTTGGTGGCCGCGTCCAGGATCTCCTGCCAGGTGGTGGCATCCACCGGCACACCGTCGGCCGTGCGGCGGGCGCGGTGGGCGCGCTCGGGTTCACCGGCGATCAGCACGCCGTCGAAGCCCTCGCGCGGCGGCGAGGCGCGCACCCAGTCGATGTAGGCCAGGGCCTCGGCCTCGAAGCCGGCACGGTCGGCCAGGGCGGCGGGGTCGACCAGCACGCTGAACATGCCGTTGAGCACACGGCGCTGGCTGGCGTCGGCATCACGCTGGGTCATGCCGGCGGCCAGGGCACCACCCAGCAGTTCACACATCATCGCCAGGCCGAAGCCCTTGTGGCCGCCGAAGGTGAGCAGCGCGCCGAACGGCGGCACCACGGTGAAGCGTGGCTCGCGCGTGGGCCGGCCCTGGTCGTCGATCAGGCAGCCCGCATCGACCAGCTCGCCCTTGTTCATGGCCACCCGGGTCTTGCCCTGGGCGATCATGCTGGTGGCGAAATCCAGGATCACCGGCGGCCGGCCGCTCAGCGGCACGCCGGCACAGAACGGGTTGGTGCCGAAGCGGGCATCGGCGCCGCCGAAGGGCGCCACGATGCCGCGCGAGATCACGTTGACGAAGTGCATGGACACCAGGCCGGCGGCGGCGGCCTGCTCGGCCCAGGCGCCGATGCGGCCCAGGTGGTGGCTGTTGCCCAGGGCCACCACGCAGCTGCCGTGGGTCTTGGCGCGCGCGATGCCCAGGGCCATGGCCTGGGCGCCGATCACCTGGCCGAAGCCGCGGTTGCCGTTCAGGCGCAGCAGGGCGCCGGCGTCCAGCTCGGTGCTGACGGCGGCGTTGGGCACCAGGCCGCCCTGCAGGTAGGCGTCGGCATAACGCGGCAGCATGCCGATGCCGTGGGAATCATGGCCGGTGAGGTTGGCCTCGATCAGGTTGCCGGCCACGGCGGCCACTTCGTCGGGGCTGCTGCCGAAGCCGCGCACCACCAGGTGCATTGCCGCCTGCAGGCGGGGCAGGGGAATCAGGTGCATGTCGCTCATCAAGGGGGTCTCCGCGGGCCGGACGGCCGGATGCAGATCCTAGACCGACCAGGAATGCACAGGTCCCGGGAGCGACCCCAGCCCGGGGGCTGCCCCAGCCGGGCCCGCCGGCTAGACTGCCGGCCAGCGCCGCAGGCCCGGCTGCGCGCCCCCCTCCCCGCACCTCTCCACCGTCCGGAAGTTCCGATGTTCCGCCGTCTTGTCGCCATGGCCATGCTGGTCTCCTTCATCGCCATGTCCACCTCGGGGCTGATGATGTTCGTGATCGAGAAGCCCTCGTTCACCTTGCAGATGCACCCGGTGCACAAGCTGTTCGGCCTGGTGATGGTGGCATCGGCCATCGCCCACCTGACGCTGAACTTCCGCAGCATCAAGGCGCACCTGAAGTTCCGCTCGGCCATGGTGGCCGCGGCCCTGCTGTCGGTGGTGCTGGTGCTGCTCTACAGCGTGGCCCTGAACAAGGCCGTGCCGGCCGACCTGGCGCAGCAGATGGACGAGGCCGCCGCCAAGGCCGAGCGCCTGGAGCATCAGCGCTGAAGGCGGGGCCCGCCGCCTGGCGGGCAGGCGCGGGCGCGGCGGGCTCAGTGTGCCGGCTGCACCTTGGGGCAGGCGTATTCGCGGCCGACCATGGCGCGCGCGCCGAGGTAGGCATTGCGCAGGCGCTCGGTCAGGTTGTCCATGTCCACCTTGCCGGCGGCGTCGCAGGGCACGGCCACACCGCGGCCGGGGTGGAACAGCGAATCGAAGCGCAGCACATGCGACATGGCGTGCGCGGTCGGGCAGACGGGTTGGGATTGGGCGTTCATGACGGCCCCCCTTGGCTTGGATCGGTGGCAGATCGGGTTGGCAGGCCACAGCGGCCGTGCCGGCCCGGGTGACGCACCGCGATCGGACAAGCCCCGGCGCGCATGGCTATTTTTCGGCCGCCACCCCCCTGGGCAGTCGTCCGATCAGAGGACGGCGGATGGCCCATCTCCGCAGGCTGGAGGACAGCGGCCGCGCCCGCCTGTGCGCTGCGTCACACTCCGGCCTGCACCCCTCTTTTGAAAGGCCCTGCCATGCTGCGTGCCCAGCGTCTCCTGTCCACCCTGGCCGGTGGCCTGCTGCTCTCCGCAGCCAGCCAGGCCGCCTGCAGCAGCACGCCGCTGGTGCAGGAGGCCGACCCCGCCGCCATCCAGGCCTTCGTGCAGGGCCGGGGGCAGCAGGTGCTGAGCTTTGTCGGCTATTCCGGCGCCGGCTACGAGGACGAGGCCGCCATGCTGGCACTGGCCGGGCGGGCGCTGGACGCCCATGATCCGGCGCGGGTGCTGGTCAACATCGGCGCCACGGCCGAGGGCATCGGCGCGGTCTACGCCCTGGCACGCCAGCGCGGCTTCACCACCCTGGGCATCGTGTCGACGCTGGCGCGTGAGCACCAGGTGCCGCTGTCACCCTGCGTGGACCGGGTGTTCTTCGTGCCCGACCGCAGCTGGGGCGGGCAGGATGCCACCACCGGCCAGCTGTCGCCCACCTCGCAGGCGATGGTGGCGGTGAGCCACCACCTGGTGGGCATCGGCGGCGGCGAAGTGGCGCGCGACGAACTGCTCGCGGCGCAGCGCCTGGGCAAGCCGGTGCAGTTCCACCCCGCCGACATGCACCATGGCACGGCGCTGGACAAGGCCAGGCGCAAGGGCGACCCGGCGCCGTCGGACTTCCGCGGCGCGGCGCACCTGGCGCTGCTGCCGGGTTGAAAATGCGCGCCACCAACGACCCGCACCCCACCCAGGACCACCGACCATGCCACCCCGCAGCGCTGCCGACATCACCAACCACCGCATCAACAACCTGATCGGCCTGTTCGCGGTGTCGGTGTTCTTCTTCGGCATCAGCTGGCTGCTGGCGCGTGGCAGCAGCAACCCGGCCTCGGGCCTGCTGCTGTGGTTCTTCGGCCTGCTGGGCGGCGCCAGCCTGGCGGGCTGGATCGTGCTGTCGTACCGCCGGCTGGCGCGTTAGGCGCCGTGGCCCGCCCGGCACCGCCTGCCGCGGCCCACCACTTGCCTGCCACCGCCGACCACCCGGCCGGCCTCGCGGCCGACGCCGCGGCCCTGCGCCGCCAGCGCCTGGCCCGTTTGCTGCTGTGGCTGGTGCCACTGGCCTGGTCCAGCAACTACCTGATCGCCCGCGCCGCGGCCGGCGTGATCTCGCCGCACACCCTGGCCCTGGGCCGCTGGAGCCTGGCGTTTGCCATCATGCTGCCGCTGGCCTGGGCCGGGCTGCGGCGCGCCGGCCGCCCCTGGCTGGCGGCCGAGTGGAAGCAGCTGCTGGTGCTGGGCGGCCTGGGCATGTGGATCTGCGGCGCCTTCGTCTACCTGGGCGGGCAGACCACCGCGTCGGTCAACATCGCCCTGATCTACGCCGCCACGCCGATCGCCATCGCGGTGGTGGGTGCGCTGCTGCTGGGCGAGCGCATGGCGCCGCGCCAGGTGGCCGGCGTGCTGCTGGCCCTGCTGGGCGTGCTGTTCGTCATCGCCAAGGGCGAGCTGCGCAACCTGCTGGCGGTGCGCTTCAGCGTGGGCGATGCCTGGGTGCTGGCCGCCGCGCTGAGCTGGACCGCCTATTCGGTGCTGCTGCGGCTGTGGCCCAGCCGCCTGGGCACGGCCGAGCGCCTGGTGGCCATCACCGGTGGCGGCATCCTGGTGCTGCTGCCCTTCACCGCGCTGGAGCTGGCCCTGGTCACGGCGCCGCCGTTCAGCTGGCAGGCTGTGGGCCTGGTGGTGGCGGCCGCGGTGGTGCCGGGCATGCTGGCCTACCAGGCCTATTCCTTCATGCTGCGGGAGCTGGGCGCCGGCCCCACGGCCCTGGTGCTGTACCTGGGGCCGGTGTATGCCGCCCTCACCGCCTGGCCGCTGCTGGGCGAGCCGCCGGCCTGGTACCACCTGGCGGGCGCTGCGCTGATCCTGCCCAGCATCTGGCTGGCCACGCGGCGCCAGGCATGACACGGCCGGGCATCCGGTCGCCCTGGGCGCGCCTGGCCTTTGCCCTGCTGGCGCTGATGTGGGCCACGGCCGGCTGGCTGATCGTGCTCGACGGCGGTTTCACCCACAGCGTCAAGCGCAGCACGGTGACGGTGCGGGTGGATGGCGCCGCCGGCCTGCTGATGGCCGGCATCTTCTTCGCGCTGGCGGCCATCGCCCTGGCCATCGTGCTGCAGAGCCTGCGGGCCGGCCGGTGGCTGCAGCTGGCCTGCCTGGCCTTGCTGCTGGTCCCGCCGGTGGTCTGGCTGCTGCGTGGCTGACATCGGTGATGACCCGCAGCCGGGCCCGGAACCGGCCGTTCGGGCTTGTTGGGCCGGGCCTGGCGGCGCACACTGCGCCAGCCCGGCGGGCACGGTTCAACCCCACCACACACGGAGACAGACCATGCGCTTGCAATCCAGCCTTGACGACATCCTGGGCCGCGCCGCCACGCGGGGCGACGTGCCCGGCGTGGTGGCGATGGTGACCGACCGGCAGAAGAACCTGTACGAAGGCGCGTTCGGCCAGCGGGTGCTGGGTTCGGACGGCGCGATGACCACCGACACCGTGGGCTGGATCGCCTCCATGACCAAGGCCATCACCGGCGTGGCCTGCATGCAGCTGGTGGAGCAGGGCCGGCTGGCGCTGGACAGCCCGGCCAAGGCGGTGGTGCCACGCATCGCCGACTGCCAGGTGCTCGAAGGCTTCGACGCCGCCGGCCAGCCCAGGATGCGTGCGCCCCGGCGCGACATCACCCTGCGCCATCTGCTGACCCACACCGCCGGCTTCGGCTACGAGTTCTGGAATGCCGACACCGGCCGCTACCAGGCCGCCACCGGCACGCCCGGCATCATCAGCTGCAGCCGCGCGGCGATGATGCAGCCGCTGGTGTTCGACCCCGGCGAGCGCTGGCTGTACGGCATCAACATCGACTGGGCCGCGCGTTTGGTGGAGGCGGTGAGCGGCCAGACCATCGGCCAGTACCTGCAGCAGCAGGTGCTGGGGCCGCTGGGCATGACCGAGACCGGTTTCAAGATCCGCGCCGACCAGCGCAGCCGGCTGGCCAAGATCCACCACCGTGGCGACGACGGCAACCTGGTGGCCGGCGACCTGGAGATCGAACAGAACCCCGAGCACGAGATGGGCGGCGGCGGCCTGTACGGCACGGTGGGCGACTACATGCGCTTCATCCGCATGATGCTCAACCAGGGCCGGGCCGACAGCGGCGCCCAGGTGCTCAAGCCCGAGACGGTGGCGCTGATGAGCCGCAACGCCATGGGCGACCTGCGCGTGACGCTGCTGCCCACCCAGGCCCCGCCGCTGACGCTGGATGCCGAGTTCTTCCCCGGCGTGGAAAAGACCTGGGGCCTGACCTTCCAGATCAACGAGGCGCCCACCTCCACCGGCCTGCCGGCCGGCAGCCTGCTGTGGGCCGGCCTGGCCAACAGCTACTACTGGATCGACCAGAGCACCGGCATCGGTGGCGCCTACCTGACCCAGATCCTGCCGTTTGCCGACAGCCGGTCCCTGCCGCTGTTCTACGAGTTCCAGTCCGCCACCTACCACTCGCTGCGCTAGCGCGGCGCGTGGTTCGATGCGTTAGTTCGTTTTCTGCCCGGTGCCGTGCCGCGGCGCGGCACCGGGCTCACTTCACGAACAGGCGCGCCGCGCTGGCGCAGGCGCCTAGGGCCGCAAAGCCCGCCCCCAGCCCCAGCGCCAGCGTGGGACCCTGGCTGCCGGCGATGCCGAAACACAGCGCCACCAGGGCCGCGCCCAGGGCCTGGCCGTTGAGCCGGGCCATGGCCACCATGCCGCTGGCGCCACCGGCACGCTCGGCCGGGGCGGCCGACATGATGGCCTTGAGGTTGGGCGACTGGAACAGGCCGAAGCCGGCGCCACACAGCGCCATGCCCAGGGTGATGCGCAGCACCGAGGCATCCCCCGGCAGCACCGCCATGGCCGCCATGCCGGCTGCCAGCACCACCAGGCCGATGCCGCCCATCAGCCCCGGTGCCTGGCTGTCGGACAGCCGCCCGGCCACCGGCGCCAGCGCCGCCACCACGATGGCCCAGGGCGCCATCAGAAAGCCGGTCATCACCGGGTCGCGGTGCAGCACGGTCTCGAAGAAAAACGGCAGGCTGACGAAGGCCAGGCCCTGGGCGCAGAACGCGGCCACCGCGGTGCAGATCGACAGGGCGAACATCGGCCGGCGCAGCAGGTCCACCGGCAGCATGGGCGCCGGGTGGCCGGCCTGGCGGCGCAGCAGCAGCGCGCCCGCCCCCAGCGCCAGCACCAGCAGTGGCAGCACCACCACCAGCGGCTGGCGCTGGGTGGCTGCGCTCAGCGCGCCGATCAGGCTGGCAAAGCAGACCGCGGTGAACAGCGCCGTCAACGGGTCCAGCGCATGGCCACGCGCACTGCTGCGCGGCAGCACCGGCCAGGCCACCAGCAGCGACAGCGCGGCCAGCGGGATGTTGATGGCGAACAGCCAGGGCCAGGCCGCCACCGACAGCACCAGGGACGCGATGGTGGGCCCGGCGGCAAACGACACGCCCACCACCAAGGCGTTCAGCCCCATGCCGCGGCCCATGGTCTGCGGCGGGTAGACGGCGCGGATCAGCGCGATGTTCACGCTCATCAGCGCCGCCGCCGCCACCCCCTGCAGCGCGCGGGCGATGGCCAGGCTGGTGAGGCTGTCGGCCAGTGCGCAACCCAGGGCGGCGGCGATGTAGGCCACCAGCCCGCCCAGATGCACACGGCGTGCGCCCAGCCAATCGCCCAGCGCCGCAAACGGCAGCAGGCAGCCGGCAATCGCCAGCTGGTAGGCGTTGACCACCCAGATCGCCTGCGCCGGCTGGGCGTTCAGGCTGGCCGCGATGCCGGGCAGGGCGGTGTTGACGATGGTGGAGTCCAGCGTGGCCAGGGCCACGGCCAGCAGCACCGCCACCAGGGCCAGGCGTTGCTGGCGGGTCAGCGCCACGGGCGGGGCGGCAGGGGTGGGGCCGGCGGCCGGCGGCATGGACATGGCGCGCACCATACCGGCCCGCCGCCGACAAGGGCTGACACCGGGCGGACATCCCCGCCGGCACGATCCGTGTCAGGATGCGCGCCCGGGCCCCCGCTGGTGCCCGATCCGCCGCTGCCCTGATTTGTTGGAGACCCCCATGCGTGACTACCTCAAGTTCTACATCAACGGTGCCTGGGTCGACCCGGTCACCCCCAAGACGCTGGACGTGATCAACCCCGCCACCGAAGGCGTGGCCGGGCGCATCAGCATGGGCAGCGCCGCCGACGTGGATGCGGCCGTGCGCGCGGCCCGGGCAGCGTTCGCCAGCTACAGCCAGACCAGCGTGGCCGACCGTGTGGCCCTGCTCGAAGCCATCCTCGACGAGTACAAGAAGCGCTACGCCGACATGGCCGCCGCCATCACCGAGGAGATGGGCGCACCCGCCATGCTGTCGCAGAAGGCCCAGGCCGCGATGGGCGTGGGCCACCTCACCACCGCGCTGAACGTGCTGAAGGACTACAAGTTCAGCGAGCAGCGCGGCAGCACCCTGCTGGCCAAGGAGCCGATCGGCGTGTGCGGCCTGATCACGCCCTGGAACTGGCCGGTCAACCAGATCGCCTGCAAGGTGGCGCCGGCCCTGGCCGTGGGCTGCACCATGGTGTTGAAGCCCAGCGAGCTGAGCCCCTTCTCGGCCCAGGTCTGGACCGAGATCCTGCATGCCGCGGGCGTGCCGGCCGGGGTGTTCAACCTGGTCAACGGCGACGGCCCCACCGTGGGCGCGGCGATCTCCAGCCACCCCGAGGTGGATCTGGTCAGCTTCACCGGCAGCACCCGGGCCGGCATCGAGGTGGCGCGCAATGCGGCACCCACCGTCAAGCGCGTGCACCAGGAGCTGGGTGGCAAGAGCCCCAACGTGATCCTGCCGGATGCGGATCTGCAGAAGGCCGTGACCGCCGGTGTGCGCGGCGTGATGAACAACAGCGGCCAGAGCTGCAACGCCCCCACCCGCATGCTGGTGCCCAACAGCCGCATGGCCGAGGCCCTGGCGATTGCCAGGACGGTGGCCGAAGCCACCACCGTGGGCGCGCCCGACAGCGGCGCCGCGCTGGGCCCGGTGATCAGCGCCGCGCAGTGGGACAAGATCGAGACCCTGATCGCCAAGGGCATCGAGGAAGGCGCCACCGTGGTGGCCGGCGGCCTGGGCAAGCCGGAAGGCCTGGACAAGGGCTACTACGTCAAGCCCACGGTGCTGGGCCATGTCAACAACCAGATGACCGTGGCGCGTGAAGAGATCTTCGGCCCGGTGCTCACCATCCTGGGCTACGACACGGTGGACGAGGCGGTGGCCATCGCCAACGACACGCCCTACGGCCTGGCGGCCTATGTCTCGGGTGGTGATGTGGACGCCACCCGCAAGGTGGCCAGCCGCCTGCGTGCCGGCCAGGTCAACATCAACAGCGCCGCCCCCGACCTGATGGCGCCGTTTGGCGGCTTCAAGCAATCGGGCAACGGGCGTGAGTGGGGCGAGCACGCCTTCGGCGAGTTCCTGGAAGTGAAGGCCGTGCTGGGCTACGCAGCCAAGGCCTGACCAGGCTTGAGCGGGCGGCATCACGCCGCCCGCAAGCCCCTGGGCGCGGAGCGGGTGCCTGGTGGACTGTATATTTGTACAGTCCCCAAAGGCACCCCACGTGGACATCCAATCCAAGCTCGCCATCCTGGCCGATGCGGCCAAGTACGACGCCTCCTGCGCGTCCAGCGGCACCACCAAGCGCCATTCGGCGGGTGGGCGCGGCATCGGCTCCACCGAAGGCGCCGGCATCTGCCACAGCTATGCGCCCGACGGCCGCTGCATCTCGCTGCTGAAGGTGCTGCTCACCAACTACTGCCTCTATGACTGCCTCTACTGCATCAACCGGGTGACCAGCAATGTGGCGCGGGCGCGCTTCACGGTGGACGAGGTGGTGCAGCTCACGCTGGATTTCTACCGCCGCAACTGCATCGAGGGCCTGTTTCTCAGCAGCGGCATCATCCGCAGCGCCGACCACACCATGGAGCAGGTGGTCGAGGTGGCCCGTGTGCTGCGCGAGGAGCATGACTTCCGTGGCTACATCCACCTGAAGACCATCCCCGATGCCAGCCCCGAGCTGCTGGCGCGTGCGGGCCGCTATGCCGACCGGCTCAGCATCAACATCGAGCTGCCGACCAACGAAGGCCTGCAGGCGCTGGCGCCCGAGAAGGACGGCCAGGCCATCCGCCGGTCGATGGCGCGGCTGCGCATCCACATCGACGACGCCAAGGCCGCCGCCAAGCCGCTGCCGGCCATGTCGCAGCCGGCCGTGGCGCCGCGGCGCGCCAGGCCCGCGCGCTTTGCGCCTGCCGGGCAGAGCACGCAGATGATCGTGGGCGCCGACGCGGCCGACGACCGCAGCATCCTGTCGGCCAGCGCCAACCTGTACGGCGCCTATGGCCTGCGGCGGGTGTACTACTCGGCCTTCAGCCCGATCAGCGATGCCTCCCGCGCCCTGCCGGTGGCCCCGGCGCCCCTGGTGCGCGAGCACCGGCTGTACCAGGCGGATTGGCTGATGCGCTTCTACGGCTTTGCGCACGACGAGATCGTCGGCGCCGGCAACGGCATGCTAGCGCTGGACATCGACCCCAAGCTGGCCTGGGCGCTGGCCCACCGGGAGCGTTTCCCGGTCGACCTGAACCGTGCCCCCCGGGAGATGCTGTTGCGGGTGCCGGGGCTGGGCACGACATCGGTGCAGCGGCTGCTGCAGGCGCGGCGGGTCCGCACGCTGCGCTTCGACGATCTGACACGGCTCAAGGTCCCGCTGAAGACCGTGCTGCCGTTTGTCACCGTGCCCGGCCATGGGGCGCGCGGCACAGCGCTGGATGCGGCCGACCTGGCCACGCGGCTGCGGCCCGCGCCGGTGCAGCAGTCGCTGTTCGACGCGCCGGCCGGTGGCTGAGCCCGCGGCCCGGCCTGCTGCCCGGGATGCAGCCGGGCATGTGGCCTGGCTGGCCGACGAGGCGGATCTCGCAGGCTTTCGCCAGCACGCCCGCGCCAGCCTGGCCGCAGGTGTGGCGCCATCGCAGCTGGTGTGGCGGGTGGCCAGCCACGACACGCCCGATCTCTTCGACGGCCCGGTCGGCACCACGGCCCCACCGGCCACCGACCCGGACGCGCCGCCCATCCAGGTGCCGGCGTTTTTCGTGCCGCTGGCGGCGCAGGCCGGCCTGCATGCCGACAGCAAGCGCTTCGGCCTGCTCTACCGCCTGCTGTGGCGCCTGGTGCATGAGCCGGCGCTGCGGCACGACCCGCTGGACGCCGACCGCCAGCAGGCCGAAGCCCTGGCACGCGCGGTGCGGCGCGACATGCACAAGATGAAGGCCTTCGTGCGCTTTCGGCCGCTGGCGCAGGCCACGACTGGGCAGCATGGGCAGGATCGGCAGGGGCCTCAGCACGTGGCCTGGTTCGAGCCCGAGCACCACATCGTCGATGCCACGGCGCCGTTCTTCGCCCGCCGCTTTGCGCAGATGCGCTGGGCCATCCTCACGCCCCGGCGCTGTGTGCGCTGGGATGGGCAGGCCCTGCACTTCAGCCCGGGCGCCGACCGCAGCGACGCGCCCCCCGCCGACGCAGCCGAGCAGCTGTGGCTGACCTACTACGCCAGCATCTTCAACCCCGCGCGGCTGAAGCTGGCCATGATGCAGAAGGAGATGCCGCGCCGGTACTGGAAGAACCTGCCCGAGGCGGTGTTGATCCAGCCGCTGGCCGCAGGCGCCGCGCAGCGTGAACGCACGATGGTGGAGCAGCCTGCCCAGGAGCCGGCCAGGCGCCGCCCTGCGGCATCCAGCGCCCTGGTGCTGGCTGCCCGGCCGGTGCCCATGCACGCGCCCGGCACGCTGGCCGCCTTGCGCCAGGCCACCGAGCGTTGCCGTGCCTGCCCCATCGGCCAGCACGCCACCCAGGCCGTGCACGGCGAAGGCCCTGCGCAGGCGCGGCTGATGCTCGTCGGCGAGCAGCCGGGTGAGCGCGAAGACCTGCAAGGCCGCCCGTTCGTGGGCCCGGCCGGCCAGTTGCTGGACCGCGCACTGGCGCAGCTGGGCTGGCCACGCGACCGGCTCTACCTGACGAACGCGGTCAAGCACTTCAAGCACGAACTGCGCGGCAAGCGCCGCCTGCACAAGACCCCGGCGCAGCAGGAGGCCGAGGCCTGCCTGCAGTGGCTGGAAGGCGAGATCGCGCTGCTGCAGCCCCAGGCCGCCATCGCCCTGGGCGCCACCGCCGCACGTGCACTGCTGGGCCGCCCGGTGGCGGTGCTGGCCGAGCGTGGTCAGTGGTTCACCCGCCCGGACGGCCTGCGCGTGCTCGTCACGCTGCACCCGGCCGCCCTGCTGCGCAGCGAGGGCGGTGATCCAGCGCTGGCCTACCAGCGCTGGGTGGCCGATCTGGCCCTGGCAGCACCCGACGCGCCGGGCTGACGGCCTATCATCAACGGCATGTCGACTTTCACCGCCGTGCCATGACCAACACCACCATCCCCGAGGTCAGCGCCGCCGGCCGCAGCGACATCGCCCACCACCTGCACCCCTACACCCAGCTGCGACAGCTGGAGCAGGACGGGCCGCTGGTGATCGTCAAGGGCGACGGCGTGTACGTGGTCGACGAACACGGCCAGCGCTACCTGGAAGGCATGGCCGGCCTGTGGTGCGCCAGCCTGGGCTTCAGCGAACAGCGCCTGGCCGACGCCGCCCACCGGCAGATGACCACCCTGCCCTACTACCACGCCTTCTCCGGCAAGGTGCCCGGCCCGGTCACCGAGCTGGTGGCCACGCTGATGGCCTGGGCGCCCACGCCGGCGCTGAAGGCCGGCCGCGTGCTGTTCGCCAACTCGGGCTCGGAGTCCAACGACACCGCCTTCAAGCTGGTGCGCTACTACAACAGCGCGCGCGGCCGGCCGCTGAAGAAGAAGATCATCGCGCGCCAGAAGGGCTACCACGGCGTCACCGCCGCTGCGGCGTCGATGTCGGGCCTGGCCACCATGCACCAGCATTTCGACCTGCCCCTGCCGGGCATCCTGCGGGTGAGCGCGCCTCATTTCTACGGCGTGGGCCTGCCCGGCGAGACCGAGCCGCAGTTCGTCGACCGCCTGGTGCGTGAGCTGGAAGAGCTGATCGCCAGCGAAGGTGCCGAGACCATCGCCGCCTTCATCGCCGAGCCGGTGCAGGGTGCGGGCGGGGTGATCATCCCGCCCGAGGGCTACTTCGAGCGGGTGCAGGCGGTGCTGAAGAGGAACGACATCCTGTTCATCGCCGACGAGGTGATCACCGGCTTCGGCCGCCTGGGCCAGGCCTTCGGCACCAACGTCTTCAACCTGCAGCCCGACATGGTGACGGTGGCCAAGATGCTGACCTCGGCCTATGTGCCGATGTCGGCGCTGATGGTGACCGATGCCGTCTACCAGGTGGTGGCCGATGCCAGCGCCAGCGTGGGCACCTTCGGCCATGGCTACACCTACAGCGGCCACCCGCTGGCCTGCGCGGTGGCGCTGGAGACCCTGCGCATCTACACCGACGACGATGTGATCGGCCATGTGCAAGCAGTGGCGCCGCGGCTGCAGGCCGGGTTGCGCCGCTTTGCCGAGCACCCGCTGGTGGGCGAGGCGCGTGGCCTGGGCCTGATCGGCGCGCTGGAGCTGGCCGAGAACCCGGCCCAGCGCCGGCCCTTCGACCCCAAGCGCGGCGTGGGCGCCTACCTGGTCAAGCGCGCCCAGGCCCATGGCCTGATCCTGCGTGTGCTGGGCGGCGACATCATCGCCTTCTCGCCGCCGCTGGTCATCAGCGAGGCCGAGATCGACGAGCTGCTGGCCAAGACCGCGCTGGCGCTGGACGAGACCCTGGCCTGGGTGCGCGGCGGGTTCTGAGGCGCCGCAGCAGCCACTGACCAGGGCAGGCGCGCAGTCCATGGCGCTGATCCAGATCCGCCAGCTCAGCAAGCTCTACCCCGGCGCCACGGTGCCGGCGGTGGACGGTGTGTCGCTGGACATCGAAGCCGGTGAGTTCATCACCCTGCTGGGCCCCTCGGGCTCGGGCAAGACCAGCACGCTGATGCTGCTGGCGGGCTTCGAGCAGGCCACGGCCGGCCACATCCTGCTCGACGGCCAGCCCATCGAGCGCCTGCCAGCGCACCAGCGTGGCATGGGCGTGGTGTTCCAGAGCTATTCGCTGTTCCCGCACATGACCGTGGCGCAGAACGTGGCGTTTCCGCTGCAGGTGCGCAAGCTGCCGGCCGCCGAGGTGGCCGCCAAGGTGGCGGCGGTGCTGGACACGGTGCGCCTGGGCCATCTGGCGCAGCGCCGGCCGGCCCAGCTGTCGGGCGGGCAGCAGCAGCGGGTGGCGCTGGCGCGGGCCCTGGTGTTCGCGCCGCGGGTGGTGCTGATGGACGAGCCGCTCTCGGCGCTGGACAAGAAGCTGCGCGAGGAGATGCAGCTGGAGATCCGCCGCCTGCACCGCACGCTGGGCGTGACCATGGTCTTCGTCACCCACGACCAGGCCGAGGCCATGACGCTGTCGGACCGCGTGGCCGTGTTCAACCACGGCCGCATCGTGCAGCTGGCCACGCCGCAGCAGTTGTACGACGCACCCGCCGATGTGTTCGTGGCCGGCTTCATCGGTGACAACAACCACCTGGCCGGCCAGGCCGATGGCGCCGGTGGCCTGCGCACCGCCGGTGGCCTGCGGCTGCAGGCCCGCGACACCACCGGGCCGGCCGGCGGTGGCCAGGCCACGCTGTGCGTGCGGCCCGAACACCTGCGCCCGGCGCGTGATGGCGAGACACTGAACCGCCTGGACACCACGGTGCTGGACGCCATCCACCTGGGCGACCATTGGCGCCTGGTGTTCCGCCTGGGCGGAGCAGCCGGGCCTGGAACAGAGGATGGCGAGGTCACCTGGTTCGCCAAGCTGGCACCCGGCGCCCTGCCCGCCGGCCTGGCCCCTGGCCTGGCCCTGCCCATGGCCTTCGACCCCCAGCATGCCTGGCTGTTTGCGGCCTGAGCGCGACCCGTTTCAACCGAGGAGAGAGCGATGACGAAGCGACTGATCCGTCCCCTGGCCGCCGGGCTGGTGCTGACCCTGGCCACCGCGGCCGTGCAGGCCCAGCGCGACCTGACCGTGGTGAGCTGGGGCGGGGCCTACCAGGACGGCCAGAAGGAGGTGTTCTTCAAGCCCTTCAACACCAGCGGCACCAAGCTGCTGGACGAGGCCTGGGACGGCGGCCTGGGTGTGCTGCGCACCAAGATCAAGGGCGGCAACAACACCTGGGACGTGGTGCAGGTGGAGGCCGACGAGCTGGAAGTGGGCTGCGACGAAGGCCTGTACGAGAAGCTGGACGTGGCCAAGATCGGCGGCGCCGCGCGCTACCTGCCCGGCACGGTGCATGCCTGCGGCGTGGGCGCCATCATCTACAACCTGGTGCTGGCCTACGACGGCGACAAGACCAAGACCGCGCCCGCCGGCTGGGCCGATTTCTTCGACGCCAGGAAATTCCCCGGCAAGCGCGCCATGCGCAACGGCGCCAAGTGGAACCTGGAGGTGGCGCTGATCGCCGACGGCGTGCCGGCCAAGGACGTCTACAAGACCCTGCGCACGCCCGAGGGCATCGAGCGGGCGTTCAAGAAGCTGGACAGCATCAAGCCCGACCTGGTGTTCTGGAAGAGCGGCGCCCAGCCGCCGCAGATGCTGGCCGCCGGCGACGTGGTCTTCACCACCGCCTACAACGGCCGCATCACCGCCGCCAACGAGAAGGACAAGAAGAACTTCCGCATGGTGTGGAAGGACACGCCCTACACCATGGACAGCTGGGTCATCATGAAGGGAACGCCCCACAAGGCCAATGCCGAGAAGCTGGTGGAATTCATGGGCCGGCCGGAGAACCAGGCCAAGCTGCCCAAGTACGTGCGCTACGGTGTCACCGCCGCCGCCGCCGCGCCGCTGGTTGACAAGAGCCTGCTGGGTGAACTGCCCACCAACCCCGAGATCCACCGGCAGGCCTTTGCCGAAGACCCGAAGTTCTGGATCGACAACGGCGACAAGCTGGCCGAACGCTGGGCGAAATGGTCAGGCAAGTAGTGGTGCCCCCGGCCCCCTTGCGCGCTGACGCGCGCTCGGCGTCCGCCCCCCGAGGGGGCCATGCCGGGCCTTGGGGCGGCCCGGCGGCCCGGCACGCGCCCTCGATGGTTTGCGCGCCCGTGGCCGTGGGCGGCCACGGGAATGCCGTCCGCATGCACCCTGCTGGCTGATCGATGCGCCCCCGCCTGCTGCTCGCCGCGCCGCTGGCCGGCTTCCTGCTGGTGTTCTTCCTGCTGCCCATCGGCTGGCTGCTGTCGCTGGCCGTGCGCGAGGCCGAGGTGCCGCGTGCCCTGCCCCGCACGCTGGCAGCACTGGCCGGCTGGCAGGCGCCGCAGCCGCTGCCACCCGCGCTCTGGCCGGCCTTCGCCCAGGACCTGGTGGCCGCGCGCGAGGCCAGCACCCTGGCCGACGCGGCGCGGCGGCTGAACTACGAGGTCAACGGCGTGCGCAGCACGCTGATGCGCGCTGCACGGGCGGCGGCCAACCAGGCGCCCGATGCCCGCTTCGACCCCGCCTTCTTCGCCGAGGTCGATGCCGCGCTGGCCAGCCCTGAGTTCTTCGCTGCCGTGCAGCGTGCACGTGGGCCGGTGTCGGCCTACTACCTGCTGGCCGCCGTCGACCTGGCGCGCCATGCCAGCGGCGGTGTCGAGCGCGTGGCCGAGGCCAACCGCATCTACCTGGAGGTGCTGGCCCGCACCCTGGGCATCAGCCTGTCGGTCACGCTGCTGTGCCTGCTGATGGGCTTCCCCGTGGCCCTGCTGCTAACCCAGGTGTCGGCGCGCACGGCCGACTGGCTGCTGGTGCTGGTGCTGCTGCCGTTCTGGACCTCGCTGCTGGTGCGCACCGCCGCCTGGGTGGTGGTGCTGCAGAAGGAGGGCATGGTCAACAGCCTGCTGCTGAACGTGGGGGCGATCACCGAGCCGCTGGCCCTGCTCTACAACCGCAGCGGCGTGCTGGTGGCCATGACCCATGTGCTGCTGCCCTTCATGATCCTGCCGCTGTACACCGTGCTCAAGGACATCCCGCCGCAGTACATGCGTGCGGCCACCAGCCTGGGCGCGCCGCCGGGCCTGGCCTTCCGGCGCGTCTACCTGCCGCTGGCCGCGCCCGGCGTGGCCGCCGGCTCGCTGATGGTCTTCATCCTGGCGCTGGGCTACTACATCACGCCGGCCCTGGTGGGCGGCGGCGCCGACCAGATGCTGTCGGCCTTCGTCGCCACCTACACCACCGACACCGGCAACTGGGGCCTGGCCGCCGCCCTGGGCCTGCTGCTGCTGGCCACCACCGGCGTGCTGTACGCGGCGGCGCACAAACTCAGCGGCGGCCGCGTGATGGCGATGGGGTGAGCGGGCCATGGTGATCTTCGACTGCGACGGTGTGCTGGTGGACAGCGAGCGCCTCACCCACCAGGTGGTGGTGGAGATGCTGGCCGAGCGTGGTGTGGCCCTGCGCTTCGAGGAGGCGGTCGACCGCTTCATCGGCATGTCCATGGCCAACGGCATCGTGCAGCTGACCGATCTGCTGGGTGGCCACCTGCCCGCCAAATTCCTGCCCGAGATGGGCCGGCGCACCCGCGCCGCCTTCCGCGCCGGGCTCACCACGGTGCCGGGCATCGAGGCGGTGCTGGATGGCCTGCAGCGGCCCTTCTGCGTGGCCTCGAACGGCAACCATGCCAAGGTCCAGTTCACGCTGGGCCACACCGGCCTGCTGCCACGCTTCACCGGCCACGCCACCGGCCGCATCTTCACCGCCGAGGACGTGGCCCAGCCCAAGCCCGCGCCCGACCTGTTCCTGCTGGCGGCCCGCACCCTGGGCGCCGAACCGGCCCGCACCACGGTGGTGGAAGACACACCCACCGGCGTCAAAGCCGCCAAGGCCGCCGGCATGCGCGCCATCGGTTTTGCGGCGATGACACCGGCCGGCCGCCTGCAGGCGGCGGGCGCCGACGCCATCGCCCACAGCATGGCCGAGGTGGCGGCCCTGCTGGCGGCAGAGGCGGGGCCATGATCAGCCGCTGGCTCTTCCGCGCCTGGTGCGCCGCAGTGCTGGCCTTTCTGCTGGTGCCGATTGCCGCCATCGTGCCGCTGAGCTTTTCCAGCGGCAGCTTCCTCAGCTACCCGCTGCCGGGCTGGTCGCTGCGCTGGTATGCCGAGGTGCTGGGCGGCGGCAAGTGGCTGTCGGCGCTGGGCAACTCGCTGGGCATCGGCCTGGTGGCCACCGCCCTGGCCCTGCTGCTGGGCACGCTGGCCGCGCTGGGCCTGGCGCGCCAGCGCGGGCGGCTGGTGGCCGCGCTCAAGCTGCTGATGCTCAGCCCGATGATCGTGCCCACCATCCTGGTGGCCGTGGGCGCGTATTTCTTCCTGGCGCCGCTGGCGCTCACCGCCAGCTACACCGGCCTGGTGCTGGTGCACACCGTCATCGCCGTGCCCTTCGTGGTGGTGCCGGTGCTCACCGCGCTGGAACTGCTGGATCCGAACCTGGCCCGCGCTGCTGCCGCCTGCGGCGCCCCGCCCGCTACCACCTTCTGGCGCATCACCCTGCCGGCCATCGCCCCGGCCCTGGCCTCGGGCGCGCTGTTCGCCTTCGCCGCCAGCTTCGACGACGTGGTGATCGCGCTGCTGATCGCCGGGCCCGGGCAGCGCACCCTGCCGCGCGAGATGTTCAGCGGCCTGCGCGACAGCATCACGCCGGCGCTGACCGCCGTGGCCACGCTGATGATCCTGTTCAGCACCGCGCTGTTCCTGGCCATGCAGGCGCTGCAGCGCCGCGCGCACCGCCGACGCGCGGGCTGAGCCATGGGCGGGCGGGCCGCACCCCGGGATTTCCGGCATGGGACGGCGGAATGGACGCGGCACACTGGCCGCTCCTCCCCGACACCCCCAGGCCCCCATGACACACCCGATGCGCCGCCTCGTGCTGGCCGCCGTGGCCACCCTGGCCAGCCTCTCCGCCCCGCTGGCCCAGGCCCAGGCCTACCCCAGCAAGGCCATCACCCTGGTGGTGCCGTTTGCCGCCGGCGGCCCCACCGACATCGTGGCCCGCAGCCTGGCCGGGGTGATGAGCAAGAGCCTGGGCCAGACCGTGGTGGTGGAGAACAAGGTGGGCGCCGGCGGCACCCTGGCCGCGGCCCATGTGATGCGCGCCAACGCCGACGGCTACACCCTGCTGATCCACCACAACGGCATGGCCACCGCACCGGCGCTGTACCGCAAGCTGCCCTACAACCCGCAGGCCGACTTCGAGCATGTCAGCCAGGTGATCGACGTGCCGATGACGCTGCTGGGGCGCAAGGACCTGCCGGCCAACACCTTCCCCGAGCTGCTGGCCTACCTGAAGGCGCAGGGCAACAAGATCAACCTGGCCCATGCCGGCCTGGGTGCGGTGAGCCACCTCTGCGGCATGGTGTTCCGCCAGGCCGTGGGGGTGGACCTGACCACCGTGCCCTATTCGGGCACCGGCCCGGCCTTCCAGGCCCTGCTGGGCGGCCAGGTGGACGTGCTGTGCGACCAGACCACCCAGACCATGCCCCACATCAAGGCCGGCACGGTGAAGTTCTTCGGCGTCACCACCGCCAACCGCATCAAGGTGCTGCCCGACGCGCCCACCCTGGCCGAGCAGGGCCTGAAGGGCTTCGACGTGGTGGTGTGGCACGGCATTTACGCGCCCAAGGGCACGCCGAAGGACGCCACCGAGAAGTTCGCCGCCGCCCTGCGCGCCGCGCTGAAAGACCCGACCGTGGTGCAGCGCATGACCGAGCTGGGCGCCGAATTCGTGCCCGACAGCAAGCTCACGCCCGAGGGCCTGCGCAGCTGGCTGAAGCAGGAGACCGAGCGCTGGGGCCCGGTGATCAAGGCGGCTGGGGTGTACGCCGACTGAGCGGGACCAGGCAGGCCGACAGCGCTGCCGGTCTCGTGGCGGCCACCGTCAAATGCCCTGGAACAGGCAATCCAGCGCGCTGACGATGGTGCCTGCCTCATCCTGCAGGCTGGCGACTTCCTCGCCCAGCAAGCGGCGCGGCACCGTGGCCAGGAACTGCGTGGCCATCAGGTGGGAGGCGCCCCCGATGTCGAAGACGGGGTTGAGCACCTTGGCAGGCTTTGGCGCCGTGGCCAGCGGCAGCAGCGGCACCACGACCCGGGTGTTGAGGTGGTTCAGCAGATTCGCCTGCACGTCCAGCAACAAACCGCCGCCCTCGGCATTGGCGTGCACATGAAACCGCGCCACGTTCAGAAGTTTCGGTAGGCTGCCAGCGGCAGCCCATGCTGCTCGACGAACACATTCGAGCTCTGCAGCGCGGCCTGGTTGTCAGCCAGCCAGCGCTCCTGTCGGCGCTGCGCCACGGCAGCGGCAATGCCGACTTCGGCCGCCTGGGAGACATTGACCCCCAGCGCACGCGCTTCAGCCACCAGGCCGACCGCCAGGCTGACATTGGTGGGCTTGCGCGCTGCGGCCTTGTCATCCGCCATGGGGGCGGCCGTGCGACGGCGTGACGCTGCTGGCATGGTTGAACCCTCCCGGAACCGTTGGCGCAGCGTAGCAGAAGCCATCACGAATGCGCAATGGAAGTGCGCATGCCGGATGCGCATCCACATCGCGCAAAGCCGCTGTGGCGCCGCTGCACATCACTGCGGCTTGAGGCCCGCGGTGGTCGCGATCTGCTGCCACAGCACCATGTCGCGCTTGAGGGTGCGGGCGAACGAGGCGGCATTGTCGCCCACCGGCATCAGCGTCTGCTCGTACAGCCGCGCACGCACCTCGGGCAGCTTGACGATGCGCACCATCTCGTTGGAGTACTTCTCGACGATGGGCTTGGGGGTGCCCGCCGCCAGCAGCACACCCACCCAGCCCAGCGGCTCCAGGCCGGGGTAGCCGCTTTCCAGCAGCGTGGGCACGCTGGCCAGCAGTGGCGCGCGCCGCTCGCCCGTCACCACCAGGGGCTTGAGCTTGCCGGCGTTGATGTGCTGGGTGGCGGTGCTCACGTCGGCCCAGGCACAGGGCACCTGGCCACCGAGCAGGTCGCTCATCATCGGCGCCGAGCCCTTGTAGGGCACATGGGCGATGTCCAGCCCGGCCTTGCGGGCAAAGGTCTCGCCCACGATGTGCGAGGACGAACCCGTGCCGAAGGAGCCGAAGGCGTACTTGCCCGGGTTGGCCTTGACCGTGGCCACGAACTCCTTCAGGTTGCTGGCCGGGAAGTCGGGCTTGACCACCAGCACCAGGTAGGACAGGCAGATCTGCGACACCGGCTCGAAGTCCTTCAGCGGGTCGTACGGCACCTTGGCGAAGATGGCCGGGTTCTGGATGTGGGTGGTGATGGTGACCAGCACGGTGTGGCCATCGGCCGGCGCACGCAGCACCTGCTCGCTGCCGATCATGCCGCTGGCGCCGGCCTTGTTCTCCACCAGCACGTTCTGGCCCCAGCTCTCCTGCAGCTTGGCGGCCAGCAGCCGGGCCGTCAGGTCGGTGGCACCACCGGGCGGAAAGGGCACGACGAACTTGATCGGGCGCGACGGGAAACCGGCCTGGGCGAAGGCGGCGGGGGCGGTGGCGCCGGCTGCCGCCGACAAGCCGGCCTGCAGCAGCTGGCGGCGCGAGAAGGTGGTCATGGCTGTCTCCTGGATGTGGTGGTGGGCGCGCCGCAGTGTGCCTGGGCCACCGCCGCCGCCCCATCGGGCCCGGCCCTTGCCGGCCTTCGGATTTGCTGAACCGGGCCTGCCGGTTGCCGGGCCCCTCAACTGGTCACCCGGGCGACTGCAGCCCCTGGCGCCACGGCACAGCATGGCCCGACAACAAACCGCCACAGCCGGAGACGACCATGCACGCTGCACGCTCTGCACCCCCCCTGCAACCCGGCCGCCGCGCGGCCCTGGCCACCGGGTCAGCCCTGCTGGCCGGCACGGCCCTGGGCTGGGCCCCGGCCGTGCGCGCCCAGGGCATCGCCACCGCGCCCCCGGCCGAGCTGGGCCTGTCGCCGCAGCGCCTGTCGCGCATCGGCGACTGGCTGCGTGGCGAGGTGGCGGCCGAGAAGATCCCGGGCGCGGTGGTGATGGTGCTGCGGCGCGGCAAGCTGGCCTATGTGGAGAGCGTGGGCCAGCGCAGCCCCGATGGCGCTGCGGCCATGCAGGCCGACGACATCTTCCGCATCTACTCCATGACCAAGCCCATCGCCAGCGTGGCCGCCATGATGCTGGCCGAAGAGGGCCGGCTGCTGCTGGAGGCGCCGGTGGCGCGCTACATCCCCGCCTTCGCCGGCGTGAAGGTGGGCGTGGAGAAGGCCGATGCCAGCGGCGGCCGCACGCTGGAGCTGGTGGCGCCGGTGCGGGCCATGACGGTGCAGGACCTGCTGCGCCACACCTCGGGCCTGACCTACGGCTTCTTCGGCCCCGGCCTGGTGAAGAAGATGTACGTGGACAACCAGGTGTCCACCCGGGGTGAGCTGAGCAATGCCGAGTTCGCCGAGCTGATCGCCGGCATGCCCCTGGCCTACCAGCCCGGCAGCACCTGGGACTACAGCAATTCCACCGACGTGCTGGGCCGGGTGATCGAGGTGGTGAGCGGCCAGACGCTCTACGCCCACCTGAAGCAGCGCCTGTTCGACCCGCTGGGCATGGCCGACACCAGCTTCTACGTGCCCGAGGCGGCACGCCAGGCCCGCCTGGCCGAGCCGCTGCCGGACGACCGGCAGTTCGGCGTCAACGCCTTCATCAGCAACCCGCGCGAGGTGCGGAAGATGGAATCCGGCGGTGGTGGCCTGGTCAGCACCGCGCCCGACTACGCCCGCTTCCTGCTGATGCTGCGCAACGGCGGCCAGCTCGATGGCCGGCGTTACCTCAGCCCGCGCACGGTGGACTACATGACCAGCAACCACCTGGGCGCCCAGGTGCAGCGCACGCCGCTGTACCTGCCCGGCCCGGGCTACGGCTTCGGCCTGGGCTTTGCGGTGCGCACCCAGGCCGGCGAGGCCGGCAGCATCGGCGCGGCGGGTGAATACAACTGGGGCGGTGCCGGTGGCACGGCGATGTGGGTGGACCCCGCCAGCGACCTGATCACCGTGTTCATGATGCAGAGCCCGAAACAGCGGGTGCTGTACCGGCCCATCCTGCGCAACCTGGTGTACGGCGCGCTGACCGAGGCGAAGTGACCCGGCCGCGCACGCCGGCTGCTAGAGATTGAACGCCGGCCGCAACGCCAGCGCCGCGCGCCAGCGCTGCAGGTTGGGATGCTGCTCACCTGGCTTGACCTTCACGATGCGAGCGAAATCCACCGCCACCGCGGCGGTGATGTCGGCGATGCTGAGGCTGTCGGTCACGACGAAGTCGCGGCCCGCGAGGTGGGCCTCCAGCATGTCGAAGAACTGCTGCACACGCTGGACACCCCGCTCGGCCAGGGCCGGGATCTGCGCGTAGTTCACCGGGCCCGGCAAGGCACGGTTGGCCATGGCCGGCGCGCTGTTGCGCAGCGCCTCGGCAATGGCCATGAAGCCCTCGAACTCGATGCGCCAGTTCCAGCTGGCGATCTGGGCCTTCTCCAGCGGCGTGCTGCCCAGCAGCGGCGGCGTGGGCCAGCGCGCCTCGGCATAGGCGGCGATGGCCGCGTTGTCGGTCAGCACCGCGCCCTCGTCGGTGCGCAGCGCGGGCACGGTGCACTGCGGGTTGATGGCGCGGAATGCGTCCGTCATCTGCTCGCCGCTGCGCAGGTCGACCTGCACCGTGTCGTGTGCCACGCCCTTCTCGGCCAGCAGGATGCGCGCGCGGCGCGGGCTGGGGGCGGTGCTGCAGTCGTACAGGGTGGCCATGCTCAACCCTGCCCTTGCCCCTGCTTGGCATAGAGCTTCTGCATGCCACCCAGCCAGCGGTCGTAGTTGGCGGTCTTGCCACGCAGGTAGTCCAGCACCTCGGGATGGGGCAGGATCAGGAAGGTCTCGTCGCGCAGGGCCGCCACCACGTCGGCCGCCACCTGGGCCGGCTGCAGCATGCCGTCCACCTCGGCCGAGCCGGCGCCACCGGCCGTCATGGCCGTGGCCACGCCCTGCGGGCACAGGCAGGCCACACGCACACCACGCCGGCCGTAGGCGATGCGCAGCCATTCGGCAAAAGCCACGGCGGCATGCTTGGTCACGCCATAGGGCGCCGTCTCGACGATGTTCAGCAGGCCCGCCGCCGAGGCGGTGACCACGAAGCCGCCCTCGCCGCGTTCCACCATCTCGGGCACCACCGCACGCGCGGCCCACACATGGGCCATGCCGTGCACCTTCCACATGCGCTCCCACACCGCGTCCTCGACCTCGAAGCCGCCGTGGCCACCACCGATGCCGGCGTTGGAGATGTAGAGGTCCACCTGGCCGAAGCGCGCCCGCGTGGCGGCCACCAGGGCCTGGATGTCGGCCTCCACGCTGACGTCGCAGCGCTGGGCCAGCGCGCGGTTCTGGCCGTCGACGTTGATCTTCGCGGCAACGCCTTCGGCCTGGGCCTGGTTCAGGTCGGCGACCACGATGCCACGCGCGCCGTCGGCCGCGAAGCGTTCGGCCAGGCCGGCGCCGATGCCGCTGGCGCCGCCGGTGATGATGGCGACCTTGCCTTGGATGTCCATGCTGTGCTTTCTGGTTGGAGAGGGATCAGCGGCCGTTGAACTGCGGCGCGCGCTTCTCGACGAAGGCCGCCGCCGCGCCCTTGTGGTCGTCGGTCTCGAAGGTGCGGATCATGTGGATGGCCTCGGCGTCCAGCACCTCGGCCAGCGTGCCTTGCAGCCCGGTGTTGAGGTTGCGCTTCATGTAGCCCACGGCCACCGTGGGCAGGCCGGCCAGTTCCGCCGCCCAGGCCGCGGCCGCGGCGGGCAGCTCGGCGGCCGGCACGGCGCGGTTGACCAGGCCGATGCGCAGCGCCTCGGCACCCAGCACCACCTGGCCGGTGAAGTACATCTCGCGGGCCCGGGCCGCACCCACCAGGTGGTTGAGGAAGTAGCTGCCGCCGAAATCGCCCGACAGGCCGATCTTGGAGAAGGCGGTGGTGAACTTGGCGTTGTCGGCCGCGATGCGCAGGTCGCAGGCCAGGGCCAGCGACAGGCCGGCCCCGGCCGCCGGGCCGGGAATCACGGCCAGCGTGGGCTTGGGCATCTCGTGCAGCCAGCGCACCACCTCCATGCGCATGCGCAGGTCGGTCACCTTGCTGTCGAACGACACCGTGACCGGCGCGCCGGCGGCATTGCGGGCAAAGCCCTTCACGTCACCACCGGAGCAGAAGGCCGCCCCCGTGCCGGTCAGCACCACCAGGCGCACGGCCGGGTCGTTGGCCAGGCGTGGCATGGCCTCGGCCAGGGCCAGCATCATGTCGCGGCTCAGCGCATTGCGGGCCTCGGGGCGGTTCATGGTCAGGGTGGCGATGCCACCGTCGATGGTTTCGAGCAGGTCCTGGGTCATGGGGGGTCCTTGGAGTCCTTGGGTGGAGAGGGGCGGCTCAACCCAGCGCCGGCTGGATCGGCGGCAGATCGGCAAACGCGGCCGGGGCACCGGCCTTCTGGGCCGCCACGGCGCGGGTGATGTCTTCGGGGTCGAACACACCCGGCTGCAGGGCATTCATGTAGGCGAAGCTCTCGGCCACCGAATGGTCGCGGCTGTAGTTCAGCATCTCCTTGCTGGCCGCCACCGCCACCGGGGCACGCGCGGCGATCTTCTGCGCCACCGCCAGCGCGCCGGCCACGGTGGCGGCAGGGTCGTCGAACAGGCCGTTGACGAAGCCCAGGCGCTCGGCACGCTCGGCGCCGAGCCGGTCGCCGGTGTAGGCCAGCTCACGCATCACCGCCTCGGGGATCTGCTTGGGCATGCGGTTCATGGTGCCCACGTCGGCCATCATGCCGATGTTGATCTCCTGGATGCAGAACCAGGCGTCGCGCGTGGCATAGCGCAGGCAGCAGGCAGTGGCCAGATCGACCCCGCCGCCGATGCAGCCGCCCTGGATGGCGGCGATCACCGGGAAGCGTGCGTCGGCGATGGCGTGGAAGGATTGCTGCAGCTTCTTCAGCTGGTGGCGGAACTGCTCACGCGCCCGCACGTCCACCGTGCCCAGGGTGCCGGCATTGGCGAACACACCCAGGTCCATGCCGGCGCTGAAGTGCTTGCCCACCGACGACAGCACGGCGACACGCACACCGCCGGCCTCGTCGAGCTGGCGGAACAGCTGCGGAATCTCGGCCCAGAAGGCGGGTGTCATCGCGTTGTGGCGCTGCGGCTGGTTCATGCGCACATGCGCCACGCCAGCGTCCAGCGTCACGTCGAAACAGGTCCAGGTGGTCATGGTCACTTTCAGCTGATGGCGGGCGCGTTGCTGCCGACGAACTGCTTGCGCAGCTCGCGCTTGAGCACCTTGCCGGTGGCATTGCGCGGCAGCACCGGCACGATGGCGATGTCGTGCGGGATCTTGAAGCGCGCCAGCCGGGTCTGGCAGTGGGCCAGCACCGTGTCGCGGTCCAGCGTCTGGCCGGGTTTGAGCGCCAGCACCGCCAGCCCCGTCTCGCCCCATTTCTCGCTGGGCACGCCGATCACCGCGGCCTCGGCCACCTGGGGCAGCTGGTACAGCACGTTCTCCACCTCGGCCGGGTAGACGTTCTCGCCGCCCGAGATGTACATGTCCTTCCAGCGGTCGACGATGTAGTAGAAGCCTTCGCTGTCGCGGCGCGCGGCGTCGCCGGTCTTCAGCCAGCGGCCCTCGAAGGCGCCGGCCGTGGCATCGGGCCGGTTCCAGTAACCGGGGGTGATGTTGGGGCCGGCCACCCACAGCTCGCCGATTTCGTCGGGCCCGCAGTCGCCACCGGCGTCGTTGACGATGCGCGCCTCGGTGTGCATCAGCACCTTGCCGGTGGAGCCCAGCTTGCGCAGCGCGTCGGCCGGGTCCAGGAAGATGCACGCGGGGCTGGTCTCGGTCATGCCGAAGCCCTGCATCAGGTGCACGCCGCGTGCCGACCAGCCCTGCAGGATGGGCAGGGCGCAAGGCGCGCCACCCACACCGGCGCTGCGCAGGCGGCTCAGGTCGGTGGTGGGGAAGTCAGCATGCTGCAGCATGAACTGGTAGGGCGCCGGCACGCCGAAGAAATGCGTGATGCGCTCGCCGGGGTCGCCGATCACCCGCAGCGCATGGCCGGGGTCGAAACTGCGCATGACCACCACCGTGCCACCGGCATGCAGCACCGGGTTGGAATAGCAGTTCAGGCCCCCGGTGTGGAACAGCGGCAGCACCGACAGGTGCACCGTGTCCTGGCCCACCCCGGACGGCGTGCCCAGGTTGACGCAGTTCCAGAAGTTCATGCCGTGGGTGATCATGGCCCCCTTGGGGTGGCCGGTGGTGCCCGAGGTGTACATGATGGTGACCACGTCGTCGTGGGTCAGCAGTTCATGCCTGGCCTGCTGGCCGGCCTGGGCGGCCAGCGCGGCCTCGTAGGCACTGGCGGCAGCCGCCTTGTCGATGCACAGCAGCTGCGGGATCTTGCAGCGCTGCTGCAGGGCCTGGGCCGCCTCGCTGAACTCCACGTCGTGGATCAGCAGCAGCGGCGCACTGTCGTTGAGGATGTATTCCAGCTCGGACACGGTGAGCCGCCAGTTCAGCAGCACGGCGATGCTGCCGGTGCGGCAGCAGGCGAACTGCAGGTCGAAGGTCTCCACGCCGTTGTGGGCCAGCAGGGCCACGCGGGCGCCCCGGCCGATGCCCTGGCGCTGCAGGTGGGCGGCCATCGCCTCGGCGCGCCGGTCCAGGTCGGCGTAGCTGTGGCTGCGGCGCGGTGTCAGCTCGCGCACCGCCTCCTTGGCCGGCCGGTTGGCCGCATGGTGGGCGATCCAGTCGTAGGCGCGCACGGGGCCGTGGCCGGTGGGGCGCGGGCTGCGCATCGCGGCCAGCTCTGCGGCGTGGGCGGCGGCCGTGGCGGCGGTGGGAGAGGTCGGCTGCTGGGACGTCATGCGGTGGGTGGGGCAGGAGGCTGGGACCCGCCATTCTGGGCAGCCCGGCGGCGGAAACAACCCGTGAAGCCCCTCCCCGCCCGGCAGGCCACTGCCGTGCCCTGTTGTCACCCAGGTGTTAGCCATGGCCGCTGGCGGCCCTCCACACTGGCCGGCCCACCCCTGGAAGACCGCCATGGCCCACCCCTTCGACCAGCGCCCGGCCCTGTGCGGCCCGCTGCGCCAGCCTCGCCAGATGCTGGCCGACCAGACCTACGACGGCCACAAGTCCATCCACGACGACGCCATGGCCGCCGACCTGGGCCTGCGCGCCGGGCCGATCGAGGGCCCCACCCACTTCAGCCAGTTCGACCCGCTGCTGGTGCAGCTGTGGGGCAACGCCTGGTTCGAGACCGGCTGCATCAGCGCGCACTACCAGACCATGGTGGTGGAAGGCGAGCAGGTGCGGGCCTTCGTGCAGCTGCCGGAGGATGGCGGCACGTTCACCAGGATCTGGGCCGAGAAGGCCGACGGCACGCCGGTGCTGACCGGCACGGCCAGCGTGGGCGCCGGGCCGCACCCGCCCAGCGAGATCAGCCAGCGCATGGCCAAGCTGCGGCCGCCGCAGCAGCTGGTGATCAACCGGGATCTGCGGGTGGGCCAGCAGGGCGCCGGCAACCCGGAACCGGTGCGCATGGCCCACAGCCAGCACATGGGCCCGCACTACCCCTTCAGCCTGGCCGACAAGCTGCAGGCCATCACCGAGCCCTGCCCCTGGTACACGCCCGAAGGCGGCGCCGGCTCACCCTGGGGCCGGGCCATCATCCCGCGCGAGATGATCAGCGTGCTGCTGGGCAGCAGCATGGACCAGGCCGGTTTCCGCGGCAAAGGCCCGGCTGTGGGGCTGTTTGCCGGGCAGGAGATCCGGCTGGTCAACGGCCCGCTGTTCGTCGACCACCCCTACCTGCTGGAACGCGAGATCGTGGCGCTGAGCGAAAGCGCGCGCACCGAATCGGTGTGGGTGCGCACCCGCATCCTGGACGGCGAGACCCGCCAGCTGGTGGGCGAGATGGTGCTCAACAGCGCCACGCTGAAGGCCTCGTATGCCAAGTACGACGAAGAGGCCCGTTTGCTGGGCAAACCGCTGGAAGGGAGCAAGGCATGAGCGCACACATCCCCGGCAGTCAGGCCTGGCTGGACCTGGCCCACGAGCCCGCGATCGACCCCGAACGCCCCATCATCGACCCCCACCACCACCTGTGGCTGGCCGGCACGCCCGGCGCGCCGTGGCCGGCAGGCCGCCCCGCCTACCTGCTGGGCGACCTGTGGGGCGATACGAACGCGGGCCACAACATCGTGAAGACGGTGTTCGTCGAGTGCCGCGCCGCCACCCGGCCCGACGGCCCCGACCACCTGAAGCCGGTGGGCGAAACCGAGTTCGTGGCGCGCATCGCCCGCGCCAGCCGCGACGGCGGTGGCGGTGCGGTGATCGCCGGCATCGTGGCCCACGCCGACCTGCGCGGCGGCCCGTTGCTGGACGAAGCCCTGGATGCCCACGAAGCCGCCGGCAACGGCCTGTTCAAGGGCATCCGCCATTCCGGCGCACGCGACCCCCACCCCGAGGCGCTGCGCATCCCCGGCCGGGGTGCCGAGGGCCTGTATGCCGACCCCGCCTTCCGCGCCGGCGTGGCCCGGCTGGGCGAACGTGGCCTGGCCTACGACACCTGGCACTACCACCACCAGAACCCCGCGTTCGCCGAGCTGGCGCGCGCCGTGCCCGGCACCACCATCGTGCTGGACCACTTCGGCACGCCGCTGGGCGTGGGGCCTTACGCCACGCAGCGCGAGGCCATCTTCAGCCAGTGGCAGCGCGACATCGAGGCCATCGCCAAGAACCCCAACGTGGTGGCCAAGATCGGCGGCCTGGCCATGCCCGACAACGGCTTCGGCTGGGACCAGCGTGCACGCCCGGCCAGCAGCGACGAGCTGGTGGAGGCACAGGCGCGCTACTACCACCACGCCATCGCCTGCTTCGGCCCCGGCCGCTGCATGTTCGAGAGCAACTTCCCGGTGGACCGCCGCTCGCTGCCCTATGGCGTGTACTGGAACGCGATGAAGAAGCTGGCCGCACGCTACAGCGCCGCCGAGCAGCAGGCGATGTTCCACGACAACGCGGCCCGCATCTACAAACTCTGACCGAGACCCCCCATGTCCACCTCCGAAGTGCTCTACGACGTCGCCGACCACATCGCCACCATCACGCTGAATGCGCCCGAGCGCATGAACACCATCAGCCGGGCGATGCTGGACGAGCTGACCGCGGCCCTGCTGCGCGCCAACGACGACAAGGCCGTGCGCTGCGTCATCCTCACCGGCACCGGCCGCGCCTTCTGCGCCGGCCTGGACCTGCGCGAGGTGCGCGGCGAAGGAGGCATCAGCACCGCCAGCAGCAGCACCACGCTGAACCTGCGCAACACCCCGCCCACGGTGCTGCAGGCCATGGACAAGCCCACCATCTGCGCCGTCAACGGCGGGGCCGCCGGCTACGGCATGGACACCGCCCTGGGCTGCGACATCCGCATCATGGCGACATCGGCCAAGCTGGCGGCGGCCTTCGTCAAGCGCGGTGTGGTGCCCGAATCGGGTGGCACCTGGTTCCTGCCCCGCATGATCGGCTGGGCCAAGGCGGCGGAACTGATCTTCACCGGCCGTACCCTCAGCGCGGCCGAGAGCCTGGAATGGGGCCTGACGAATGCGGTGGTGCCCGATGCCGAACTGATGGACGCGGCCCACAGCATGGCACGCGAAATCGCCGCCAATGCACCGCTGGCGGTGCAGGCCAGCAAACGCATGATGCGCATGGGCCTGAACGAGAACTTCCCCGACCATGTGCACCACGTCTACCTGCAGCTGCTGCCGCTGTTCAAGACGCAGGACATGGCCGAAGGCATGCGCGCCTTCCTGGAAAAACGCACTCCCGAGTTCAAAGGCCAATGAGCATGAGCACCCACACCGCCGCGGCCAAGCCGCCCTTCAAGAAGATGAACTGGCTGCCGCGTGACATCGCGGTGGAGCGCCGGGCCGACGGCAGCATGGTGCTGCAGTCGCGCATCCCGCTGCAGCCGTATGCGGCGCACATCCCCGCCCTGCTGGCCAAGTGGGCCGAGGCCCGGCCCGGGCAGACCTGGATCGCCCAGCGCAAGGGCGCCGACCGGCAATGGCGGCGCATCAGCTATGCCGAGGGCAAGGCCCTGGTCGACGGCCTGACGCAGGCGCTGCTGAACCTGCGGGTGCCGGGCCACCGGCCGGTCGCCATCCTCTCCGGCAACTCGCTGGAACATGCGCTGATGACCCAGGCCGGCATGCAGGCCCGCCTGCCGGTGGCGCCCATCTCGGCCAGCTACTCGCTGCTGAGCCAGGACCACGCCAAGCTGAAGTATTTGTTCAACCTGGTCAAGCCGGCCGTGGTGCTGGTGCAGGACGGTGTGCAGTTCCAGAAGGCGCTGGACGCGCTGCAGGGCAACGGCCAGCTTGCGGGCGTGAGCATCGTGCATGTGGACCGCCCGCCCGAGGGCATGGCCAGCCTGGCCTTCGAGGTGCTGGCGCACACGCCGGTCACGGCCGAGGTGGCGGCGTCCATCGCCGCCATCACGCCCGACACCGTGGGCAAGCTGCTGTTCACCAGCGGCTCCACCGGCATGCCCAAGGCGGTGGTCAACACCCAACGCATGATGTGTGCGAACGTGGCCCAGGGCAACCAGGCGCGCAACACCCCCGGGCCGGGCCCGACGGTGATCCTGGACTGGATGCCCTGGAACCACACCATGGGCGGCAACTCCACCTTCCACGGCATCCTGGGTGAAGGTGGCACGCTGTACATCGACGACGGCCGACCGGTGGCCGGCCAGTTCGAGGAGACGCTGAACAACCTGCGCGAGATCTCGCCCACGCTGTACTCCAACGCGCCCTCGGGCTATGCCGTGCTGGCCGCCGCGCTGGAGAAGGACGACGCGCTGGCCCGCAGCTTCTTCAGGAACCTGAGCCTGCTGGCCTATGGCGGCGCCCGCCTGCCCGATGACCTGTATGAACGCATGCAGGCCCTGGCGGTGCAGTACACCGGCCACCGCATCGTCTTCTACACCGGCTGGGGCTCGACCGAGACCGCGCCCACCTCCACCGGCACCTACTGGGAAACCGAGCGTGTGGGCCTGATCGGCCTGCCCTTCCCCGGCGTGCAGCTCAAGCTGCTGCCCACGCCCACGCCCGGCATGTACGAGCTGCGCCTCAAGGGCATCAACGTGTTCTCGGCCTACCACGACCAGCCCGAGCTGACCGCCGCCGCCTTCGACGACGAAGGCTTCTACAAGATCGGCGACGCGGGCACCTTGTTCGACCCCAACGATCCGGCAGCAGGCCTGGTCTTCGCCGGCCGGGTGACCGAGGAGTTCAAGCTCACCACCGGCACCTTCGTGCATGTGGGCGAGCTGCGCACCGACTGCATCGCCGCCTGTTCGCCGGTGCTGCTGGATGCGCTGGTGGCCGGCCAGGACAAGCCCTATGTGGCCCTGCTGGCCTGGCCCAACCTGTCGGCCTGCCGGGCGCTGATCGGCCAGCCCGAGGCCGGCTTCGATGCCATCGTGGCCCACCCGGCCGTGCGGGATGCGGTGCAGCGCGGCCTGGAGGCGCACAACGCCGGCACCCAGGGCGCCAGCAGCCGGCGCATCGGCCGCGTGCTGCTGCTGACCGAGCCGCCGTCCATCGACGGCAACGAGCTGACCGACAAGGGCTACATCAACCAGAAGGCCGGCCTGAGCCGCCGCGCGGCGCTGGTGGCGCGGCTGTATGCCGACCAACCCACCGACGACGTGATCGTCCTGAAGTGACCAAGATGAATTTCGACGACGTTGTGAAGAGCCGCCGCAGCATCCGCGGCTACCTGAAGAAGCCGGTTCCCAAGGCCATGATCCGCGAGATCCTGGCGCTCGCCATGCGTGCGCCCACCTCGCTGAACACCCAGCCCTGGAACTTCTACGTGGTGGGCGGCGCGGTGCTGGACCGCATCCGCGCCGGCAATGTGGAGCGCAACCTGGCGGGTGTGCCGCACTCGCGGGAATTCCGCATGGGCCCGGGCTACGACGGCGCCCATCGCGAGCGCCAGATCGGTGTGGCCAAGCAGCTGTTTGCCGCCATGGGCATCGCCCGCGAGGACAAGGCCGCCCGCGACGACTGGGTGCTGCGCGGCTTCCGCCAGTTCGACGCGCCGGTGTCCATCGTCGTCACCTACGACAAGTCCATCCAGGGCAGCGACATCGCGCCCTTCGACTGCGGCGGCGTGGTCAACTGCATCGTCAACGCCGCCTGGGCACGTGGCCTGGGCTGCGTGATCAACAGCCAGGGCATCATGCAGAGCCCGGTGGTGCGGGCCGAAGCCGGCATCCCCGACGACCAGGTGATCCAGACCTGCATCGCCATGGGCTGGCCCGACGACAGCTTCCCGGCGAATGCCGTGGTGTCGCAGCGCAAGAGCGTGGACGAGGCGGCGGTGTTCCGGGGCTTCGACGACTGAGCAGCCACCGCCTGCCTGGCCTGACGGCAGGCGGGCGGCGGCAGGCGTTCAGCGCGCCGCGGTGCGGCGCCGCGTGGCCAGCAGGCCGACCAGGCCCAGCGCCACCAGGCCCAGGCCTGCGGGCTCGGGCACCGTGCCCTGCACCGCGTCGCCCACATAGGCCAGCCCGTCGTGCGCGCCGGTGCCCACGAAGAGGGTGGTGCGCGCATAACCGGCGTTCGGATCGATGCGGAACAGCCGGCCCTGCCAGTCGTAGTTGTAGAACAGGTCGGCGTTGTGGTCGTAGGCCAGGCCGCTGTCGTCGTTGCCGCCCGGGCTGGCCAGCAGGCTCAGGGCGGCCGTGCTGCGGTTGACCGTGTACAGGCTGCCGCTGCCGTCCATCACCCCGACCAGCCGGTTGCGCTTGCTGTCGTAGGCCAGGCCACCGATGCCCAGGCCCATGTTGCCCACCAGGGTGGACGCACCCGTGCCGGCGTTGAGCCGGTACAGGTTGGACCCGCCCGAGAACTGCGTGCCGTACAGGCTGCCGGTGGAGGCGTCGAACTCCAGGCCGAACAGGTCGTTGACACCGTGCGCACCGACCAGAGAGGCCGCGCCGGTGTTGCGGTTGATGGTGTACAGGTTGGCATTGCCGCGGCCCGGCACCCAGTACAGGGTGTCGCCCACAGCGTCATAGGCCAGGCCGCCGAAGTTGCCACTGGCCACCCCGGTGCTGCCCACCACGGTCCGCAGCATGGTGCTGGTGTCGACCTTCTCCAGCGTGTTGGTGGAATCGGCAATGGTGTAGAGCATGCCGGCGTGGCCGGTGTTGGCGATCAGCAGGCTGGCGATGGCGGTGAAGGTGCGCAGAAGCATGGGAGAGACCTGAGTGGTGAATGCCTTCTCCTATGCACGCAACATGCCAAACCGGCAAAAACTGCAACGATCAAGTGCCTGCAGAACAATCCGGTCATAGTTGCATGGCGGCTGTCAAGAATGCCGACGCCCGGCACCGGCCGGGCAACCGCCGAGGCGCCACCGGCACGGTGGTTAGAGTGCGGCCATGGATGCATTGCTGCGCACGACCACCACCGCCCCGGCCGCCACCCTGCTGCTGGTGGCCATGCTGGCGATCAGCCTGCTGGGCCTCTACCGCTGGCCCGGCCTGATCGAGCGCCAGCTGCTGCGGCCGCATGGCCTGGCACGGCGGGCCGACTGGCACACCCTGGTCACCAGCGGCTTCATCCACGCCGACCTGGCGCACCTGCTGTTCAACGCCTTCACCTTCTGGGCCTTCGGCTTCGGGCTGGAACGGGCGCTGGGCACGCCGCTGTTCGTGCTGCTGTATGCGGCCGGCCTGCTGCTGAGCAGCGGCACCACCGCCTGGCTGCACCGGCGCGAGCCGGGCTACGCCAGCCTGGGGGCGTCGGGTGCGATCTCGGCCGTGCTGTTTGCCTCGATCGTGGTGTTTCCGCAGGCATCGATCTACATCCTGCCGGTGCCGTTCCCGATCCCGGCGCCGCTGTTCGCCGTGGCCTACCTCGTCTTCAGCGTGCTGGCCAGCCGCGCGCGCACCGGGCGCATCAACCACGACGCCCACATCGCCGGGGCCCTGGCCGGCGTGGCCTTCATGGCCCTGTTGGCCCCCGGCTCGGTGGGGCGGGCACTGGGCAGCTACTTCGGCAGTTGAGGCGCGGGGGGCGGGCCGGCTCAGCGCATCAGCCGGGTCGGCGCAAAGCCGTCACCGCCGATCACCGCCGTCTGCGGAAAACCGTCCTCCAGCACCACGAAGCGGTCTGGCGCCGCCGGGCGGCGGCGGATGCCGTCGACCAGGGGCGTCTCGCGCTCCGGGGCCGGCTCGGGGCGTGGTGCGGCCGGCCGGGTTGCCAGCTCGGCCTGCAGCTGGCCGATCTGGCGCCGGGCCTGGTCGGTGTTGGCGTTCATGGTCTGGCGCAGCACCTTCAGCTGCAGCTGCAGCACATCGATCCTGCGCTGGTGGAAGCGCGCGCTGGCCATCCAGCCGATCACCAGCAGGGCCACGGCGGCGCCGGCCCAGGTCAGAGACTGCAACATCGTGGGGCACTCCATGCGGCCCGGACGGACCACGGCATGGTCCGCTATCGACCCGCCACGCCGCGGCTGAAGGCCCGGCCGCTGCGCCGGTGTGCAGCCTTGCACGCCGCCCGCACCCTCACCCAGCACTTGTGCCGACCCGGCCCTGCCACCGACACTCGGCGCCATGTCGTCGACCAGCCCACGCAGTTCCCTGCTCAACACCGTGCCCCGCACCCGGGCCATCACCGACAGCCCGCGCCTGGCGGCCCGCGCGGTGGAACTGCTGCAGGCCTTCCGCGCCTTCGTGCAGCTCGATGCCCAGGACGCCCGCACCGTGGTGGGCTATCTGCGCGAGGTGAGCTTCAGCCGTGGCGAGGTGCTGTTCCGCGCCGGCGACAGCCAGGCCACGCCGCACCTGCTGCTGCTGCTGGAAGGCGAGGTGGCGGTGGACACCGGCACCAGCACCCCCGGCGGCAGCATGCCCATCGCGGTGCTGGGTGCGGGCTCGGTGCTGGGCGAGATGGCCTTGCTCGACGGTGCACCGCGCTCGGCCACCTGCACCGCCATGAGCGTGGTGCAGGCCGCCGGCCTGGCCCAGCGTGGGCTGGAGCGCCTGATCGAGGAGCACCCCAGGGTGGCCGCCAAGCTGATGGTGCTGCTGGCCCAGCACATGGCCGAGCGCCTGCGGGCGCTGGACGACCAGCTCAGGCTTTACGGCCAGATCCACGCCACCACAGCGCCTTCAAAGTGAGGGGTTGATCAACACCTTGGCACCGGTGTTGCGCGCGGTGTAGAAGCCGATGGTCTCGGCCGACAGAGCGCCGGCGAGCGACACCTCACGCGCATAGTGGCTGGCGAACGTGGTCTTCAACTCGGCAGCCACGCGCTCACGCAGGGCCTGGGCCGCGGCCGGGCCGATCTTCTGCAGGAAGGGGAACAGCAGCCAGCCGCCGATGCCCCAGGCCATGCCGAAGCTGCGCGTGATCTCGGTGGGCCGGGTGTCCAGCATGCCGTAGAGATACACCTGCTTGTGCACCGCCGAGCCGTAGCGGCTGTATTCCTTGGCATTGCGGTTGATGGCCACTTCCATGCACTGCAGGATCTGGCCCGCCAGCGTGCCGCCGCCGGTGGCGTCGAAGGCGATGGTGGCGCCGGTGGCCGCCAGGGCGTCGCTCAGATCGGCCAGGAAGCTGGGCGCGCTGCTGTCGCAGACGTATTGAGCGCCGATCTCGCGCAGCAGCGCCGCCTGCTCGGGCTTGCGCACGATGTTCACCAGCTGGATGCCGTCCTTCTGGCAGATCTTGTTCAGCATCTGGCCCAGGTTGCTGGCGGCGGCGGTGTGCACCAGGGCGGTGTGGCCCTCGCGCCGCATGGTCTCCACCATTCCCAGGGCGGTGAGCGGGTTGACGAAGCAGGAGGCGCCATCGGCCGCCGTGGCACCGGTCGGCAGCACCAGGCATTGGCTGGCCGGCATGGCGCGGTACTGCGCATACATGGCGCCGCCGATCACCGCCACCGTCTTGCCCAGCAGGGCCTGGGCTGCGGGGGATGCACCGGCAGCCACCACCAGGCCGGCGCCCTCGTTGCCCACCGGCAGGCTCTGGCCCAGGCGGCCGGCCATGGCCGGCATGGCGCGCTCGGGGATCTGGGCCGTGACCACCGGCTGCGCCGGCGTGCCGGCCACCGCCACCGTGGACAGGTTGGCAGCGCCGAACAGCAGGCCGATGTCGGAGGGGTTGATCGGCGTGGCCTGGATCTGGATCAGCACCTCGTCGGGGCCGGGTGCGGGCACGGGCACGGATTCCAGGTGGACCTGCAGGGTGCCGCCGGGCTGGACGGTGGAGCGCAGTTGCAATGCGGTGGTGGGCAGGGTCATGGTTGTCTCGTTCTGGGGTTGGAAGGTCAGAGCTTGTACACGCGGCGCGCCGTGCCTTCAAACAGTGCGGCCTTGTCGTCGGCGCTGGCGCCGGCGGCGATGCGCTTGAAGGCGTTCCACAGCACGGCATAGCTGGCGCCGCCCTTGTCGACCGGGAAGTTGCTCTCGAACATGCAGCGCTGCGCACCGAACTGCTCGATGGCCGTCTCCACCCAGGGCCGCCAGGCATCGGCCACCTCCTGCGAGGTCGGCGGCAGGGGCCGCGCATGGTGGTCGAAGGGCCCGATCTTCATGCCCAGGCCGCCGAGCTTGACCGTCACATTCGGGCAGCTGGCCAGGTCGGCCATGTGCGCGCGCCACTGCTGGAAGGTCTGGTCCACCTGCCCGGCATACGGCCCCACGCCCAGCGGCCCGCCGAGGTGGTTGAGGATGATGGACGTGTCTGGAAAAGCCCGCGCCAGCGCCGTCACCTCGGGCAGCTGGGGATGGAACTGCCAGGCCTCGAAGCTCAGGCCCAGCGGCGCCAGCTGGGCGAAGCCCTGGCGGAAGCCGGCCTCGCCATACAGGCCCGGCGGCGGCTTGGTGTGGCTGTTGTGGATCAGCGGGCTGGCGTCCCAGCCGCCGGCATGGCGGATGCCGCGGAAGCGGCCGTTGCCCGCAGCGATGTGGGCGGCCAGCACCTCCTGCACCGCCGCGCCCAGGGTCAGGTCGGCATGGCTGACGATGCCGGCACAGGCGCGCAGCTCGCCATACACCCCGCTGGCGCACATCGCCGCCACGCCGTTGGCGAACTCGGTCTCGCCCACCGGGCGCAGGGCGGGCGGGCCGTCGGCGCGGTAGAAGGCCATGCAGTCGACGAAGACCGTGGCCACGATGCGGTGGCCGCTGCCGGTGTCCTGCCGCAGTTCGTCGAGCAGGTAGCGGTGGCGCTTGTTGTCCCACAGGTGGTGGTGGGGGTCGACGATGGGCAGCGTGGGCTCGAGGATGTCCTCGGCCGGGCGCAGTGCCAGCCAGTCGGCGTTGGGCACCACGCCCGTGCCGATGGCCTCGCGGGATTTGTCGGGCACGGGGGTGCTGGCCATGTCTCGCTCCGGGGTTGTTGTCGGCGCATGATCCCCCGCAGCAGCCCCGCCGGGCTGTCACCCACAGGTCTGGCCAGGGGACCTGGCCAGACCGCCCTGCTCACCGGGGCCGGCCCCAGATCTCGTTGTCGATCTGGCCGCTCAGCTCGGGGTAGTCGGCCGGCCTGAAGTGCGGCACGCCGCTGCGGCGCTGGGCGAAATAATCCCGCGTGAGCTTGGCCACCAGGCCCGACAGCAGGCAGATCGCCACCAGGTTGATGCTGGCCATCAGGCCCATGGCGGCATCGGCCGCGTCGAACACCGTGGCCACGCTCTCGTAGGCGCCCCACAGCACGAACAGCAGGGCCGCCACCCGCAGCGTGGTGATGCCGGCGCGGCTGTCCAGCTTCAGGTAGGCCAGCGCGTTCTCGGCATAGGCGTAGTTGCCGATGATGGAGGTGAAGGCGAAGAAGAAGATGGCCACCGCGATGAAGTAGCGCCCCGCCTCACCGATGTGCACCGCCATCGCGGCCTGGGTCAGCGGCGTGCCGGTGAGGGTGCTGCCAGGCGTCATCACGCCCGACAGCAGGATCATCACCGCGGTGGCGCTGCAGATCAGCAGGGTGTCGATGAACACGCCCAGCGCCTGCACGAAGCCCTGGGACGACGGGTGGTGCGGGTTGGGCGTGGCCACGGCGGCGATGTTGGGCGCCGAGCCCATGCCGGCCTCGTTGCTGAACAGGCCGCGCTTGATGCCGTTGAGCATGGCGCCGGCCACGCCGCCCGCGGCCTGCTCGATGCCGAAGGCGCTCTTGACGATCAGCGCCAGCATGGCCGGCACCTCGGTGATGTGGGTGGCCAGCACCCACAGCGCCACGCCCAGGTAGGCCACGGCCATGAAGGGCACCACCCATTCGGCCACCCGCGCGATCTGCTGGATGCCGCCGAAGATCACCACCGCCGACAGCAGCGCCACTGCCACGCCCACCGCCAGCTTGGGCACGCCGAAGGCACCCTGCACCGCATCGGCGATGGAGTTGGCCTGCACCGCGTTGAACACCAGGCCGAAGGCCAGGATCAGGCAGATGGAGAACAGCGTGCCGGCCCAGGGGGCCTTCAGGCCGCGTGCCATGTAGAAGGCCGGGCCGCCACGGAAGCGCCCCTCGCCGTCACGCACCTTGTAGAGCTGGGCCAGGGTGCTTTCGGCATAGGCCGTGGCCATGCCCACCAGGGCCACCATCCACATCCAGAAGACGGCCCCCGGCCCGCCCAGCGAGATGGCCACCGCCACGCCCGCCAGGTTGCCAGTGCCCACCCGGGAGGCCAGGCTGGTGCACAGGGCCTGGAAAGGCGTGATGCCACCGCTGTCGGACTCGGGCGCCTTCATCACCGAGCGGAACAGCTCGCCGAAGTGCACGAACTGCACGAAGCCCAGCCGCACGGTGAAGAACAGGCCCACGGCCAGCAGGCCGTAGATCAGCACATAGCCCCAGAAGAAGGTGTTCAGGGCGTTGATCACTGCCGTCATGGCCGGTCTCCTGGGGGTGCACGTGTTGACGATTGTCAAGCAAACACGGTGCCAGACGGCGACGGCGGCCGGCCCCCGACCCGGCTCAGGGCGGCATGCGCACCGGGTGCTGGGCCGCCACGCTGAGCGAATACTGGTCGATAGGCCCGGCATGCACGGTCTGGTCGGCAAAGCCGGCCTCGCTGCCGAAGTAGACCCAGACCTCGTCGGCCGGCGCCTGCGCCGGCCCCGGGTGCGGGCGCACAGCGATGCGGCGGCGCTCATACCAGAGCGGGTCGTCCAGCCGCTCCAGCCGGTCCATGTCGGCCAGCACGGCATCGTCCACGGCGTACAGCTGGCCGATCACCTGCAGGCCCTGGCCGGGGCGGTTCAGCAGCCAGGGCAGGCGGTAGGGGCCGATCACGTACAGCGGATGCGGCTGGGCCGTCACCCAGTCGCCCCCCACGCGCTCGCCGCGGTTGATGTGGAAGTTGCGGTGGCCTTGCTGCAGCGTGCCGAAGACGAAGATCCGGTGCAGCGTCATGCCTGCAAGACCCTGCGCGGCTGCAGCCGCTCGGGCGACAGATAGGCCAGGCGGTACTGCTCGAAGGGCATGGTGTCGGCCGCCTCGATGCGCTGCTGCTCGGCCACCGATGCAGCCGCCATGGCCGCATAACGCGCCGCCTGCGCGTCCGTCCACGGCAGGGCCAGCAGGTGGCGACGGGTGGCGGCCGACTGGGCGCGGATGAACTGCACGTAGCTGCTGCCGAAATCCTGCTGCATGGCCTGCAGCACCCGCGCCGAGGGCAGGCGCTCGGGTGTGCCGACCAGGGCACGCGCCGCCTGCAGCGCCGCGGCATTGGCCTCGCCACCCTGGGCGGCGTCCAGCGCCTCGGCGATGGGCACGCAGTCGTCCAGCAGCTCACGCGCCCAGTCGGTCAGGGTGATGGTGTGCTCGCCCTGCTCCAGCAGCAGGCCGGGCTCGCGCCCACGCGCGGCCACGCGGTGCTGGTTGCGGCCCAGCGCGGCCACCTCGGCCGGGGTGTCGGGCGGGCTGTCGGCCAGCAGGCAATGCAGCAGGAAGATGTCGATGAAGCGCATCGTGGGCGTGGCGATGCCCACCGGCTCGAAGGGGTCGAGGTCCATGCAGCGCACCTCGATGTACTCCACACCGCGCTCGCGCAGCGCATGCAGCGGCCGCTCGCCGGGAAAGATCACCCGCTTGGGGCGGATCAGGCCGTAGAACTCGTTCTCGATCTGCAGCAGGGTGGTGGCCAGCTGGTTGTAGTCGCCGCCCGGGTTGCGGATGCCCACGGTCTCGTAGGCCGGGTAGGGCTTGGTCAGCGCCTCGTGCAGGGAGTTGGCATAACTCTCCAGGCTGTTGCAGCTGACGTTCAGCGACGCCTGGGCCTCGCTCTGGTAGCCCAGCCGGCCCATGCGCAGCGTGGTGCCGTGCGGCATGTGCAGCGTGCCGTTGCTGGCGTTCACACCCGGCATCGGCAGCAGGCTGTGCTCGCGCCCGGCCACGAAGCTGGCACACACCGCCGGGCTGGCGCCGAACAGGTACAGCAGCACGAAGGCATGGCGGCGGAAGTTGCGGATCAGCGCGAAGTGCTGGTCGTTGTCCAGGCCGGGCAGGCTCCAGTTGTAGTGGATGCCGCTGATGGTCTGCATGCGCCGGCCATAGCGGTGGCCCAGGCCCATGCGGTAGACGCTCTTGGCACGGCCCACGTTGCTGCTGCCGTAGCGGCCCAGCGGGATGGTCTCGTCGGTGGGCAGGCCGCAGGGCATGCTGCCCACCCACAGCTGCTCGTCACCCGGCTCGCAGCCCATGGCGCGGTAGGTGGCCTGGTGGATCTCGGTCAGCTGGGCCAGGGCATCGTCCACCGTGGCGTGCACGCCGGTGATCAGCTCGAGCTGGCTCTCGCTGTAGTCGGTGGTGATGTGCGGATGGGTCAGCGCCGAGCCCAGCGCCGCCGGGTGCGGCGTGAGCGCCAGCCCCCCACCGGGCAGGGCGCGCAGGCTTTCTTTCTCGATGCCGCGGCGGATGCCCGCCAGGCGTGCCAGCGGCAGGGCACGCAATCGGTCGTGCAGTGCTGTCACCGGACGTCTCCTCTTCTTGAATTGGGTTGCCACCCTAACAGAGGTGCATGTCCGTTGCCCGGCGGCGGGTTGCAGCCTGCTGTGCTAGGCGCTGTCCCCCTGCGCCCGCACGCCGGCAGGCAGTGCGTCGGCGCGCTGCGCCGGGTCCAGCAGGCCCTGCAGGCAGCGCAGCGCCTGCACGCAGTCCAGCACCACCTGGGCCAGCGCATCACCCGGCGGGGCGGCCAGGGCGCTGGCCTGCAGCCGCTGGCGCACCGCGTCCAGCAGCAGGGCCAGGTCGGCGGCATCGCCTGCCGGCTGCAGGCTGGGTCTGGAATGGCCTGCAAACATGGGGGTCCTGGATCGAGGGCTGCGAATTCGCGGCAATGTAGGACGCCGCCGGGTGGCCGGCTGTGTCTTATGACGTAGCGCCGCAGCCCTTTGTGATGCTCACACCAGGGGGCGCTGCGGCGGCCGGCCATCGCCGTACAGGTCGGCCAGGCGCGCCAGGGCCTTCACGTCGCGCATGTGCAGCCGGCCGTCGGCGATGCGGTGCAGGCCGCGCCGCTGCAGCTTGCGCAGCGTCTTGTTGGTGTGCACCAGCGACAGGCCCAGGCCGTCGGCCACATGCTGCTGGGTCAGCGGAAAGGGCACGCCCGAGGCCCCGCCATCGGCCTGCAGCGCCGCCGCCCGCTTGAACAGCAGGATCAGCAGCATGGCGATGCGCTCCTCGGCGCTGCGCCGGCCCACCGACAGCAGGGTGTCGTCGACCAGCGATTCTTCATGCGCCGTGAGCCAGGTGATGTTGAAGCCCATGCTGGGCGATTGGCGGTGCAGCTCCCACAGCGCATCCCGCTGGAACACACACAGCCGGGCGTCGGTGAGCATGTCCACGCCATGCGCGGCGGCGTCGCCCATCTTCTGCTGCACACCGACGAAATCGCCCGGCAGCAGGAAGGTGAGGATCTGGCGGCGGCCGTCGCTCAGCGTCTTGTAGCGGAAGCCCCAGCCGCTGAGCAGGGTGTAGAGCGGCGCGTCGGTCTGGCCCTCGTGGATCAGCGTCTCGCCGGCGGCCAGCACCGTCTCGCGGCGCTTGAGCGACTGCACCAGCGCCAGCTCGTCGGCGTCGTGCGGCAGGAACAGCGGCAGTGCGCGCAGCGGGCAGTCACGGCAGCTGGTGGTGTTGTGGTTGGTGTCCGGGGTCTGCGGCATGCTGGGGCAGCTTCTCAGGTTTTGACCGCCGGCACCAGGGCCAGGCGCAAGGCCAGCGCACAGCAGGCCATGGCCGCCCACTGGCTGGCACCCAGGGGCTCGCCATGCACCAGGGCGCCCACCACCATGGCCACCACCGGCACCAGGATGGCCGACAACCCGGCCACGCTGGCCGGCAGCAGGCCCACCACCGCGAACCAGGCCGCGTTGCCGATGGCCATGGGCACCAGCGAGATGTAGAGGATCAGGGCCATGGTGCCCACCGAGGGCAGCAGCCAGGGCCCGGGCGGTGCCAGCGCCAGCGCGCCGATGGTGGTGGGCACGGCCGCGGCCAGCAGCTGCCAGCCCGACAGCACCAGCGGATGCACACCCACGTCGGCGCGCTTGAGGATCAGCGTGCCCACCGCCCAGCCGATGCCAGCGAGCAGCCCCAGCGCCACGCCCAGCGGCGCCTGCGCATACACACCCAGGCTGCGCCAGGCCAGCAGGGTGACGGCCAGCGCTCCCAGGGCCAGGGCCAGCAGCAGGCGCTTGCCCAGCTTCTCGCCCAGCACGGCCCAGCTGATCAGGGCCGCCCACAGCGGCATGGTGAAGCCCAGCACCGCCGCCTGGCCCGAGGGGATCATCACCGCGGCATAGGTGCTGGCGATGTTCCACAGCAGCAGGTAGCAGGCGGTGGCCAGGGCCAGCCGGGCCCAGTGCCGGCGCGGGATCACCAGCGACAGCCCCCGTGCCCGGGCCACCACCAGCAGCACCAGGCCGGCGATGCTGACGCTGATGGCGCGGAAGCTCCACACCGGCACCTCGCGCACCACCAGCGGAAACAACGACCAGTTCGTGCCCCACACCAGGGTGATGATGGCCAGCAGCAGCAGGGCGCGGGGGGGAATGCGTTGGGTGTCGGCAGGCGTGGGCATCGTGGGCGGTCAACGGCGGTGCCCGAGTATCCTGCCCGGCCCGCACGCGCCATGCACACCCACTGTGCCGCGCTGCAGCCCCCGCCCCTGGAAAGCCCCGATGCCCGATGCCAGCCCCACCCACGGCGCCACCGCCGGCCCCGACGACCTGCGCGCCCTCACCCGCCGCTTTGCCGCGGTGGGCCGGCTGCAGGCCATCGCCCTGCGCCCCGGGCGCGGCCTGCCGGCGCTGCTGCCCGACCGGGCCGAAGCCCATGCCGGCCAGGGCCTGCTGGGCGACCGGGCCTACCGCAGCGCCGGGCCGGGCCTCGGCAAGCGCCAGGTCACCCTGCTGCAGGCCGAACACCTGCCGGTGATCGCCGCGCTGGCCGGCGGCCACTGGGCCGCCACCGGCCTGGACCCGGCCCTGCTGCGCCGCAACCTGGTGGTGGCCGGGCTCAACCTGCTGGCCGCACGCAGCCTGTTCAAGGACCAGCCGCTGCGGCTGCGCCTGGGTGCGCAGGTGCTGCTGGAAGTGACCGGCCCCTGCGAGCCCTGCAGCAAGATGGAAGCCCTGCTCGGCCCCGGTGGCTACAACGCCATGCGCGGCCATGGCGGGGTCACGGCGCGGGTGCTGCAGGGGGGCTGGCTGGGCGTGGGCGACCCGGTGCGCTGCGAGCTGGCGGCGCTGGGTCAGCCGGCCAGTGCCGGGTAGTCGGTGTAGCCGGCCGGGCCGCTGCTGTAGAACGTGGGCCGGTGGTAGGGCGTGAAGGCCGCGCCCTGGCGGATGCGCTGCGGCAGGTCGGGGTTGGAGATGAAGAAGCGGCCGAAGGCCACCGCATCGGCATGGCCGTCCTCCACCACCTGCAGCGCGCCGGCGCGGTCGAAGCCACCGGCGGCGATCAGCACGTTCGGCCACAGCGGGCGCAACAGCGCCGCCACCGAGGGCTGGCCCTCGCGCACGATGTCGGCCTTGCCGGTGCCGCTGGCGCGGGGCTCGATCAGGTGCAGGTAGACCAGGTCCAGGGCTGCCAGTGCGCGCACCAGGTGGGTGTAGAGCGGCAGCGGGTCGTCCTCGCCGCTGTCGTTGGCCACGCCCCAGGGCGACAGGCGCATGCCGGTGCGCTGTGCACCCACCTCGGCCACCACCGCGCGGGCGATGTCCAGGTGCAGGCGGCAGCGGTTGGCGATGCTGCCACCGTAGGCATCGTCGCGCTGGTTGCTGCGCGCCTGCAGGAACTGCTCCAGCAGGTAACCGTTGGCGCCGTGGATCTCCACGCCGTCGAAGCCCGCGGCCATGGCATTGGCGGCGGCCTGGCGGAAGCTGTCGATCAGACCGGGCAGTTCGTCGCTGCGCAGCGCACGGGGCACTTCATAGGGCACGGCCCGGCCGTCGCGGTCCATCGCCATGCCGCCCTGGGCGGCGATGGCCGAGGGCGCCACCGGGGCGCCGCCATCGGACTGGTGGCTGCTGTGCGACACCCGGCCGGTGTGCCAGAGCTGCAGATAGATCAGGCCGCCCCGGGCATGCACCGCCGCCGTCACCCCGCGCCAGCCGAGCACCTGGTCGGCGGTGTGGATGCCCGGCACACGCGGGTGGCCATGGCCCTGCCAGCTCACCGGCGTGGCCTCGGCGATCAGCAGGCCACCCGGGCTGGCGCGCTGGGCGTAGTACTGGGCGTTCAGCGCCGTGGGCACGTTGCCATCGGCGCTGGCGCGCATGCGGGTGAGCGGCGCCATCACCACCCGGTGCTGCAGGGTGGCGCTGCCCAGGGGCAGCGGCGAAAAAAGCGTGTCGGGCATGGGCGGAAACGCCGGGCGGCGGTCGGTTGCATGGAGGCGCCAGGGTAGCAGGCTGGTCGGTGTGCGCCGCGGCGACCGGCGCGGGCCGGTGGCCAGGCAACCCAGTCAGCCATCTAGGTTTCCCGACAAGGGTTCTGCAAGGTCTCCCCGGGTGCTGCGTCGAGGCCCCGGGACACTTGCAGGGTTTGCGGGGTCCGGGGGGGTCTGATCCCCTCATGTTGTGCAGAACCCGGTCCGATAGTGGGGACATCGGCGAACGATGCCACTTCCCCTGCGGACCATGGACAGCACAACAACAACGCCCCCAGCCACGCCGCAGGCGGCTGGCCCTGCACCGCAGCAGCCCGGCTGGTGGCAGCGCTGGCGTGGCGGCCCGGCGCCCGGCGGCCCGCAGGGCCAGGCCCTGGACGCCGTGGGCCAGCGCCTGGGCGAGGCCGCCCAGCGCTGGACGGCCCATGTGGGCATGGCCCAGGCGCAGATGAACGACGCCATCGGCCAGCTGCTGCAGGGCTTCAACCAGATCCTGTCGGAGCTGGACCAGCTGATCCTGCAGCCGGCGCACGACAGCAGCGACAACAGCGAGATGGCGGCACGGGTGCAGATGCTGGCGCAGGCCGAGACCCGGCTGCTGGGCCTGCTGCAGACGCTGGACGGCTTCGTGCAGTCCCGCGACGCGGTGCTGGGCTCGGTGCGCGGCCTGTCGCAGGCCTCGGCCAGCCTGCGCGACATGGCCGAGGACGTGGGCAAGCTGGCGCGCCAGACCAATCTGCTGTCGATCAACGCCGCCATCGAGGCGGCGCGCGCCGGTGAATCCGGCCGCGGCTTCGCGGTGGTGGCCAGCGAGGTGCGCCGCCTGTCCAGCGAATCGGGCCAGACCGGCCAGCGCATCGGCAGCCAGGTGCAGCACTTCGCCGAGCAGATGCAGAGCGCCCTGGCCCAGGCCGACGAGCAGGCGGTGCGGGGCACCAGCGCGATCCAGACCTCGGAGCAGACCATCCGCAGCGTGGTGTCCGACATGGACGGCGCGGTGTCGCAGCTGCAGAGCCAGGCGCTGGAACTGCGCAACCGCGGCGAGCTGGTCAAGGCCCAGGTGCAGCAGCTGATGCTGGCCTTCCAGTTCCAGGACCGGGTGCACCAGATCCTGGACCAGGTGAACAGCTCCATCGCCAGCGCGGTGCAGCGCCTGCAGGCCGCGCTGGCCGAAGGCCGGGTGCCCGATGCCGCCGAGTGGGCGGCCCTGCTGAGCGCGGGCTACACCACCGCCGAGCAGCACGCCATCGCCAGCGGCCAGGCCACACCGGCCCAGGCCGCCGCCGGTGCCGGCAGCAGCACCGAGACCACCTTCTTCTGAGCAGCAGCCCATGGCCAAGACCATCCTCATCGTCGACGACTCCAGTTCCCTGCGCACCGTGGTGAAGATCGCCCTGGTGCGCGCCGGCTACGACGTGCTGGAAGCCTGTGACGGCAAGGACGGCCTGGTCCAGCTGGACAAGGCCGGCAAGGTGAACCTGATCGTCAGCGACGTGAACATGCCCAACATGGACGGCATCACCTTCGTGGGCGAGGTCAAGAAGCACCCGCGCCACCGCTTCACGCCGGTGATCATGCTCACCACCGAAGGCCAGGACGCCAAGAAGGAACAGGGCCGCGCCGCCGGCGCCAAGGCCTGGATCACCAAGCCCTTCAACCCGCCCCAGCTGCTGGACGCGGTCTCCAAGCTGATCCTGCCCTAGGAGCCGGCATGCCCACCGTGATCCCCGCCACCCTGGTGGAAGACGCCGCCCTGGCGGCGCAACAGGCCGCGGCCTGCCTGCGCCTGCCCGCCGAGCTGACCATCTACACCGCCGCCGAGACCCGCGCCGCCTGGCTGGCCTGGCTGGCCAGCGACGCCGCCCTGGCCGCCCATGGCGAGCCGCTGTGCGCGGTGGACGCCAGCGGCTGCGACGAGATCGACGCCGCCGGCGCCCAGCTGCTGGTGGCCCTGGCCCACAGCCTGGCGTTGCAGCAGCGCCGCCTGCAGCTGCACGGTGCCAGCAACCCGGTGCGCCTGGCCTGCAGCGACCTGGGCCTGGCCGCCTGGCTGCTGCACCAGCCCGCCGAGGAGGCCGCCGCATGAAGCCCATGGACATGGACCTGCAGTTCGTGGCCGACGCCCTGCCCGCCTTCCTCAGCGAGGCGCGTGAGCAGATCGCCTCCATCGAGCAGCTGCTGCTGCAGCTGGAAGACGCGCCCGACGACCGCAACCTGCTGGACGCGCTGTTCCGCTGCGCCCACACCGTCAAGGGCTCGGCCGGCATCTTCGGACTGGACGCGGTGGTGGCCTTCACCCACCACGTGGAAAGCCTGCTCGACCGGCTGCGCGCCGGGGCGCTGCAGCTCACGCCCGCCCTCAGCACCCTGCTGCTGCAGTGCAACGACCAGATCAATGCCCTGGTGGCCGCCGCGCAGGACCCGCAGGCCGACGACGATGCGGCGCGCGCCGCACGCGCCGACCTGGTGCTGCAGCTGCAGGCCGCCGGGTCGGAGGGCGCGACCGCGGCGCCCATCACCCAGAGCGCCACTGCCGCCACGGCAGCGCCGGGCGCGACCGCCTGCTGGCAGATCAGCGCCCGCTTCGGGCCCGAGACCTTCCGCAACGGCATGGACCCGCTGACCATCCTGCGCTACGTGGGCGGGCTGGGCCGCATCCCGCAGGTGCAATGCGACACCGACGCCGTGCCCACGCTGGAGGCCATCGACCCCGAGTGCTGCCACCTGGGCCTGCAGTTCGCGCTGGAGACCACGGCCGACCAGGCCGCCATCGCCGCGGCCTTCAGCTTCGTGCAGGACGACTGCGTGCTGGATCTGCAGCCGCCGGCCGCTGCACCGGCGCCCACCAGCGAGACCCCATCGCGCCTGGGTGAGCTGCTGGTGGAGGTGGGGGTGGTCACCCGCGACGAGGTGGAGGCCGCGCTGAAGGCGCAGGCCAGCGTCCGCGACGCCGGCGCCACACCGGCGCCGCTGGGCCAGATCCTGCAGCACCAGAGCGGCGTGCGGCCGCAGGCCGTGGCCGCAGCATTGCAGAAGCAGGACCGCCAACGTGGCACAACCGCCACCGCCGACGACAACCGCTTCATCCGCGTGCAGGCCGACCGGCTGGACGCGGTGATCAACCTGCTGGGCGAGCTGGTGATCGCCGGCGCCGGCGCCCAGCTGCTGGCGCGCCAGACCAAGCAGCGTGGCCTGATCGAGGCCAACACCCAGATGGCGCGGCTGATCGAGGAGATCCGCAACGGCACGCTCAAGCTGCGCATGGTGCCCATCGGCGAGACCTTCTCGCGCTTCCGGCGCGTGGTGCGCGACACCGCCGCCGAGCTGGGCAAGGACGTGGCGCTGGAGATCGTGGGCGGCGACACCGAGCTGGACAAGTCGGTGGTCGAGCGCATCGCCGACCCGCTGATGCACCTGGTGCGCAACGGCCTGGACCACGGCCTGGAGCCCCCCGACGCACGCCTGGCCGCCGGCAAGCCGGCCCAGGGCCGGCTCACCCTGTCGGCCTGCCATGAATCGGGCGGCATCCTGATCCGCATCCAGGACGACGGGCGCGGCATCAGCCGCAGCAAGGTGCTGGCGCGTGCCTGGGAGCGCGGCATCGTCGAGCCCGGCGTGACGCCGGCCGACGACCAGATCCTCAAGCTGATCTTCGAGCCCGGCTTCTCCACCGCCGAACACATCACCAACCTGTCGGGGCGGGGTGTGGGCATGGATGTGGTGCGCCGCAACATCGAGGCCCTGCGGGGCACGGTGACGATCCGCAGCACCGAGGGCGCCGGCAGCACCATCGACATCCGCCTGCCGCTGACCCTGGCCATCATCGACGGCTTCCTGGTCGGCGTGGGCAGCACCAAGTTCATCTTCCCGCTGGAAGCGGTGGTGGAGGTGATCGAGTCGCGCAGCGCCGCGCTGCAGCCCGACGGGCGTGGCCGCGCCTGCGTCGAGCTGCGCGGCAAGGTGCTGCCGGTGGTCGACCTGCGCACGCTGTATGCGCTAGACAGCTGCCCGCCGCCGCGGGTGTCGGTGGTCGTGATCCAGTCGCAGGGCCAGGCCTTCGGCGTGGTCGTCGACGCCCTGCTGGGCCAGCACCAGACCGTGATCAAGCCGCTCTCGCGCATGTTCCAGTGCCTGCGCGGCATCTCGGGCTCGTCCATCCTGGGCAGCGGCGAGGTGGCCCTGATCTTCGATGTGACGTCCCTGGCCCAACTGGCCGCCGAACCCGCCCTGCCCTGACAACCTGTCCAGAAAGACCAGACCATGAACCATTCCGAACTGTCCTGGATCACCCGCCTGGTGGCCGGTGCCGAACTGGACCAGGCCAACACCGCGCTGAGCGCGGCCCACGGTGAGCTGGGCGCGGCCCAGACCCGGCTGCAGCAGACCGAGGCCACGCTGCGCGAGCAGGAAGCCGCCCGTGTCGACGCCGAGGCCACGCTGGCCCAGCTCAAGAGCCGGCTGGACGCGGTGGAGGCCGAGCTGAAGGTGCGCACCGACATCATGAACCTCACCAGCATCGTCTCCGAGGCCGACAAGAAGGGCGACATCCTGTCGATCAACGAGAAGTTCCTGGAGGTCTCCAAGTACCCCAAGCACGAGCTGATCGGCCACGGCCACAACACCACCCGCCACCCCGACATGCCCAAGGAGGTGTTCAAGCAGATGTGGCAGACCATCGGCCGCGGCGACATCTTCCGCGGCCTGGTGAAGAACCGCGCCAAGGACGGCACGCCCTACTACGTCGACGCGGTGATCGCCCCCATCCTGGGCGAGAACGGCAAGCCCATGAAGTACCTGGGCGTGCGCTACGACATCACCGAGGCCGAGATCGAGCGCCAGAACGCCCGCGGCATCCTGGGTGCCATCGACACCAGCTATGCCTACATCGAGTTCGACCTGGGCGGCCATGTGCTGACCGCCAACCGCAACTTCCAGCAGGCGATGGGCTACCAACTCGACGAGATCAAGGGCAAGCACCACCGCATGTTCGTGGACGCGGCCCAGGCGATGGGCCCGGCCTATGCCCAGTTCTGGCGTGACCTGAACGACGGCAAGGCGCAGAACGACGTGTTCAAGCGCATCACCAAGAGCGGCCAGGAGGTGTGGATCCAGGCGGTGTACGCCCCGGTCAAGGACGAGATGGGCCGGGTCTTCAAGGTGGTGAAGATCGCCACCGACGTGACCAGCAGCGTCACCGCCGCCAACATGCTCAAGCAGGCGGTGGACCAGGCCCAGGCCGTGACCGCCGCCGCCGGCCAGGGCGACCTGGGCCAGCGCATCCCGCTGGACGGCAAGAGCGGCCCCATCCGCAGCCTGTGCGAAGGCGTGAATGCGCTGATGGAGACCACGGCGGTGATCTTCGGCGACGTGGGCCGGGTCTTCGGCGCGCTGTCGGCGGGCGACCTGACGCAGCGCATCACGGCCAACTACGCAGGCGTGTTCGGCCAGGTCAAGGACGATGCCAATGCCACCAGCGAGAAGCTGGCGGCCATCATCGCCGACGTGGGCCGGGTCTTCGGCGGCCTGGCCTCGGGCGACCTGAGCCAGCGCATCACCCGCGATGCCGAGGGCACCTTCGAGCAGGTGAAGACCGATGCCAACAGCACCAGCGAGAAGCTGGCCGCCATCATCGACGAGGTGCGTGCCGCCGCCGATGCCCTGACCGGCGCCGCCAGCCAGGTCAGCGCCACCGCGCAAAGCCTGTCGCAGGCCGCCAGCGAGCAGGCCAGCTCGGTGGAGGAGACCACCGCCTCGATCGACCTGATGAGCGCCAGCATCTCGCAGAACAGCGACAACGCCCGCATCACCGACGGCATGGCCACCAAGGCCAGCAAGGAAGCCAGCGACGGCGGCAGCGCGGTGACCCAGACCGTGGCCGCGATGAAGCAGATCGCCGCCAAGATCAGCATCGTCGACGACATCGCCTACCAGACCAACCTGCTGGCGCTGAACGCCGCCATCGAGGCCGCCCGCGCCGGTGAACACGGCAAGGGCTTTGCCGTGGTGGCGGCCGAGGTGCGCAAGCTGGCCGAGCGCAGCCAGGAGGCGGCGCAGGAGATCGGCGACCTGGCCAGCAACAGCGTGAGCACCGCCGAGCGCGCCGGCAAGCTGCTCGACGAGATCGTGCCCAGCATCCAGAAGACCAGCGAGCTGGTGCAGGAGATCGCCGCGGCCTCGGCCGAGCAGAGCCAGAGCGTGGGCCAGATCGGCGGCGCCATGGGCCAGCTGAGCAAGGCCACCTCGCAGAACGCCTCGGCCTCGGAGGAACTGGCCGCCACCAGCGAGGAGCTGTCGGGCCAGGCCGAGCAGCTGCAGCAGTCGGTGGCCTTCTTCCACCTGGGCGAGACCAGCGCCCCGGTGCGCAGCCGCCACGAGCCGGCACGCCACAGCCGCCCGGCGGCCACGCCGCAGCGCAGCGCCCCGGCGGCCGGCGGCCGCACTGGCGGCAACGGCAACTTCCGCCCCTACTGAGCGGGCCGGCCATGCAGACCGCAGCCAACGACAGCGGGCACGCCGGCGCGCCCCCCGCCGGCAGCGAGGGTGGCCACTTCCTCACCTTCCTGCTGGGCGACAGCATGTTCGCCACCGACATCCGCATCGTGCGCGAGATCATCCAGCACGGGCCGATGACGGCCATGCCGCTGATGCCGCACTTCGTGCGCGGCGTGATCAACCTGCGCGGCGCGGTGGTGCCGGTGATCGACCTGCACGCCCGCTTCGGCCAGCCGCCGGCCCGGCTGGGCAAGAAGAGCTGCATCGTGATGGTGGAGCTGCAGCGCGAGGGCGAGCGCCAGGCCCTGGGCCTGCTGGTGGATGCGGTGAGCGCGGTGGTGGAGATCGCCGCCACCCACATCACGCCGCCGCCGGAGTTCGGCGCCCCGGTGCGGCGCGATTTCATCCGCGCCATGGGCCGGCTGGGCCAGCGCTTCGTGGTCATCCTGGCCCCGGAGAAGACCTTCGACATCGACGAGATGGCGCAGCTGTGCGAAGACGCACTGGCGCGCGCCGCCTGACCCCCCATGCAACCCCTGCGTGACCCCACCTTCCAGGCCCTGAGCAGCCTGATGCACGAGGCCATCGGCGTGCACTTCACCGCGGCCAAGAAGCCGCTGGTGGCCTCGCGCCTGGCCCAGCGCATCCAGAAGCTGGGCCTGGACGGCTACGAGGCCTACCTGGGCCTGATCAGCAGCGCCGACAGCGGTGGTGAATTCCAGATGGCGGTGGACCTGCTCACCACCAACGAGACCTATTTCTTCCGCGAACCGGCGCACTACGGGCTGATCGAGCAGGAGATCACCCGCACCAAGCCACGCGCGCTGTCGGTGTGGAGCGCGGCGTCGTCCTTCGGCGACGAGGCCTTCAGCACCGCCATGCTGCTGGCCGACCTGCAGCAGCGTGGCCAGCTCGGCAGCGACTGGCGCATCCTGGGCACCGACATCAGCGACCGGGTGCTGCGCAGCGCGGTGCAGGCCGTGTACCCCGAGGACCGGCTGCGCAACGTCAGCCCCGAGCGGCTGCGCCGCCACTGCCTGCGTGGCGGCGGCGACGCGGCGGGCCTGGTGCAGATCAGCCCCAAGCTGCGCGAGCATGTGCGCTTCGGCCAGCTCAACCTGTGCCTGCCCATCGAGGACATCGGGCCCTTCGACATCGTGCTGCTGCGCAATGTGCTGATCTATTTCGACACCGCCACCAAGGCCGCCGTGGTCGACCGGGTGCTGACCCAGCTGCGCCCGGGCGGCCTGTTCTTCATCGGCACCGCCGAAGGCCGCGTGGCCTGCAGCACGCCGCTGCAGCCCATCGCGCCGGGCGCCTTCCGCAAGCTGCCCGGGGGGCACTGACGATGGCGATCAAGGTCTATGTGGTGGACGATTCGGCGGTGTTGCGGCAGACGCTGATGCACCTGCTGGCCGGCGACCCCGAGGTCGAGCTGATGGGCAGCGCGCCCAACCCGCTGATCGCCGGGCCGGTGATCCGCAAGACCCGGCCCGACGTGCTGCTGCTGGACATCGAGATGCCCGGCATGGACGGCCTGACCTTTCTGCGCCAGGTGATGGAGGAATCCCCCATCCCCACGGTGATCTGCTCCACGCTGACCACCAGCGGCAGCCAGGTGGCGCTGGAGGCGCTGGCCGCCGGCGCGGTGGCCATCGTGGCCAAGCCGCGCCTGGGGCTCAAGCAGTTCCTGGAGGATTCACGCCGCGAGCTGCTGCAGACGCTGAAGGCCGCGGCCCGCGCCCGCCCGCGTGCCAGCACCGCCGCCGGCCCGCGGCTGGTGTCGACCGCGCCGCTGCGTCCGGCCGCCGGCGCGCGCCCGGCGCTGGCCGGCCTGCATGCGCTGGCCATGAACAAGCCGGTGGTCATCGGCAGCAGCACCGGCGGCACGCAGGCGCTGGAGCTGGTGCTCACCGCCCTGCCCGGTGATGCGCCGGGCATCGCCATCACCCAGCACATGCCGGAGAAGTTCACCGCCATGTATGCCCAGCGGCTGGACAGCCTGTGCGCGGTGAACGTGCGCGAGGCGCGTGACGGCGACCGGCTGGAACGCGGCGTGGTGCTGATCGCCCCCGGCGGCAGGCACATGAAGCTGCGCAAGGCCGGCGGCCAGTACTTCGCCGTGGTGCTGGACGGGCCGCCGGTGAACCGCCACAAGCCCAGCGTGGACGTGCTGTTCCGCAGCGCGGCCGACTGCGCCGGCCGCGACGCCCTGGCCATCATGCTCACCGGCATGGGCGACGACGGTGCGCGGGCCATGAAGCAGCTGCACGACCTGGGCGCCCGCACCATCGCCCAGGACGAGGCCAGCTGCGTGGTCTTCGGCATGCCCAAGGAGGCCATCGCACTGGGCGCGGTGGACGAGGTGGTGCCCATCAGCCAGGTGGCCAAGGCCATCCTGGCCTTCGACGCCCGTGGCTGAGCCAGGAATTCCCGGCTGCCACCGGCCGGTCATGCCGGCCTGATAACCTCTGGTTGCATGGGCCGCTGCTCCACCCACGCCAACCCTTGTTCCGACCGCCTGCAGGCCGGCCGCCGCCGCCTGCTGGGCCTGGGCGGTGCCGCCTTCAGTGCCGGCTTGCTGGGCGCCGGCTGCGCCAGCGTGGCGCCCAGCGGCCCGGCACGCAGCGACGTGGTGCCGTTCTCCACCAGCGGCCGCTTCGGCGGCCTGCCCGAGGGCTGGCGCCTGCATGTCACCCGGCCCGACCGGCCGGTCACCGGCTACGGCCTGGCCGCCATCGACGACCGCCTGGCCCTGCATGCGCAATCGCAGGCCTCGACCTCGGGTGTGCGCTGCGACGTCGACATCGACCTGGCCGAACGCCCCTGGCTGCGCTGGGAATGGCGGGTCGACCAGATCGCGGCCGAGGCCACCGTGGCCGACGACGACCAGGACGACTGCCCGGCCCGCCTGGTGCTGGGCTTTGCCGGCGACATGGCGCGGCTGTCGCTGCGAGACCGGCTGTTTGCCGACCAGGTGGAGCTGTTCACCGGCGAGCCCCTGCCCTTCGCCACGCTGTGCTACGTGTGGGACGGCCGGGCCGCACCCGAGAGCGTGCTGCCCTATGCCCGCAGCAGCCGCCTGCGCTACCTGGTGGTGGAAAGCGGCAGCGCCGCCACCGGCCGCTGGCAGGCCTACCGCCGCAACGTGGTGGCCGATTTCCAGCGGGTCTACGGCGAGCCGCCGGGCCGGCTGATCGGTGTGGGCGTGCTGACCGACAGCGACGACCTGAAGGGCATGGCCGAGGCCTGGTACGGCGATCTGGTCATCGAGTGACGGCCGGCCCCCGGGCCACGCGCTGGCACCCAGGCGACACCGGGGCCCGGCGCGGCATGGGCAGATGCCCGCATGGCCAGCGGCGGCCCCTGCAGGCAGCATCGACGCTCCCCCGCGCTGATTGCCCGCCATGCCCCTGCCACCCCTGCTGCAAGCCCGCCAACTGCACCCCTTCAACCGCCTGGACGTGCCCACGCTGCTGGCGCAGCGGGCGCGCACCCGGCGCGACCACCCCTTCATCGTCTGGGAGCCGTTCGAGGGCACGGGCCAGACCTGGACCTACGGCCAGTTCCACGCCGCCGTGGGCCGCATCGCCGGTGGCCTGGCACGGCGTGGGGTGCAGGCCGGCGACCGGGTGCTGATCCACCTGGACAACTGCCCCGAGACCCTGCTGGCCTGGTATGCCTGCGGCTGGATCGGCGCGGTGGCCGTGACCACCAATGCCCGCGCGGCCGATGACGAGCTGGCCTACTACGCCGAGCACAGCGGCGCCGTGGCCGCCATCACCCAGCCGAAGTTCGCCGAGGCCGTGGCCCGCAGCTGCCCGCAGCTGAAGTGGCAGGTGGTGACCGACACCGACAACGGCGTGCCCGCCGGCCAGGCCGTGCCGGCCGACCAGCGCTTTGCCACGCTGGACGCCGAGCCGCCGCCGCGGCGCGCGCCGGATCCGCTGGCGCCCTGCAGCGTGCAGTACACCAGCGGCACCACCAGCCGGCCCAAGGCGGTGTTGTGGACCCATGCCAACGCGCTGTGGGGCGCCCGCATCAACGCCGTGCATGAAGACCTGCAGGCGACGGACGTGCACCTGGTGCACCTGCCGCTGTTCCACACCAATGCCCAGGCCTACTCGGTGCTGGCCACGCTGTGGGCGGGTGGCACGGCGGTGGTGCTGCCACGCTTCTCGGCCAGCCGCTTCTGGCCCATCAGCCTGAAGCACCGCTGCACCTGGGCATCGATGATCCCGTTCTGCATCAAGGCGCTGATGGCGCACGAGGTGCCGGCCCACCATTACCGGCTGTGGGGCGCGGCCGCGAACGATCTGCCCACCGACCCACATTTCCGGGTGCAGACCATGGGCTGGTGGGGCATGACCGAGACCATCACCCACGGCATCGTCAGCTGCCGCCATGTGCCCAGCCCGCCGCTGGCCATCGGCCGGCCGGCGCCGGAATACGGCATCGCCATCGTCGACGACGACGAGGTGCCGGTGGCCGATGCGCGCGCCATCGAACCCGGTGGCTCGGGCCAGCTGCTGGTGCAGGGCATCCGCGGCCTGAGTCTGTTTGCCGAGTACCTGGGCAATGCCGCCGCCACCGAGGCCAGCTACACCGCCGATGGCTGGTTCCGCACCGGCGACCGTGTGGACCTGCTGGAAGACGGCTCGATCCGCTTCGGCGACCGCACCAAGGACATGCTCAAGGTGGGCGGCGAGAACGTGGCCGCCAGCGAGATCGAGCGGGTGATCGCCGCCGTGCCCGGCGTGCATGAATGTGCGGTGGTGGCCCGCAAGCACCGCATGCTGGATGAGGTGCCGGTGGTCTTCGTGCTGCCGGCCGAAGCGCTGCGGGGCAAGGCCGAGGCCGGCGCCGACCTGGCCGAGCGGGTGCGTGCCGCCTGCCGCCAGCAGCTGGCCAGCTTCAAGCAGCCCCATGAGGTGCGCCTGGTCGACAGCCTGCCGCGCAGCACGCTGGAGAAGATCGCCAAGGCCCAGCTGCGCACGGCGCTGGCCGAGGAAGGGCCGGCGGGCTGAGCCTAGGCCGTGGTCAGCCGCTGCAGGCTGGCCACGGTGCGCAGACAGGCCTGCGCCACCTCGGTGCCCTTGACCACGAAGTGCTCGGCGAAGTAGCGCTGGTGCTCGCCATGCTCGTGGAAATGGTGCGGCGTGAGCACGGCCGAGAACACCGGCACGCCGGTGTCCAGCTGCACCCGCATCAGGCCGCTGATCACCGCGTCGGCGACGAATTCATGGCGGTAGATGCCGCCGTCGACCACCAGGCCGCAGGCCACGATGGCCGCATGCCGGCCGGCGCGTGCCAGCACCTGGGCATGCAGCGGGATCTCGTAGGCGCCAGGCAGGGCGATCACGTCGATCTGGCTGGCCGGCACACCCTGGCGCGCCATCTCGGCCAGGAAGGCATCACGGCCACGCTCCACGATGTCGGCATGCCAGCTGGCGTGGAGGAAGGCGTAGCGCAGGCCGGCGGGCGGCAGGGCGCCGGTGGGAGAGGTGGACGACGGTTGCATGGTGGGTGCTGAGGGATGGGGACGGTGGGCCAACCCCAGGGCGCACGCGGCCCGGCCACCCCGGCACACCCCCGCTGCAGGCCAGACTGCGCCCACACCGGCGGCCCGGCGGGCAGCCTGCACCACGCGCTCTCTTTCATCCGGACTGTGACCGTCGGCCCCGGGTTCACACCGGGTCTGCTGACCCCTGCCGGTGGCCCGGCAGGGCGCTCGCGGGCTGGTGCGCCTGCCGCTGTTCGCCGCAGGCGCCATCACCGCCGGTGGGGAGTTGCACCCCGCCCTGAGAACGCTGTGGCGGGCCTGCAGGCCCACCACGCCCGCATCGTAGCCAGCTGCCAGGCGGACGGGCTTCACCCAGGCGACACGCACCCGGGCGCCTGCCGCGGGTCAGCGCAGGCGCTGCACGGCCAGCGCGGCTGGGTCCACCTGCTGCGCCAACAACTCGGCCGGCAGCGGTCTGCCGGTCAGCAACGCGGTGGCCAGCGCCGCCGCGCCAGCCGCGCTCTGGATGCCATAACCGCCCTGCCCCACCAGCCAGAAGAAACCGGGGCAGCTGTCGTCGGCACCGACCACCAGCTCGCCGTCGGCCACGAAGCTGCGCAGCCCCGCCCAGGTGGCCGTGGGCCGGGTGATGGCCAGGGTGGTGGCGGTCTGGATGCGGTGGATGGCCAGGGCGATGTCCAGGTCCTCGGGGCGCACATCGTGCGGCACGCTGTCGTCGGCGTTGGCCGGTGAGCCCAGCAGCTGGCCGGCATCGGGCTTGATGTACCAGCCCTCGCCCTCGGCATCCACCGAGGCGATCAGCGGCCAGCCGGCCGTGGCCAGGCCCTGCGGCGCCTGGAAGGTGAAGGCGCTGCGCCGGCGTGGCACCAGGCCCACCGGCGCCACGCCGCAGCGGCCGGCCAGCACATCGCCCCAGGCGCCGGCGGCATTCACCAGCACCGCCGCCGTGGTGCTGCCACCATCGGCCAGCTGGATCTGCCAGCGGCCCTGCGCCCACTGCGCGGCCACCAGCTCGGCGCCCAGGCGCTGCTGGCCGCCGGCGCGCCGGAAACCGCGCAAAAACCCCTGGTGCAGGGCATGCACATCGATGTCGGTGGATTCCGGGTCCCACAGGCTGGCCAGCACCTGGTCGGCACGCAGACAGGGTGCAAGCGCCAGCGTGGCCGCCACGTCCAGCCGCTGCAGGCTGGCGCAGGCTGGCCTGAGTTCCTGTTCCAGCGCATCCAGCGCGGCCAGCTGGCCGGGCGCGGCCACATACAGCGCGCCGCGCGGCGGCAGCAGGGGCACGTCGCTGAAGCCGGGCGGCGGTGCGCTGTAGAAGGCTGCGCTGGCGCGGGTGAGTGCACGCACGGCGGGCGGCCCGTAGCTGGGCATGAACATCGCCGCCGAGCGGCCGGTGCTGTGCATGCCGGGCTGGGCCTCGCGCTCCAGCAGCAGCACCCGCTGCGCCACGGCGGGCTGCACCAGGTGCCAGGCCAGGGATGCACCGGCGATGCCGGCGCCCACGACCACGGTGTCGAATTCGGCGGAAGAGGTGTGCATGGCGGAATTCTCGCGCGCGGGATGGCGGCATCATGCGGCTGCTGCACCACCGCCAACTCCACCGGCACCACCACCACCACGAGACCCGCATGCCCGACATCACCCTGATCAGCTTCGACGGCACCGAACACGGCTTCGAGGCGCCCGACGGCGTGAGCCTGATGCAGGCCGCCACCGGCTTCGGCGTGCCCGGCATCCTGGCCGATTGCGGCGGCTCGGCCAGCTGCGGCACCTGCCATGTGGTGGTCGACCCGGCCTGGGCGGACCGCCTGCCGGCGCCCGAGCCCATCGAGCGCATGGTGCTGGAGAGCACCGCCGTGCAGGCCGGCCCGACCAGCCGGCTGGCCTGCCAGATCCGGCTCACGCCGGCGCTGCAGGGCCTGGTGGTGCGGCTGCCCGAGTTCCAGGTCTGACCCGCCCACTCACCGACAATCCCCCCATGAACCCCATCGTCATCATCGGTGGCGGCCATGCCGCCGCCCCCCTGTGTGCGGCCCTGGCCGAGGCCGGCCTGGGCGCCCAGGTGCAGCTGGTCTGCGCCGAACCGCAGCTGCCCTACCAGCGCCCGCCGCTGTCCAAGGCCTATCTGAAGAACCCGGCCGAGACCCTGCAGGCGCACCGCGCCGATGCCTGGTACGCCCAGGCCGGCATCCGGCTGCACCAGGCCGATCCGGCCGTGGCCATCGACCGCGCGGCCCACACCGTCACCCTGCAGTCGGGCACCGTGCTGCCCTATGCCCAGCTGGTGCTGGCCACCGGCACGCGGGCGCGGCGCCTGCCGCAGCTGGCTGCGGGCCTGGCCAATGTGGCCGTGCTGCGCCATGCCGGGGATGCCGACCAGCTGCGTGGCCTGCTCGGCACGGTGCCATCGCTCACGGTGCTGGGCGGTGGCTTCATCGGCCTGGAGGTGGCGGCCACCGCCCGGGCCCAGGGGCTGGCGGTGCAGGTGGTGGAAGTGGCGCCGCGCCTGCTGGGCCGCAGCGTGTCGGCCGAGCTGGCCGCGCATGTGCTGGCCACGCACCGCGCGGCCGGCATCCAGGTCGACCTGGGCGCGCAGCTGGGCCCGTTCGAACACGACGGCCAGCGCCTGCAGGCCATCACGGTGGACGGCCAGCGCCGGCCGGTGGACCTGCTGCTGCTGGGCATCGGCGCCGAGCCCGAGGACAGCCTGGCGCGGGCCGCCGGCCTGCTGTGCGACAACGGCATCGTGGTGGATGCGGCACTGCGCACCAGCGACCCGGCGATCCTGGCCATCGGCGACGTGGCGCGCTTTCCGGTCAGCACCCGCTGGGCGCCGGGCGGTGGGCTGCTGCGGCTGGAATCGGTGCAGAACGCCACCGACCAGGCGCGCACCGCCGCCCTCACCCTGCAGGGCCAGAGCCCGGTGTATGCCGCCCTGCCCTGGTTCTGGTCGGAGCAGGGCAGCATGCGCCTGCAGATGGCCGGCCTGATGCCCGCGCCCGACGCCGCCGGTGTGCAGCGCCACCGCCGCGCGGGCGCCAGCGACGCCAGCTTCTCCATCCTGCACTACGCCGGCCCGCAGCTGCTGTGCGTGGAATCGGTCAATGCGCCGATGGACCATGTGATGTCGCGCAAGCTGATGGAGGCCGGCATCAGCCCGCCGCCCGCCGTGGCCTGCGACCCGGCGGTGGCCCTGAAATCGCTGCTGGGCTGACGCGGGGCCGACATGCACGATCCTGACGCCCCCAGCATTCCCGGCCTGCAGTTCGCCTGCGAGATCCACGCCCAGGTGGATGCACCGCTGACCGCCGGCCCCGGCGCCAACGGCGAGCGCAAGCACATCGTGATCAACGGCGGCACCCTGCAGGGCCCCCTGCTCAACGGCCGCATCCTGCCCGGTGGCAGCGACTGGCTGTGGCAGCGCCCGGACGGCACGGCCGAGATCCATGCCCACTACACGGTGCAGCTGGACGACGGCACGCCGGTGTACCTGCGCAACCTGGGCCTGCGCCATGCCGAACCGGCGGTGCTGGCGCGCCTGCGCGCCGGCGAGCAGGTGCCGGCAGACCAGTACTACTTCCGCACCGCGCCGGTGTTCGACGCCCCCGACGGCCCGCATGCCTGGCTGCGCAACCGCACGTTCGTGGGCAGCGCCCGGCCCGGGCCGGGTTTTGTGCGCATCGCCGTCTACCTGGTGACTTGAGCGACCTGCGTCAGTTCGTGGGCAGGTTCAGCCCGCGGATGAAGCCCACCCACTGGCTGCGCTCGCGCCGGGCAAAGGCGTCGGCCTGCTCGGGCGTGCTGGGGCCGATGGCCTCGCTGCCACCGGCGGCCAGGCGGGCCTGGATGGCCGGCGTGGCCAGGGCCTTGTTCAGCGCCGCATTCAGCGTGGCCAGCACCTCGGGCGGCACCCGCGCCGGGGCGATCAGGCAGTTCCAGGTGTAGGCCTCGTAAGCCGGCAGGCCCTGCTCGGCGAAGGTGGGCAGCTGGGGCGCGGCCGGGTTGCGCCGGCTGCCCGAGATCGCCAGCATCTGCACCTTGCCCTGCTGGGCCAGCGGCGTGGTGGTGGACAGGCCGTCGAACACCAGTTGCACATGGCCACCCGCCAGGTCGGCCATGGCCGGGCCGTTGCCCTTGTAGGGCACGTGCAGCAGCTGGATGTCGGCCGACTTGGCAAAGGCCTCGGCCACGATGTGGCTGATCGAGCCCAGGCCGGCCGAGCCGTAGCTGAGCTTGCCGGGCTGGGCCCGGGCCTGGGTGACCAGCTCGGCCAGTGTCTTCGGGCCGCCGGCGCTGGCGGCCAGCAGCAGGGGCGTGCGGCCCACCAGGCCGATCAGGCGCAGATCGCTCTCCACGTCGAAGGGCAGGTTCTTGTGCAGGCCGACGTTCATCACCAGCTGCGAGCTGGTGCCCAGGCCGATGGTGTGGCCGTCGGGCGCGGCCTTGGCCACCAGGTCGGTGCCCAGCGCACCACCGGCGCCGGCGCGGTTCTCCACCACCACCGGCTGGCCCAGGGTCTCGGCCATCTGCTGGGCCAGTTCACGCGCGATCAGGTCGTTGCCGCTGCCGGGGCCGAAGGCCACGACCAGCTTGATGGGCTTGCTGGGAAAGCCCTGCGCCCTTGCACGCCCGGCCGCGGCCAGGGCCGCACCCGCCAGCAGCCAGTGGCGGCGGCGCATGCTCAGCCCTCCCCGCCCATCACCTTGGCGCGCAGGCGGCGCATGCCACGCAGCCAGCGGTCGACATCGGCGGTCTTGCGCTGCCAGAAGCCCAGCACCTCGTCGTGCGGCAGGATCAGGAAGCGGCCCGCGCGCAGGCCGTCCAGCGCGCAGGCGGCCACGGCCTCGGGTGACAGCGCCCCGTCGCCCAGGAAGCTGGGGCGGCCGCTCTCGCTGTCGGCGCTCAACATCATGGGCGTGCGCACGCCCTGCGGGCACAGGCAGCTGACCCGGATGCCGGCGTCGCCATGGGCGATGCTCAGCCATTCGGCAAAGCCCACCGCCGCATGCTTGGTGACCGAGTACGGCGCGGCATTCACCTGGCTCAGCAGGCCGGCGGCACTGGCCGTCTGCAGCAGCCAGCCTTCACCACGCGCCAGCATCTGCGGCAGCACGGCATTGGCGGCGTGCACATGGGCCATCAGGTTGACGTCCCAGTGGCGCTGCCAGACGGCGGCGGAGGCGTCGGCATCGGTGCGGCTGAGGATGCCGGCATTGCTGCAGAAGATGTCGACCTGGCCGTAGGCGGCCGTGGCCTGCGCCACCAGGGCCTGCACCTGGTCGGCCTGGGACACATCGGTCTGCACCGCCAGGCCGCCGATGGCCGCGGCCACCGCCTGCGCGCCCGCGGCGTCCAGGTCGGACACCACCACGGCGCGTGCGCCAGCGGCCGCGAAGGCCTGGCACAAGGCCTTGCCGATGCCCGAGGCACCCCCCGTCACCACCACCACCTTGCCGGTGATGTCCATCGTCTTGTCCGTCACTGTGCGGCCTCCGCTTGCATTGCAGCGCGCATTCGGCGCGCCGCCCCGCACCCGGGACAAGCACCTGGGCGACAGGCCGCTGCCCGGGGCCGCTGCTATGGTCTTGCGCCCCAACCCGCCACCGGAACGCCACATGCCCCAGCCCGCCAACGACACCGCCCAGCCCTTCCGCGACCTGCCTGCGCTGGTGGCCGGGCATGCGCGCACCCGCCCGCAGGCCACGGCCCTGGTGGTGGGCGCGCAGCGCCTGAGCTATGCCACGCTGGACGCCCTGGCCGACCGGGTGGCCGCGGCCCTGCAGCGCGACGGCCTGCAGCCCGGCGAGCGGGTGGCCGTGTGCGCCGGCACCAGCCCGGCCTATGTGGCGGTGTTCCTGGGCACGCTGCGCGCCGGGGGCGCGGTGGCGCCGCTGGCGCCCAGCTCCACCGCCGACCAGCTGGTGGGCATGGCGGTGGACGCCGACGCGCGCCGCTTCTTCCTCGATGCCGGCGTGGCCGAGGCCCTGGCGGCCGCCGGCGTGGTGGTGCCCGACAGCCTGCCGGTGACGCGGCTGGAAGCGCTGGACGACTGGCTGCCCGCGGCCGGCACCCGGCCGGCGCCGGTGGCCATCGACGCCGCCTGGCCGTTCAACCTGATCTATTCCTCCGGCACCACCGGCACGCCCAAGGGCATCGTGCAAAGCCATGGCATGCGCTGGGGCCACATCCAGCGCGCCGCCATCTCGGGCTACGCCGCCGACACGGTGACCATGATCGCTACGCCGCTCTACAGCAACACCACCCTGGTGTCGGTGATCCCCACCCTGGCCTGGGGCGGCTGCGTGGTGATGCTGCCCAAGTTCGACGCCCTGGCCTACCTGCAGAGCGCGGAACGGGAGCGTGCCACCCACACCATGCTGGTGCCGGTGCAGTACCAGCGGCTGATGGCGCGGCCGGAGTTCGACCGCTTCGACCTCAGCAGCTTCCGCATGAAGTTCTGCACCAGCGCGCCCTTCCATGCCGAGTTGAAGGCCGATGTGCTCAAGCGCTGGCCGGGTGGCCTGACCGAGTACTACGGCATGACCGAGGGCGGTGGCACCTGCATCCTGCAGGCCCACCTGCACCCCAACAAGCTGCACACCGTGGGCCAGCCGGCCGAGGGCCACGACATCCGCCTGATCGACGAGCAGGGCCGCGAGGTGGCCAAGGGCGAGGCCGGCGAGGTGGTGGGCCGGTCGGGCGCGATGATGACCGGCTACCACAAGCAGCCGGCCAAGACCGCCGAGGCCGAGTGGTTCGACCCGCAGGGCAACCGCTTCATCCGCACCGGCGACGTGGGCCGCTTCGACGACGACGGCTTCATGGTGCTGTTCGACCGCCGCAAGGACATGGTGATCTCCGGCGGCTTCAACATCTACCCCAGCGACCTGGAAGCCATCCTGCGCCAGCACCCGGCGGTGGCCGATTGCGCGGTGGTGGGTGTGCCCAGCACCGAATGGGGCGAGACGCCGGTGGCCTATGTGGTGCGGCGTGCGGGTGCCAGCGAGGGTGAAGAAGACATCCGCAGCTGGTTGAACCAGCAGGTGGGCAAGACCCAGCGCCTGAGTGGCCTGCGCTTCACCGACGAGCTGCCCCGCAGCGCCATCGGCAAGATCCTCAAGCGCGAGCTGCGGGACGCGTGGCGTTGATTGCACCCAGCGGGCGCCGCGGAACCGGCTTCGCCGGGCCGCTGGGGCCGCCCCCTTGAGGGGGAGCGGCGAAGCCGCTGCGGGGGTGGGTCACATCAGCCAGGGGATGAAGCGGCTGCTTTCCTTCTGGTAGGCCGCGTAGCCTGGGTGCTGGGCCGGCATCCATTTCTCTTCGTAGCCGGCCTTCACCCACAGCACGCCCAGCAGCGCGAAGAAGGCGGTGCCCACCAGGGCGCGGCCCGGGATGTCGACGCCGTACACACCCGCCAGGCCCATCAGCAGGAGGGCGGTGTACATCGGGTGGCGGATGTGGGCATAGGGGCCGCTGCGCACCAGCCGGCCACCGGCCTTGGGCACGGGCCGGATGTTGAAGTTGCCCGGCCGGTTGGCCGACAGCGCCCAGCCGCCCAGCGCGATGCCGGCCAGCAGCACGGCCCAGGCCAGCCCCGAGGCCTGCAGTGCCAGGAAAGCGGGCCCGGCGCGCCAGGCGATCACGCCGATCAGCGCGAACTGCAGCGCCACCAGGGCCGGGCCGACCAGCGTGTGGTTGCCGGGTTGCTCGCTCATCGGGGACTCTTTCTGTTTGCGATGGACGCAGCCGCAGCACGCAGCTTGTCCTTCTTGCTGGGACGCCGGCCCTTGATGCCGCCACTGCCGTCCGGCACCACGGGCGGCAGTGCCGCAGCCTGCGGCTCGAAGCCGGCCACCACCTCACGCGGCACCCGCTGCTGCTGGCGGTTCTCGATCAGCCGGAAATGCGCCTCGCTGCCCGGGGCGTCTGCCAGCACGAAGCTGACCGCCAGGCCGGCCGCGCCGGCGCGGCCGGTGCGGCCGATGCGGTGGGTGTGGTCCACCGCCGAGCGCGGCAGCTCGTGCTGCACCACCACGCCCAGGCCGGGCAGGTCGATGCCACGCGCGGCCAGGTCGGTGGCCACCAGCACCTGCAGCCTGCCGGCCTGGAAGTCGGCCAGCGCGCCAGCACGCCGGCCTGCACTCTGGCTGCCATGCAGGGCCTCGGCCTTCAGGCCGGCGCGACGCAGCTTGTCGGCCACATGCTCGCTGGCGTACTGCGTGGCCACGAACACCAGCACCCGCGGCCAGGCCTCGCTGGCGATCAGGTGGCGCAGCAGCGCGGTGCGCCGGGCGCTGTCGACCACGATGGCGCGCTGGCTGATGTCGGGCCGCGCCGCGGGCTGCTCGGCCTCGCTGGCATCCACCCGCAGCGCGTCGGCCAGCACCTGGCCGGCCAGGGCCTGCACGGCATCGGGCAGGGTGGCGGAGAACAGCAGGGTCTGGCGCCGCGCCGGCAGGGCCGCCAGCACGCGGGCCAGTTCGTCGGCAAAGCCCAGGTCCAGCAGGCGGTCGGCCTCGTCCAGCACCAGGCTGGCCACATCGTCGAGGCGCAGCGCGTTGTGGGCCAGCAGGTCGAGCAGCCGGCCGGGCGTGGCCACCAGCAGATGGGTGCCGCCGCGCAAGGCCATCAGCTGCGGGTTGATGGAGGCACCACCCACGGCCACCACCAGCCTGGGCGCGCCGGGCACACCGGCCAGCAGGGCGCGGGCGGCATCGGCGGTCTGCAGCGCGATCTCACGCGTGGGCGCCAGCACCAGCTGGCGCAGGCGGCGCGGGCGTTCGGCCGCCAGCTGCGGCGTGGCCAGCAGGCGCTGCAGCAGCGGCAACAGGAAGGCGGCCGTCTTGCCCGAGCCGGTGGGCGACCGGGCCAGCACATCACGGCCCTGCAGCACGGCGGGCAAGACCGCCGTCTGCACCGCCGTGGGCCGGGTCCAGCCCCCCGCGGCAGCGGCGGCGGCCAGCACGGGCCCCAGGCCCAGGGCGGCAAAGCTGGTGTCAGGCGGTTCGGTGGTGGGCACGGCGTTGGCTGGCTGACTGGCGGATGGGCAGACGAATGGGCAGGTGGGTGTGGGCACCCGCGGCGCAGGGCAGGCCAGAGGCGGGCGCAGTGTACGGCCGGGCCCCGGCCGCGGCCCCGTGTTAGCTTGCTGCGGCCATGCGCCCCACCTGTTCCCGTTGCCAACGCCCGCTGCGCGCCTGCGTGTGCGCCTGGGTGCTGCCCACCCGCAACCGGCTGCCGGTGCTGGTGCTGCAACACCCGCAGGAGGCCAGCCAGGCCAAGGGCAGCCTGCGCCTGTTGCGGCTGAGCCTGGCCTGCTGCACGGTGCAGGTGGGCGAGGCCTTCGATCCCGGTGCCCTGGCCGGCTGGCTGGGCACACCAGGCAGCAGCCTGCTGCTCTATCCCGATGCTGTGCCCGCTGCGCCGCGTCAGCCCGCTGCGCCGACCGCCCTGCCATGCCCCGAGCGCCTGGTGCTGCTGGACGGCACCTGGCGCCAGGCGCGTGCGCTGCTGCGCCACAACCCCTTGCTGCAGCAGCTGCCGCGCTGGGCCCTGCCGGCGCCGGCGCCATCGCGCTACAGCATCCGCCGCGCCCAGCAGCCCGGGCAGCGGTCGACCCTGGAGGCGGCCTGCGCGGCACTGGGCCTGCTGGAAGACCGGCCGGCGCATTACCTGCCGCTGCTGGAATCCTTCAGCGCCTGGGTGGCCAGCCTGCAGGCGCAGGCAGCGGCCGGTGCTGCACTCAGCGCGGTGCGCCCAGCGGCTGGAAGCTGAGGGCGCTGTCCAGCTCGGCGAGGCAGCGGCGCGGGTTGGCCACCAGGCGCTCGCGGCGGCGGGTGCTGGCATCGGTCTGCGCATTGCCCTGGGTGTGCAGCACGGCGCCGGTGAGGAAGTTGATGCTCAGGTCCTGCGTGTCCAGCGTGGCGCGGTGGGTCTGCAGCCGGTCGTAGCCGATCAGGCGCACACAGCCCGGCTCCAGCCGGAAGCGGTAGCGCAGCACCGCCGATTCATAGGAGCCGGCGGTGCTGGTCAGCCCCAGCGACAGGCTGAAGCTGCCGGGCTTGGCCGTCAGCTCGCCGTTTTCCAGCGGGTCTTCCTGCGCGGCCAGCTCCATCTGCGGCACCAGCCTGGCATTGGCCCCCGCCAGCAGCCAGCCCCCGGCCTGGCGCTGCAGCACCGCGAGCATCCGTTCCGGCGAGCGGCCGCCGGGCGCCGCGGCGGCAGCGGCGGGCTTGAGCAGCAGCACGGCATCGGGGCGGCCGTCGCGGTTCAGGTCGACCTTCTGCTGCTGCTCGATCAGCCAGCCGGCCGGCACGAAGCCCTCCACCGTGGCGGCCTTGGCTGGCAGCGCGGGGGGCTCGGCGGCGGCAGGGGTGGCGGCCAAGGCGGCGGCACAGCACAGCGCCAGCGCCCGGGCCAGGGTTGGGATGCAAGCTGGGGCAGCGGCCAACACCATCAGGCGGCCCAGATGTCCAGCGCGCGCAGCGTGGCGGCGCGGCGCTCGGCCAGGGCCAGCTTGGCCGGGCCGTTCACCCGCCCGGTGATGCCTTCGATGTCGCCCTCGTCGGCCAGCGGCGAGCAGTTCTTGGCGTCCCAGAAGGCAAAGGCCACCTTGGCGGCGGTGGGGTTCACACGCACCCAGTCGGGGTTGTTCTCCAGATCGAGGCCGATCAGCTTGCCCATCTCGCGGTAGTTGAAGCGGCCGGTGAGCTGCTTGTAGCCCGAGCCGCGGAAGCGCCAGCCGTCGCCGCTGGCCTCGTCGCCATTGCCCAGGTCGGCCCGGCCGCCATACACCCGGTTGGCGATGGCCTGCGGGCCCCTGGCGATCAGCGCCTTGGCGTCCTCGATGCCCTTGACCTTGGAGAACAGCGCATCCAGGCGCTCGGGCTTGCGGTAGTTCAGGTCTTCTTCCATCAGCCTGAAGCCGCCGGTCTCCACCGACACCTGGCCCAGGAAGGCGCAGAGCCGGCGCACGTTGTCGACCGTGCTTTCCAGCCTGGCGCTTTCCAGGGCGGCGGCATGGCCGGCAACGTCCTTGATGTTGGGCGCGAACTTCAACAGCTTCTCGGCGGTGATCATGGCGTCGTCCTGGTGGTGGTTGGGTGGGGCTGGCTGGCCGGCAGCGGCCAGTGGCCCTGCAGGTTAGCCGCGCCCGGTGCGCGGCAGCAAGCATCGCATTGGTGACACCAGGGCGACAGGCCGGGCAAACACCCAAGGCCGCGGCGGCAGTGCGTCCGGACAATGCCGCCGCAGACCCAACGCCCTGCAGGAGACACGCATGTACCCCGGCCTCTACGCCCAGAAGTTTGCCAACCGCCCCGCCTTCATCATGGCCAGCAGTGGGCAGGCCGTGACCTACGGCGAACTGGAAGCCCGCAGCAACCAGCTGGCCCACCTGCTGCGCGGCCAGGGCCTGCAGCGCCAGGGCCACTACGCCGTGTTCATGGAGAACAACAGCCGCTATGTGGAAGCCTGCGTGGCCGGCGAGCGCAGCGGCCTGTACTACACCTGCATCAACGGCTACCTGCAGGCCGACGAGCTGGCCTACATCCTGAACAACAGCGAAGCCAGGGTGCTGGTCACCAGCACCGACAAGCTGGCCGTGGCGCGCCAGGCCCTGGCCGACTGCCCCCAGGTGCGGCTGTGCCTGGTGGTCAACGGCGGCGCGGCCGTGGAGGGCACGGTGGGCAACGCCCGGCTGACCGACTATGCCGCCGCCCTGGCCAGCCAGCCCAGCACACCCATCGCCGACGAGGCCCTGGGCACGGCCATGCTGTATTCGTCGGGCACCACCGGCCGGCCCAAGGGCATCCTGCGCCCGCTGCCCGAGAACCCGCCCAGCGAGCCGCTGCCGCTGTACAGCTTCCTCAGCAAGCTGTGGCAGTGCGAGGAAGGCATGGTCTACCTGTCGCCCGCGCCGCTGTACCACTCGGCACCGCTGGCCAATGTCAGCCTGGCCATCCGCCACGGCGGTACGGTGGTGATCATGGAGCACTTCGACCCGCTGCATTACCTGGCCCTGGTGGAGAAGCACCGCATCACCCACACCCAGCTGGTGCCCACCATGTTCAGCCGCATGCTCAAGCTGCCCGAGGCCGACCGCCAGCAGCACGACCTGTCGTCGCTGAAGATCGCGGTGCATGCCGCCGCGCCCTGCCCGGCCCAGGTGAAGGAGGCCATGATCGACTGGTGGGGCCCGATCATCCACGAGTACTACGGCGCCACCGAGGCCATGGGCTTCACCGCCTGCAACACCGCCGAATGGCTGGCCCACCGCGGCACCGTGGGACGGGTCCTGATGGGCGACATCCACATCCTGGGCGACGACATGCAGCCGGTGCCCAGGGGCCAGACCGGCGAGATCTGGTTCAAGACCGCGAATCCCTTCGAGTACTACCAGGACCCGGAGCGCACTGCCCAGACACGCTCGGCCGACGGCAGCATGACCACCGTGGGCGACATGGGCTACCTGGACGACGACGGCTTCCTCTACCTGACCGACCGCAGCACCTTCATGATCATCAGCGGCGGGGTCAACATCTACCCGCAGGAATGCGAAAACCTGCTGATCACCCACCCCAAGGTGGCGGATGCAGCGGTGTTCGGCGTGCCGAACGAAGACCTGGGCGAGGAGGTGAAGGCGGTGGTGCAGCCGGTGCCCGGCCAGGCCCACACGCCCGAGCTGGCGGCCGAGCTGATCGACTTCTGCCGACAGCACCTGGCACACCTGAAATGCCCACGCACGGTGGATTTCAGCGACGAACTGCCGCGCCTGCCCACCGGCAAGCTGTACAAGCGCAAGCTGCGCGATGCCTACTGGGCCGGGCACAAGTCGAGGATCGTCTGACGCGGCAGGGGCGGCACGGGCAGCGTGTCCCGCAGGCGGCGACTCCCCGGCGGCCGATGGCCGACAATCTGGCGCTGCCATGAACCCATCACTGCCCCCTGCCCTGGCCGGTGCCGAACCCGGCACCCTGGTGAGCTGCAAGCTGCCCACGCCCTGGGGTGAATTCGACCTGCACGGCATGGTCGACCCCACCACCGGCCAGGAGCATGCGGCCATGAGCATGGGCAAGCTGACCGGCGCCGAGCCGGTGCTGATCCGCATGCACAGCGAATGCCTGACCGGCGACACGCTCTACAGCCTGAAGTGCGACTGCGGCGCCCAGCTGGAAGCCGGCCTGAAGGCGATTGCCGAGGCCGGCCGTGGTGTGCTGCTGTACCTGCGGCAGGAGGGGCGCGGCATCGGCCTGGTCAACAAGATCCGCGCCTATGCGCTGCAGCAGGCCGGTGCCGACACGGTGCAGGCCAACCGCCTGCTGGGCCTGCCCGACGATGCACGTGACTACAGTGCCGCGGCCCAGATGCTGGCCAAGCTGGGCATCCAGCAAGTGCGGCTGCTGACCAACAACCCGGTGAAGGTGGAGGCGCTGCAGGCGCTGGGCATCACCGTGGTGGCGCGTGTGGCCCTGCACACGCCGGCCAACCCGCACAACCGCGGCTACCTGGAGACCAAGTCGCAGCGCATGGGGCACTACGCGCCGGACGATCTGGACTGAGCGGGGCGGCTACAGCTCCTGCACTTGCCCGGCCTGCTGCAGCTCACGCAGCCTGAACTTCTGGATCTTGCCCGAGCCGGTGAGCGGGAACTCGGCCAGGCTGAACCAGCGGCGCGGCGTCTTGTGCGGCGCCAGATGGGCGCGCATGAAGTCGATCAGCTGGGCCTTGTCGATCACCGCGCCCGGCGCCGGCCGCAGAAAGGCCGCCACCTCCTCGCCCCATTTCGCATCGGGCAGGCCCACCACCGCCACGCTGCCCACGCTGGGATGGCGGAACAGCAGTTCCTCCAGCTCGCGCGGGTAGATGTTCTCGCCGCCGCGGATGATCATGTCCTTGAGCCGCCCTTCCACCGTGCAGTAGCCACGCGCGTCCATGGCGCACAGGTCGCCGGTGTGCAGCCAGCCATCGGCGTCGATGGCCGCCGCCGTGGCCTCGGGCATCTCGAAGTAGCCGTGCATCACGTGGTAGCCGCGGGTGCAGTACTCGCCGATCTGGCCGATGGGCAGGGTGGCGCCGGTGGCGGGATCGATGATCTTCACCTCCACATGCGGCATCGGCGCGCCCAGGGTCTCGGCCTTGTCCTGCAGGCTGTCGTCGGGCCGGGTCATCTGCGCCACGGGTGAGCACTCGGTCTGGCCGAAGACGATGGTGAAGTCGGCGCCCAGCGCCTGTTCCAGCCGGGTGACCAGGGCCGCCGGCACGGTGGACCCCCCCGAGCAGATGGCCCGCACTGACGACAGATCGGTCTGCGCAAACCGGGGGTGCTCCAGCATCGCGATCAGCATGGTGGGCACGCCCACCATGGCGTTGCCCTTGTAGGTCTCGAACAGCTCCAGCACCAGGCCGGGCTCGAAGGCCTCCAGCAGCACCTGCGTGCAGCGGCGCGAGACGGCGCCGACCACGCAGCACACGCAGCCGCCGGTGTGGAACAGCGGCATGGTGGTGATCCACACCGAGCCATCGGCCACGCCCATGCGGTCGGCGGTGTGCGCGCCGTTGTTCGCCAGCCCCTGGTGGTGCAGCAGCGCGCCCTTGGGAAAGCCGGTGGTGCCCGAGGTGTACTGGATCATCACCGCGTCACGCGGCTTCACATCGGGCAAGGTGATGCTGGAGTCGTCGCCCGCGGCGATGAAGGCATCCCAGTCCTCGAAGTGGAGGGTCTCGCGCAGTTCCGCGCAGGCCGGCGCCACCTGCTGCACCGTGGCCCGCATGGGGTTGCCGCGGAACTGCTCGACCACGAACACGCCGGCGGCGCGCGACTGGTTCAGCACGTACTGCAGCTCCTGGGCGCGGAAGGCCGGGTTGACGGTGACCAGCACCAGGCCGGCCAGCGCGCAGCCGAACTCCAGCATCACCCATTCGGGCCGGTTGGCCGACCACACTGCCACCCGCTCGCCGGGCTGGAAGCGGGTCAGCAGGGCGCGGGCGGTGCGCTGGCTTTCAGCGTGCAGCTGGGCATAGGTCCACTGCCGGCGCTGCGCCGGGTCGGGCGTGCCGAAGACCAGCGCCACCCGATCGGGCGTGGTCTCGGCAGCCCAGGCCAGCAGCGCGCCCAGGGTGATGTCGCGCAGCGGGGGGTCGGTGGGGCCGAAGGCGTGGGAGGTGGTCAGGGCCATGGCGCGGGCGGGCTGGAGGAGATGCACCATTGGAAACCGGCGCAGGCGCTCGCCTGGTCAGGACAAACGCCGGGGCGCGCCGCCCGCGTGTCAGCCGAAGCGGGTGCTGCCGGCAGGGTCACCCTCCCCCGCCTTGTCGGCCTTGTCACCGACCTGGGCCGCCACGGCCAGCAGCTGCGCCGGCGTGGGCTGGTCCCAGTGATCGCCAATGGCGCCACGCGCATAGAACCGCAGCATCTCGTGCAGCACCATCGGATGCTGCCAGCCGCTGCCCTGCAGCCGCTTGCGGATGGACGGGTGCACCTGGCGTGCGGCCATGTCCTCGGCCAGCGCGTCACACAACCCGGCCTGCTCCGCCGCCGACAGCGCCGCGATGCTGGCCGCCACCTGCGCATGGCGCTGGCGCAGCCAGGCGGCCGACCACTGGGCCTGCCGGCGCTGCTGGTCGGCCGACGCTGGCGCCGCGGCCGGCGCAGCCGCCGCATCCGCCGGCGCCCGAGGGGCGGCCGAGGGTGGCGCCGTGTCGGCTGCCGCTGCGCCCTGCCCTGCCCTGGTCGCCTCGCCGGGCATCAGGGTCTTCAGGTAGCGGTAGGGGTCGCGCAGCGGCTCGGGGTAGGCGCTGGCCAGCCGGCGCTGCAGGGCGTCGAGCCCGCTGCGCAGCGCAGCCTCGCCATAGGCCTCGGCCAGTTCCTCGGCCCGGCTGTCGTCCACGCCCAGCGCCTGCGCACGCGCCACCAGCGACAGATCCACCGGCTCGCTGGGCCGGCGCAGCGGCAGGTTGGCCTGCGGCTTGCGGCGGATCAGGAACTGCAGCTCGTCGATGAAGCGGCCGGCCTTGTGCTCGACCAGCTCGATCTCCAGGTCGGTGACGGCATTGACCTCGGCGATGGCGGGCTTGAGGGTGTCACGCTTGAAGATGCGGTATTCCAGACGCGCGGTCTTGTCGGTCTCGGGCCGGCCGCTGAGCACCGGGCGCCACCAGCTCCAGGCCTGGCGCGAGGTGCGGCCGATGTCCTTGTAGCGGGCGCAGATCTCGTAGAGCGCGATGCCCGCATGCGAGCGCAGCTGCGAGATGATCTCCAGCGACAGCCGGGCGAAGACCGTGGGCTCCAGCAGTTCCTGCTTCAGGTTGACGGCGTAGGACCACTCCACCCACACCTGGCCACGAAGCTTGCTCAGCCGCGCATGCGCAAGCAGGCCGCTGACATTCCAGGAACTGCCCTCGCCGGTGGTGGGTGACTGCCATTCCACCGTGGTGGACACCATGGCCCGCAGGTGCTTCTTGATCAGCGCCTGGTCATTGGAATCGAAGTCGACGCCGCGGATGATGCGTTCCAGCGGCGCCTGGAACACCGTCTTGTCCAGGCCCTGCTCCTGCGCCTCGTGCAGCAGCACGTTGTAGCTCTTGCGCCCCAGCGAGGTGATCTTGTGCGACTTGGGCACGATGGCCAGGGTGTTGACCGGCTTGCGCAGCAAGGGCTCGGGCTCGGCCAGTGCGCGGCTGGCCGCCGGCCGGCGTGCGCGGCGTGCCGGCCCTGGTTCGGGCGCGCTGGGATCGGGCTGCGCCTGCGCAGGGGTGTCGGCCATGCGGCCATGCTAGCGCAGGCTGGATTGGTGTGAAGTGGCTTCTCACATGAGCCCACCATGGCCGCCAGCGCCGCAGGCTCCCGAAAACTCTCATGTGAATCTGCGGTTCCGGATGGGGACAGCAGACCGCAGGATCCCGAAAACTCTCACCCGGGCGGAAACCGGGTGCAGCGCCAGGCCAGCACCGGCGCCGGCCGGGGCTGGCGCTGCGCGGCCGGCCGCGGGCTGTCGCCGGCCTGGCCATGGCGACCGGTTCGGGCCGGGCCCACACACACCAAGACCCCGAATCCACACACCCAGGCCCCCGAAAAGCCACGCACAAGCCCCTGCATCCACTGCCGCCCAGTCCTGAAAACTCTCCGCCAGGCCCCGAATCCACTCACGTGGGCACGGGCAAGCCCTTGATCCACAACGGAAAATCGGCTCCTAAAGGTATTGAATGGGTTGGAAGAGTCTGAACTTTCCAAACACGAACGTCGGAATTCGGCAGACGAAAGGCAGGCCAGGCGCAGAAAAAGCCGCTTTTGCTTTGCACCCGGAGCCAGGCTTGACAAAATGCGCAGCAACAAGGCGCCGCGCGTCAAAGCAGCGCCCGACGTACAACCTGGAGTTGCGTGTTGGAACCAATCACGATCAGACCCCCCAAGCCCATCACCCTGGCCGGCATCGCCGACCAGGCCGAGCGCGCTGCCGCGATGATGAACGAGATCCGCTCGGCCATGCTGGCGCCCACGGCGCGCAAGACACCGCCGATTTTCAACCTGAGCCAGCTGGCAGCGCTGTGCGGCATTGAAAAGGGCTCGCTCAGCCACCGCATGGGCCGCGGCGACCTGCCGGCTGGCCGCCTGAACACATCGGGCAGCCGGCGTGAGTTCAGCCTGGCCGAGGCGCGCAGCTGGATCCGCGAATACCGCCGTGACGGCCTGCGCCCGGCCGGTGCCGAGGCCGTGACCATCGCCATCGGCAACTTCAAGGGCGGTGTGTCCAAGACCACCACCGCCGTCACCCTGGCCCAGGGCCTCACCCTGCTGGGCCACAAGGTGCTGGTGATCGACACCGACCCGCAGGGCTCGTTGACCACGCTGTTCGGCATCCTGCCCGACACCGAGGTGGAGGAGCACGACACCATCCTGCCGCTGGCCATGGGCAGCGAAACCTCCATCCGCTACGCCATCCGCCCCACCTACTGGGACGGCATCGACCTGGTGGCGGCGGCACCGGTGTTGTTCGGCGCCGAATTCGCCCTGCCCGCGCGCCAGACCCAGGAGCCAGGCTTCGAGTTCTGGCGGGTGCTGGACCTGGGCATCGACGATGTGCGTGCCGACTACGACGTGATCGTGATCGACACCCCCCCTGCCCTGTCCTACACCACCATCAACGCCTTCATGGCCAGCAACGGCATCATCATGCCGCTGCCGCCCAATGCGCTGGATTTCGCCTCGGCCTCGCAGTTCTGGAGCCTGTTTGCCGACCTCACCAGCGAGCTGATCACCAAGCGTGGGCTGAGCAAATCCTTCGATTTCATCCATGTGCTGCTGGCGCGGGTGGATTCCAGCGACGCCGCCAGCAACATCGTGCGCCAGTGGATCGGCTCCACCTACGCCGAGAAGGTGCTGCCGGTGGAGATCCCCAAGACCGCGGTGACAGCGACCACCAGCGCCGAGTTCGGCACGGTGTACGACATCTCCCGCTACGACGGCAGCGCCAAGACCTTCAAGCGTGCCCGCGACGCCTACGACACCTTCGTGTCCTACATCGAGGGCTCGATCCGCTCGGTGTGGCAGCAGCAGGCGGCGGCGGCCACCGCGGCGCAGCCCGGTGGCAAGGCCCGCGGCCAGTGATGCGGAGGGTTTGAACCATGGCAAAAAAACTGCTCGAGAAGGCCGGCCTGATCCACCTGCCACCCGCCCCGGCGCGCTCTCCGCTGCCGGACAGCCCCACCGATGCCGACGGCTCCAAGGCCAAGACCGCACCGGGATCGATGCTGCAGTTCATGACGGCGCAATCCGCCGCGGTGAAGGAAGCGGAGACTTTGCGGGACCGGCTGGCCAACTACGACGGCGCACTGCCGGCGCGCCGGCTTGACCCGGCCACGGTGCGGGTGTCGGCCTGGGCCAACCGGCATGCAGACAGCTACCAGGACGCGGCCTTCCTGGCGCTGAAGGCCGACATCGCGGCCGCCGGCGGCAATGTGCAGCCGATCAAGGTGCGGCCGCTGCGGGGAGCGGCCGCTGCGGTGGCGGCGGCAGAGCAGGGGGTTGGACCGTCCAACCCCCCGTCAGGCCCGGTGCAGGCGGCGCGTTTCGAGATCGTCTTCGGCCACCGCCGCCACCGCGCCTGCCTGGAACTGGGCCTGCCGGTGCTGGCCGTGGTGGAAGAGCTGGCCGAGCAGCAGTTGTTCGAGCAGATGGAGCGCGAGAACCGCGCCCGCGCCGACCTGTCGGCCTGGGAGCAGGGCATGATGTATGCCCGCGCCCTGGACCAGGGCCTGTACCCGTCGAACCGCCAGCTGGCGCAGGCCATCGGGCGCGATCTGGGCGACGTGGGCAAGGCCTTGTCGCTGGCCCGCCTGCCCGCGGCGGTGGTGCAGGCCTTCCGCTCGCCGCTGGACCTGCAGTACCGCTGGGCCAAGCCGCTGGCCGATGCGCAGCAGCGTGATCCCGATGGCCTGGTGGCCCGCGCGCGGGCGCTGAAGGCCCAGGCCGCCCAGCGCAGCCCCAAGCAGGTGTTCGACGCCCTGGTGGGTGATGCCGGCCCGATGCGCGCCAGCGCCGTGCCCGACATCGGCATCCGTGTCGGCGGGCGGCAGGTGGCGGTGGTGTGCAGCGACGAACGTGGCCACACCCTGGTGCGCTTCGCCAAGGGCCTGGCGGCCGAGCAGCGGCGCGGGCTGGCTGCGGCGGTGGAGGCCTTTCTCGCCGATGCGGCCTGCAAGGGCTGACCGGATCTCCCGAAAAGTCTCACACGGACCGGTGCAGGCCCGGCAGATGCGCAGGGGGTTGGACCGTCCAACCCCGGGCTGCTCAAGGCGGCGTGTCTGCCGGGCTGTCCGATGCCGCTGCGTTGCGCAGCAGGGCGCGCAAGGTCGCCACACGCGGCGGGCCGGCCGGCAGGCGGCCCTGGTGCCGATGTGCAGCCAGAAGATCGAGCTGCGCACCCACTGCGGCATCGCCGAATTCGGTCAGAAGGGCATCCAGCCGGTGTTCGGCCAGCCCCAGCGCTTCGGCCCGCAGCACCAGGCTGGCGTCCACCGGCGGCAACTCGGCGGCCGCGGCGCCAGCCCATCCATCCATCAGGCCGCTGCCTGCCACCTGTGTGCCCACGGCGAACTGCGCCTGCACCACGGCGCGGCCTCGCCGGTGTTCGACCAGGCGCACCGCCAGATCCGTCTCGCGGTTGATCTCGGCCATGGCAGCCAGCACCCGTTCATTCTTGAACTGGCGCCAGACCCGGCGGGTGGTGCCCGGGGCCATGGGGCTCAGCGCATCCACCCACCATTGCACCGGCTGCAGGCTGGTGCGCCCCGACGGATCATGCCGGTGTGCGGCGCAGATCCGGTACAGCGCCAGGGCGCTGTGGCTGCCCAGCCGTGCCAGCAGGTCCAGCCCGCTGCGGGCCCAGTGGCCTGGGTCCTGCAGGGCTGCCAGCAGGGTGGGAGCATAGGCCCAGCACAGCCAGTGTTCGCCGTGACGCCGCTCGATGGCAGCTTCGGCCAGCAGGGGAGCGCTGCGCCAGATGGCGTGGCCGCTGGCACCGTCCGGACTGCGCCACTCCAGCACAATGTCTCGCAGCGCCTGCAGGTAGCGGTGCGCCAATGGCAGGGTGGCGCTGGTGTCGTGTGAGGTTTGCAGCAGATGCTGGAGGCGGGCCTCGAAGCATGCCGGCACTGGGGCAGGGTGCTGCTGCGCCGCCAGCTGCCGACAAGCGTGCTGCATCAGTTGCTGGTGCAGTCTGCGTGCTGTCCAGCTCAGCTGTTGCGTGAACTGCTGCAGCTCAGGTGCGCCGGCTGGTGCGCCGTGTTCACCAGTGCCAACTCTTTGGCCATTGGGCGCAACGCCGCGTTTTAAAGCCTTTGTCATTCACACGCATTGCCTGGCCATTGCAGGCGTCATTATCTGTCCATCAAACCTTGGACAGTTGTGCTGTCAAACGTGCCCTCGGCGTTCAGGGCGGGGCAGGGCAGGGCAGGGCAGGGCGCCTTGCCCTGCGTGTTCAGACGAAGCGGAAGCTGATGCTGCCCAGCGGGCCGTAGTCGGCGTGCAGGCTGTCGCCGCGTTGCGCCGTGGTGGGGCGGGTGAACGAGCCGGCCAGCACCACGTCGCCGGCCTGCAGCTGTTCGCCATGCGCAGCGATCTTGTTGGCCAGCCAGGCCACGCCGTTGCCCGGGTGGTTCAGCACCGCCGCGGCCAGGCCGGTCTCTTCGACCACGCCGTTCTTGTGCAGCAGGGCGCCCACCCAGCGCAGGTCCACGTCCAGCGGGCGCACCGGGCGGCCGCCCAGCACGATGCCGGCGTTGGCGGCGAAATCGCTGATGGTGTCGAACACCTTGCGCGGCGCCTTGGTGTCGCGGTCGAACTGCTCGATGCGGGCGTCGATGATCTCGATGGCCGGGCTCACGTAGTCGGTGGCCGACAGCACGTCGAACAGCGTCACGTTCGGGCCCTGCAGTGGCTTGCCCAGGATGAAGGCCAGCTCCACTTCGATGCGCGGGGCGATGAAGCGGTCGATGGGGATGTCGCCGCCGCCGGCAAAGAACATGTCGTCCATCAGCGGCGCGTAGTCGGGCTCGTCGATCTGGCTGGACAGCTGCATCGCGCGCGAGGTCAGGCCGATCTTGCGGCCCTTGATGCTGCGGCCCGCGGCCAGTTCCAGCGCCACCCAGGCGCGCTGGATGGCATAGCCGTCGTCCACCGTCATTGCCGGGAAGCGCTGCGAGAAGTGGCGCAGGGCGGTGCGGGTCTGGCGCGCCTGCCGCAGTTCCAGCGCCAGGGCCTGGATGGTGTCTTGAGTCAGCATGAGTCGCTCAGATAATCTGTTAAAGACGCGTGGCAACCGAGGTGTAGCCGTCGGCGGTGGAGGCCTGCGCCTTGGGCGTGGCGCGGCCGTCCTGCGGCGTCACGGGGAAGAGGGCGTTGATCTGCCCGGTGCCCGAGGCGCCGAAGTAGGGCGTGATGATCTCCACCGGCGCGTCGTAGGCGCTCCAGCCCAGGGCGCCCAGCAGCATGGCGGTGTCGTGCATGAAGCCCTCGCCATGGCCTTTGGTGGCGTACTCGGGCAGCATGGCGCAGAAGTCGGCCCATTCGGCGCGCTGCCACATCTGCACCACGCCGTGGTCCAGCCGCTCCAGGAACGGGCTCCAGAGCTTGAAGGCGAACTCCGGTGCCAGCCCGTTCTGGGCGAAGCGGTGACTCAGCGAGCCGCTGGCCAGGAAGGCCACCGTGCCCTCGTACCGGTCTTCCACCGCGCGGCGCAGCGCCCAGCCCAGGCGTGCACTGTCGTTGAGGTAGTGGCTGGTGCACAGCGCCGACACCGACACCACCTTGAAATGCTGGTCGGCGTTCATGTAGCGCAGCGGCACCAGGGTGCCGTACTCCGGGTTCAGCGTGGTGGCATGGTGCGCCAGCGTCTCCACGCCGTGCGCGTTGGCCACCTCGGCCAGCAGCTGGCCCAGGGCCGGGTTACCCGGCGCCTTGAACGGCATGTTGGCGATGAAGTGCGGCAGCTCGTTGCTGGTGTAGGTGCCCTGGAAATGCGGCGCGCAGTTGATGTGGTAACCGGCATTCACCAGCCAGTGGGTGTCGAACACCACCAGCGTGTCCACACCCAGCGCCTTGCAGCGGCGGGCGATCTCGTGGTGGCCGGCGATGGCGTCCTGGCGCGTGCCGTGGCGCGGGCCGGGCAGCTCGCTCAGGTACATCGAGGGCACGTGGGTGATCTTGGCGGCCAGCGCAAGTCGGCCCATGTCAGGCTCCCCAGTGCGGAATGTGGTGCGCGCCCAGGCTCACCGCGATGTTCTTCGGCTCCAGGAACACCTCGTAGCTCCAGGTGCCGCCCTCGCGCCCGGTGCCACTGGCCTTGGTGCCGCCGAAGGGCTGGCGCAGGTCGCGCACGTTCTGGCTGTTGACGAAGCACATGCCTGCCTCGATGCCGGCGGCCACGCGGTGGGCGCGGCCCAGGTTCTCGGTCCAGACATAACTCGACAGGCCGTAGGCGATGTCGTTGGCCAGGCGCACCGCATCGGCCTCGTCGTCGAAGGGGATCAGGCAGGCCACCGGGCCGAAGATCTCCTCCTGGGCGATGCGCATGCGGTTGTCCACGTCGGCAAACACCGCGGGCCAGACGAAGTTGCCAGCCTGCAGGCCGGCCGGCAGCGCGGCGGCGTAGGCCGGACGGTCCACGCCGCCGCACAGCAGGGTGGCGCCCTCCTTGGGGCCCAGCTCGATGTAGCTGCGCACCTTGGCCAGATGGGCGGGGCTGATCATCGGGCCCACCAGCGTGGCCTCGTCCAGCGGGTCGCCCACCCGGATGCGCTGCGTGCGGGCGGCAAACCGCTGCGCGAAATCGGCATAGATGGAGCGCTGCACCAGGATGCGGCTGCCGGCGGTGCAGCGCTCGCCGTTGTTGCTGAAGATCATGAACACCGCGGCGTCCAGTGCGCGGGCCAGGTCGGCGTCGTCGAAGACCACGAACGGGCTCTTGCCACCCAGTTCCATGCTGAACTTCTTGAGGCCCGCGGTGCGCACGATGCGGTCGCCGGTGGCGGTCGATCCGGTGAAGCTGATGGCCCGCACGTCCGGGTGGCTGCACAGCGGCTCACCCGCCTGCCGGCCGGTGCCGTGCACGATGTTCAGCACACCCGCGGGGATGCCGGCCTCCAGCGCCAGTTCACCCAGGCGTGCGGCGCTCAGGGGCGACAGCTCGCTCATCTTCAGCACCGCGGTGTTGCCGAAGGCCAGGCAGGGCGCCACCTTCCAGGTGGCGGTCATGAAGGGCACGTTCCAGGGGCTGACCAGGGCACACACGCCCACCGGGTGGAACAGGGTGTAGTTCAGGTGGGTGGGCGTGGGGTAGGTGTGGCCGTCCACCCGGGTGCACATCTCGGCGAAGTAGTGGAAGTTGTCGGCCGCGCGCGGCACCAGCTGCTTGCCGGTCTGGCTGATGGTCTGGCCGGTGTCCTGGGTCTCGGTGCGGGCGATCTGCGGCACGTGCTGGGTGATCAGGTCGCCCAGCCTGCGCATCAGCGCGGCGCGCTCGGTGGCGGGGCGGGCGGCCCAGGCCGGGAAGGCGGCCTTGGCGGCGGCCACCGCCGCCTGCACCTCGGCCGCACCGCCGGCCGCCAGTTCGGCCAGCACCTCCTGCGTGGCGGGGTTGATGGTCTCGAGGGTGCCGGGGCTGTCGACCGACTTGCCGTTGATCAGGTGCTGGATGCGCATGGGGTTCCTGAAAGCTGAGAAAACGAACTAACGCGAGAAATGCCACAGCTGCTAACGGCCAAACACAGCGTCACCGACGATGTGGTTGACCAGGCGGCCGATGCCATCGATCTCGGTCACCACCTCGTCGCCTTCGTCGACGTTGACCACGCCCTCGGGTGTGCCGGTGAGGACCACGTCACCGGCCTGCAGGGTCATGAAGCTGCTGAGGTACTCGATCAGCGCCGGGATGCGGTGGACCATGTGGGCGGTGCTGCCTTGCTGGATGAGCTTGCCGTTGACCCAGGTGCGCAGCTGCAGCGCATGCGGGTCGGGCACCGCGGCGGCATCCACCAGCCAGGGGCCTAGCACCGTGCCACCGTCGCGGTTCTTCACCCGCAGGTTGGGGCGGTACCAGTTCTCCAGGTGGTCGCGCACGGCGTAGTCGTTGCACACGGTGTAGCCGGCCACATGGGCCATGGCATCGGCCGCCTGCACGCCCTTGGCGCTGCGGCCGATCACCACCGCCAGTTCACATTCGTAGTGCATGAAGGCGACGCCTGCCGGCCGTCGTGTGGCGCCCTGGTGGCCGATCAGGCTGTTCGGGCCCTTCAGGAACACCAGCGGCTCGTCCTGGCTGCCGACGGTCAGTTCCTTGGCCAGTTCCTTCACATGGTCGGCGTAGTTCAGGCCCAGGGCGATGATGCTGCCCACGGCGAAGGGCGGCAGCCACACCACGTCGGCCTCGGCGACGCTGCGGCCGTCAGCCAGGCGCAGGCGGGCGGTGCTGCCGCCGTCCAGCGGCGTGGCGCTGTGGATGGCGCCGCTGTAGGCCACTCTGGCGGTGCGGGCGTTGCGGGCGGTGTTCATGCGGCCTCCGCCACCAGGCTGTTGTGCAGCTGGCCGATGCCGGCGATGTGCACTGCCATGCTCTGACCGATGCGTGCCAGCGGTGCACCGGCACCGATGCCCAGCAGCAGCACGTCACCGGGCTGCAGGGTCATGAATTCGCTGACATCGCTGACCAGCTGCGCCACGCCGCGCACGCGCCCGGCGGTGCTGCCCTGCCAGGCCGGCTGGCCGTCGAGCAGCAGGCGGATCTGCAGGGCATCAGGGTCGGGCACGGCACCGGCGGGCACCACCTGGGCACCCAGCGGGCAGAAGCCGTCGCGCATCATCTGGCGCGCAGCGGGGCGGTAGTGGCTGCCAGGCCCCGGCAGTGGCAGGCTGAGGTCGTTGGCCACCAGGTAGCCCGCCACCACGGCCATGGCCTCGGACACCGGCACGCGGCAGGCCACCTGGCCGATCACCAGCCCCAGGCTGGCACCGGTGCGCACCAGGCCCACGCTGGCCGGCACGGCGATGGCGTCGCCGTCACCCGCCAGGGTATTGCGCGGCCGCACCGCCAGCACGGGGTGCCGGGGCGGGGCCTTGTAGGGTGGCTGGTGCACCGCGTCGCCCAGGTCGGCGAGCTGCTGGGGGTCGTTCAGCAAGGCGCTGTAGACCACGCCGCTGAGGCGCCAGGGCGCCACGCCGAGCTGCGGCAGGGTGGGGGAGGGCAGGGGCATGGGGTGGTCGATCACTAGGATGTGAGCAATTTAGTCGCTAAGATGTGAGCATGTCAACCCGGCGCCATCCCACCGTGGCCGAGCTGGTGGCGTCAGCCCCGGCCCCGGCCGCAGCGCAGGCCAATCCGGTCTTTGCCCACCGCAACCTGCCCCTGCTGCTGCTGCAGGCGCGGGAGGCGGTGATGGCGCAGTTCCGGCCCATCCTGAACGCCCATGGCGTGACCGAGCAGCAGTGGCGCATCGTGCGCGCGCTGCTGGAGCAGGGGCCGCTGGAGCCCCGCCAGATCGGCCAGGTGTGCCGCATCTCCAGCCCCAGCCTGGCGGGTGTGCTGGCGCGCATGGACGACCTGGGCCTGGTGCAGCGCGCGCGCATGGTGCAAGACCAGCGCCGGGTGATGGTGCGGTTGACAGACCGCAGCCAGGCCCTGGCCGCGGCCATGGCGCCGGCCATCGAGTCGGCCTACGCGGCCATCGAGGCCCACATCGGCAGCGCCTTCATCGGCGACTTCTACCGCACGCTGGACGAACTGATCGCGCTGCTGGGCGACCTGCCGGTGGACGGCCGGGCCTAGGGCGACGCGGCCACCGAGCCCGCAACGGGCCGCGCCTGCACCCCGGACGCCGCTCAGGCCGGTGCATCCCAGCTCGGCTCCGGCCCCAGCTGTGCGGCCAGGAAGTCGAGCAGGGCCCGCAGCGCCGGGCTCATGTGCCGGCGCGACGCGTACACCGCATGCAGCTGCAGCGGCCGCGGTGCCACCCCCGGCAGCAGGGCCACCAGGCTGCCGGCGCGCAGCAGCGGCGCCGCCAGGTAGGTGGGCAGCATGGCGATGCCCGCGCCGGCGCAGGCCGCCTGCAGCAGCGCGGTGGCTTCGTTGGCGCTGATGTTGCCGGCCACGGCCACCACCAGCGGCACGCCGTCCCGCTCGAAGTGCCACAGGCTCTTGCCGGCGTAGGTGTGGGTCAGGCAGTTGTGCCGCGCCAGGTCGTCGGGCTGCACCGGCATGCCATGGCGCTGCAGATAGGCCGGCGCCGCGCACACCACCGAGCGGCACACGGTCAGGCGGCGGGCGATCAGGTTGGGATCCAGGTCGTTGCTGATGCGCAGGGCGAGGTCGATGCGCTCGTCGACCAGGTTGACGGCGCGGTCCAGCACCACCAGGTCGACCGACACCGCAGGGTGCAGTTGCACGAAGCGGGTGATCAGGCCGGCCAGCTGGGCCTGGGCGAACGAGGCGCTGACCGTCACCCGCAGCAGGCCTTGTGGTGTGCCCGCGGGGGCTGCCACGCTGCGCCGCAGGTCCTCGCTCAGGGCCAGGATGTCGCGGCAGCGTGCCAGGGTCTGCTCCCCGGCCGGCGTGAGGCTCAGGCGCCGGGTGGTGCGGTGCATCAGCCGCGCGCCCGCCCAGTCTTCCAGCGCGGCCAGGTGGCGCGACACCACCGGCCGCGACAGGCCCAGCTGCTCGGCCGCGGCCACCTGGCTGCCGCCGTCCACCACGGCCACGAACACCTGCATGGCGGTGAGTCGGTCCATATTTGCACGATTCCAGAAACAGTGAATGCCTGATTCTGGGGTTTTTAGCGCTGATTCTGAAAACTATGCTGCAGCCTTCTGTCCACCCTCTCCCGCTTCAAAAGGAACACAGCATGTCCAAGATCGCGATCATCGGCGCCACCGGCCGCGCCGGCAGCCAGCTGCTGGCCGAGGCCCTGCGCCGCGGCCACCAGGTCACCGCCATCGCCCGCGGCGCCACCAGCCTGGCGGCGCAGCCCGGCCAGCGCAACCTGGCGGTCGACCTGCACGACACCCCGGCCCTGACGGCTGCGCTGGCCGGCCACGCGGTGGTGATCAGCAGCGCCCGCTTCGACGGTGTGCCGCCGCAGGCCATCATCGGCGCCACGCTGGCCGCCGATGTGCCGCGCCTGCTGGTGGTGGGCGGCGCGGCCAGCCTGCTGCTGCCCGATGGCACACGCTTGTTCGACAGCCCGCAGTTCCCCGCGGCCTACCGCGCCGAGGCGGCCGGTGGCATCGCCTTCCTGGACGCCCTGCGTGCGCAGACGGCGCTGGACTGGAGCTTTCTGTCGCCATCGGCGCTGTTCGACGGCCAGCAGCGCACCGGCCGCTTCCGCCTGGGGCAGGAACAGCTGCTCAGCGATGCCGCCGGCCAGAGCCACATCAGCTTCCCGGATTTCGCCATCGCCATGCTCGACGAGCTGGAGCGCCCGGCGCACAGCCGCCAGCGCTTCACCGTCGGTTATTGAGCGACCCGCTGGCGGTCCAGCGGGGGCGCGGCCACAGGCGCTAAAGCAGCCCCGCCGGTGGTGGTGTCTGCCGCTGTAGCGCCTGCAGCACCTGCAGCGCGACCCAGGCATCGTTGGCGGCATACAGCTGCTGCTGCGGCGTGAGCGTGGGGTTGGCCCAGTTGCTGGTGGTGACCCGCTTGGACTTGACGAAGCGCTGGCCGAACACCAGCGCCACCGCCGACTTGATGCCCAGGGTGCGCGGGTAGCCCATGCGGTGGAACACCCGGGTCAGGTCGAGCAGGGGCGCCACCTCGGTGCCCAGGCGGCGGCGCAGCTGGCCCAGGTCCTGCTGCAGGTCGAAGCCCACCTTGACCACGCCGTCCTGGGCCAGCACCGCACGTGCCAGCGCCTCGCAGCCGGGGTGGCGCAGCTGCAGCACATAGGCCCGGCTGGGGGTGGCGAACTGCACCACCTCCGGGCCGCTGCTCTCCTGGCCTTTGGTGAAGGTGGGCCTGGATTCGGTGTCGAAACCGATGTGGCGCTGGGCGCCGAGATCGGCCAGCGCGAGCGCCAGGTCCGCCGCGCTCTGCGGCAGGCAAACCGCGGCGGGCGCAATGCCGGGGTAGGGCGGCAGTGCCAGCAGGGCCTGCTTGTCGGGTGGGTGCAGCCTGGGCATGGCGGGGAGGGCCGGTGAGGACGGCAGGGATGGACGGCGCGATGTTCACACAGGCGCGCAGCGCGCCTGCGGCGCTATGCTGGTGCCACACCCTGCCCGGGCACAGCGCCCATCCCACCCATCCACCCATGCCCGCCATGCGCTACAACACCCTCGGCAAGAGCAACCTGAAAGTCTCCAGCCTGTGCCTGGGCACGATGATGTTCGGCGACCAGACCGATGTGCAGGAGGCCGGCCGCATCGTGGACCATGCCCACGACCAGGGCGTGAACTTCATCGACACCGCCGACGTCTACACCGCCGGCGCCTCCGAGACCATGGTGGGCAGCCTGATCCAGGCCCGGCGGCACGATTGGGTGCTGGCCACCAAGCTCGGCAACGCCATGCCCGGTGGCCGGGTCAACAGTGGCCACTACTCGCGGGTGTGGATGCTGCGCGAGGTGGAGGCCAGCCTGCGCCGCCTGCAGACCGAGCACATCGACATCCTCTACCTGCACCGCGATTTTCCCGGCATGAACCTGGACGAGCCGCTGCAGGCCCTGGGCGACCTGGTGCGCAGCGGCAAGATCCGCTACTGGGGCCTGTCCAACTTCCGCGGCTGGCGCATTGCCGAGATGGTGCACGCGGCCGCGCGCCTGGGTGTGCCAGGGCCGGTGGTGTGCCAGCCATACTACAACCTGCTGAACCGCATGCCCGAGGTGGAGATCATCCCGGCCTGCCAGCACCACGGCATCGGCGTGGTGCCCTACAGCCCGGTGGCGCGTGGTGTGCTCACCGGCAAGTACCAGCCCGGCGCGGCGCCCGAGCCCGGCAGCCGTGCCGGGCGGGGTGACAAGCGCATCGCCGAGACCGAGTTCCGCGCCGAATCCCTGGCCATCGCACAACAGCTGCAGGGCCACGCCGCCGCCAAGGGTGTGGCGCTGGCGCAGTTCGCCACCGCCTGGGTGCTGGCCAACCCGGCGGTGAGTTCGGTGATCGCCGGGCCGCGCACCCTGGCGCAGTGGGAGAGTTATCTGCCGGCGCTGGATTGCCGCCTGGACGCGGCCGACGAGGCCCTGGTCGACGGCCTGGTGGCGCCGGGCCATCCGTCCACGCCGGGCTTCACCGACCCGGCGTATCCGCTGGTGGGGCGGGTGGTCGGGCGGTCGTAGTCGGGTTGCCGTGGGTGGGCAGGCCGCGCCAGCACGGCGCTGTCACCTTCCACACAGCGCCGCCGCAGTGCGCCGCCTAAGCTGGCGCGACGGCGTTTGCCGACCGACACCCAGGAGCCTCCATGAAGATCCGCGAAATCGCCCGTGGCCTGCAGTTCCCCGAAGGCCCCATCGCCATGGACGACGGCTCGGTGCTGCTGGTCGAGATCGCCCGCGGCACGCTGAGCCGGGTGACGCCCGACGGCCGCATCCAGGTGGTGGCCGACCTGGGCGGTGGCCCCAACGGCGCGGCCATCGGGCCCGATGGCGCCGTCTACGTCTGCAACAACGGCGGCTTCAAGTGGCACACCGAGGCCGATGGCACGCTGCGGCCGGTCGCCCAGGCCGAGGATTATTCCGGCGGCCGCATCGAGCGCATCAACCTGGCCACCGGCAGCGCCGAGCGGCTCTACGAGCAGGTCGACGGCTTCGGCCTGCGTGGCCCCAACGACCTGGTCTTCGATGCCCACGGCGGCTTCTACTTCACCGACCTGGGCAAGGGCCGCGAGCGCGACATGGACATGGGCGCGGTCTACTACGGCCGCACCGACGGCAGCGCCGCCAGCGTGGTGGCCCGGCCCCTGCTGACGCCCAACGGCGTGGGCCTGTCGCCCGACGGCAGCACGCTGTACTACGCCGAGACCGCCGGCGCGCGGCTCTGGGCCTACGACATCACCGCACCCGGCCAGGTGCGCAAGGACCCCTGGCCCTCGCCCAATGGTGGCCGCATGGTCACGGCCTCACCGGGCGGCATGCTGCAGCGCTTCGATTCACTGGCGGTGGACGCGCTGGGCAACATCTGCGTGGCCACGCTGATGCACGGCGGCATCAGCATCATCTCGCCCGACGGCAGCCTCACCAGCCATGTGTCCCTGCCCGACCGCATGACCACCAACCTCTGCTTCGGTGGCAAGGACCGGCGCACCGCCTACGTCACGCTGTCGGGCAGCGGCCGGTTGATCGCCATCGACGACTGGCCCATCCCCGGCCTGGCCCTGGCGCACGGGGCTTGAGATGGCAGCCAGCCCGAACACCACCCCCGACCCCGGCAAGCCGTCCATCGGCGCGGTGCGCGACAACCAGCGCCTGGACGAAGCCGCGCTGGACCGCTGGTTCCGCGCCCACGTGGCCGACCCGGCCCAGCCCCTGGTGCTGAGCCAGTTCAACCGCGGCGCGTCCAACCCCACCTACCTGATCAGCGCCGGTGACCAGGCCGGTGCGCAGCGCTGGGTGCTGCGCAAGAAGCCGCCCGGCACCCTGCTGGCCAGCGCCCACCAGGTGGACCGTGAATACCGCGTGATGGCCGCCCTGGGCGGCACCGGCTTTCCGGTGCCACGCATGCGGGCCTACTGTGATGACCCCACGGTCATCGGCACCGCCTTCTACGTGATGGACTTCCTGGAAGGCCGCATCTTCCGCAATGCCCGCCTGCCCGGCATGGTGCCGGCCGAACGTGCGGCCATCTACGACAACCTCAACGCCACGCTGGCGCAGCTGCACCAGGTCGACGTCCAGGCCATCGGCCTGGCCGACTACGGCCGGCCGGGCAACTACTTCCAGCGCCAGATCGACCGCTGGATCAAGCAGTACCGCGGCGCCGAGACCGAGACCATCCCGGCGATGGAGCGGCTGATGACCGAACTGCCGCCGCGATTGCTGCAGCTGGCGGCGGCCAGCGACGAGGTGGCCATCGCCCATGGCGACTACCGGCTGGAGAACGTGATGTTCCACCCCACCGAGCCGCGCATCATCGCCGTGCTCGACTGGGAGCTGTCCACCCTGGGCCATCCGCTGGCCGACATCGCCTACGGCTGCATCCTCTACCACTCGGATTCCGAGAGCTGGGGCACGCTCAAGGGGGTGGACCTGGCGAGCTCGGGCATTCCCGACGAGGCCGCGTACGTGGCGGCTTATTGCCGCCGCACCGGGCGCGACGGCATCCCTGGCTTCAACGTCTACCTGGCGTTCTCGATGTTCCGCCTGGCGGCCATCGGCCAGGGCGTGTTCAAGCGCAACCTGATCGGCATCGGCAACGCGCCGGCGTCGGCCGACAACAGCCACACCAAGCACCTGGCGACGACGGCCTGCGCCATCCTGGACCGTTAGACCGGGCCGACCACCCACGGCCCCGCACAGCGCGGCCGCTTCGCCAGGCGCAGAACAGTCCGCAGGGACTGTCCTGCGTCCAGGCTCAGCCCGCCGCGGCCGCCAGCGCTGCGTTGAAGGTGGCGCTGGGGCGCATCACCGCCTCGGTCTTGGCCGGGTCGGGCAGGTAGTAGCCGCCGATGTCCACCGGCTTGCCCTGCACCGCATTCAGCTCGGCGACGATCTTCTGCTCGTTGTCGGCCAGCGCCTGCGCCAGCGGCGCGAAGTGGGCGGCCAGGGCCGTGTCCTCGGTCTGCGCCGCCAGGGCCTGGGCCCAGTACAGCGCCAGGTAGAACTGGCTGCCGCGGTTGTCCAGCTGGCCGGTCTTGGGGCTGGGGTTCTTGTTGTTGTCCAGCAGCGCGCCGGTGGCCGCGTCCAGGGTCTTGGCCAGCAGCTTGGCCTTGGCGTTGCCGGTCTTCAGGCCCAGGTCTTCCAGCGACACCGCCAGGGCCAGGAACTCACCCAGTGAATCCCAGCGCAGGTGGTTTTCCTCCACCAGCTGCTGCACATGCTTGGGGGCCGAGCCACCCGCACCGGTCTCGTACATGCCCCCGCCGGCCATCAGCGGCACGATGGACAGCATCTTGGCGCTGGTGCCCAGTTCCATGATGGGGAACAGGTCGGTGAGGTAGTCGCGCAGGATGTTGCCGGTGGCGCTGATGGTGTCCAGGCCGCGGATCACGCGCTCCAGCGTGTAGCGCATGGCGCGCACCTGGCTCATGATCTGGATGTCCAGCCCGGCGGTGTTGTGCTCGTGCAGGTACATCTTGACCTTGGTGATCAGCTGCGCCTCGTGCGGGCGGTACTGGTCCAGCCAGAACACCACCGGCATGCCGGAGTTGCGCGCCCGGTTCACCGCCAGCTTCACCCAGTCGCGGATGGCGGCGTCCTTCACCTGGCACATGCGCCAGATGTCGCCTTCTTCCACGTCCTGGCTCATCAGCACTTCACCGGTGTTGATGTCGGTGATGTTGGCCACGCCGGCTTCGGTGATCTCGAAGGTCTTGTCGTGCGAGCCGTACTCCTCGGCCTGCTGCGCCATCAGGCCCACGTTGGGCACCGTGCCCATGGTCCTGGGGTCGAAGGCGCCGTGCCACTTGCAGAAGTTGATGATCTCCTGGTAGATGCGGGCGAAGGTCGATTCAGGCATCACGGCCTTCACGTCCTTGAGCCGGCCGTCGGCACCCCACATCTTGCCGCCGTTGCGGATCATGGCCGGCATGGACGCGTCGACGATCACGTCGTTGGGCGAGTGGAAGTTGGTGATGCCCTTGGCCGAATCCACCATGGCCAGCTCGGGGCGGCCCTCATGGCAGGCGTGCAGGTCGCGCTTGATCTCGTCCTGCTGGCTCTGCGGCAGGCTGGCGATCTTGTTGTACAGGTCGATCATGCCGTTGTTGACATTGACCCCCAGGTCCTCGAACAGCTTGGCGTGCTTGTCGAAGGCCTGCTTGTAGAAGATCTTCACGCAGTGGCCGAAGACGATGGGGTGCGAGACCTTCATCATCGTGGCCTTCACGTGCAGCGAGAACATCACGCCGGTCTTGTGCGCGTCCTCGATCTCCTTGGTGTAGAAATCCAGCAGCGCCTGCTTGCTCATGAACATGCTGTCGACCACCTCGCGGTCCAGCAGCGACACCTTGGGCTTGAGCACGATGGTCTTGCCGCTCTTGGTGAGCAGCTCCATCTTCACCTCGCGTGCCTTGTCCAGGGTCATGGACTTCTCACCATGGTAGAAATCGCCGTGGTGCATGTGCGAGACGTGCGAGCGCGAGGCCTGGCTCCAGTCGGCCATGCTGTGCGGGTTCTTGCGGGCGTATTCCTTCACCGCCTTGGGCGCACGCCGGTCGGAGTTGCCTTCACGCAGCACCGGGTTCACCGCACTGCCGGTGCACCTGGAATAACGCGCACGCAAGGCCTTCTCTTCGTCGGTCTTCGGCGACTCGGGGTAGTCGGGCAGGGCGTAGCCCTTGTCCTGCAGTTCCTTGATGGCCGCCTTCAGCTGCGCCACCGAGGCGCTGATGTTGGGCAGCTTGATGATGTTGGTGTCCGGCAGCAGGGTCAGCTTGCCCAGCTCGGCCAGGTTGTTGGGCACACGCTGGGCCTCGGTCAGGCACTCCGGAAATTCGGCCAGCACCCGCGCAGCCACCGAGATGTCGCTGGTCTCGACCCGGATGCCTGCCGGCGCCGCAAAGCTGCGGATGATGGGCAAGAAGGCGGCGGTCGCCAGATAGGGCGCCTCGTCGGTGAGCGTGTAGATGATGGTGGGCTGCTTGGTCGGCATACGCGTATCTCCGTGGGTCTTGCTGGGGTCAGCTCAGCAGTGAATGTGCCAGCTGTTGGATTTTGGCCGAGGCTGTGCAAAAACCGGACACTGTGCCACTGTTTCCTGTGCCTGGTCTGACAGGCCGGGGTCAGGGCCGGCTGTTGTCGCCCAGGCCCGGCTTCAGAATGCCGCGCATCGCGTAGTCGGCCAGCATCTGAGCCAGCTCGGCAACCGCCTCGGCGCTCTGCAGCCGGCGGGGGCTGTACCAGACCGTGGCCCAGTTCAGCACGCCGAAGAAGGGCTTGGTGGCCAGGCGCGGCGGCAGGTCGACAAACACGCCCTCGCGGATGCCGTCGTCGATCACCTCGGCAAACATGCGCTCGTAATCGTCACGCAGCTGCAGCACGGCGCGCAGCCGCTTGGCCGCCGGCGCCTGGCCGCTGGCGCTGCCCAGCAACTCGCGCTCCAGGCCCTGCACCGCCACCTTCTGCATCGGCAGCTCGTTCAGTAGGATCTGGGCATGGGCCAGCGCCATCGCCGCCAGGCGCCCGGCCGCGCTGCCGGGGCGCTTGGCGATGGGCTCGATGGCCTCGGTCACCCGCGTCATGGCCGCCACCTGCACGTCGAAATACAGGTCGGCCTTGCTGCGCCAGTGGTGGTAGATGCGGCCCTTGGTGGCGCCCAGGCGCTCGGCCACCGCGTCGATCGAGGTGGCGGTGTAGCCGTAGGCCATGAACAGCTCGGCCGCGGCCTGCAGGATTTCCTCGCGGGAATCGGGCACCACGGCGACCGCAGGCGGCTGTTTGCTCATGGTGGCGCGGGCGGGCGCCGGCGCAGCGCCGCGGCGATCGGCCGCGCCAGCCCGGCCAGGCCCTGGGGGAAGAAGCCCAGGATCAGCACCAGCACGCTGCCCAGGATGATCTTGTCCACATAGCCGCCCAGCGAGAAGAACTTCTCCTGCACCAGCACCAGGGCGGTGGCCGCCAGCGGCCCCAGCAGCTGGCGCCGGCCCACCAGCACCACCGCGGTGAGCATCAGGATCAGGAAGTAGCTCTCCAGCACGTCGGCGCTGACGTAGGCGCGCTGGTAGGCATACAGCCAGCCGGCCGCCGCGCTGATGGGCGCCGACACCAGGAACACCTGCAGCCGCACCCGCGCCAGGTCGATGCCGCTCATGGTGGCCAGGCGCGGGTTGAGGTGGCTCATCACCGCCGCCGCGCCCAGGGCCGAATGGCGGAAGCGGTCGACCAGGTAGAGCGTGGCCAGCAGCAGGCCGAAGGCATAGGGCCACAGCGTGCGGTCGTCCTGGGCCTTCAGCGGCAGGCCGGGCAGGGACAGGTCCAGCAGCGGGATGCCACGCACGCCGTCGGACCCGCCCATGAACTGCCAGTTGGCGGCGATGGTCATGGCCACCACCGCCACCGCATAGGTGACCAGGGAGAACACGAACTCGCGCAGCCGCAGCGTCACCAGGCCGATGGCCCCGGCCAGCAGCAGCGCCACGCCGATGGACCCCGCCAGCGTGGCCCAGCTGCCCACGCCGGCGCGGGTGGACAGCAGGGCGGTGGTGTAGCTGCCGGCGGCGAAGAACACGGTGTGGGCCAGGCTCACCTCGCCCAGGTCGGACACGATGATGTCCAGGCCGTAGGCCATCACCGCGAAGATGGCGATCAACACCGCCGCGCTGTAGGCCGCGCCGCTGCCGCCGGCCAGCTGCGGCGCGAAGAACACCGCCAGCGCGGTGGGCAGCAGGGCCCAGCGCTGCCAGGCGCTGGCTGCGGTGGCGGCCATCAGTGCACCCCTCCACCGGCGCCGGCGCCCAGCCCACCCGGGCGCAGCACCAGCAGGGCGATCAGCGCCAGAAAGGCCGCCGCCGTGGTGTAGGCCGGCGACACCAGGGCGCCGAACAGCGCGGTGAACAGCCCCAGCGCCACACCGGCCACATAACTGCCCTTGACGCTGCCGATGCCGCCGAACACCACCACCACGAAGGTCATGATCACCTCGTCGAAACCCATCGAGGTGAGGATGGGCGTGCGCGGCGCCACCATGCCGGCGGCAAAGGCCACGGCCGCACCCTCGAAGGCAAACACGCCGTAGTACACCCGCCGCACATCCACGCCGCTGAGCTGGGCCAGCTTGGGGTCTTCGGCCACCATGCGCACCAGGCGGCCGATGCGGGTGCCGTCCAGCAGCCAGCGCAGGCCCAGGAAGACCAGGATCGTCGCCACCACGATGGCCAGGTCCTGCCCGGTGATCCACAGCTCGCCCAGCGTGATCTCATGCCGCGACAGCGTGGTGTCCAGGATCTGCCCGGTGCTGCCGAACACCAGGGCCGCCGCGCCGTGGATCACGTAGCCGAAGCCCAGGGTCATGATCATGATGGACACCAGGTTCTGCTCGAAGGTGGCGCGCAGCATCACCCGCTGCATGCCCGCGCCCAGCAGGGCGCCGCAGGCCATGGCAATCGGCAGGGCCAGCGCATAGGGCACACCGGCCTTGACCACCGCCCACCAGGTGACAAACGCCCCCAGCATGTACATCTGGCCATGGCCGAAGTTGACCAGCCGGGCCACGCCCAGCAGCAGGGTCCAGCCGATGGCCACCAGGGCATAGGCATGGCCCATCACCAGGCCGTTGAGGATTTGCTGCAAGAGATTCATGGCGTGTTGGCGTGGGCCGTGGCACCGAGGTAAGCCTCGGCAATGCGTGGGTCGTGGCCGACCTGCTGCGCCGGCCCTTCCAGCACCACACGCCCACGTTCGATCAACACCAGGCGGTCGACGACTTCCATCGCCGCGCGCACGTTCTGCTCCACCAGCAGGATGGCCAGGCCGGCGCCAGCCAGGGTGCGCAGGGTCTGCAGCACCTGGTCCACCAGCTTGGGTGCCAGGCCGATGGAGGGTTCGTCCAGCAGCAGGGCCTTGGGCCCCATCATCAGCGCACGGCCGATGCCCAGCATCTGGCGCTCACCGCCCGACAGCTGCGACCCCAGGTGCTGGCGCCGCTCCTTCAGCCGCGGGAACAGGTCGTACACCTCGTCGCGGCTGTAGAGGTGGCGGCCGGGCTCGCTGGGCGGTTCCTGGCTGCGCGACAGGTTCTCCTCCACATTCATCTGGGCGAACACCAGCTTGCCCTCGGGCACCAGCAGCAGGCCGGCACGCACGCGCTGGTGGGTGGGCCAGGCATCGATGCGCTGCCCGCCCAGGGCCACCTGGCCGCTGATGCGCGGCGCCCCGCGTGACCAGCCCAGCAGCGCATTCACCAGGGTGGACTTGCCCGCGCCGTTGGCGCCGACCACACCCACCACCTCGCCGGCCGCCAGGTCCAGCGCCTGCAGATCCAGCGCCAGGTTGCCGGCATAACTCGCCTGCAGGCCGCGCACACGCAGCACGGGTTGTGGGGTGGCCGTCATGCCGCCTTGCCCAGGTAGGCTTCCAGCACCCGCGGGTCGCGCTGCACCTCGGCCGGTGTGCCATAGGCCAGGCGCCGGCCCAGGTCCAGCACACAGATGCGGTCGGCCACGGCCATGATCAGGTCCATGTGGTGTTCGATCACCACCAGGGCCACACCGTCACGCTTGAGGCTTTGCAGCAGCTGCACCAGGCGCTCCATGTCGTCGCCGCCCAGGCCGGCGGCGGGTTCGTCCAGCAGCAGCACCTGGGCGCCGTCGCCAAAGGCCAGCGCGATGGACAGCAGGCGCTGCACGCCATAAGGCGTTTCCTTGGGCCGCAGGCCGTGGTAGGCCGTGGGGATGCCGAAGCGCTGCAGCTGCTGCGCGGCAAAGGCCTGGGCCTCGCCGCGGCGGCGGGCGGCGGCCAGCGGGCGCAGCACGCTGCCCAGCAGGCCGGCATGGGCGCGCCGGCCCAGCACGGCCACCAGGTTGTCCAGCACGCTCAGGTCTTCGAAGAAGGCGTTCTGCTGGAAGGCGCGCTTCAGGCCCAGCGCGGCCAGGCCATGCGGTGGCACATCGCTCACGTCGCGCCCGGCCAGCGCCACCTGGCCCTGGCGCGGCACCAGGTTGGTGGTGGCCTCGTAGCAGGTGCTCTTGCCGGCGCCGTTGGGGCCGATGATGCCCAGCAGCTCACCCGGGTGCACGGCCCAGCCCACGTCGTCCAGCGCCACCAGGGCACCGTAGCGCACGCCCAGGCCCTGCACCTGCAGCGCGGGAGTTCCAGTCTGCATCAGGGCGCGACGACGATCTTGTTGTTCTGCACCGTGAACAGGTAGTGCTTCGACCCCAGCTGGCCGTTGGGCTCGAAGCTGACGTCACCCATCACCGTGCCCTTGAAGCTGCCGCCGCGGATGCGCTTGGCGATGGCCGCGCGGTCCAGCGTCTTCAGCTCGTTGGCGGCCATGGCCCACACCTGCAGCGCGGTGGCGCCCAGGGCCATGAACTTGTCGGGCGTGTACTTGTGCATCTCCAGGCTCTTGGCCACGAACTTCTGGTTGGCCGGGTTGGAGGCAAACGGCTCCACCGCCGGGAAGTAGATGTCGGCGCCCACCAGGCCGTTGGCCGCATCACCCGCCACCTCGATCACGCTGGGCGCCACCGTGCCCACCGCGGCCACGAACTTGCCCGGCAGGCGGGATTGGCGTGCCTGGCGGATGGTGGCCGGCATGCCCAGGCCTTCATTCGCATTGATGGCCACGGTGATCTCGGGCTTGGCCGCCACCACATTTGTCATCGCCACCCGGAAATCGGCCTGCGCGAACGGGAATTTCTCCTCGGCCACTTTCTCGTAGGCCCAGTTCAGCTTCTTCAGCTCGGCCTCGATCGAGGCCTGGGCGCCGTTGCCGTAGGCGTCGTTCTGGGTGAGGAAGGCGATGCGCTTGGCCTTGGCGTTGTTGGCGATGTAGTTGGCGATCACCGCGCCATCCTGCGAGTTGGAGCTGTTCAGCCGCACCGCCATCGGGTTGCCTTCGCCCGACAGGATGGCGTCGGCCTTGGAGATGGCGGTGATGTCCAGGATGCCGGCGCGCGCCAGCACCGGCTGCATGGCCAGGGTGACGGGGCTGTTCCAGCCCTCGATCACCACCGCCACGCCGGCGCTGGCCAGCTCGGTGGCGCGTGACACCCCCACGGCGGGGGTGGACTCGTCGTCCCGCGCCACGATCTCGATCTTGCGGCCCAGCACACCACCGGCCTCGTTGAGCATGGCCGCCATCACGTGGATGGCGTTGGTGACATGCTGGCCCTGCGGCCCGGCGCCGCCCGACAGCGGCAGGATCACGCCCACCTTCACCGTGGTCTGCGCGGCGGCGCCCAGCGACAAGGCCAGCGTGCAGGCCGCCGCCAGGGTGCGAATCAGCTTCATGGATGTCTCCTGTTGTGGGGGGCGCAGGCTGCGCCGCAGCACCGGGCCGGCGGCCACAGTACCAGCGGGTATGTCGCAGCGTCAATGCGGGTTGCTCCGCGGGCAGCTTGCCAGCTTGCCAACGGCGCGGGCATGCACGCATAGGCGCAATACCAGCCGGTACGTAGCATGCAGTGCTGGTGGCAGACGGGGCACAGGCGATGGCGGCAGACAGCAGGGCAGGGCAGGTGGGCGGTGGCTTGTTGTGCAACATCCGCGTGCTGGACCTGAGCCGCATCCTCTCCGGCCCCTGGGCCACGCAGCTGCTGGGCGACCTGGGCGCCGACGTGATCAAGGTCGAGCGGCCCGGCGCCGGCGACGATGTGCGCGAGCAGGGCGCCCGCCTGAACGACACGGCCGGTCAGCCCACCAGCGAGCGCTCCACCTTCCTGTCGGCCAACCGTGCCAAGCGCTCGGTCGGCATCGACATCGCCACACCCGAGGGCCAGGACCTGGTGCGCCGCCTGGTGCTGCAGAGCGACGTGCTGCTGGAGAACTTCAAGAGCGGCGACCTGGCGCGCTACGGGCTGGACCATGCCACGCTGTGCGCGCTGAACCCGCGCCTGGTGTACTGCAGCATCACCGGCTTTGGCCAGACCGGCCCCTACGCCCAGATGCCGGGTTACGACCTGATCTTCCAGGCCATGGGCGGGGTGATGAGCCTGACCGGCGTGCCCGACGGCCAGCCCGGCGCCGGCCCGCAGCGGGCCGGCTACCCGGTGTCCGATCTCACGGCCGGCTTCTACGCCACCGTCGGCATCCTGGCCGCGCTGCACCACCGCGACACCGTCTCCGGCGCCGGCCAGCACATCGACTTGTCGCTGCTCGATGCCCAGGTGGCGGCGTTGTCGCCCATGGCCATGGGCTACCTGGTGTCGGGGCAGCTGCCGGTGCGCTCGGGCCTCAGCTCCCAGCTGACCGCGCCCTATGGCGACTTCGATTGCGCCGACGGCAAGATCCTGATCGCGGTGGCCAACAACAAGCAGTTTGCGGCGCTGTGCCAGGTGATCGCGCGGCCCGAGCTGGCGACCGATCCACGCTTCGACAGCACGCCGCAGCGGGTGGCGAACCGTGCTGAACTGCAGCAGATCCTGGCACCCGTGCTGGCCGGCCAGCCCCTGGCCCACTGGATGCCGCTGCTGCGGGCTGCCGTGGTGCCCAGCGGGCCCATCCATGATTTCCGCCAGGTGTTCGACGACCCGCAGATCCGCCACCGGCAACTGGTCAAGACCATGCCGCATCCGCTCTCGGGCACGCTGCCGGTGGTGGGCAACCCGCTGAACTTCTCGGCCAACCCCATCCGCTACGACAAGCCGCCGCCCTTGCTGGGCCAGCACACCCGCGAGCTGCTGAAAGACCTGCTGGGCCTGGCCGATGACACCATCGACGGTCTGGCCCAACGTGGAGTGGTTGCATGACGGCACAACGCAAGGTCTTGGTGGTGGGCGCCCTGGGCATGGTCGGCCGGGCCGCGATGGAGCGCTTTGCCGGCCGCACCGACCTGCAGGCCCTGGGCCTGGCACGCCGCGAAGCCGACTTCGCGGCCGATGCCACCTGGCTGCGCGCCGACCTGCAGGACGCCGCGGCGGCGCGTGCCGCGCTGGCCCCGCACCGCGACGTGACCCATGTGGTCTATGCCGCGCTGCACGAGCAGCCCAGGCTGGTGCAGGGTTGGCGCAGCGCCGACAACATGGCGCGGAACACCCGCATGCTGGCCAATGCCCTGGACGCGCTGGAGGGCGCGCCGCTGCAGCACATCAGCCTGCTGCAGGGCACCAAGGCCTATGGCGTGCACACCGGCCGTGCCATGCGCGTGCCCGCGCGTGAGCAGGATGCCGTGCGAGACCATGTGAACTTCTACTTCGACCAGCAAGACCTGGTGGCCGAGCGGGCCCGGCGCACCGGCTTCGCCTGGACCATCTTCCGCCCGCAGATCGTGCTGGGCGTGGCCGTGGGCAGCGCCATGAACCCGGTGGCCGCGCTGGGCGCCTATGCCGTGCTGTGCCGCGAGCGCGGCCTGCCGCTGACCTACCCCGGCCATCCGCACCTGCTGACCGAGTGCACCGACGCACGCCTGATCGCCGAGGCCATCGAATGGGCCTGGGGTGCACCGCAGGCCCATGGCGAGGCCTTCAACATCGGCAACGGCGACGTGATCCTGTGGCCCACGCTGTTCCCGCGCCTGGCCGCGCACTTCGGCCTGGCGCTGGGGGAGCCGGCGCCGCAGCGTTTGGCCGACACCATGCCACCGCTGGCGCCGCTGTGGCGGCAGATCGCCGAGCGGGATGGCCTGCGTGTGGCCGACCTGGACAAGCTGATCGGCCTGTCCTGGCAGTACGCCGACACCAACTTCGCCGCGCAGCGGCCGCTGGCGGTGCCGCCACTCGTGTCCACCATCAAGCTGCGGCAGGCCGGGTTTGCGGCCTGCATCGACACCGAGGAATGCATCCTGCAGCACCTGCAGGCGATGCAGGCGCAGCGTTACCTGCCGCCGTGTTGAATGGGGCGCGCATCCTGCACGGCCCACGCGCCAAGAGCGCTGCGCTGCCTGCATCCAGGCGCGGTGAAGGCGATGCGCGCACTGCCCGGCCCCAGCGCCTGGGCCTGGGCCCGGCCGGTGCAGACGGTCGCGCCCCGCTTGGCCGACATCGAGGCGGAGTCTTGGGCGACCCGACAGCTGCCCACCGCGCGTGACATCTGTCCGCGGGCTCCGTCAGGCACAGCCCCGCCGTTCAAGATCTCCGAGCACATTCATGGCTTCGTTCTTGAAACGCTGCTCGCCGCTGCTCTTGAAGTAGCCCCACAACATACGTATCTGCTGGCCCTGGGCCCTGCATGTGCCGTCATGGCTGGCGTCCAGGTTGCGGAGCATGTCCTGCATCACGGCGTCCTCGCCGTCGTCCTGCGTCATCGGCGTCGATGGCGTCGCGAACTGCGCGCTCGGAAGAGAGCCCACCACCGATGCCTGAAGGTGCTCTGCTTGTGCTGGCGGCTTGGCAGCGGCGGAGGCCTGGGCCTGGGCCTGGGCCTGGGCCTGAACCGTGCAGACGAAGCGCTTCCTGCTGGGTTCCTTGACCTTGCCATTGAAGGATCTGAAGGTTTCCTGCAGCACCACGTCGTGCCCCGATGTTTCGACCTTGAACTTGCGGATGGCATCCAGGCGCATGTCGGCCAAGTCACCCAGCCTCGCCGAGTCCTCGGGCGACGCCTCCACGGACACCTGTCTGGTGACGCTGATCCGGAGCTGATCGGCAGATTCCATGGTGAACGTGCCGACTCCCAGGAAACCCACGCGCTCCAGAAGAAGACTCGACCCCGTGTTGGCCGGGGGGTTGTAGTTCCTGAACACCCCCGCTCCGGCGAACTCGACCCTGCCCAGCAGGCCGCACTGCCAGATCCCCGACGGGAAGCTGCCAGCCTGGGAGGCGGCGACGCCGGATTCGGAGATCGCCTTGGAGGCCCGGTCCCATTCGCCCTGCTTGGAGATCACGATCAGCGCCACCACTGCTGCGGCCGCGCCCCAGCCCCATTTCCTCTTCGCCGTGTTGCCCTCGCCCGGCTGGCCCGGCGAGCCGGCCAGGGCGCTCTGAGCCTTGTTCGCCGTGCGCTGCTTGCGGACGGACCACCACGCGTAGCCCCCGATGGCAATCGCCACCCAGCCAATGAGGCCGGGCCAATCAAACGGCTTGTCTGGCTGGGCCGCGTCGTGGCTCTTCGACGGTGGAGTGGCTATAGGTTCAGGCTTCACAGGGGCCGTGGCCTTGGCCGTTCCTTCCGGACTCGCAGGGTTCCGGGCAGGGCGCTGCGCCTGCGCCCGTTCCTGGGCTTCTCGCTCCCGTTCCCGGTCCGCGTCGGCGTTGCGCTGGGCGTCGGCCGCGCCGGACTCGCGGGCCTGGGCGGCGACCGACTTCAGGCCCTCCGCTCTCAGCAGGGATGCCAGATCGCGGCGGCGGCTTTCGTACAGGGATCTCAGGCAGGCAACCTTCGTGGCTGCGTTCGGGCAAGCTTGATCCCGGTTCATCTCCCAGGGCTCATGCCCCGCCTTGAGCCGATCGAGCAGCTGGATCTTGTCGGCATGGATCGCCTGGGACATGGCGTCCTCGAGCTCGAAGTCGAGGCTGCTGTACAGGAGCTGCAAGCCCTTGTCCGCGCAGATCGCCCGCTCCGCCTCGTTCGCGGACCGGACCTGTGAGTTGCAGAAGTAGGGGGCCTCGACCTGCACCACCGGCTCGACGCCGGCGACAGCCGCACCGCCCAGCGCCAGCGACGTCGCCATGGTCAAGGACAGCCTGCGACCCGCCGCCGACATCAACGTTCCCATCACGCCAAACCCCGCGGACTTCACGCTCAGCGGTCCTCCATCACGACGAGGTAGTCCGCCACACGAAGGGGACTTTCGATCTCCTGTGCCTTGACCTTCTTCGCCGAGGCCTGGCGCTTGACCTCCACCCACTTCGCCGCGGCGCCGCTTGCTGACAGACGCATGGCCTTGATCGGCTTGAGGTTCATGTCGGTGATCACCTCGTAGTATTTGGGGAACATCTGACCGTTGGCCATCACATCGATGTCCGCACTGTCCTGGGGAACGAACCGGAAGTAAAAGTAGCGCGCGCCGTTGCCACCGCCTTCGTCTTCGTCGATCACGAACACCTTGGCCAGATTGAACTTTTGCAGCCCGCCTGCTCCCTTGGCGAGTTCGTTGTCCGGAAACTTGCCCGTCACCTTGCCAGTCTTGTCCTTGACCGTGATGTCCTGCTTGCTGCACTTGAGGTGCGGCGCGTTGGCGATGTCCGAACAATCGCGCACGAGCGTGATGCGGCTGAACTCGTCCATGCTGCCCTTGGTGGCGCCACTCACGAAGGTTTGCGGGGCCGCCAGGGCGGGTGTCGATGCCAGAACCGAGGCCAGGACGATGGACAGGGTGTGTGCGACGTGTTTCATGTGAGGTCTGGTGGGGTTGATGGCAATGCGATGGACCTGTGTTGGCCCAGCGCATCCGCAGCGCGTCAAACCCCCGGTATCGGGCGATTTGTTCCAAGACTTGAGGGACAACCGACCCGTCTGCTGCAAGCCTTCACGGCCTGGCTTTGCAGCGTGTGTCGCGGATGGCTCAAGTCGAGCGCGGCGGGCGTACCGGGACAATCTTCCGCCCGCAGATCGTGCTGGGCGTGGCCGTGGGCAGCGCCATGAACCCGGTGGCCGCGCTGGGCGCCTATGCCGTGCTGTGCCGCGAGCGCGGCCTGCCGCTGACCTACCCCGGCCATCCGCACCTGCTGACCGAGTGCACCGACGCACGCCTGATCGCCGAGGCCATCGAATGGGCCTGGGGTGCACCGCAGGCCCATGGCGAGGCCTTCAACATCGGCAACGGCGACGTGATCCTGTGGCCCACGCTGTTCCCGCGCCTGGCCGCGCACTTCGGCCTGGCGCTGGGGGAGCCGGCGCCGCAGCGTTTGGCCGACACCATGCCACCGCTGGCGCCGCTGTGGCGGCAGATCGCCGAGCGGGATGGCCTGCGTGTGGCCGACCTGGACAAGCTGATCGGCCTGTCCTGGCAGTACGCCGACACCAACTTCGCCGCGCAGCGGCCGCTGGCGGTGCCGCCACTCGTGTCCACCATCAAGCTGCGGCAGGCCGGGTTTGCGGCCTGCATCGACACCGAGGAATGCATCCTGCAGCACCTGCAGGCGATGCAGGCGCAGCGTTACCTGCCGCCGTGTTGAATGGGGCGCGCATCCTGCACGGCCCACGCGCCAAGAGCGCTGCGCTGCCTGCATCCAGGCGCGGTGAAGGCGATGCGCGCACTGCCCGGCCCCAGCGCCCGCGCCAGGCCAGCGCTGTCTGCCATGCGCCCGATGCGGGTGTTGCTGTGGCTGGAATCGAAGGTCTCGTAGAACACCACCAGCGTGCTGCTGCCGTACAGCATCACATCGCCGGCCCGAAGGGTGCCCGGCCGCTCGGCCTGGGTGGGCAGGCTGCGCGGCAGGCGCACATGCTTTTCGTTGCTGTTCAGATCGGGCATGTCGAGTGTCATCGGCAGAAGCTGCATGAATGCGCGCTCGGTCGGATTGTCTTCCAGGGTGACGGCGAACCGCCTGGTACCGATGGTCATCCACATGCGGGGCTGCTCCCGAGAGGCCGTGGGTGAATGGGCCGGCGGTGTGCTGCCGACCGCAGCTTGCCCGTCGGCCGCAGCGGCAGCCAGTGGCAGTGCCAGGGCCAACTGGGTGGCGCCCATCCGGGCGGGGCTTGCGGGCCACACGTCGGGGCATTGTGGTCGTGGCGACGCGTGGCACAGGTGGCGGCCGCTGCCGACGCTCAGGCTTCCAAGGGCCAGCAGTCCAGCCCCGCCCAGCATCGGGGCGACGATGGACAGGTGGTCGAGCAGCAGGCCGCCGAGCCCGGCGCCGAGCATGATGGCGAATTGGATGGCAGCGACCATCAGGCCGCCGCCGGCTTCGGGCTCGTCGGGCACACCCTGCGTCAGCCAGTTGAACCACGACACCGGGATCGCCGCGTTGAGCGCGCCCCAGGCGAACAACAGCAATCCCAGGGCCCACACCGAACTGCCGGCCAGCAGCAGGGCCAGCGTCGTCACACCAAGGGCGAGTGGCAGGTGGCGCAGCAGCCGGTCGAGGTGGCGGTTCACCAACTTGCCGGCGGCATAGGTGCCGACGAAGCCGGCCGAGCCCAGTGCCAGCAGCAGCGATCACTGGGGCACCGTGGCGTGCACATGCTGTTCGAGAAAGGGCCGGAAGTCGGTGAACGCCGCGAACGCGCCGCGGAAGCTGAGCATGACGCCGGCCACCGCGCGGGCGACAGGCGGGCTGCTGGTCGGCTTGACGGTGGCCATGCTTCGCCGCGCCGCTGGGCAGCTGGGTCGGCGACATGATCGGCTGGCGCGGGGCGCCCCAGGCGCCCCAGGCGCCCGGGGCGGCTGGGGCGGCTGGGGGGCCGGAGTGGAATGCACGCGATGGTTGTGTTCCTGAATCATGCACGCATGCTAGGCAGCGCAGCGCAGCGCAGCGCAGCGCAGCGCTGCCGTGGTCGCCGTGACCACCGGAACCACGCTGAGGATGATTCGCAACGGCCTCACGGCGAACTGCGCTCAGGAGACGCATCACCAATGTGGGACTGAAATCCAGCCCAGTTCGCACTCTCCAAGGTGTACCGCTGCGAGACAATCAGGGAGATTTCACGGAACGAGCCCGTCCTATGTTGACCGCACCAATGCCATTGGACGAACCGGAGCGCTTGCGGGCGCTCGAACGGCTCGACGTCCTCGACTCCGCGCCCGAGCGCGAGTTCGACTCCTTGGTGGCAACCGCTGCCTTGGTGTGCGGCGTCCCGATCTCGCTGGTCAGCCTGATCGACCGCGATCGGCAATGGTTCAAGGCCAATGTGGGCCTGCCCGGGGTGACCGAGACGCCCCGTGACGTGGCGTTCTGTGCCCACGCGATCCTGGACGACGGCATTTTCGAAGTGCCCGATGCCCTGGCCGACCCTCGCTTTGCCGACAACCCGCTGGTGGCAACGGCACCCGACATCCGCTTCTACGCCGGCGCCACCCTGCGCTTGAGCGACGGCGCCCACGTTGGCACGCTGTGCGTGATCGACCGTGTGCCGCGACGCCTGAGCGAGAAGCAACGCGAGGCGCTGCGCCTGCTGTCGATCGCCGCTGTCCAGGCGTTGGAATCACGTCGCATGGCGCGGGCTTTCGCAGCCAGTGAAGCCCGTTTTCGCACGCTCAGCGAGGCGTCACCGTTGGGTGTGTTCGCCACCGATGCGTCCGGCGCCTGCGCGTACACCAACGCGCGCTGGCAAACCATCTACGGCTTGAGCGAGGCCGAAGCCCTGGGTGAAGGCTGGAGCCACACGCTGCACCCCGACGACAAGGCCGCTGTCTTCGCCCAATGGCAGCATTCATCGGAGCTGAAGCAAGAATTCGACATGGAGTTCCGGGTCCGCCGCCACGATGGCACGGTGCGCCATGTGCGCGCAGTTGCGCGTGCCTTGCTGGATGGCGATGACGAAGTCACCGGCTACGTGGGTTCGGTGGAGGACATCACCGAGCGCTTGCAGTCGCGCCGGGCACTTGACGAAGAACGCGGGCGCCTGGCCGCGATCATTCAGGGCACTGGCGCGGGCACCTGGGAATGGAACGTTCAGACCGGCGAGACGCGCTTCAATGACCGGTGGGCCGAGATTGTCGGGGCCACCCTGGATGAGCTTTCTCCCACCACCATCCAGACCTGGGCCGATCTGGCCCACCCCGAGGACATGGCGCGATCCAGTGCGCTGCTTCAGGCTCACTTTGCGGGCGAGACGGCGGCCTACGAGTGCGAGGCGCGCATGCGCCACCGCGATGGTCACTGGGTCTGGGTGCTTGACCGCGGCAAGGTGCTGAGCCGCACCGCAGACGGCCAGCCCGAGTGGATGTTCGGCACCCACCTGGACATCACGGCGCGCAAGGCGCAGGAAGATCGGTTGCGCAAGAGCGAGGAATTGCTCAACCGCACCGGCGCCCTGGCACAGGTCGGGGGCTGGGAGCTCGACCTTGCCAGCGGCAGCCTCCACTGGTCCGAGCAGACCTGTTGCATCCACGGTGTGGAGCCCGGCTACCAGCCCCAGCTGGCTGAGGCGATCAATTTCTATGCGCCGGAAGCGCGTCCCATCGTCGAGTCTGCCGTGGCGCAAGCCATTGCCGACGGCAAAGACTGGGACCTGGAACTGCCCTTCATCCAGACGGGCGGGCAGCAGATCTGGGTGCGTGCGGTGGGCCACGCCGAGTTCGAGGGCGGAAAGCCGGTGCGGCTGTTCGGCGCTTTCCAGGACATCACCCAACGCGTGCAAGGTCGCCTGGCCCTCGAGGCCGCTCAACAACGCGTCACGCTGGCGACCGAAACCGGTGGCATCGGGGTGTGGGAACTGAACGTGCAAACCGGTGTACTCACCTGGGATGCCCTGATGTACGCGCTGTACGGCCTGCCCGAGGGATCGGGTACGGACGGCTACGCGCTCTGGGCTCGCCACCTTCACCCCGCCGATCGAAGCCGGGCCGAGCAAGAGTTCAAGTCGTCCTTGGAAAGCGGTGCCGACTTTCGCTCCGAGTTTCGTGTGATCTGGGGCGACGGCTCGGTGCACTTTCTTCGTGCCTCTGGCCGTGTGACGCGTGATGCCACGGGCCAGGCTCTGCACATGGTGGGCGTGAATTGGGATGTGACACCACTGCGCGAGCTCGCCAACCAACTGGCCGAACAGCACGAGCTCCTGCGCGTGACCCTGCAGTCGATCGGCGACGCCGTGATCACCACCGACGCCCAAAGCCACGTGACCTGGTTGAACCCGGCAGCCGAGCGCATGACCGGCTGGCTGTCCAGCGAGGCACTCGGGCGGCCACTGACCCAGGTCTTCCACATCGTCAACGAAGAGACCCGCCATCCCACCGAGAACCCCGTTGCCACCTGCCTGGCGCAGGGCAGGATCGTGGGCTTGGCCAACCACACGGTGCTCATCTCGCGCAATGGTGACGAGTTCGGCATCGAGGATTCCGCCGCACCGATCCGCAACCCCAGTGGCGAGGTCCTCGGCGTCGTGCTGGTCTTTCACGACGTGACCGAACAGCGGCGCCTGTCCGGCGAGATGAGCTACCGCGCCACGCACGACGCCCTCACGGGCCTGGTCAACCGCGCCGAGTTCGAGACCCGGTTGCGCCGAACGCTGGACAAGGCACACGAGGAACGCAGCGAGCATGCCCTGCTGTACATCGACCTCGACCAATTCAAGCTCGTGAACGACGCCTGCGGACACTCGGTGGGTGACCAGCTCCTGCAGCAGGTGGCGAAGGTGCTGCGCGAAGCCGTGCGCGCGCGCGACACGCTGGCCCGCCTGGGGGGCGACGAATTCGCAGTCATCCTGGAGCACTGCTCGGCAGACCAGGCCCAGCGCGTGGCACAGCAGATTTGCGACCGCATGGAGGAGTTCAGGTTCCTGCACGACGAGCGGCGCTTCCGCATCGGCACCAGCATCGGGCTGGTTCCCGTGGACAACCGCTGGGCCAACACGGCCGCCGCCATGCAGGCGGCAGACACCTCGTGCTACGCCGCCAAGGAGGCGGGCCGCAACCGCGTGCATGCCTGGTTCGACACCGACCAGGCCATGCGTGCACGCCATGGCGAAATGCAGTGGGCCACACGGCTGGAGCAGGCGCTGGATGAAGACCGGTTCGTGCTCTATGCGCAGCGCATCGAAGCCCTTGGCGAGGGCTCTACGGGGCTGCACGCGGAAGTGCTGATCCGCCTGCTGGACAGCGATGGCAGCCTGATCCCGCCGGGGGCCTTCCTGCCGGCTGCAGAGCGCTTCCACATGGCCACGCGCATCGACCGCTGGGTGCTCAAGCGCGCCGTGCAGCAGATTCAGGCCATGGCCGATGTGGGTGCCCTAGACACCTTGTGCATCAACCTGTCAGGACAGTCGGTGGGCGACCGGGCGTTCCACCGGCATGCCATCGACGCATTGACCGAAGCGGGCAGCGCGGTCTGTCGGCGCATCTGCCTGGAGATCACGGAGACCGCCGCCGTCACCAACATGGCGGATGCCGCGATCTTCATCGAACAGGTCCGCGCTCTTGGGGTCAGGGTGGCGCTTGACGACTTCGGGGCCGGGGCTTCGTCGTTCGGCTACCTGAAGACCCTCGAGGTCGATCTGCTGAAGATCGACGGCAGCTTCATCCGCGACTTGATCGACGACCCGCTGGACGACGCCGCCGTGCGCTGTTTCGTCGACGTGGCCCGGGTGGTGGGGGTCAAGACGGTCGCAGAGTTCGTGGACCGGCCGGAAGTGCTGGCGCGCGTGCGTGAGATCGGCATCGACTACGCGCAGGGGTTCTTGCTGCACAGACCCGAGCCGATCGAGAACCTGTTCGGCGCTGCCGCGCGACTCACGCGGGTTTGAATCATCGCCACGGTGGGGCATCACGCCGACACGCGTGCATGCCAGGCGCTACGGGCCGACGGCGGACGACGCCTGTTCGACACAAGCCTCCTCTGCCGGGACACGGGCGACTTCCGGCCTACATAGGAGTGCCGTGAAGCTGCCGGCCGTCACCGACTGCTGATGGCGTGCGCCACTTCACGGCCGTGCCAGGAAGCTGACCGTCGACCCAGCCCGTTGCGCCTGCCCCTGATTGACGGGCAGCTGCCAGCCAGCGCGACGTACTTGCACGCGCGGCCACTTGCTGCCGGTCGATGCACCGAAGTGGACGACAGGGCAGTGGCCATGGCGGAGTTGACCTGCACCCAACAGCAGCGTCGATGGCTGGTGGAGCCCTTCACAATCAAGACCTGACCTCCCGCTTGTTCGAGATGCCTGGCTTTCATCATGGATAAATTCTTGCTGCAGCAGCAGGTGCTGGAACGGCTGGCCGAAGACCTGCTGCAAGCCGAACAGGCAGTGCGGACGGCCCATGAAACGGCGACGCACGAAGAAAACATCGCCGAGAACAAATACGACACATTGGGACTCGAAGCCGCCTACCTGGCGACCGGCCAGGCGCGTCGCGCCGCAGCCATCCGCCAGGCGCTGGCCAATTGGCGCCAATTCCGCCCGGGCCCCTACGACGCCAGCAAAGGCATACAGCTCGGTGCGCTGGTCTGCCTGGTCGATGCCGACGACAAGCAGCAACAGCTCTTTCTCGGACCGGATGGGGGCAGCATGACCTTGGCCAGCGGCGCGCAGCGCGTTCAGGTCATCAGCAGCGAAGCCCCTTTGGCCAGGGCCATGCTGGGCAAATGCGAGGGTGATGAGGTGTCGATACAGGTCGCTTCAATGCGACAACAGTTTGAGGTGCTGCGGGTTCATTAAAGGATAGAGCTGCAAGCAAGCTCACGTCGAATTGATCAGAAATGGCTCGCCCCAACCCCTTTGGGACGCTCTGCACAACGCCTGGCGAACGATGCGGAGTTCTCGTTCGTGCGCTCGGCCTCGCGCACATCAGATCACTTCGGTGGCACTGACCGCGAGGCCGGTCCGCGGCCATTCGCTGCCGAGGCGCGACGCTCATGCACTCAAGCTCGCCAGACGATGCTAGGCAGCGCGGTGAAGAGCACCGCCACCGTGGCGACGGCGTTCGCGCCGCGCGCGATGCGCAGCGTCGGCTGGTCGACTTCGCCGTGCCGGCCGAGGCTGCGCAGCCACGCGCCATGCACGCCGATGGCCAGCAGCGCCGCAGCCGTGAAAGCCCACGCCAGCCACGTCGCAGGCGCATCTTCGGCCCAGAACTCCGACGCGGCCCAGCACAGCATGAAGTGCACAAACCAGATCACAAAGGCCGTGGCGAGTGTGCGCCCGGGCATCAGCGCGGCCGCGTTCATGTGAAGCTCCACGGCAGCACCCGCGGCAACAGCAGCCCGGCAGCGGCTTCGAGCGCTGCGAACAGCGTCAACAGGCGGATCGCCTCCATGGTCTTGTTGGCCGGCCCCGGCGCCAGCCCGCGCACCCAGCGCAGCACGTAGTAGAGCGCAGACAGCACGACCGCCACCACCACGCTGGCGTGCCAGCCCAGCATTGCGTAGACCGAAGCGCCTTGCCCGCTGGCTTCGCCGCGCAGGCCAGCCTGCCACCAGGCCTGCACGTCGACCGCCAGCGCCGCCGACAGCGCCACGGCGCTCAGCAGCAGCATCAGCGCGCTGAGGCCGCTGCCGCGTTTGGACCGCGCCATCACCGGCCGGGCCCCGTAGGCGAGTGCTGCCGCAGCGCCGAGCAGCAAGCCGCCCGGCAGCACGGCGCCCGCTGGTGCTGGCACGCGCCACCAATCGGGATGGGCGTTGAACAGGTAGACGTAGCTGAACATCGCCATCAGGAAGATCACGCCGAGCACCACGTCCAGCAGCACCGCCGCCCACCAGCCGTGCGACTGCGGGCCGGCGACGTAGGTCGGCAGCAGGATGCCGGCGCCGACGTCGACCTGCTTCTGCGGCAGGTGGCGGTCGTTCTCCCACAGCCAGCGCATCAAGCAGAAGACCGTCAGTACCGCGCAGACCGCGCTGAGGCCTGTCGCCTTCACCGTCAGCAGCAAGAAGCTGCCGGCCGTGAACAGGGCGGCCAGGAACGGCCACCACGAAGGCCCCGGCATGATCTGCAGGTACTGCGGCTCGGCCTTCGTGGTGCTGGTGATCAGCGTCTCGCGCGCACCGGTGGCGGTGTTCGGCAGGAAGTAGCGCCCGGCCTCGACGTCGGCCGCCAGGTTCGGGTCGGCCCACAGCGGTTCGAGGTCGCGCACGACCGGGATCGACCGCACCGAATAGTTGCCGGCAGGCAGCCATTCCAGGGTGCCGCCGCCGAAGACGTTGCCGGCGCTGTCGCCGCCATCCTTGCCACTGAAGGCATAGCAGCGGATCGCATCGATGAGGAACAGCAGCGCGCCCGCCGCCATGATGAAGGCGCCGACGGTCGAGACCAGGTTCGGCAGCTCCCACAGCCGCCCCGGCAGGTAGGTGTCGACGCGCCGCGGCATGCCCATCAGCCCGCTCAGGTGCATCGGCAGGAAGCACACGTGCACGCCGACGAAACTGAGCCAGAACACCCAGCGGCCGACCCGCTCGGACAGCGGCCGGCCGTTGATCATCGGCGTCCAGTGGTAGAAGCCGGCGAACAGCGGGAACAGCATGCCGCCGATCAGCACGTAGTGGAAGTGCGCGACGACGAAGTAGGTGTCGTGTGCCTGCCCGTCGAAGGCCACCATGCCGACCATCACGCCGGTCAGTCCGCCCATCACGAAGATCAGGATGCCGCCCACCAGGAACAGCGCCGGCGTGTTGCGCTGGAGCTTGTCTGACGCGGCCAGCGTGGCGATCCACGCGAACACCTGCGCGCCTGCGGGAATCGCCACCGCCATCGACGCGGCCGAAAAGTAGCCGGCCGACAGCCCCGGCATGCCGACCGTGAACATGTGGTGCGCCCAGACACCGAAGCTGATGAAGCCGGTGGCGATCATCGCCAACACCACGATCTCGTGGCCGACCAGCGGCTTGCGTGCCACTGTCACCACCATCGTCGACAGCATCGCCGAGGCCGGGATGAAGATGATGTAGACGTCCGGGTGACCGAAGAACCAGAACAGGTGCTGGTACAGCAGCGGGTCGCCGCCGCGCGTGGCGTCGAACAGCGGCCAGTTGAAGGCGCGTTCCAGTTCGAGCAGGAAGGTCACCATGATCATGGCCGGAAAGGCCAGCAGGATCATCACGCCGAAGATCAGGATGGCCCAGGCGTAGACCGGCATCTTGAGCAGCGACATGCCCGGTGCACGCGTGCGCAGCACGCCGACGACGAGCTCGATGGCGCCGGCGATCGCGCTGATCTCGATGAAGCCGATGCCCAGCAGCCACAGGTCGGCGTTGATGCCCTTGGCATACACGCCGTCGCTCAGCGGCGGGTACATGAACCAGCCGCCGTCGGGCGCCAGGCTGAAGAAGATCGAGCAGAAGAAGACCACGCCGCCGATCGCGTAGGCCCAGTACGAGTACGCCGAAAGCCGCGGGAACGGCAGGTCCCGCGCTGCCAGCATCTGCGGCAGCAGCATCACCGCCATCGCCTCCACGGCTGGCACCGCGAACAGGAACATCATCACCGAGCCGTGCATCGTGAACAGCTGGTTGTAGGTCTCCTGCGGGACGATGCCGGCCAGCGGTGCGGCCAGCTGCACGCGCATCACCAGCGACAGCACGCCCGCCGCGATGAAGAAGCCGAAGGCCGTGACGATGAACAGGAAGCCGATGAAGTTGTTGTTGACGGCACTGAAGCGGCGCCAGCCGGCAGGTGTTTGCCACGCCTTCTCCAGCGCCGCCAGTTCTCCCGGCGGGCGCTTGCCGCGGGTCGGAAAGCGTGCGTAGAGGGCGGTGTCGAAGCCGGTTTCCGACGGTTCGGCGGCCGCGCTGGCCGCGGCACGCGCGGCGGCGGTGCCTTCCTGGCCTGACGGCGTCACTGCAGCGACTCCATGTAGGCCGCCAGTGCGTGCAACTCGTTGGCCGACAGCGCGCGGTAGGCGGGCATGCGATTGTTCGGCTTGATCGACTGGCTGTCGCCGATCCACCCGATCAGCGTGCCGCGGTTGTTGGGCAGGATGCCGGCGCCGAGCGAGCGGCGTGCGCCGATGAACGTCAGGTCCGGGCCGGCGCGCCCCTGCGCCTCGGTCCCGGCCACGCGGTGGCAGGTGGCGCAACCGACCTCGTTGAAGAGACTGGCGCCGCGCTGGATCTCGTCGGTGCTGGCCGGCGACGACGCGCCAGCGCTCAACACCGGTGGTGCCGGTGCCGAGACCCGTGGTGCGCGGCGCGCCGCCAGCCAGCGGTCCCAGTCGGCCGGCGCATGGGCCACGACGACGAAGCCCATCAGCGAATGGGCACCGCCGCAGAACTCTGCGCACTGCCCGCCATAAACGCCGGCCTTGTCGGCCTGCAGCTTCAGCCGGTTGGTGCGGCCCGGGATCATGTCCATCTTGCCGCCGAGCTTGGGCACCCAGAAGCTGTGGATCACGTCTTCCGTCACCATGTCGATCACCACCGGCCGGCCGACCGGGATGTGCAACTCGTTGGCGTCGGCGATCAGCTCGTTGCCGGCCGCATCCAGGTACGACACGCGCCACCAGTAGAGGTTGCCGGAGACACGCATGCGCAGTTCGTCGCCGCGGATGGTCGACAGCCCCGCCATCAGTGTGGTGCCGCCCGCCAGCAGCACGAACAGGATGCCGGCCGGGATGATCAAGCCGAACCAGCGCACGACCTTCTCGCCACCGAGCCGCGCGCGCAGCGCCGGGCTGCCATACAGCGCCACCCACAGCGCCGCGCTGACGAACACGAAGATGGCCGTCATCAGCGCGAACAGCACCCACGCCAGCGTGGTCACCGACTGCGAGATCGGCCCTTGCGGATCGAGTACCGGCGGCGGCCAGCCGCGCAGTGCCTCAGCGAGGCTGGCGCTGGAGGAGATAGGCTGTGACATCAAGGGCATCCTCATCTGACATCGGCATGGCGGGCATCGCCGTCCCCGGCACCAGGGCCGGTGCGTTGCGGACGAACTGCATCAGCACACCGGGTTGGTTGGGCAGGCGGCCGGCGATCAGGCCCTGCCGCGCGAAATCGTCCAGCGGCGGGCCGAGCCCACCCCGCGGCCACGGCACGTCGGGGAAGGCGTGGCAGGCCGTGCAGCCGTTGGCCAACACCAGTTGCCGGCCGCGCCGGGCGTCGGCATCACCGAGTGCGGGGCTGCGGTCCGGCGGGCCGTCGCAGGCCGACAGCAGTACGCCGGCCATCAGCGCGGTCAGCGCGTTTGCAAGGATGCGGCGGCGTCTGACGGCGCGGCAGGGCGCGGCGGTGTAAGGTGGTTCACCAGCCATGGCCATGCGCTCTGCCTTCAACCGTTCTCTGCGCCCTCACCCGCGCGCGTGCATGCGGGTCTGCGCGCTGGCTGCGCTGCTGCCCCTGGCGGCCTGCAGCGACCGCCTGACGCCGAGCGACGACCGCTGGGGCCAGAGCGGCGCGCTGATCGCCGTCAGCGGCGGCGAAGGCGGCGCGCGCTATGCCTGCATCCAATGCCATGGCGCACGCGGCGAAGGCAACGGCTTCGATGCGCCGCGGCTGGCGGGCCTGCCGGCCGGCTACCTGCAAAAGCAGATGGAGGACTTCGCAGCCGGGCTGCGACCGCATGAGGTCATGCGCGACGTGGCGCGGTTCCTCGACAGCCACGAGCGGGTGCAGGTCGCGAACCACTACGCGGCACTGCCCGTCGTCGCGCAGCCGGCGATGACGGCCAGCAAGTCCACCGTGGCGACCGTCGTGCAGCGGCATCAGCAAGCCCACCCCGGACGCGCCGACGCCGCGACAGCCGCGCTGTACGCCCAACGCTGCGCGCAGTGCCATGGCACTGACGCACTCGGCACGCCGGCCGGGCCGCCGCTGGCCGCACAACCGGCCCTCTATCTGGCGCAGCAGTTGCAGGATTGGCAGGTTTCCAAGCGGCGCAATGACAGCGAGCACGCGATGCTGTCGGTGGCGCAGCTGCTGTCGGCGCATGAGGTCAAGCACTTGAGCCGCTATCTCGCGGCGAGCCCACCACCCCCGGCACGTCCGGGCCGTTGAGGTCCAGCATCGACGGCAGCACACGGTCCTTCTTGATCCAGTAGTGCAGCACCGCAGCGCCGGCGTGGCCCGGAATCGCCAGCATCGCGAACCAGACGACCCACACATGGACCGTGCTGGCGCCGTTCATCAGGCGGTGCTGCAGTCCTTCGGACAACTGGTCGAACGGCAGGTTGGGGAACGGGATGATGCCGGCGATCGACAGCGGCAGGTCACCGGGCAGCGTCGACCACATCACCCAGCCGCTGATCGGCAACGCGAAGAAGCTGATGTAGAACCCGTTCTGCAGCAGCCGGCTGGCCCGGCCCGTGAACGAGTCTTCATCGACGTTGGCCGGCCCCGCGATCTGGCTCTTCCACAGGAAGCGCAGCGTGCCCAGGACCATGATCGTGAGCCCGACCTGGGTGTGGGTTTGGTAGCCCAGGTGCTTGTCGCCACCGGCCGGCAACCACGCCAGCCACCAGCCGTGGGCGAGCTGGAACACCATCAGTGCCGCCATCACCCAATGGAAGCCCACGCCGATGGGCGAATACAGGCCGCGTCGGTTGTAGCCCTCGGCCCATTCGACGACCTGGACCAGGTTCATGCCGGGCCCGAATGCAGCCGGCGGTTGGGCTCGCTGCGCATCCAGCGCCAGCCGATCCACAACGCCGCGAACAGGTAGGCGAAGCTGCCAGGTGCCCACATCACGACGCCGGCCAGCTGCTGGTCGTCCAGGGGCGCCACGCCCCAGGACAGCGACGAGGCCAAGTGTGGCGGGTACAGCGGCCGCGCCGCGAACGTGATCAGCGCGCCCAGCAGTCCCATCGACACCGTGGTGGCGAGGATCGCGGCCAGCGCGCTGGCCGGTGCGGCGCGCTGCACCGCCAACCAGAACCCTACCGCGCTGCCGAGGAGGCTGACCTGCATGAGCGCGTACAGCGGAACCGACGACAAGGCTGCAGCGTACGGTGCCGGCGCGTGCCAGACCCAGAAGACCAGCGCCGCCACGACAGTGCCGGTCGCAAGCGGCGTACGCACGTGGTGCAGACGGTGCTTCAGCCCGAACACCAGCAGTGGCGCCAGCACCAGCACCAGTGCCATGTGGTGCACCACGCGCACGGAGAAGAAGGCCGAACTCAACGCGCACAACGGCGACACGTACAACAGCGCCGTCAGCCACCACGCGCACCACAAGGCGCGCCGGCGCGAGACCGATGTCGCGGCGGCAGTGCCCGCTGCCGCGCGCCACAGCCCCAGCGCTGCCAACACCAGGCCGGCCAGCAGCACCGGGTCCAGGTTCCAGCTGCCGAGCCAAGAGGCTGGCGACGGCGCTTCGCCGCAGTAGGGCACCCACCGCTGTGGCTCAGTCATCGATCAACTCGCTGGAGGCTGCGCGTGCGTGTCGACGCGTGGCGAGCATACGTGCCTATCGGGCTGGTGCGCTGCGCGGTGCGGGCGCGACGCGCCAGAGTGTGTTGGAGAGATCGTCGGCCACGATGACACCACCGCGTGCATCGACCGCAACGCCGACCGGCCGGCCCATGGTCTTGTCGCCATCGCGAAACCCCGTGACGAAGTCGGCTGGCTCGCCGCTCGGCCGGCCGCCGCGGAACGGCACGAAGATCACCTTGTAGCCGACGGGCGTGGCGCGGTTCCAGCTGCCGCGCAGGCCGACGAAGGCGCCTTCGGCAAAGCGCACGTCGGCGCCACCGCGCACGAACGCCAGCCCGAGCGGCGCCGAGTGCGACTGGAACGCGTAATCGGGTCGCACGGTCGCCTTGACCTTCGCGTCGTCGTGCGGGCGCACGCGCGTGTCGACGTTCGGTCCCCAGTAGGCATAGGGCCAGCCATAGAACGCGCCCTCGCGAACCGAACTCAAGTAGTCGGGGACCAGGTTGGCGCCGAGCTCATCACGCTCGTTGACGACTGCCCAGAGCTGGCCGATGCTGGGTTCGATGGCCAGCGCGGTGGGGTTGCGCAAGCCCGTGGCAAAGGGCCGAGATGCGCCGGTCTCGGCGTCGATCTGCCAGACCATTGCGCGGTTTTCCTCGATCTCCATGCCGCGCTCGCCGACGTTGCTGTTCGACCCGATGCCGACATACAGGAACTTGCCATCCGGGCTGGCGGTCAGCGCCTTCGTCCAATGGTGGTTGACCTCGGCCGGCAGCGGCGTCAGGGTCACGGGCGGTGCGCTGGCGCGGGTCTGTCCCGGCGCGTGGTCGAACCGGACGAGTGCATCCTGGTTGGCCACGAACAGCTTGTTGCCGATCAGCGCCAGCCCATACGGCGCATTCAGCTGTTCGGCGTAGATCCATCGGCCTTCGTACACGCCGTCGCCATCGGCATCGCGCAGCAGCGTCAGCCGGTTGCCACTTTTGACCTGCGTGTTGCCCTTGGACTTGATGAAGCCGGCAATGAAGTCCTTCGGGTTCAGCACCGGCGCGCCGCCGCCGCGCCCTTCGGCGACCAGGAGGTCGCCGTTCGGCAGCACCAGCATCTGCCGCGGAATCTGCAGGTTGGTCGCGATGGCGGTGATGGTGTAGCCGGCAGGGACAGTTGGCGTGCGCCCGTTCCAGCCCGCGGGCTCGGCGATCTTCATGCTCGGCAGCAGGCCGCGCTCGGGCTGGGGCAGCGTCGGGTTGGCGCCGGATTGCGTGCCTTCAGGGTCGCTGCTGCAGGCCGCCAGCGTGATGGCCGCAGCAACGGCAAAGAGGCGGAAAGCGCGACTCATCGCGCCCCCTCCCTGCGCACGCCCGGCCAGCCGAGGACGCCGGCAACCAGCAGCACGAGCAGCGCCACGACCGACAGCCACAGGCCCGCAGGCATGGCTGCCCAGGCGTCCTTGGCGTGGATCAGGGCATTGACGAGACCGATCCCGGACGCGACGACCAGAGCGGCCAGGTAACGGCCGCTCGACGCCCGTGGGTCGGACCCCCGCAGTCGGTCGATTACCGCCCACAACAGCGCCAGGCCCAAGAACACGAGTCCGCCCGCGTTCAGCCAGGCGGCGAAGTTCTTCCACTGCACCTGGTAGCTGGCCGAATACGCCCAATCGCTCATCAGGGCGCCCAGGAAGAGCGGCAGTGCGGCATAGATCAGGATCACGTGCATGGTTGGTGGCCCAGTGCGAGGAGGTGTGGGTGAAGTGGCGTTGGCGGTCGCTCAGCGTTGACAGCCGCGAGAGTCGTCAGCTGTCCAGCTGGATCGCGCCGTCGGTGCGGTAGCGGTTGAACTCGGCGATCGGCATCGCCGCTGCGCCGCGTGTTTCACCGTCAACCCAGCTGAGGGTGGCTTCAGCGTGGCCGGTCTCGATCTCCACCAGTCCCAGCGGAATCGGCATCTTGGGGCCGTCGCCTGCGCGAAATTCGACCGTTCCAACGATGCGTCCGGTTTTGGTCATGGCAAGCTCCTGTCAAGAAGCTTGCATGTTCAGCGCCGCGCAGCCGATCCCTGCCAAGAGATCGCCGCCTAAGCGGGTAGGCAGTGTCCTACCGCGTCGCTTGGTCGGCAGGGCGGCGGACGGCTCTGGACCGTCTGTTTCGCGTCGTGCAGCCAGACCGCCTTGGCCGCGCGCCATGCCTGCTTCGGAACTGAACCGCCCCGGCTGTTGAGAGCGCGCCCGGTGCGCATGGTGCAGGAGCACCGAGGGGAGTAGCCGTCTCTGTGGGCGGCGATCACGTTGCTGAAGCGCCAATCCGGTCAGCGCCTAACTGCCATGCCACCTCAGCCCACACGCCGTCCCAGCACCATCCCCACGGCCCCGAACGCCACCAGCAACCCCGCCACCACCGCCAGGATCCCCATCACCTGCAAGCTTGTCGGCACCTCGCCCAGCACCGGGATGGCCAGCAGCGCGGCTGCGCCCGGCACCGCCGCGCCGAAGAACGCCGCCCGCCCCGACCCCAGCAGCGCCGCCGCCCGGCTGAAGGCCAGCACCGCGACCAGGCCGGCGCCCAGGCCCTGGGCCAGCACCTGCAGCGCCAGCATGGCCGGCCCGGCCGATGCCAGCCGCTGCCAGTCGGCCAGCAGCACGAAGCCCGGCGCAAACATGCCGAACGACAGCACCACCACGACGCCGGTCACCCGCAGCGGGTCGACCTGCCAGCGCCGCGACAGCGCGCCGAACAAGCCCCAGCAGGTGCCGGCCGCGGCAAACAGCGCGTCGCCCAGCAGGGTCAGCTTGCCCTCGCCGTGCAGCAGGCTGTCACCGCCCATGCAGGCCAGGCCGATCAGCACAGCCCCCGCGCCGATGGCCGTCTCGCGCGTCCAGCGCTGGTGGGCGATCAGCGCGGCCAGGGTCAGCCCGGTCAGCATCTGGAAGGCCGGCGCCACCACCGCGCCATGGGCCAGCGGCGCCAGGGTGAAGCCGGTCATGAACAGCAGGCTGAAGCCCGGGCCGGCCAGCACGGTGAGCACCAGGCCGCGGCGCCAGCCGATGCCGGCCAGGTCGCGCCAGCCCCAATGGAACAGGAAGGGCAGCATGATCAGCGCGCCGGGCGCAAACCGCAGCAGGGTCAGGTCGCCCGGGCTCAGCCCGGCCTTGACAGCCAGCCGCGCCAGCACCGAATAGCTGGCCCAGATGGCCGCCGCCAGCAGGCCCCAGGCCAGGCCGGCCGCCAGGTGGGACGGGGCGGCGGCGGCAGCGCGGGGCGGGTTCATGCCGGCAGGCTAACAGCCCGCCGTCGCGCTGGTCCGGGCGCTGCAGCGCGGCATCGGGCAGGTCACGCCCCCTCACTCCGCCTTGATGTTCAACCGCTTGATCAGGTCTCCCCACAGCTGCGCCTGCTCCACCGTGGTGGCGCGCAGCTCGGCCGGGCTGCCCGATTTGGCCTCGTTGCCGATCTTGCGCATGGCCTCGCCGAAGCTGGCCGAGCTGGTGATCTTGCGCAGCGCTGCATTCAGCTTGTCGACCACCGGCTTGGGCGTGCCCGCGGGCGCAAACACCGCGAACCAGGTCTCGCCCACCACCGACGGGTAGCCCAGCTCGCGGAAGGTGGGCACCTCGGGCAACAGGGGCAGGCGGTCCTGGCTCAGCACCGCCAGCGCGCGGTACTGGCCGGCCGTGACGTTGGGCACGGCACTGGTCAGCGCCTCCACGTTGGAATCGATCACGCCGGCCAGCATGTCCATGGTGGCCGGCGCCGCGCCCTTGTAGTGCACCTGCGTCAGCTTGACGTCCAGCCCGGTGGCCACCAGCTCACCCAGCAGGTGCACCATGCTGCCCTGGCCGTTGGTGGCGTTGTTCACCTTGCCCGGGTTGGCCTTGGCGTAGGCGGCGTACTCCTTGAGCGTCCTGGCCGGAAAGTCCTTCTTCACCACGAAGGCGAAGGGCACGGTGGCCACCGGCGCCACCGGCTCGAAGTCGTCCAGCTTGTAGGCCAGCTTGTCGTTGAAGTTGGGGTTCACCGTGAAGGTGGTGCCGGCTGACAGCAGGATGGTGTGGCCGTCCTTCGGCGCCCGCGCCACGAAGGTGGCGCCGATGGCGGTGGCCGCGCCGGCCTTGTTCTCCACGATGAAGGGCTGGCCCAGTTCCTCGCGCAGGCGCTGGGCCAGCTGGCGGCCGATCACGTCGCTGGTGCCGCCGGGCGGGTAGGGCACCACCAGCGAGACCGGCTTGGTCGGCCAGCTCTCCTGAGCCGCCGCCCCGCCGGGCAGCAGGGCGAGGGTGCCGAACAGTGCGCCGGCCGCGGCCAGCGTCTTCCATGTTGTTTTCAAGTCGGTCTCCTGGTGGCATGGGGCGGATCACTATGGACCTGGGCGCCCCGCGCCCGCATCGTAGGCAAGACCACCGCCGCGCCGGATGCGCCTGCGGGACACCCGCCACCGAAAGCCTGACCCCCGCACCATGAAAGCCATCGCCCAGCTGCAATGCCTGCCCACCACCCACCCCGACTGCCTGGTGGAGATCGTCATGCCCAAGCCCGAGCCTGCAGGGCGTGACCTGCTGGTGCGGGTGGAGGCGGTGTCGGTGAACCCGGTGGACACCAAGCTGCGCCGCCATGCGGCCCCGCCGCCCGGCCAGCCGCGGGTGCTGGGCTACGACGTGGCCGGCGTGGTGGAGGCGGTGGGGCCCGATGCCACGCTGTTCCAGCCCGGCCAGGCGGTCTGGTATGCCGGCGCCCGCACCCGGCAAGGTGGCAATGCCGAATGGCAGCTGGTCGACGAGCGCCTGGTCGGCCGCATGCCGGCCACGCTGGGTTTTGCGCAGGCGGCCGCGCTGCCGCTGACCACCATCACCGCCTGGGAATCCCTGTTCGACCGCCTGCAACTGCCCATGGCGGGGCCGGCCGGGCAGGGCACGCTGCTGATCACCGCCGGCGCCGGTGGTGTGGGCTCCATCGCCGTGCAGCTGGCCCGGTGCCTGACCGGCGCACGGGTGGTGGCCACCGCCTCGCGGCCTGAATCGCGCGCCCAGGCGCTGGCACTGGGTGCCGACCTGGTGATCGACCATGGCCAGCCGGTGTCGCAGGAACTGGCCGCCGCCGGCATCCGCTGGGTGGACTGGATCTTCAGCGTCTCGCACACCGACCAGCATTTCGCCGAACTGGCCAAGTCCATCGCCCCCTTCGGCCGGCTGTGCGTGATCGACGAGACCGGGCCCATCGACGTGCGCCTGCTGAAGGCGCGCAGCGCCTCGCTGCACTGGGAGGGCATGTTCACCCGCTCGGGCTTCAACCTGCCCGACATGGGCGCCCAGGGCCAGTTGCTGAACCAGGTGGCCGATCTGGTGGACGCCGGCCGCATCCGCAGCACGCATGCGCAGGGCGGCGGGCGCATCACGGCGGCCAACCTGGTGGCCGCCCACGCAGCCGTGGAGACCGGCCGCATGGTCGGCAAGTTCGTGCTGGCCGGTTTCTGAACCCACCACAAGACCACCGAGGAGACAGCATGCACCACCCCATCGTCCGGGCACTGCGCGGCCTGGCCGCCATCACGGCCACGCTGGCCGCCACGCTGGTGCCTGCCGCGGCCCAGGCGCAGGCCTTCCCCAGCAAGCCCATACGCATCGTCGTGCCCTTTCCGGCGGGGTCGGCCACCGACACCATCGCCCGCACCGTGGGGGCCGCGGTCAGTGCGTCCATCGGCCAGCCGGTGCTGGTGGACAACAAGGCCGGTGCCGATGGGGCGATTGCCGGGGCCGAGGTGGCGCGCGCCGCGCCCGATGGCTACACCCTGCTGATGGCGACCAACAGCCCGATGTCGGCCGTGCCGGCGCTGAAGAAGCACCCGCCCTACGACCCGGTGGCCGATTTCACGCCCATCAGCGACGTGGGCCGCTACACCTTCTTCATGCTGGTGCACCCGTCGGTGCCGGCCAACACCATTGCCGAGCTGGTGCAGTACGGCAAGGCCAACCCGGGCAAGCTGAACTACGCCACCGGGAACACCACCGGCATCGTGTCGACCGCGCTGTTTGTGTCCCTGGCCGGCATGCAGATGGTGCATGTGCCCTACAAGGGCGAGCCCCAGGCCATCACCGACCTGATCGCCGGGCGGGTGCAGTTCCTGGTGGCCTCGGCCGGCACGGCGGTGCCGCATGTGCGGGAAGGCAAGCTGCGCGCCCTGGCCGTCACCCTGGAGCAGCGCAGCCCGGTGCTGCCCGACGTGCCCACCATCGCCGAAGCCGGCATGCCGGCCTTCAAGCTCACTTCCTGGGCGGGCGTGTTCGGCCCGGCCAAGATGCCGGCCGACGTGGCCCAGCGGCTGAACCGCGAGTTCGTGGCCGCCATTGCCCGGCCCGAGGTGCAGGCCGCCATGGCCAAGCAGGCCTTCATGCTCACCGGCAGCTCGATGGAGAAGCTGGGCAGCCTGGTGCGCGAGCAGCTGGAGAGCTACCGCAGCACGGTGAAGCTGGCCGGCATCGAGCCGGATTGATGGTGCTCTGATAGCGGGCGAGCGGCGGGCAAACAGCCGTGCGGGGCAGGGCGCCGACAATCGGCGTCTGCTTTGCCGCGCCGCCGTGACCGACACCCCCGAGCACCCCCAACCCTTTCTGGTCGACAGCCGCAATGCGCGGGCGCTGTACTTCAGCTTCGACAGCGTGCAGAGCCGCATGCGGCTGGACGACCCCGACGCGCTGGACCTGGCCTACACCCGCACGATGATGGGTTTTCTGCTGTTCGTGCCGCAGCCGCGGCGCATCAGCGTCATCGGCCTGGGGGGTGGTTCGCTGGTCAAGTTCTGCCACCGCCACCTGCCGCAGGCCAGCCTGCAGGTGGCCGAGATCAACCCCCATGTGCTGGCGCTGCGCGACGACTTCATGCTGCCGCCCGACAGCGCACGCCTGGCCATGCAGCAGCTGGACGGCGCGCGCTTCGTGCGCCAGCCGCAGGCGGCCTGCGAGGTGCTGCTGCTCGACGGCTTCGACCGCCAGGGCATGCCCGACGCGCTGTGCAGCCAGCGTTTCTTCGACGACGCCATGGGGGCGCTGGACGATGGGGGTGTGCTGGTGATCAACCTGCACCGGGCCGACCAGCGGCTGGACCTGATCATGGCCCGGCTGGCGCGCAGTTTTGCCGGTGACGAGGCGTTGCTGGCGGTGGACGACGAGGACGGTGGCAACCGCGTGGTGTTCGCCTGGCGCGGCCGCGATTTCCGCCGCTACCGGCCGGGGCTGCTGGCCGGGCCCGGCCAGCAGCTGGCGGCCGACTTCGCGCCCATCCTGGCGGCGTTGCAGCAGGCGCGCACACCACAGCCCGGGCCGCGCCCGCGGCGTTGAGACGTTGTGGGCACAACCTGGTCTTGCTGCGGGACCGGGGCGCCGCCTTCCACCACGGTGACGGCCAGGCAGAGGCCGTGGGGTCGTTCATGGCCTGGCGCGCGAACACGCGTCCCAGATCACTGCCAGCCAGAGAGCACCGCCGCGCCTCGCGCACCAGGCCCTGCCCGACCCCACGACCTCTGCCTTCCACGCGCAGGTGTGGACTGCGGAGGACAGAACCCCTGCCTGCCGCGCCAGCACGGTGGCCAGCGTTTGCCGGCAGTGCACAGCCTCGGCCTTGCGGCTGCGGTCGCGGCATGCAGACACCCGGCGCAGGCGGATGGCGTGCCCGCAGGCGAAGGATGTTTCTCGGCGGCCGCCTGACGTCGCCCAGGGGCCTGGAATGCCGGCAACTCAACGCGGGCTGTGCCCCAGGCTGGCCGAGATGCTGGCCGCGGCCTGCTTCAGCGCCGTGGCCATGGCCGACGACCAGGCCGCCGGCACATGGTCCTGGTGGCCCAGCAGGGTGAGGGCCAGCACCGGTTCTCCCGCATGGTCGAACACCGGGGCGCTGAAGGCATTCACCCCCGGCATGGGCCGGCCCACGGCGCGGGTGCAGCCGTGGCTGGCCAGCTCGGCCTGGGCGCCGGCCATCAGGGTGGCCAGCGCGCTGGTGTCCACCGCTGGCGCCGGGCCGTCCTGGCCCAGCGCGACACCGGCCAGGGCGTCGGCCAGGCGCTCGGCGTTCAGCACGCCGGCAAAGGCGCGGCCGGTGGCCGTGCCGTGCAGGGACATCACCGTGCCGGCGCGCATGGCCACATGCAGCGGCTGGCGGGCGTCGATCATGCGGATCACCGTGGGGCCGAAGTTGCCCCACAGCGCCACCGCCACCGCCTGGCCGGTGCGCGCCGCCAGGGCCTCGGCCACCGGCGCGGCCACCCGCGCCGGCTCACACTGGTGCAGGGCCGTCAGCCCCATGCGCAGCGCGGCCGGGCCCAGGGCGTAGCGGCCGCTGGCGCTGTCCTGCTGCACCAGGCCCAGGCGGCCGTAGCTCACCAGGTGGGGATGGGCCCGCGATGGCGGCATGCCGGCCTGGGCCGCCAGGTCCTTCAGCGTCATCGGCGCCAGGTTGGCGGCCAGGGTCAGCAGCAGCCGCCCGCCCACCTCCACCGATTGCACCGCCCGCTGGGCCTTGACCGTGTTGTCGTCTGCTGCATCCATGCTTGATTCTTGCAAATCCGTTTGACAATCGCAAACGAAGACCCAAAAATCGCCGCATCACGCAGGGCCTGCCAGGCCGCACCACGCCACACCCCGGAGACACCATGAACACCAAAGCCTTTGCCAGCCAGGCCGATCTGGAGGAGAAGAAGGTCAGCTTCGAACAGCTGTCCGAACACGCCTGGGCCTACACCGCCGAGGGCGACCCCAACACCGGCATCATCATCGGCGACGACGCCGTGCTGGTGGCCGACACCCAGGCCACGCCGGCGATGGCGGCCGACGTGATCCGCCGCATCCGCACGGTCACCGACAAGCCCATCAAGTACGTGGTGCTGACGCATTACCACGCGGTGCGGGTGCTGGGCGCCGCTGCCTACCAGCCGCAGCAGATCCTGGCCAGCCAGGACACCTATGACCTGATCGTCGAGCGCGGCGAGGCCGACAAGGCCAGCGAGATCGGGCGCTTTCCGCGCCTGTTCCGCAACGTGGAGACCGTACCCGCCGGCATGACCTGGCCCACCATCACCTTCAGCGGCAAGATGACGCTGTGGCTGGGCAAGCTGGAAGTGCAGCTGCTGCAGCTGGGCCGTGGCCACACCAAGGGCGACACCGTGGTGTGGCTGCCGGGCGAAAAAACCCTGCTGTCGGGCGACCTGGTGGAGTTCGACGCCACGCCCTATGCCGGCGACGCCTATTTCCAGGATTGGCCGCAGACGCTGGACAACATCGCTGCCCTGCAGCCGCAGGCCCTGGTGCCCGGGCGTGGCCCGGCCCTGAAGGGCCCGGCCCAGGTGCAGGCCGGGCTGGACGCCACGCGCAGCTTCATCAGCGACGTGTGGACCAACGTGAAAGCCGGCGTGGCCGCCGGCCAGGACCTGAACGCCGTCTACAAGGCCACCTATGCCGCCCTCAAGCCCAAGTACGGCCACTGGGTGATCTTCGACCACTGCATGCCGTTCGACGTGACACGCTGCTACGACGAGGCCACGCAGTACCGCGACCCGCGGGTGTGGACGGCCGAGCGTGACCAGCAGATGTGGGCCACGCTGGAAGGCTGAGCCATGGCGCTGAGCCACGCCAGTGACGGCGCCACCATCCAGCGCCACAGCTTCGACTACCAGCGCAGCGCCGACCAGGATGCCAGCACGCCCGCGCGCCACCCGGTGGTGGTGGTGGGTGCCGGCCCGGTGGGCCTGAGCCTGGCCATCGACCTGGCCCAGCGTGGCCAGCCGGTGCTGGTGCTGGACAACGACCACCGCCTGTCCAGCGGCTCGCGCGCCATCTGCTTTGCCAAGCGCACGCTGGAGATCTGGGACCGGCTGGGTGTGGGCAGCGCCATGTGCGCCAAGGGCGTGGAATGGAATGTGGGCAAGGTGTTCTTCAAGGACGCGCTGCTCTACCCCTTCAACCTGCTGCCCGAGCCCGGCCATGAGCGCCCGGCCTTCATCAACCTGCAGCAGTATTACGCCGAGGCCTATCTGTCCTTGCGCGCGGCCGAGCTGCCCAACCTGCAGATCCGGTGGCAGAACACGGTGGTGGGCTGCACCCAGGACAGCGATGGGGTGCTGCTGGACATCGACACCCCCGAGGGCCGCTACCGGCTGCGGGCGGACTACGTGGCGGCCTGTGACGGCTCACGCTCGCCGATGCGCGGGCTGCTGGGGCAGGAGAGCCAGGGCCGGGTGTTCCGCGACCGCTTCCTGATCGCCGACGTGAAGATGGCGGTGGACTTTCCGGCCGAGCGCTGGTTCTGGTTCGATCCACCCTTCCACCCGAACCAGAGCGTGCTGCTGCACCGCCAGCCCGACAACGTGTGGCGCATCGATTTCCAGCTGGGCTGGGATGCCGACCCCGAGCTGGAAAAGCAGCCCGAGCGCATCCGCCCGCGGGTCGACGCGATGATGTTGGCCGCCCTGGGCCGCAGCGTGCCCTACGAATTGGAATGGGCCAGCGTCTACACCTTCGCCTGCCTGCGCATGGAGCGCTTCGTGCACGGCCGGGTGTTCTTTGCCGGTGATGCGGCGCACGGGGTGTCGCCCTTCGGCGCACGTGGTGCCAACTCGGGCGTGCAGGATGCCGACAACCTGGGCTGGAAGCTGGACCTGGTGCTGCGTGGTGTGGCCCCACGTGCGCTGCTGGACAGCTACGGCCCGGAACGTGAAGCCGCGGCGGACGAGAACCTGCTGAACTCCACCCGCGCCACCGACTTCATCACGCCCAAGAGTGCGGTCTCGCGGCTGTTCCGCGACGCCACGCTGGACCTGGCGCGGCAGCATCCGTTTGCGCGACGCATCGTCAACAGCGGCCGGCTGTCGGTGCCGGCCACGCTGGATGCCTCGCCGCTGAACACGCCCGACGGCGACGGCTTTGCCGGCGCCATGCGGCCCGGCGCCCCGGCGGTGGACGCGCCGCTGCCAGGCGGTGGCTGGCTGCTGCGCCGGCTGCACGGCCAGGGCTTTGCGGCGCTGGTGTTCGGCGGTGATGGGGCGGTGGTCAGCGCCGGCGCCGAAGGCATCGTGCCGGTGGACGTTGTGCCCCTGAGCGCCAGCGGCCCCGCCGCCGAGCGCTACGGCGCCCAGGCCGGCACCGTGGTGCTGCTGCGCCCCGACCAGCATGTGTGCGCCCGCTGGCACGCCCCCACGGCCGCCGACGTGGCGACGGCGCTGCAGCGCGCCCTGGCCCTGCCATGAAAGACACCGCCATGACCAGCCTGATCACCGAGCCCCACCTCGAGGCGCCCGATCCCTTCTACGAAGCGCTGATCGAGACCCACCGCGACCTGACCGAGGCGCAAAGCCATGCGCTGAACGCCCGCCTGGTGCTGCTGCTGGCCAACCACATCGGCCAGCAGGACGTGCTGCTGGCGGCGCTGGCCGCGGCACGCGACAGCGGCCGCCCCACCTGAGGCCCGCCCACCATGGCAGAACGCAGCTACCTCTCCGGCTTCGGCAACCAGTTCGCCACCGAGGCCCTGCCCGGTGCCCTGCCGCAGGGCCGCAACAGCCCGCAGCAGGCGCCGCTGGGCCTGTATGCCGAGCTGATCTCGGGCAGCGCCTTCACCGCGCCCCGCCATGCCAACCAGCGCACCTGGGTCTACCGGCGCCAGCCCTCGGTGGTGACGGGTCGCTACCAGCCCTATGACCAGCCGCACTGGAAGAGCGGCGCGGCCGCCGGTGAAAGCGCGCCGCCCGACCCGCTGCGCTGGCACCCGATCAACATCCCCGACACCCCGCTGGACTTCGTCGACGGCCTGCGCAGCATGCTGGTCAACGGCGACCCCGAGGCCCAGACCGGCATGGCCGCCCACCTGGTGCTGATGAACCGCTCGATGGACCGGCGTGCCCTGGTCAACGCCGACAGCGAGATGCTGGTGGTGCCGCAGCAGGGCGCGCTGACCATCGTCACCGAGCTGGGCGTGCTCGACGTGGCACCGGGCGAGATCGCCCTGCTGCCGCGTGGCATCGCCTTCAGCGTGCTGGTGAGCGGCCCGTCGCGGGCCTATGTGTGCGAGAACCACGGCGCGCCCTTCCGCCTGCCCGAACTGGGCCCCATCGGCAGCAACGGCCTGGCCAATGCACGGGATTTCCTGGCGCCGGTGGCCGCGTACGACGCGCGGCAGGATTGCAGCTTCGAGATCATCAAGCGCGACGGCGGCCGGCTGTGGCACACCACCCAGCCACGCACGCCCTTCGACGTGGTGGCCTGGCATGGCAACCTGGCGCCGCTGAAGTACGACACCGCGCGTTTCATGGTGATCGGCTCGATCAGCTTCGACCACCCCGACCCCAGCATCTTCACCGTGCTGACCAGCCCCACCGACACACCGGGCACGGCCAACTGCGACTTCGTGATCTTTCCGCCGCGCTGGATGGTGGCCGAGGACACCTTCCGCCCGCCCTGGTACCACCGCAATGTGATGAGCGAGTGCATGGGCCTGGTGCACGGCCAGTACGACGCCAAGCCCGAGGGCTTCAAGCCCGGCGGCATGAGCCTGCACAACAGCATGGTGCCGCACGGCCCCGATGCCGAGGCCTTTCACAAGGCCAGCCACGCCACGCTGGCACCGCACAAGCTGGACCACACCCTGGCCTTCATGTTCGAAAGCCGCTGGCGTTTCAGGCCCACCGCGTTTGCGCTGGCCTGCGGCGCGCTGGACAACAACTATGCAGACTGCTGGTCTGCGCTGAAGGATGGATTGTCGGCATGACCACCCTCGACCACACCCATGATCCGGCCCTGCAGAGCTGGGTGACATCGGCCAATGCCGACGGCACCGATTTCCCGGTCCAGAACCTGCCCTTCGGCCGCATGCGCCGCGCCGGCAGCGGCGAGGACTGGCGCATCGCCGTGGCCATCGGCGACCAGGCGCTGGACCTGCGCCTGGCGGCGGCGCAGGGCCGCTGGCCAGACGACGTGCGGGCGCTGCTGGCGCCCCTGGCCGGTGGTGACCTCAATGCCTTCATGGCCCTGGGCGGCGCGGCCCGGCGCAGGCTGCGCCAGGCGCTGTCGCAGGCCCTGGCCGTGGGTGGCCAGCAGGCGGCGCTGGCGCCCTGCCTGGTGGCGCAATCCGCGCTGGAGCTGGGCCTGCCCTGCCGCATCGGCGACTACAGCGACTTCTACATCGGCATCCACCATGCCACGGCGGTGGGCAAGATCTTCCGGCCCGACAACCCGCTGCTGCCCAACTACAAGTGGGTGCCCATCGGCTACCACGGGCGGGCGTCTTCGGTGGTGGTCAGTGGCACGCCGATCCGCCGCCCGCGTGGGCAGACGGCGCCGGCGGCCGGTGCCGACAGCCCCGGCTTCGGGCCCAGCCAGCGGCTGGACCTGGAGCTGGAGCTGGGTTTCCTGATCGGCGCCGGCAATGCCCTGGGCGAGCCCATTCTCATGGCCCAGGCCGACGACCAGGTGTTCGGCGTGACGCTGTTCAACGACTGGTCGGCGCGGGACCTGCAGGCCTGGGAATACCAGCCGCTGGGCCCCTTCCTGGCGAAGAGCTTCGCCAGCAGCATCTCGCCCTGGGTGGTGACGCTGGAGGCGCTGGCGCCGTTCCGCGCCGCCTTCAGCCGGCCCGAGGGCGACCCGCAGCCGCTGCCCTACCTGGACAGCGCGGCCAACCGCGCCCAGGGTGCGCTGGACATCCAGGTGGACGTGCTGCTGCAGACCGCCGCCATGCGCGAGGCCGGGCTGGCACCGCAGCGGCTGTCGTCCAGCAATGCGGCCAGGGCCGCCTACTGGACACCGGCCCAGCTGGTGGCCCACCACACGGTGAACGGCTGCAACCTGCAGCCGGGTGACTTGCTGGGCTCGGGCACGCTGAGCGGCGCCACGCGGGACGAAGCCGGTTCGCTGCTGGAGCTGTCGGCTGGTGGCAAGCAGCCCATCACCCTGCACAACGGCGAGCAGCGCACGTTCCTGCAGGACGGCGACACGCTGATCCTGGCCGGGTCTTGTGCGCGGCCCGGCGCGCGGCGCATCGGCTTCGGCCAGTGCAGCGGCACGGTGCTGCCGGCGCTGGGCTGAGAAGCTGCGGCGGCAGGCCTCAGCTGCCGGCCAGGCGCAGCGCCAGCCAGGCCGGCAGGCCCAGGTACAGCGCCGCCAGGCCCAGGCGCTCCAGGCTGGGCCGCAGCGTGGCCACCCGCGCCGGGCAGCACAGCACCGCCAACAGTGTGGTGGCTTCGATCAGCGCGCGCAGCAGCGCGGCCACCAGGATGACGCCCATGCTCCACGCGGCCCACCACAGCGCAAAGCCCTGGGCATAGGCCACGATGCCGAACATCTGGTACTCGCCGAAGCTGCCGCCGAAGGCGATGTGCTGGTGCAGGCGGAAGGCAGGCACCGCCAGCAGGAACGGCAACAGCACGAACTTGCTCAGGGCATGCTGGAGCAGGCGGTGGCCACGGGGTGCCAGCCAGGCCTGGGCATGGCGGGCGGCCCAGGCGGGCGAGACGGGTGCTGCGGCTGCCCCACCAGCGCCCGCCCGGGCCGCCGTCACGGCCGCCTGCAGGGCGAGGGCATCGGCCCGCGCCAGCGCGTAGGGCCAGGTGCCGCCCGACACCAGCCGCAGCGACACCCCCGGCGCCGGTGCCGGCACACGCCAGGCCCGCAGTGCGGCCAGCTCGGACAGCGCCAGTTCGATGCGGTGCCTGCCGCGCAGCAGCACCAGCCGGTCGCCTTGCAGCAGCAGCGTGGCGCGGCTGGCCCACAGCAGGCTACGGGCCGCGGCTTCGGGCGCCAGCACCAGCGCGGCGAAGGCGCGGAGCTGCGCCAGCGTGCTGGAGGCCAGCGCCGCCTCGCCGGCCAGCACCGTGGCGGCCAGCCACAGCAGGCCGCCGCAGGCGCAGACCCGCAGGGCGCCGGCGACCAAGCGCGCGGCGGGCGTGAGCAGGGCCACCCGGGCAGGCCAGGCTGCCGCGCCTGGGTGCGTGGTGGCCGCCGCTGCCGCGCCGGGCCCCGCACGCCAGGCGCGCCAGGCCCGCCAGCCGGCCCGCAGCCCCAGGGCCAGCAGCCCCACCGCGCAGGCGCGGCCGACCCAGTCACCCCAGGCCACCATCAAGCTGCGCGGCGGCGCGCGCACGGGCAGGTCGCCGATCACCAGCGTGCGCTCGCCCAGCCGCCCGCCGGCCAGCACCGCGCCACGTGCATCGATCACCGCGCTGTGGCCGTTGGAGGTGACGCGGAACTGCGGCAATCGGGTCTCGATGCTGCGGAAGGCCGCCACCGCGTGGTGCAGCTGCGCGCCCTGCGGGTGTGCGCTGAACCAGGCGTCGTTGGACATGGTGAGGATGACCAGGGCACCCAGGCGCGCACCGTCGATGGCCAGGCCGGTGTCCACGTCGTCCAGGCAGATCAGCGGCAGCACCGGCACCTCGCGGCCATCGGCCAGCCGCAGAGGCAGGATGCGCGCGCCGTCGCCCGCGCGCCAGCTGCCGGCCGACGGCAGCCAGCCGCGCAGCAGCGGCCCGTCCAGCCAGGCCGGCACAGCCTCGCTGACGGGGAACAGCCTTGTCTTGCGGTAGAAGCCCAGCAGCCCCGTGCCCGGTGCGACGAAGGCGGCCGCGTTGTACTCGCCGGCAGCGTCGCGGTCGTAGGTGCCGAAGACCAGGGGCACGCCGGCGGCCTCCACCATGCCGAGGATCTCGCGGTCGAACTCGGCGCCGGCGTCGCTCTTGGGCTGGCCGAAGGTGGTGGGGTAGACGGTCTCGGACCAGAGCAGGGCCTGCACCTTCTGGCGCACCACCGCGTCGTGGCTCATGGCGGCGTGCACATCCAGCACCTCGCGCACCACCTCGCCTGCGCCACGTTCGCGCCGCAGGCGCTCGTAGTCGACGATGTTGGACTGCACCAGCCCCATGCGCAGCGTCTCGGCCGCGGCCAGCGGCGCCTGCGGGACCCTGGCAAAGGCCACCAGGCCGTAGCCGGCCAGTAGCAGCGGCACCAGCGCGGCCAGGGCCAGGGGCCGGGCGATGGCACGTGCGCCGTGCGCGCGCCCTGCCCAGGCGGCGCCCACGGCCTCGTTGGCCAGCAGCAGCAGCAGCGTCAGGCCCGCGGCCCCGCCCAGGTCGGCGGCCTGGCGCAGCAGCGCCGACGGGTACAGCCCGTGGCCCAGCGTGTCGCCCAGCAGCTTGGGCCAGGCCCATTCGGTGGCCACCCAGGCCGCGCCGCCCGCCAGCGCGCCAAGCACCACGCCGTGGCGGCGCCGCACGGCGTGGCGCACCAGCGCAAATGCCAGAACCTGCGGCTGGAACAGCGGCGCCAGCAGCAGCAGCACTCCCAGGCCCAGGGCTTCGTCGACTTGCGCATAGCGGCCCATCGCCAGCCCGAACCAGCTGAACATGGCGGCGGTGGCGGCCACCGACATCAGCCAGGCCAGGCCCAGCGTGCGCCCGGCCGTGGGGCTGGCATCCAGCGTGCGCAACCAGGGCAGCAGCGCGACGAAGCCCAGCACCCAGGCGGTGCCGCCGCGTGCATACAGCCACAGCAGCAGGCCGCTGCCCAGCACACCGGCCCAGGCAGCGACGGTGCCGGCGTGGCGGCCCTGCCAGCGGATGGGGCGGGGGTCCAGAGCCCTTATTTCCTGGCGTCGGTGCCGCTGTCGACCGCCGGTGGCACGACGATCTGGCGGATGGGCAGGCCGGGCGGCACCAGGGCCGGCGGCACCACCAGGTCTTGCGGCAGCGCATTGGCCGCAACCTGCGGATGGTCGGGCGAGAACATCAGGATGGGCTCGATGCGCTGGCCGTCGTCGGTGAACTGGTGGTGGCGCACATAACCCGGCGGCAAGACCACTTCGGCACCGACGGCCACGCCCACCAGGGGCGGGCGTGTGCCCGGCGGGTTGAACGCACCGAGCCCGCTGCGCACGCCGGCGGCCTGCAGCCGGGCGATCACCTCGGCCATGGTCGGTGTTTCGCCCGCGTTGACGAAGTCGCTGATGTCGGGCGACTGGTCGCCGTTCGGGTCACGCAGGCGGGAGATCTGCAGGCCGGGCGGCTGCGCCGTGGCACCGGCCCGGGCCGGAGGGGGCGGGGGCAGGGCCGGCGCTGGCGCCGCGGCGATGTGTGGGCCGCCGGGCGGTGTCTGTGCCTGGGGCTGGACGGCACTGGCACCCGCCTGCGCCAGCACCTGGGTGTCCGGTGCCGCCGGCGGCGTGAACCACAGCCACAGCAGCGGCAGGCCCACGCCCACCGCCAGCGCGAGCACGGTGTGGACCCACGACAGGGCCCAAGGCCTTGATCCGCTGCGTGGAACGCGCATCGCCCCAGGCCGGGTTCAAGGTGCCGCCGGGTTGGACACCGACAGGGCCCAGCCCATGCGTTCGTGGCCGAGCTGGTTCCAGATCGGGCTCTTGCCGCCGCTGAACGTGGTGTACCGCGGTGCGCCCGAACCGGTGGTGCCGCCGAACAGGCCTGCCGTGACCGTGCCACCGGTGTAGGTGGGGTGGGTGTCGTCGGACTGGATGTAGTCGTAGCTGCTGCTGGCCGTGACCAAGTGGGCGTTGGCGTCGCGGATGGTCGCGCGCAGCGTGGACGTGATGCGCGTCACGTAGCTGGCCTCGCTCTCGCCCGCCCCATAGCGCAGGCCGTCGGAATCGGCCAGCCCGTCGCCATTGCGGTCGTAGTCGGCCCCCATGTACTGCGCAAAGCTGTCGGCGCAGCGGAAGCCCTTCTGGCGCGCGTATTCGCACATCCAGTAGTTCATCTTCGCGATCCGGGGCAGCAGCGTGTTCTGCACGTTCACGGTGGCGCCGCTGGTGGCGTCGCGGCAGCTGCTCTGCACGTTGTCGGCCGCGTAGCCGGGGTAGTACAGGTTGGTGATGATCTTCAGCTTGGTGCCGGCGTAGGCGTTGGCGTTGATGTAGTCCATCGCCGCGGCGACATAGGTCTTGCAGTTGTTCACCGCCGTCTCCAGCCCGGCGTAGTTGCAGGTGCCACTCTGGCTCTTGAAGGCCGAGCGTGCCTGCAGGCCGTCGTTGCCGCACATCTCGAACGTGACCACGCGCGTGGATGCGGCCTGCATGTACGAGCGCTCGGCCACGATCTTGTTGTTGTAGATGTCCGAGGCCACGGCACCGGACTTGGCCCGCCGCACGCTCTCGATGTCGGCGTTCCACAGCGCCGAGAGGTATTCCGCGTCCACGGTGGGTGCCGCGTACTTCGCCGCGTTGAGGGTGGAGCCCCGGTAGCCGGCGTAGATCGAATCACCGTAGGCCACGATGCGGTGCTTGGCGGTGGTTCCGGCACGGTCGATGGTCCAGGACACGTTCTGCGTCAAGGTGTTGGCCGACACCGGTGCGCCCGGCAGGGCCAGGGCCAGCGCAATGGCAAGAGCCGGGGCCGGCAACAGGGCGCGCAACGCGGCCAGGAAACGGGAGGTCATGGCGGGTCTCCTTGTGGTGCTGACATGCGGTGCCGCCGCCTCGGCAGCAGGCGCCGAAGCGCTGGACCGCGCACGCCATGCGCCGGTGCATGGCCGGTCTGCAGAGACCCAGGTGTACCAGAAAGCCCTGTCTGATCCAAGGCAGGAGACCCAGGGGCGCCCCCGGTGCGGCCTTCGGTGCGTGGCAGCGCGGCGATGTCGGCCGGCCAGAAGCGTCCCACCGTGGGCCAGCGCCGGCAGCGTGCTGATCAGTGCTTGTGCGGGCTCTCTTTGATTTTACAGAAGATTGATCGTCGCGGTTTTAGCCGTGGTGTCAAACCCGGATGGGCGGCGGTCAAGGTCCCAACAGTCCCAGCAGCAAGAAGCTGGCGATGCCGGCCACCAGGCCCAGCAGCGTGTGCCGCGTCAACCGGATCACCACCACCAGCACCAGCGCCGACACCAGCCGCGCATCGGTGGCGACGGCCCAGATCGGCGTGCCCTGCTGCAGCGCCTGGGGCAGCTGCAGCGCCACCTCGGGCGCGGTGATGGCCAGCAGCGCCGCCAGCGGGGCATAGCGCAGCGCCTGCTCCATCCTGCCGCGTGGCTGCCAGCGCCGCGGCAGCAGCACGAAGACGCTGCGCGCCGCCAGCGTCAGCAGCGCCAGCAGGGCGATCAGCAGCCACAGTTCCAGCGGGCTGTAGTGCACGGCGTCAATCCGCCCGCGTGGGCCGGCTGCAGGCCCACAGTGCGGCGGCCACGCCGGCCAGCACCGCGGCAAAGGTGCCCAGCTTGTGCGGCCAGTGCGCGCCCAGCAGCGTGACCGTGATGCTGGCGGCCGCGGCGGCCCAGGCCGGCCGGCCCACCAGCATCGGCACGGTGAAGGCCAGCAAGGCCAGCACCGCCAGGTAGCCGAGTTCGGCGCCCAGCGGCAGCAGTGCGGCCAGCGCGATACCCAGCAGCGAGCTGCTGCACCACACCAGCGCCGTCAGCAGGTTGGCGCCGTTCAACAGTGCCACGCGCTGCACCAGCGGCCCGCGGGCCTGGGCCTGTGTCAGCACGGCCAGCGGCCCGTCGATGGTGAGGAAGGCGGTGCCCAGGCGCAGCGGCAGCGGCACACGCGACAGGTGGCGCGACAGCACCGCGCTGTAGACCACGAAGCGCAGCCCGGCCAGCGCCGCGGCCAGCACCATGGTCAGCACCGCGGTGGAGCCGGCCATCAGCGGCAGCACGGTGAGCTGCGAGGTGCCGGAATAGACGAGGAAGGTCATGCCCAGTGCGGGCGCCAGCGCCAGGCCCAGCTTCACCATGGCCACGCCGGTGACCACGCCCCACACCGCCATGGCCGGCAGGCTGGGTGCCACGGCGCGCGCACCGGCCACGAAGGCAGCGCGCCGCGCCGGGTGCCGCCTCAGGCTGCGGCCCATGGGTGCGCGGCAGCCCTCAGCACAGGCACGCCATCACCCCGGTGCGAACCGGTTCACCCGCCCGTCGTTCTGCACCCGCCCGCGCCGGCCCAGGAAATCCTCGGTCTGCATCGCCGCCCACAGCGCCGGGTCGGCCGCGGTGTTGGCGATGAAGCGGGTGCCGTCGTCCAGCCGGGCGATCACCACCGCACCGTTGGGGCCCTTGCCGTCGTGGGTGACGGTGTAGCTCTCCACGTTGGCGGCGCCCTCGGCCAGCTCGGCCAGCGGCGGCTTGGGGATGTCGCGGTCCAGCGCGGCCTGCAGCAGCGCGGGGTCGGCCGGGGCGAACGGCCGCGCCGGGGCTTCGGTGCTGTAGATGCCGGCCGAGTGCTTGGTCAGGTAGTTGCCGTTGGCCGTCACCAGGCCCTTGATGCCCGGCTTGGCACGCACCCGCTGCACCATCTCGGCGATGCTGTGGGTCACGTAGTTGTTGCCCGGCCCGCCGAAGTACGGCAGGCCACCGGTGACGGTGAGGCCGCGTGCATCGTCCTGCGCCAGGCCCAGGGCGTCGCAGGCCACTTCCACCGCGCTGGCAAAGCAGCTGTAGATGTCGAGCACGCCGATGTCGGCCAGGCTGCAGCCGGCCATCTCGAAGGCTTGTGCAAACACCCGCTGCATGGCCGGGGAGGAATGCAGATCACGCCGCTCGGTCACATGCCAGTGGTCGTGGGCATCGGCACAGCCGTGCAGGTAGACCCAGCGGTCTGGTGCGATGCCCAGCGCCTTGGCCTTGGCCACGCTGGTGACGATGAAGGCCGCGCCCTGGTCGATGTAGGCATTGGCGCTCATCAGCCGGGTGTAGGGGTGGGCGATGGTCTTGTTGTCGGCCGCCGGGGTGATGATCTGTTCGGCGCTGTAGCCGGCGCGCCGGTCGGCCAGCGGGTTGGCTGCGGCCACCGCCGCAAAGCGCGCCAGCAGCGTGCCCATGGCGGCCTGGTGCTCGGCCACGCTGCGGCCCAGCCGGCCGCGGATGGCGTGCTCGAACATCGGGTACATGGTGATGGCCGCCCGCGCGCCGTGGCGGTCTTCCAGGTCCGACCAGCCGCGCCGTTCCACGCCCCAGGATGCGAAGCTGCCACCCGGGTCCTCGTTCCAGTCGAGTGCCACGCCGGCGCGCTGCGCGCCTTTCTGCGTGGCCAGGGCCTCGGCGCCCACCACCAGGGCGGCATCCACCTCACCGCGGGTGATGGCCTCGCCCAGCCGGTTCAGGCAGTACTGCGGCATGTTGCCGCCGGGCCAGGTGTAGACATGCTGGCGCACGGCGTGGGCACCGATGCGCTGCGCCACGCTGCGCGGCGGGTTGGCATAACGCCCGAAGGGGCTGACGAAGCGGAAGCCGGTGTCCGAGAACATGCGGATCACCGTCAGCTGGTCCAGCGCGGCCACCAGGGCCGCACCGGCGCCACTGTCGTCGGCCGCGGCGCGGGCGGCGGCGGCCATCAGGTCGACGGGGCCCATGGCCGCGCGTGGGTCGGGCTCCCGCTGGGTGATCTGGCCCACCCCCACCAGCACCGGCTGGCGGTCCATGGCGCTCACCGGCCCACCCAGCGGGGCGCGCGCTTCTCGATGAAGGCCAGCGGGCCTTCCTTGAAGTCCTCGCTGGTCATGTTCTGCGCCTGGGCGGTGGCCGATGCTGCCATCAGCTCGGTGTCGCTCAGGTCCAGCGCCTGGCGCGCCACGCCCAGGCTGTGGCGCACCGACACCGGGGCGTTGACGGTGATGCGGGCGGCCAGGGCCTGGGCGGCGGCGATCAGGCCGTCACGCTCGGCCAGCGCATTGACCATGCCCAGCGCGTGCGCGCGCTCGGCCGGGATCGGGTCGCCGGTGAGAATCATCTCCAGCGCCACCGCCTGCGGCAGCGCACGTGGCAGCCGGTACAGGCCACCGGCGGAGGCGATCAGGCCCCGCTTCACCTCGGGCAGGCCGAAGCGCGCCTGGGGCACGGCCACCCGCAGGTCACAGGCCAGGGCCAGTTCGCAGCCACCGGCCAGGGCCGGGCCGTTGATGGCGGCGATCCAGGGCTTGGTGCGCGGGGCATGCACAAAGCCGGCAAAACCACCGCGCTCGGTGCGCAGCAGATGGCCGTTGCCACCCGACACCGCCTTCAGGTCGGCGCCGGCGCTGAAGGCGTCGTTGCCCACGCCGGTGAGGATCACCACCCAGCAGTCGGGGTCGGCCTCGGTCTGGGTGATGGCGGCGTCCAGCCCGCTGGCCACGTCACCGTTGACGGCATTGCGCGCCTCGGGCCGGTTGATGGTCACCAGGGTGACATGGTCGGGCAGGCGTTCGATCAACACGGCAGGAGCGGTCATGGCGCGGGCTTTCGGCAGAAGAATGGATCAGCCGGCCATCCTAAGCAGGGCCGCACAGTGCGCCCATCGTCGTTTTCGACGATGGGCTGCCGGGCTGCCCCGGCTGCTCAGCGCCGCGGGCTGCGGCGCAGCAGGCCCAGCGCCAGCAGCGCGCCGGCCACCAGCGGCAGGCTGCCGGGCTCGGGCACGGCCAGTGCGGTCTCGAACACCAGCAGGCCACTCTCGCTGTAGTTGTCGGGCACGCCGGCCGGGTCGAACTGCAGGAACGAGAGCCCGTAGCCGCTGGCGCCGATGAAATCGCCGGTGCCACCCTGGATGCTGTAGTCCAGCGCGATCTGCCCGCCCTGGCCGAAGACATCGGCATCGGCGCTGCTGCCGGTCACCACACCGAACAGCGTGGCGCCCAGGTCGTTGCTGCGGGTGAAGCTGAACTGGCCGCTCAGCTGCTGTGTCAGCGGGTCGATGTTGAACAGCACCAGGCTCACCAGCTGCAGGGGTGCGGCCAGGCCGGGCTCGGGGAACTGCTCGATGCTGCCCGCCCAGCCACCGCCGCCGGTGCCGGGGTCGAAGACGATGGCATTGCCACTGCCCGAGAAGGGCGCAAACACCAGCGGGCCGGCCTGAGCCGCCGGGGCCAGGGTCAGCAGTGGCAGGCAGACCAGGGTGGCGGCGCGCAGCCTGCGGACCAGCGGGAGCAGTGGGGGCATGGAGGGTCTCCGGTTGCAAACTAGAGGGTACGCGCTGCTACCGGCGCTGGATGCGCTGCCGCGGCCCATCCCCCCGACCCCAGGGGGCGGTGCGCCGGTGCACGGCCGCCCGGCATGCCGGTTTGCATCCAGTGGCCGCCGGGCCGCGTATGCCACTGCTCCCGCCCCCCAACCGTCCCACCGAGGAGATTCCATGACCAAGCCTTCCCTGGCCCTGACGCCGCTGCTGGCCGCCCTGCTGCTGGCCGCCGCCGGCCCCACCGGCGCCGCCAGCCACCGCGAGGCGCCGTTCATCACCACCGCGCCCAAGGTGGACGGCACCGACTTCTACATGTTCCGCAGCTACGAGCCCGGCCGCAGCGACTACGTCACCCTGATCGCCAACTACCAGCCGCTGCAGGACGCCTATGGCGGCCCCAACTACTTCACCATGGATCCGAACGCGCTGTACGAGATCCATGTCGACAACAACGGCGACGCCAAGGAAGACCTGAGCTTCCAGTTCCGCTTCACCAACACCCTGGCCAACGGCGGTGCCGGCGTCACCCTGCCCATCGGCGGCAAGAACGTGGCCATTCCGCTGACCCAGGCCGGCCAGGTGGCCAATGTGCGCGACGGCAACCTGAATGTGGCCGAGAAGTTCAGCCTCACCGTGGTGCGGGGTGACCGCCGCAGCGGCGGCGCCACCGCCGCCACCAATGCCGTGGGCGGGGGCACAGTGTTCGACAAGCCGGTGGACAACATCGGCACCAAGACCATCCCCGACTACGCCGGCTACGCCGCCAAGCACATCCACACCGTCAACCTGCCGGGCTGTGCCATGCCGGCCAAGGTGTTCGTGGGCCAGCGCCAGGACGGGTTTGCCGTCAACCTGGGCACCATCTTCGACCTGGTGAATGCCCCGGTGAGCGTGATCACCAACCCGGCCCTGATCGGCGCCGTGCCCAACACCATCGGCGACAAGAACGTGACCACGCTGGCGCTGGAGGTGCACAAGAGCTGCCTGACGAATGGCGACGACGTGATCGGTGGCTGGACCACCGCCAGCCTGCGCCAGGCGCGCCTGCTGAACCCGCAGTCGCCCTCGGGCCACCAGACCTCGGAGAAGGCCGGCGGCGCCTGGGTGCAGGTGTCGCGCCTGGGCATGCCCCTGGTCAACGAGGTGGTGATCGGCCTGAAGGACAAGGACAAGTTCAACGGCGCCGCCCCCGCGGGCGACGGCCAGTTCATCGACTACGTGACCAACCCCACCCTGCCCGCGCTGCTGGAGATCGCGCTGGGCCTGCCCGGCATCGCGCCCACCAACTTCCCGCGCAACGATCTGGTCACCACCTTCCTCACCGGCATTGCCGGCGTGAACAAGCCCAAGAACGTGGTGGGCGCCGAGATGCTGCGGCTGAACACCGCCATCCCGCCGGTGGCGTTTGCGCAGCAGAACCGCCTGGGCATCGTCGGCAACATCCTGGCCGGTGGCAACGACAACGCCGGCTACCCCAACGGCCGCCGGCCCAAGGACGACGTGGTGGACATCTCGCTGGTGGCGGTGATGGGCGGGCTGTGCGTGGCCAACGGCAACAACAACGCCCTGGGCTTCGGCGCCGACTGCAACCCCGGCAAGGTGCCGCTGGGCAACACCGCATTCGCCCTGCACGATGCGGTGGACCAGGCAGTGGTGCCCCTGCTGCCCGGCTTCCCCTACCTGAACACGCCGCTGCCGGGCAGCAAGTGATGCAGCGCCAGGAGACCCAGCCATGAACACCACCCTGCGCCTGTGCCTCGCGGCCGCGACGGCGGCCACCGCGGCCTTGTTGAGCGCCTGCGGCGGTGGGTCGGACCCGGCCCCCCTGCCGCCCGAGCCCGCCAACACCGTGCCCGACAGCGCCACCGCCTCGGTGCGCGCCTACACCGAGTTCACCAGCGCGCTGATCGCCAGCGGGCAGGCGGGCGTGGCGGCTGCGCCGCTGCTGCTGAACCCGGCCGATGCGCCGACCAGCGAGAGCGCCGTGCCCTTGCCCGTGCTGTGAGCCTGCGGCCCGCCGCCTGAACCGCGGCGGATCGCACAGCCCCGGCCCCTGCCCACCGGCAGGGGCCGTTTGCCGTCCTGCCGGTGTGCGCTTGTGCCGCATGGCCGGGCGGGCCGGCCAGGACACTGCGCCATCCCCACTTCGGCGCCTGCCCATGACCATCCCATTTGCAGTGCGCACGGCCCGCCTGGCACTGGCCGGCGCCCTGTTGGCCGCCACGGCGGCGGTGGCCGGCCCGGTGATCTCGCCGCATGCGGCCGACTTGGGCGCTGGCGCCTATTCGGCCAGCAGCACCTGGGGCGCTGAAACCGCGCAATCGGTGTTCAACGGCGGGCACTGGAACTCGGGCGGTTATGGCTGGGCCTGGGTGCAGGCCGACATGGGCAGCCTGCAGACCCTGAGCGAGGTGCGGCTGACCATCGATGTCTGGCCCTTCAACACCACCACCCAGCGGGTCTACCTGTCGGACACGCCCATCGGCCATCTCTACAACAGCCTCACGCCTGTGGCCAGCCGCAGCGGCTACACCCAGGGCGGCGACCTGTTCGCCCTCAGCTTCGAGGCCGCCACCGGCCGCTATCTGCAGATCGTGAGCATGGGGGGCGCCAGCTGGACGGCGCTGGGTGACGGCCGCGGCCGCAGCGATTGGCTGGACCCCGCCGCCGCGCCCCAGGCCAGCGTGCCCGAGCCGGGCAGCGCGCTGCTCGTGCTGCTGGCCCTGGGCGTGGCCGCAGGTGTGCTGCGGCGCACGGCACCGTTCAACGCCGGGCCAGGGTCTCGATCGACAGGCTGACGAAGTGGCTGTCCCAGGCGTCGGCCTGGGTGTCGGACGGGCGCAGGTCCACCGCGCTCAGCAGCCAGCGGGCGGCCAGCGGCAGGCGCAGGCTGACCCAGCCCTGGTCGTCGCTGTGCTGCCACAGGGCCAGCGGGCTCAGGTCGTTGCGCAGCACCAGCGGCAGGCCGGCCAGCGGCCGGCCGTCGCGCAGCAGCTGCACCCGCAGCAGATCGCCGGCGCGCAGCGGGGCCGCGGGCATGTCGGCCTGCAGGTCCAGCGCCGGGGCGCCACCGGCCTGGCCGGCCTGCCCAGCCGCGCCCGGCACGGCGCCCGCCAGCTCGATGCGGGCGTGCTTGGTGTACTGCTCCTGCCAGCGCACGCCGCGGGCGCGTTGCGCGGCCCAGTGCGCCCGCACCGCAGGCACGGCGCGGATCTCGTCCAGGTAGAGGTCCACCGTGGCGTCGTCCAGATCGATGGCCAGCGGCCGGGCCTGCAGCCAGCAGCTCAGGCGCGTGCCGGCGCTGGTGGGCGCATCTGGGCGCAGCACCACCGCCTCGGGGCGGTAGGCCACCCAGCGCAGGGGCGCGCCGGCCTGCGGCGCGGCGGCGCCCGGGGCCTGGCAGCCGCTGGCCTGCACCAGGTCCTTGTCCAGCGGTGTCTGCTGCTGCGGAAAGCGCTCGCCGGTGCCCAGGGCCAGCAGCGGCTCGCCCTGCGGGCCGGGTGGCAAGGGGGCGAACCAGGTGTCGTGGGCGGCTGCATGGCCGGCCAGGGCCAGCAGCAGGGCCGCCAGCCAGGGGCGGCGCAGGGGGGGTGGAATAGCCATGCCCGGTCTTACGCGCCGGGGCCGCTGTTGGATGTGCCTACCAGTGGTTCCAGCGTGGCCAGTCGGCCAGCGTGCCGTCGGCCAGCAGCGCGTGGTAGCCGCCGAACTGGGCGGCGGTGGCGCAGGCGTGGTTGGGCAGGATGCGCAGGCGTGTGCCCACCGGCAGGGCCGCGGTGATGTCCGCCGGCGCCTGGCTGCTGGCACCGGGCTGCCGGGCATCAAAGGCCACGATGCCATGCTCCTGGTTGGCGCCGGTCATCAACCAGCCGTGCATGGGCCGGCCGTCCAGGCCACAGACCTGGCCGTAGCCGTAGTCGATGGCCTGGGCCTGCGTGCCGCGGTCGCGGCTCATCGCCATCCAGCCGGCGTCGACCAGGGCCCAGCCCTTCTCGGCCTGGTGGCCGATCACCGTGGCCAGCACGCTCAGGGCGATCTCGTCGGGCCGGCACACGCCCACATTGGCCATCACCAGGTCCATGAAGGCATAGACGCCGGCACGCACCTCGGTCACGCCGTCCAGCCGGGTGGCCGACAGCGCCGTGGGCGTGGAGCCCACGCTCACCACCGGGCAGGGCAGGCCGGCGTCGCGCAGGCGCTGGGCCGCGCGCACGCAGCCGGCCCGCTCCTGCTCGGCCATGGCCTGCAGCGCGGCGGGGGTGCTGCACTGGTAGCTGGCGCCGGCGTGGGTGAGCACACCGGCCAGCCGTGCACCGTTGCCATGCAGGGCGCGGCCCAGGTCCAGCAGCAGGCCGGATTCGGGCGCCACGCCCGAGCGGTGCTGGTCGGTGTCGATCTCGATCAGCACCGGGATGGCCTCGCCCTGGGCGCGGCAGAAGTCACCGATGGCGGCCGCACTGGCCAGGTTGTCGGTGAGGATGGTCAGCGCCGCACCGCGGCGGCGCAGCGCCAGCACCTGCGGCAGCTTGGCCGGGGCGATGCCCACGGCGTAGGTGATGTCGGTGATGCCGCTGTCCAGGCACTGCTGCGCCTCTTTCAGCGTGGACACGGTGACGCCCTGCGCGCCCAGCGCCAGCTGGCGCTGCACCACGTTCAGGCACTTGCTGGTCTTGATGTGCGGTCGCAAGGCCACGCCCAGCGCGCTGATGTGTGCCTGCATGCGCTGCAGGTTGTGCTGCAGGCGCTTGGTGTCCAGCAGGGCGGCGGGGGTGTCCAGGGTGTCGAGAGCGTGCATGCCACGATTGTCGCCACCCGCAGCCGTCAACTGGGCGACGCCCTGGCCGGCCGCCCACCGCCACAATCCGCCCACCATGGCCGTTGCCCCCCGCGCCCGCCCCGAAGACCATTTCACGCCCGACCAGTGGCGCCGCCTCAGCGCCCGCTCGTCCTGGCGCGGCCTGTGGCTGGTGGCCCATGCCTGGGGCGTGATCGGCCTGGCCATGCTGGTCGGGGCACGCTGGCCGTGGCTGATCCCGCTGTGCGTGCTGGTGGTCGGCACACGCCAGCTGGGCCTGGCCATCCTGATGCACGACGCCGCCCATGGCCTGCTGCACCCCAACCGCGCCGTCAACGACTGGGTGGGCCACTGGCTTTGCGCCCCCACGCTGAAGGCCTACCGCCCCTACCACCTGCAGCACCACCGCTATGTGCAGCAGGCCGAAGACCCCGACCTGGTGCTGTCGGCGCCCTTCCCGGTCAGCCGCGCGTCGCTGCGGCGCAAGATGCTGCGCGACCTCAGCGGCCAGACCTTCTTCAAGCAGCGCATCCAGCCGCTGTGGCAGCGCAGCAGGCAGGCCGCCGGTGGTGATGGCGCCAGCGCCTTCGCCGGCCGCGACCTGCGCTTCGTGCTCGCCAATGCCCTGGGGTTTGCAGTCTTCGCCGCCGCCGGCTGGTGGTGGTTGTGGCTGGCGCTGTGGGCCTTGCCGATGGCCACCTGGCTGCCCCTGGTCACCCGGCTGCGCAACATCGCCGAGCATGCCCTGGTGCCGGTGGACCAGCCCGACCCGCTGCGCCAGGCCCGCACCACGCGTGCGTCTTGGCTGGAGCGGGCGCTGATCGCGCCCTACTGGGTCAACTTCCACAGCGAGCACCATCTGTTCACCCAGCTGCCCTGCTGGCAGCTGCCCCGGGCCCATGCTCTGCTGCAGGCGGCCGGCACCACCGCCCGCATGGAGGTGCAGCCCGGCTACTGGCCCGTGATGCGCCTGGTCACCACCCGCTGAACCGCGCTGCATCGACAGCCAGGCGACAGCCCGGATTGGGCAGCGCAGGCAGACTGCGGCCATGAGCCAACTCTTCACCCCCCTCGCCCTGGGCCCGCTGACCCTGCCCAACCGCATCGTCATCGCACCCATGTGCCAGTACAGCGCGGTCGAGGGCAATGCCACCGACTGGCACCTGATCCACCTGGGCCAGCTGGCGCTGAGCGGCGCCGGCCTGCTGATCGTTGAGGCCACGGCGGTGAGTGCCGCCGGCCGCATCACCCCCGGCTGCCTGGGCCTGTACGACGATGCCAACGAGGCTGCGCTGGCGCGGGTGCTGCAGGCCGTGCGCGCCCAGTCGGCCATGCCGCTGGCCATCCAGCTGGGCCATGCCGGGCGCAAGGCCAGCAGCCATGCGCCCTGGGACGGTGGCCAGCTGATCCCGCCGGACCAGGGTGGCTGGACAGCGCTGGCCCCGTCCGCCCTGCCCCATGCGGCGGGCGAAGCCGCACCGCAGGCGCTGGATGCGGCCGGCCTGCAGCAGGTGCAGGACGAGTTCGTGGCCGCGGCCCGGCGCGCCGTGCGCCTGGGCTTCCAGGCCATCGAGCTGCATGCGGCGCATGGCTACCTGCTGCACCAGTTCCTGTCGCCCATCGCCAACCAGCGCCAGGACGGCTGGGGCGGCAGCGCCGAGCAGCGCATGCGCTTCCCCTTGGTGGTGTTCGACGCGGTGCGTGCCGCCGTGCCGGCCAGCGTGGCCGTGGGGGTGCGCCTGTCGGCCACCGACTGGGTGGACGGTGGCTGGGACCTGGCCCAGAGCGTGGCCTTCAGCCAGGCGCTGAAGCGCCGTGGTGCCGACTTCGTGCACGTCAGCTCGGGCGGTGTGTCACCGCGCCAGCAGATCCCCGTCGGCCCCGGCTACCAGGTGCACCTGGCCGAGGCCATCAAGCGCGAGACCGGCCTGCCCACGCTGGCGGTGGGCCTGATCACCGAGCCGCAGCAGGCCGAGGCCATCGTGGCCGGCGGCCAGGCCGATGCGGTGGCGGTGGCCCGCGCCATGCTCTACAACCCGCGCTGGCCCTGGCATGCCGCCGCCGCCCTGGGCGCCCAGGTGCAGGCGCCCCGGCAGTACTGGCGCAGCCAGCCGCAGGGCATGGGCAAGCTGTTCGGCGACGTGCGCATCGGCATGCGCTGAGCCCATCGCCCTGTGGTTGACGGCGGCGGCCACGCGCCTATGCTGCCGCCCACCATCCGCGACGAAGGCCCCCATGCCGCACGACCTGCCACACGACCGGCCGCACCAGCGCGCCGCGCGCCTGTTCCTGGCCGGGCAGCAGTTGCCCCTGGACGACCTGGAGGCTCTGCTCAAGCGCTGCGTGGCCGCGGGCGACGTGGCGATGGCGCGCCAGGTGCTGGCCCACGCCCGGCTGCAGCCCGACGCCGTGCCCGGCCTGGACGAGGCGCCACGTGAGCAGCAGGACAGGCTGGCCGTGCGCGAGGTGGTGTTCACCAGCAAGGACCCCGAGCATTCGGCCGCCTGGCGCCATGACGAGGCGCTGCGCCTGCTGGCGCGGCGCTTCGGCCGGCTGGACGACCCGGCGCTGACCGACCCCGAGGTGCTGGGCGTGGCCGGTGGCATCTGCAAGCGGCGCTGGCAGGACCTGGGGCAGCTGAAGGACCTGCAGCGCGCCGCGGCCTTCTACACCCGCGGCGCCAGCGCCGGCCTGGGCGACGACGCCTATTGCCAGGTCAACGCGGCCTTCCTGGAGCGGGTGCTGGCGGCCCTGGGCGACAACACGCCGCAGCGGCTGCAGCACAGCCAGGCGCTGTGGCAGCGCATCGTCGACGGGCTGCCGGCGGCCGATATCGTGCCCACCGGCAACCGCTGGTGGAATGCCGCCAGCCGGGCCGAGGCGCTGTTCGGCCTGGGCCGGGTGGCCGAGGCCACGGCCTGCATCCGCGCGGCCGCGCAGTTCCAGCCCCAGCCCTGGGAGATGGAGACCACGGTGCGCCAGCTGGCGCATCTGGCGCGCCTGCTGCATGCCGCGCCGCTGCAGGACCCGGCGGTGCGCGCCTTCTTCGACCTGCTGGTGCCCGGCAGCAGCGCCGCCACGCTGGGCGCGGTGATGGGCCGCGTGGGGCTGGCGCTGTCGGGCGGCGGCTTCCGGGCGGCGTTCTACCACCTGGGCGTGCTGGCCCGGCTGGCCGAGCTGGACGCGCTGCGCCATGTGTCGGTGCTGTCCTGCGTGTCGGGCGGCAGCATCGTCGGCGCCTGCTACTGGCTGGTGCTGCGCAAGGCCCTGCGCGCCAAGCCGGTGCTGGCGCGCGAGGACTACATCGCCCTGGTGCAGGACCTGATCCGGCATGTGGGGCAGGCGGTGGACGCCGACCTGCGGGCGCAGATCCAGCCCAGCCGCGCGCGGGTGGCCTGGCGGGTGCTGGTCAACGATCAGCGAGGCCTGCTGGACCCCGAGCAGGCGGCGCAAGCCCTGCATGCACGGTTCTACGCCCCCCTGGTCGGGCCCGACGACGGCATGGACGATGCGCTGTGGATGCACCAGCTGCCCTTCGTGCCGGCCGGCCATGTGCCACGCGCCGGCCAGGCCGGCTTCAGCCCCGGGGTGGACAACTGGCTGCGGCGCGACAAGGTCCCCGAGCTGGTGATCAATGCCACCACGCTGAACACCGGCCATGGCTGGCAGTTCACGCCCACCTGGATGGGCGAATCACCCTGGACGGTGCACGAGGCGGCTGACGCCGTGCCACGGCTGGAATGGGCCTGGTACGAGCCGCGCGCGTCGTGGCAGATGGGTCTGGCCCATGCGGTGGCGGCGTCGGCCAGCGTGCCCGGCGTGTTTGCGCCGCTGGCCCTGCCCACCGCCTACGAGCAGGGCGTGCGGGTGCGCCTGGTCGACGGCGGCGTGCACGACAACCAGGGCACGGTGGCCCTGCTGGCGTCGAACTGCAACATCGTGCTGGTCAGCGACGCCTGCGGCCAGCTGATGCTGGAGCACGACGACACGCCCGGCCTGGCCGGCATCCCGGTGATGGCCGGGCGGGCCATGAACATGCTGATGGAGCGTGTGCGCCAGGCCAGCTTCGGCGACCTGCAGGCGCGCAAGCAGAGCGGACTGCTGCAGGGCTGCATGTTCCTGCACATGAAGGCCGGGCTGGATTCGGGCGTGCTGCACCGCGTCGATTCACAGGCCAGCCGCACGGTGCAGCGCCAGGTGCTGGCGCCGTCGGGTGTGCGCAAGGACGTGAAGAAGGCCCTGGCCGAGCTGCGCACCGATCTCGACGACTTCAGCCCCACCGAACAGCTGGCGCTGATGGCCTGCGGCTACCAGATGGCCTGCCACGGCGCGGCCCGCGACCTGGCCGCCATCGAGGGCCTGCTGGCGCCACCGCCTGCCGGCATGGCGGGCTGGGTGTTCGCCGACATGCATGCGCTGATCACCTCGGCCGACGGGCCGACGCCGGAGCGCCAGGCACTGCTGCAGGCGCTGCACCAGGGGGCCAAGCTGGCGGTGTGAGCATCCCAGGGCTTTTGGCTGTAGCCGGCAGTCGCGACGGAACAGCGCTCGTCTTCGGCATGGCAACCGCCGGCGCCGGGTGTCTGCATGCCGCGACCGCAGCGGCAAGGCCGAGGCCGTGGGGCCGTTCGAGGCTTGGCACGCGAACACACGGCGGGGCAGTTCGCTGTGCGTGGGATGGCCTCCGCGCCTCGCATGCCAAGCCCCGCCCGGCCCCACAGCCTCGGCCTTGCAATCCACCGGCGGCGCACTGCCGCCAGGCACTGAACGACCCCACGGCCTCGGCCTAACCGCCACGATGGTGGACGGTCCCGCAGCCATCCCGCTCGGCCGAGGGCGCTGTTTCTCGAGGACGGTCGGGCCCGCCCTCGGCGGGTTTTCACGCCGGCGACAGGGCCGGCCGGCGGGGCTGGCTATGCTGCGGCGGCACCGGCAGCACGCCGGCCCTCCGTCGCCAAGGTTGCCCATGTCCGCCCCTGTCTCCCGCCCCGCCACCAATGTGGACCTGCTGATCGTCGGCGCCGGTTTTTCCGGCCTCTACATGCTGCACAAGGCGCGCCAGCAGGGCCTGCGGGCCCAGGTGATCGAGGCGGCTGCCGGCGTGGGCGGCACCTGGTACCACAACCGCTACCCCGGGGCGCGGGTCGACATCCAGAGCCTGGAGTATTCCTTCGGCTTCGACGACGCCCTGCAGCAGGACTGGCACTGGAGCGAGCGCTACGCGCCCCAGCCCGAGCTGCTGCGCTATGCCAACCATGTGGCCGACCGCTTCGGCCTGCGCGACGGCATCCGCCTGAACACCCGGCTGACCGGCGCGGTGTGGGACGAGGCGGCCCAGCGCTGGCTGGCGCAGGTGGACGGCGGCCCGGCCTGGTCGGCGCGCTACCTCATCCTGTGCTGCGGCCCGCTGTCCACGCCGAACCAGCCCGACTTTCCCGGCCTGGACACGTTCCAGGGCCGGGTGCTGCACACCGCGCGCTGGCCCGACGAAGCGGTGGATTTCAGCGGCCTGCGGGTGGGCGTGGTGGGCACCGGCTCGTCGGGTGTGCAGGCCATCCCGCTCATCGCCGAACAGGCGTCGCAGCTCAGCGTATTCCAGCGCACCGCCACCTATGCCGTGCCGGCCCACAACGGCCCGCTGGACCCCGCGCTGGAGGCCCGCATCAAGGCCGACTACCCCGGCTTCCGCGCCCGCAACCGCCAGATGATGGGCGGCTTCGGCAGCGAGCTGCCACCCAACCGCATCACCGCCGGCTCGGTCACGCCCGAGGTGCGCCAGCAGATGTTCGAGGAGCGCTGGGCCATCGGTGGCTTCGGCCTGCTGGGCACTTTCAGCGACCTGATCGTCAACCCCGCGGCCAACGACCTGGCGGCCGAGTTCGTGCGCGGCAAGATCCGCCAGACAGTCAAGGACCCCGCCACCGCCGAGCTGCTGTGCCCCAGCCACCCCATCGGCTGCAAGCGCCTGTGTGTGGACACCGGCTACTACGCCAGCTTCAACCGGCCGAATGTGCGGCTGGTGGATGTGTCCCGGCAGCCCATCGAGCGCTTCACGCCCGGCGGCCTGGTGAGCGGTGGCGTGGAATACCCGCTGGATGCGGTGGTGCTGGCCACCGGTTTCGACGCCATGACCGGCACCGTGCTGCGCCTGGACCTGCGCGGGCGTGGCGGTGTGCGCATCCAGGACCACTGGCGCGCCGGGCCGCTGAACTACCTGGGCATGGCCATCAGCGGCTTCCCCAACCTGTTCAACCTGGTGGGCCCGGGCAGCACCTCGGCCTTCACCAACGTGATCGTGGCGATGGAGCACCAGATCGAGTGGATCGCCCAGGCCATCGCCGACCTGGATGCGCGCGGCATCAGCAGCCTGGACCCCACGCCCGAGGCCGAGGCCGACTACATCGCCCATGTCAACACCGTGGCCGCCCGCACCATCTACCTGAACTGCAACAGCTGGTACCTGGGCGCCAACATCCCGGGCAAGCCGCGCATGTTCATGCCGCTGTTCGGCTTCCCGGCCTATGTGCAGAAATGTGCCGAGGTGGCGCAGCAGGGCTATGCCGGCTTCAGGCTGACGGCGGCCTGAGCGCCGCGGGCCTGGCGCGCGCCGCCCGGCCCGCGGGCGGCGTTGTGGTTGATTGTCGTGAATGCAACAATTGCCGCCATGACGACAAAGCACGACAAACCCGGCACCTTCGACCAGATCACCCAGCAGCGCCCCGCCCTGGCCGCCAGCTGCCTGGCCCTGGTCGATGCCCAGCCCGGCCGGCCGCTGGCCATGTTCGCCCCGCGCCGGGTGGGCAAGACCTGGTTCCTGGACCACGACCTGGCACCGGCCGCGCGCGCCGCCGGCAAGCTGCCGGTGTATGCCGACCTGTGGCTGCAGAAGGCCGCGCCGCTGGAGGCCATCAACCATGCGCTGGAAGAGGCGCTGGACGATGCCCGGGTGCCCGCCGGCCGCGCCAGCAAGCTGGCCCGCACACCGGTCAAGGGCCTGGGCCTGCTGGGTGCGCAGCTGCAGCTGGCCGACGCCCCCGAGCGCCGCGCCCTGCCGGCCGACCCCGCACTGCGCCTGGACAGCCTGGTGCAGCGCCTGCACGCCGCCGCCGGCAAGCCGGTGCTGCTGCTGCTCGACGAGGTGCAGACCCTGGCCGACGGTGCCCAGGCCGAGCCGCGCATCGCCGCGCTGCGGGCGGTGCTGCACCGGCGCCGCGCCATCCTGCAGGCGGTGTTCACCGGCTCGTCGCAGGAAGACATGGCACGCCTGCTGTCCACCGTGGGCGCGCCGATGTACCAGTTCGCCCAGCTGATGGATTTTCCGGTGCTGGGCGAGGACTACCTGCAGCGCCTGGCCGCGCACTTCGCCAGCGTGCATCCGGGCAAGCAGCTGGCCCTGGATGCCCTGCAGCGTGTGTTCAACCGCATCGGCCACAAGCCGGCGCTGATGCGCGACCTGGTCAAGTGGGCCTCGGCCGAGGGCCTGACCGACCTGGACGCGGTGGTGCAGCACTACCTGCAGGACACGCACCAGGTGACGGGTTTCAACGCCCTGCTGCAGCCGCTGGGTGCGCTGGAACGGGCCGTGCTGCTGGCCCTCGCCCAGGGCCGCGCGCCGCTGGGCCGTGACACGCAGCTGTGGCTGGGCCAGGTGCAGGCCGAGCCGCCCACCCTGGCCAAGGTGCGCGCAGCCCTCGAGCGGCTGCGCCGTGCCGGCCTGGTGGCCCGGGCCGGCGCGCGCGGCACCCGCATCGACGACCCGCTGCTGGCGGAATACCTGCAGGCGCTGGCGCCGCCGGCCTTGCGCTGACAGCCCCACCCACGCAGCCGTCTTGTTATGCTGGCTGCCCGCCCCGCCTGGAGCCGCCCATGGCCACCACCCGCTTCGCCAGCCAGCTGGCCCTTGAACTCGACGGCCAGGTGGCCGCCAGCCTGCGCCGCTGCCAGCCGGCCAGCCTGCGGGTGGAGCCGGCTCCGGCCGGCCCGGAGCCCGAGGCCGTGCTGCGCCCCGGCGTGCGGGTGACGCTGGGCGAGATGGCGGCCGAGCTCGACCTGGTGGAACCCGGCCCCTTGCTGGACTGGCTGCAGGCCACGCTGGCCGGTGAGCCCCAGGCCCGCAGCGGGGCGGTGGTGGTGGCCGACCACAACCTGACGGTGCAGCGGCGCATCGGCTTCAGCGGCGCCTGGCTCAGTGCCCTGGCCTGGCCGGTGCTGGACGCCGCCGTGCCCCGCAACCCGTTCACGCTGGGCCTGCGCTGGCTGGCCGGGCAGGTGGACGAGGGGTCTGCCGGCGACAAGCTGCAAGCCAAGACCACCCGGCGCAAGCTGATGCAGACCAACAACTTCCGCGTGCTGGGCATGCCCTTCGGCGGCAAGGCCGTGGGCCGGGTGCTGCTGCCGGCAGTCAGCGTGCCGCAGGTGGCCGACAGCACGGGCAGCCACCGCGACCCCCGGCCGCAGCCGGGCCTGCGCCGGCTGGACGAACTGGCGCTGGGCATCGACGCCCGCGAGGCAGCCGCTGCGCGCAAGTGGGTGCGCCAGCTGGTCGCCGACGGCCAGGTCGATGCCGGCGAAGGCCTGGACCTGCAGGTGGAGATGCTGGACGCCGCGCTGAAGAAGGTGATGGCCAGCATCCGCCTGGACGGCTGCCTGCTGCGTGGCATGGACGACGACCTGCTGGGTGGCGGCAGCGACCGGGCGCCCGGCGTCACACTGCGCTTCGCCGTGGCGGGCATGGCCTTGAAGATGGCCTGAGCGGGCGCGGGCTACCATCGCAGGGCTCTTGCTTCAGCGCGCGTCCGCGCGCCACCCCGCCGCATGGCTTCCCGATTGCCCGCACTGCTGTTGCTGGCCTGCGCCCTGGCGCTGGGCTGGATCCTGCAACCCTTCTGGGGTGCCATCCTGTGGGCGGTGATCATCGCCCTGCTGTTCCTGCCGCTGTACCACCGCCTGCTGCGGCGCCTGCGCGGGCGGCGTGAGCTGGCCGCCGCCCTGGTGCTGGGCGTGGTGGTGCTGATCGGCGTGCTGCCGCTGAGCCTGGTGGCGGCTTCGCTGGCGCGCGAGGCGGCCGGCATCTACCAGCTGATCGACAGCGGCGCCTGGGCGCCCGAGCGCTCGCTGCGCGCGCTGTTCAACGCCCTGCCCGGCTGGGTGGGCGAGCTGCTGAACAGCCTGGGCGTGGGCAGCTTCGACACCCTGCAGCGGCGCATCGCCGCCGCCGCCGCCCAGGGCTCGCAGCTGATCGCCACCCGGGCGCTGGGCGTGGGCCTGGACACCTTCGATTTCATCAGCAGCCTGTTCATCATGCTGTACCTGGCCTTCTTCCTGCTGCGTGACGGCGAGGGCCTGGTGCGCCGCGCGGCCGCCGGCCTGCCGCTGGCCCGGGACCACCAGCGTGCGCTGGCCGCCAAGTTCAGCACCGTGGTGCGTGCCACCGTCAAGGGCAGCCTGGTGGTGGCGCTGGTGCAGGGGGCGCTGGGCGGGCTGGCGTTCTGGGTGCTGGACGTGCAGGGCGCCCTGCTCTGGGCGGTGCTGATGGCCTTTCTGTCGCTGGTGCCGGCCGTGGGTGCCGCCCTGGTGTGGGCGCCGGTGGCCCTGTGGCTGGCGTTCCAGGGCCACTGGGCCCAGGCGGCCGGCCTCACCGCCTGGGGTGTGCTGGCCATCGGCCTGGTCGACAACCTGCTGCGGCCCATCCTGGTGGGCAAGGACACCCGGCTGCCCGACTACCTGGTGATGATCTCCACCCTGGGCGGCATGTCGGTGTTCGGCCTCAACGGCTTCGTGGTGGGCCCGGCGATCGCCGCGATGTTCATCGCCGCCTGGCACATCTGGGTGCCGGGCTCGGAGCCGGAGGACTGACACGCCATGCCGGTTGCGCACATCACAGGTGTCGGCCTCACGCCCTTCGGCCGCCATGCCGGCAGCAGCGCCATCGGCCTGATGGCCCAGGCCGCCCAGGCGGCGCTGGACGACGCGGGTGCCGAGCGTGGCCAGGTCGACGGCCTGCTCTGCGGCTATGCCACCACCCTGCCGCACCTGATGCTGTCCACGCTGTTCGCCGAGCGCTTTGCACTGCGGCCGGCCTATGCCCACAGCCTGCAGCTGGGCGGTGCCACCGGCACGGCGCTGCTGATGCTGGCGGCCGATCTGGTGCGTTCGGGCCGCTGCCGGCGGGTGCTGGTGGTGGCTGGGGAGAACCGCCTCAGCGGCCAGGCCCGCGACAGCGCCATCCAGACCCTGGCCCAGGTCGGCGACGCCGAGATGGAGGTGCCCAACGGCGCCTCGGTACCGGCCTACTACGCGCTGCTGGCCGCGCGCTACCTGCACGAGACCGGCAGCACCGAAGCCGACCTGGCCGAGCTGGCGGTGCTGATGCGCCGCCATGCCCAGGGCCACCCCGGCGCCCAGCTGCAGGGCCCGCTGAGCGTGGCCGAGGTGCTGGCCAGCAAGCCCATCGCCACGCCGCTGAAGCTGGCCGACTGCTGCCCGATCAGCGACGGCGCGGCCGCGCTGCTGGTGGCGGCCGACCCGGGCCCCGGCCCGCGTGTGGTGCTGCGCGGCGCCGGCCAGGCCCACCGGCACCAGCACCTGAGCGCCATGGCCTCGGTGCTGGCCTGCGGCGCGGCCGACGCGGCCCAGCGGGCGCTGGCCGAGGCCGGCGTGGCCCTGCCGCAGATCGGCCACCTGGCGGTCTACGACTCCTTCACCATCACCCTGGCCATGTTGCTGGAGGAGATCGGCCTGGCGCCACGCGGCGGCAGCGCGGCGCGGGCGCGCGCGGGTGATTTCGGGCCGCAGGGTGCGCTGCCGCTGAACCTGCATGGCGGGCTGCTCTCCTACGGCCACTGCGGCGTGGCCGGTGGCATGGCCCATGCCGTGGAGGCGGTGCTGCAGCTGGGCGGTCGTGCCGGTGCGCGCCAGGCCCGGCCGGCCACGCATGCGCTGGTGCATGCCGACGGCGGCGTGATGTCGTCGCACGTGAGCCTGGTGCTCACGCGTGAAGCCTGAGCCCGGTGCGGCATGGGAGACCCGATGGACAGCAGTGCCTCACCCTTCGCCCAGGGCCTGGCGGCCGGCGTGCTGCGCTACCAGCGCTGTGAGGCCTGTGCGCTGGCGCTCACCGGCCAGCGCTTTGCCTGCACCGGCTGCGGCAGCACGCGCCTGGCCTGGTGCGATGCCGCTGGCCTGGGCACGGTGTACGCGGTGAGCGCGGTGCACCGCGCCCCCACCGAGGCCTGGCGCGCGCTGGCGCCCTACACCCTGGTGCTGGTCGATCTCGACGAAGGGCCGCGGGTGATGGCCCATGGCGCTCCCGGGCTGGCCATCGGCGCCCGGGTGCGTGCTGCGCCGGTGGTGCTGGCCGGGCAGGCGCTGATTCGCTTCGGGGCTGCGTGAGTCACCATGCCGCTGCCTGTGGCGGCGGGCGGGGCATTTCCAGGGCCGGATGAAGCGGCATGCGCGGGTGTGATCGGGTGACCGGCAGACTGTCCGGTCGATGGGCGGAGCAGCTGTCGGCGTGTGGGCGACGTCGGGTGGGAATCGACCCATCGGCGGCGTTCGCGTCCCTGAACTCGTTGCCCCGAAGCGGTCGGGCGGACCCGCACCTGCGTCAAAAGGGAAGATCGGCTGCCGGTGTCGGTCCAGAGGTCAGGCGCGGATTCGGATGGCAACCACCTTCCATCTCGATGAGGTGGCGCTCCGCACTGCGTGAGCGTTTGGGGAAGCCCACCGCTGAAGTCGATGGTCCTACATTCGTCGAACACCAAGCAACCGCAGGCGCGAACATCGCGCTGACGGCGCAGATTACTGACCTCCGTCCACACTCGGCGGCCGGCTGCGTCATCCGGCGTGGGCATCTGGCAGGCGCAGGCGGCCACAACCTTGCCGGCAACGAGCACAGTCGCGCCTACGGTGCTCGTAACAACACCGGGCAACTCGGGAGAGTGCCACCCCTGCAGGGCTTGGCTGGCGGCCGCAAGGCGAACCAGATCGACCGGCCCCGGCGAGGTCTTGCCGTGGACCGCGACATCGAACCACAGGATGCGCGCCAGCCCTCACGAGCCGAGCCTTCTGTTCGACCAAGCTGGTCATGGCCGCACTCGTGCAAAGCGCCGCGACCAGAGACGTCGCGGCTCTCAAGACCATGCTGAAGGCCAATGCTACGTGGAACCAGCGAGGCCGTCGTGTGCGGGTTCGAGACCGCCCGGGCCCGGCCCCACCAAATCGGCTCGGCGCGGTTGCTCGCGCGCGTCTTTGACATCGACATGCAGCACGGCCCGAACTGCGAGGATGGCGCGTTGCCGGGGATCAAAGTGCGAGCTGCGGGTCTGTTCGGCGGCATGACGCCGCGCGAGGTGGCCGTGCGCACCACGCGGGCCAGGGAAGCCACGCCCCGGGCCGCACGCCCCGGCTGCACGCGATGGCGGGGCGCGGTGCGGCCGCGGCTCAGACGGCCGCGTCGGCGGTGGCCATTGCTGCAGCGCGGGCCAGCAACGCCGGCACCTGGTCGGCAGGCAGCGGCCGCGACATCAGGTAACCCTGGCCGTGGGACACACCCAGCGCGGCCAGCGCCTGCAACTGGGCGGGGGTCTCGATGCCCTCGGCCACGACCTTGCGCTCCAGCGCCTGGCCCAGCATGACCACCGAGCGCAACACCGCGAAGGCCGAGGCCTGGTGCATGTCGGTGACGAAGGCGCGGTCGATCTTCAGGGTGTCGAAGGGCAGCGTGCTCAGGTGGGCCAGCGCCGTCTGGCCGGCGCCGAAGTCGTCGATGCCGATGCGAACGCCACTCTCGCGCAGGGCATGCAGGGTGCGCATCGACGGCTGCAGATGCGTCTGCAGCTGCGTCATCAGCGCCGTCTCGGTCACCTCCACGGTCAGGCGCCGCGGGTCCAGGCCGTGCTGCGCCAGCGCGGTGGCGACCACGGCCGGCAGCTCTTCGGTGCCGAGGTCGCGGGCCGAGGCGTTGACGTTGATGGTCAGCGCCTGCGCGCCGGGCAACGTGCGCGACCACTCGGCCACCTGGCGCACGGCCTCGGTCACCACCCAGCGCGTCAGTGCGTGGATCAGGTCGCTCTCCTCGGCCAGGGCCGCCATCTTCGCCGGGCTGACCGGGCCGCGCTGCGGGTGGGTCCAGCGCACCAGGGCTTCGAAGCCGCTGAGGCGGTGGGGCTGCAGGGCGTAGATGGGCTGGTAGTGCAGCGTCAGCTGGCAGCTGGCGATGGCCTGGCGCAGGTCGGACTCGAGCGCCAGCTTCTCGGCCACGCGCTCGAGCATGGAACCGTCGAACAAGGCCACGCCGCGGTTCTGCGCCTTGGCCTCGTGGCGGGCCAGGCGGGCGTCGCGCAGCAGTTCCTCGGCGCTGCGGTAGCCCAGGTCGCTCAGCGTCAGGCCGATGCTGGCCGAGGGATGCAATTCCGAGCCCTTGATCGCCAGCGGCCGCGCCACCTCCTCGCGCAGGCGCAAGGCCAGGCGATGCCCGTGCTCCACGTCGTTCAGCGAATGCAGCAGGACCGCGAACTCTTCGCCGTCCAGGCGGGCCACCAGATCGTCGGGGCGCACGCTGTTCCGCAGCCGGCAGGCCACCTCGCGCAGCAGCAAGTCGCCCGCCTCGTGGCCCAGGCTGTCCTTCACCACCTCGGTGCGCTCCAGCACCAGGAACAGGACCCCGAACAGCGGGCGTCCGTCGGTCAGACTGGCGCTCACCAGGGCCTGCAGCCGCTCGACGAAGCGATGGCGGTTCGCCAGGTCGGTCAGGCCGTCGTGGTAGGCGATGTGCTGCAGCTGAGCCTCGGCGCGGCGGCGTGCGCTGACGTCGTGCAGTTGGTAAATAAGGCCGACGGCGTCGCCGGGCGTGCCGCTGCCGGCGTCCTCGAAGCGGCCGCGGTGCAGCGACACCCAGCACTCGCCGCCATCGGCATGGCGGCAGCGCAGTTCTACCGGCTCGTGCCCCGCGCTGGCGGCATGGGCCACGAAGGCGCCGCGGTCGGCGGGGTGCAGCAGCCGTTCGAAGGCTTGTCCGACCAGCGCCCCGCCCTTGTGCCCCAGCAGCGCAAGCAGCGCCGCGTTGACCTGCTGCACCCGGCCGTCGGCGCGCACGATGGCCATGCCGATGGCCGCGTCGGCGAAGGCTGCCTCGAAGCGGCGCTGGTTGGCCGCGGCCTCGGCCTCGGCGTCGCGGACGCGGGCGGCCTGCACCTCGTGCTCGCGTTCCTGGTGCGACAGCGAGACGTTCACGAGCGCCAGCACCACCAGCGCCAGCACGCCGGCGGTGATGAACATGGTCACGCCGCCCGCACGCACATTCAGCGCCAGCACCGCAGCCACCGAGGCCGAGACCAGGAAGACTGCGGCCAGCCAGCCGTAGTTGCGCAGCCAGTCGCCGAGCGACACGCGCTGCCCGCCCTTGGCCGCCACGATGGCGATCAGCGGCAGCGTGGTGGCCGCGAAGTACGGCAGCGCAGCAGCGGCCAGGGCCGCCAGCATCGCCGCCGGGGCGCCGATCGGCGTGGCGGCCAGGCCGCGGTTCAGGCCCTCAAACGTGGCCGCCGCCAGGGCCATGCCGGCCATCGCCGCGGCGGGCGTGCTGAGCCAGCTGGTCAGCCGCCGCGACTGGCGCCCGGCCGCCACCGCGCCTTCGAGGCCCGCGGCCAACACGGCCGCCGCCGGCCCCAGCCAGGCCAGCACCGCGAAGACGAAGATGTCGGCGGCCGGGTAGAAATACTTGGTGCGCGGGATGTGCACCGGGAAGGCCGCCAGCACCGCGATGAACACCAGCGCGGCCGCCAGCGCCAGCGGGTCGCGCAGGGCGTCCGCCGCCAGCCAGGCCAGCGCTGCCGCCCCCGCCAGGGCACCGCAGCCCACCACCGCCAGCCAGCGGCGCGTGGCCGCGGCGTTGTAATCGTGCAGGTGCCTGCGCGCGAAGCGTTGCCAGGGCCCAAAGCCAGCCGCCGGCACAGAGCCGGCTGGGGTGGAGGGCTGGGGCGGAATCGTTTCTGCCATGTCTGCTTATCGGCACCAGGCCGCGCCGCTTGAGCCGGCAGCCCGGCGCCGCCCCGTCAGACCGGGTCGCGCCGGGCGCCGGGCCTCACTCGCCCAGCAGCGGCCGGTCCACCGGTGCCAGCGGGTTGGCCAGCGACTCGGCGAGCACGAAGCCTTCGGCCAGCACGAAGCCCTCGGCCAGCACGAAGCCCTCGGCCAGCACGAAGCCGCTGCCGAAGGTCAGGCCCTCGGCGAGCACGAAGCCCTCGGCCAGCACAAAGCCCTCGGCCAACACGAAGCCGCTGGCCAGCAGCCGCTGCTGCGCCACCGGCAGCCCCTCGGCGAGCACGAAGCCCTCGGCCAGCGCGAAGCCGCGGCCCAGCACTGTGCCCTGGCCCGCGGCGGCCTGCTGCGACAGCCGCGCCGTCGGCGCGAAGTAGCCGCCGCCCAGCGCCGCCGAGTTGGCCCCGGCCAGCGGCGTGACCCAGTGCACGCCGGCGGTCAACAGTGGCTGGCTGCCGGCGTTGCGCTCGTTGCCGTTCAGCGGCACGGTGTTCGCCGGCACCCCCGACGCCGCCGGGCGGAAGGTGATGGTGTTGCGCAGCGCCACCTGGCGCACCCAGGTCAGCGACGGGTCGTAGATCGGCTGGAAGGCGGTGAACAGCGCGTCGCCCGACAGCAGATGGCCGCCGCCGGCGGTGACCAGGCGGCTCCAGCCGAAGGTCTGGCCGTCGATGGTCGTCATCGGCACCGGCAGCACCGCGCCGGCGGCCAGCAGCGGGTCGCCGGCACGCAGCGCGCCGGCAGCCAGCGCCGGGGCGATGTCGGTGCGCAGCGCCCGTGCCAGGCGCACCGCGCCCTCGACGTTGAGCTGCCCCGCGCCCTGCTGCAGCAGGTTGGCGCCGGCCAGCGGCTGCGCCGTGTACTGCAGGATGGCCTTGACCAGGCCGGGCGTCAGGCCCGGGTTGACCTGCAGCAGCAGCGCCGCCGCACCGGCCACCACGGGCGCGGCCACCGAGGTGCCGCTGAGCTGCATCAGTTCGCTGAGCTTGGCCTGCGTCGCACCCTGGCTGCGGGCGTTGCGCATCAGCTCGCCGTAGTTGGTGGCCAGGCGGTTGCCGGTGGGCGCGGCCTTGCCCTTGGTCGCGCCGACGGCGCCGAGCACGCGGTTGCCCGGGGCCACGAGGTCGGGCTTGAGCAGGTTGTCGACCCAGCGCGCGCTGCCGGTGCCCAGGCTGCCGCGCGTGGGGCCGCGCGAGCTGAAGCCGGCAATGATGTCGTCGCCGCCCAGTGCCGTGCCGAGGTTGTTGACCGCGCCGACGGTGATCACCGAAGGCTCGATGCCGGGCGAGCCGACGGTGCCGTAGCGCTCGCGGCCCGCGGCGTCCTTGCCGCCGTTGCCGGCTGCGGCGACGACGACGATGCCGCTGGCCACCGCGGTGCGCGCAGCGCGCGCCAGCGGGTCGAGCAGGAACGACTCGGTCGAGTTCGACGCCAGGCTGAGGTTCATGACGCGGATGTTCTCCAGCCGCGAGCGCGACAGCACCCAGTCGATGCCGGCAAGCACGCTGGCGATGCTGCCGATGCCCTTGTCGTTGAGCACGCGCACGTCGTAGATGCGTGCCGCGGGCGCGATGCCGTTGCTGTCAGGCGCCTGGTAGTTGCCGCGACCCACCGCCATCGAGGCCACGTGGGTGCCGTGGCCGTACAGGTCGGGCGTGTCGGCCGCCGGCGTGAAAAAGGTGATGTCGGAGCCCTGCTTGCCGCTGCCGGTGTACTGCAGGAAGGCGGTCATCTGCGCCGTGTAGTCCTGCCCGACGGCCCAGCCGTTGGCGCCGTAGCGCGCCAGCATCGCAACGATGTCGGCGGCGGCGCGCACGCGCGTCGTGTTGTCGCCGGCCAGCATGTGGCGGTGACGGAAGTCGACGCCGGAGTCGAGGATCGCGACACCGACGCCGCGGCCGTCGACCCCGGCCAATGCCGGCTGCGCACGCACGTCGGCGGTGCCGGTGGCCCGCTCGAGCAGGCTGGCGGTGCGCGCCGCCTGGCGGTTGGGCACGATCGACTGCACATCGGCACGCGCCGCCAGCTGCGGCACCAGCTGCGCCGGCACCATCGCCATCATCGCCCGCACCGAGGCGAAGACGTAGTTCACCGAGCCGCCGCCGGCCAGCACGGCGCGCCGCATGTCGGCCAGCTGCGCGTCGTCCGCCGACGACACCACGATCACCCGGACATACAGCGTCGCCTTGTCGCTGCTCCAGAAGGCCCACGGCACCGCGGGCTGGCTGGTCATCGGCAGCAACTGCGCCAGGTCGGTCGACACCTTGCTGCCGGTGCTGGCGGTGGCGGTCTGCGCCTGCACTGCCGCGGAGCCCAGGCCGGCGCTGGCGATCGCCGTGGCCAGTGCGGCCCCGGTGAACAGGCGGCGGAAAAAGAAACGGCGTGCGGTCATGTGGGTCTCCGGGGGAGGGTCAACGATTGCCAGGATCAATCCCGCGTTTGCGGGGTGACCCCTTGCATGGGGGGGCAATACTGGGCCGGCAAGCACGCCAGTGCACGGGTCGATCGCGGGAGTTGCGGCGGATTTCGCGGTACTTCTCCATGAACGGCCAGGCGTTTGCGGCCCGTGCCGTTCATGGCGGCGACTTAAGCCCTCGTGGCGAGAAGCAGTTCACGCCCGGCGGCGCATTAGCGGCCGCCTCTGCCGGCGGCCAGCGCCGTCGAGTTGCCGGTGCCGGTGGCGGCGGAGCAGCGGGCCGCCGACGCCGCCGCGGCCGTCGTGTGCGAGCTCGATATCGTCCATGCCCGGTCATACCGAATCAGCTGCGCCAGTGCGAGTGGGTGGTCTATGCCGAGCGCCCGCTCGCCGGGCCGCAGGCTGTGCTGGCCTACCCGTCGCGCTGCACGCATCGGGTGGCCATCTCCAACAGCCGCTTGATTGCGCTGGACGAGCACGGCGCGATGTTCAAGTAGAGGGACCATCGGGTCAAGAACGGGAGCCAGCGTCAGGCTGGCGCCCGAGGCGCTGCCCGCGCCTGAAGACCCCGCTGGTTAAGGATCTTCTTGATCATCGGTTGCTCGAGGTTCGCCGCGATGATCTTCAGTTCGCCGCCGCAGTTCGGGCAGTGCTCCATCGGCAGCACAGTTCACGGATCCACCCCACGACCCCGGATCAGGCGACCCTGAAACGGCCGTTGCTAAATACCCGCTTCTGGCCGGATCAAGCCACATGCATGCGCCAGCCGACGGCCAGCGCATCAGCACGCCGCTGCCCTCACCGCCCCCGCATTTGTCGGCACCCGGCGCTGCCATGCCGGCCCGGCCGGCGGCCCGTGATCGGCTGCCATGCGGCGCATCCCCGGCGCGACGTCGCTGCCGCCCCTGCGGCCTGGTCACCCACCACCTTCAGTGGTACTTCTTCAGCTCCATCCGCCCCAGCTGCTGGCGGTGCACCTCGTCGGGCCCGTCGGCCAGGCGCAGCACCCGGGCCATGGCATAGGCATGGGCCAGGCCGAAATCATTGCTGGTGCCGCCGCCGCCATGGGCCTGGATGGCCCAGTCCACCACCTTGCAGGCCATGGCCGGCACGGCCACCTTGATCATCGCGATCTCGGCCTTGGCCACCTTGTTGCCCACGGTGTCCATGCGGTGGGCGGCGTTCAGCGTCAGCAGGCGCGCCTGCTCGATGGCGATGCGGCATTCGGCGATGCGCTCCACCGTCACGCCCTGTTCCGACACCGGCTTGCCGAAGGCCACGCGTGTGCTGGTGCGCTGGCACATCTTCTCCAGCGCCCGCTCGGCCATGCCGATCAGCCGCATGCAGTGGTGGATGCGGCCCGGGCCCAGCCGGCCCTGGGCGATCTCGAAGCCCCGGCCCTCGCCCAGCAGCATGTGGCTGGCCGGCACACGCACATTGGTGAAGGTGACCTCGCTGGCGCGGTCGGGCATGCCGTAGAAGCCGAACACCGGTATCGGCCGGATCACCTTCACGCCCGGTGCATCCATGGGCACCAGGACCATCGATTGCTGGCGGTGGCGGTCGGCGTTGTCCGGGTCGCTCTTGCCCATGAAGATCGCGATCTTGCAGCGGGGGTCGGTGGCATTCGTGGTGTACCACTTGTGGCCGTTGATGACGTAGTGATCGCCGTCGCGCAGGATGCTGGATTCGATGTTGGTGGCGTCGCTGCTGGCCACCTTGGGCTCGGTCATCGCAAAGCAGCTGCGGATCTCGCCGGCCAGCAGGGGTTTCAGCCAGCGGTCCTGGTGCTCGGGCGTGCCGTAGCGCGCCAGCACCTCCATGTTGCCGGTGTCGGGGGCCGAGCAGTTGAAGACCTCGGGCGCCAGAAAGCTGCGGCCCATGATCTCGCACAGCGGGGCGTATTCCAGGTTGCTGAGGCCGGCGCCGTGCGCACCGGCCTGCGCATGCGCGCCGTCGGCGCGCGGGGGCAGGAACAGGTTCCACAGGCCGGCGGCGCGCGCCAGCGGCTTGAGTTCGTCGATGACCGGGTGCACCGCCCAGGGGCCCAGGCGCTCCGCTTCCTCGGCATGGCGCGCCTCGTTGGGGTAGATGTGGGCGTCCATGAAGTCACGCAGGCGTGACTGCAGGGCCTGGACCTTGGCGCTGGGTTCGAATGACATGGTGTGTCCTGGTCGGAGAGGGTTCAGCCGGCCGCGCCGGCACCGGCGTGCAGCGGTGCGATCAGCGCGCCCTTGGGCGGCACACCACCGCGTGCACCCGGCTGCACGCTGCCGTAGCGCTGGGCATAGACCGGCGGCAGCGGGCGGGCGTCGTCGGGTGCCAGCCACAGGCGCAGCAGGTGGCGCCGGCGCTCGGGCTCGGGCCAGTCGGTGAAGGCGGTGCGGTCGTGCAGCAGGCTGTGGTTGTGCACCAGCTGGATGTCGCCACGCTGCAGCGTCATCAGAAAGTGCATCTCGGGGCTGTTGCAGAGCTGGTCGAACAGGTCCAGCGCCTCCCGCTGCAGGGCGCTGAGCCGGGGCGCGTCGGCAAAGCGCTGCGCCGAGTCCACGTAGGCGCGGTGGTACAGGCCCGACAGCCGGCCTGCGTACCAGTTCAGCACCGGGATGGTGAAGAACGGCAGCTGGCCCGGTGGCACCTCGCCACGCCGGTCGGTGGCCACCGGCTGCAGCAGCGCGGCCGCCAGGTCGGGCCGCTGCTGCAGCACCGCGTTCCACACCGCGCCGGTGCTCACCAGGGCCGAGTGGCCGCCCTGCTTCGCCGTCTGCAGGCACAGCAGGCCCACGATGTCGCAGCTGTCGGTGTGGAAGGTCTGGCGTTCGGCGGTCTGGTAGATGCGCACGCTGGGGTCGTCGCTGCGCAGGCCCAGGTCCCGCACATGGCCCAGCACATGGCCTTGCGCGTTCTGGCTGACCGGCCGGCCCAGGTGCAGGCCCAGGCCGTAGAAGGCGGTGGCCGACAGCCGCAGCGGCCAATCGGCCACCGGCAGGCCGCGCAGCAGAGCGAAGCCGCGGCCGTTCAGCACCTCGTTCCTGATCGGCGCCAGGCGGCTGGCCAGGCGCGGCAGCGGGAAGTCCGACAGCGCCAGGCCGGCGATGTCGGCCTGGCGCGCGGCCAGCGGCGAGGCGGCAGCCTCGATCTCGGCGATGTCGGTGGGCGACAGGGCTTCGATCCAGTCCTGGCGGGCCGCCATGGCCGGGCCGTGCCAGACGTCGGGGCCGTGCTGCAGAGGGGGAAGTGCATCGGGCTGCATGCCGGCACTGTAGGGGAGGCGCCGCGGTCCGTCTGTCCCCGATGGCGCAATGGTCATGGGGTTCGGGCGGCGGCAGGCCGGGGCGGCCGCGGCCTGGGCCTGCCCCGCTCGGGCAAGCGTTTGCTGCGGCATCCATCACGCCCGACAGGCTGTGGGGAGATCTGGATAGCGGCCGGCTGTCAGGTCCGGTGCCGGCACACCGATACAAGCGCCAACCTGGCGGTCCCATGTCGTCTGACCGCGGTTTGCCCTGGAGTTGTGCCCGATGTCACCCATGCCCATGCCATTGACCGTGCGTGCCCGTGTCCTGCTGTTCGTCGCCATTGCCGCAGCCGGTGCGGCCCTGCTGGCGGCCCTCGCCATCCAGCAAGGCCGCAGCAGCGAGGCCCTGACCGACCAGCTGCTGGCCGATGTGCAACTCACCCGCGCCGCGGTGCTGGTGGACATGGTGCACGAAGGCCTGCTGGCCACCACCCGGGCCGCGCTGCTGGCCGGGCCGGCGGCGGAGCCGGCGGCCCACGCCGGGGTGCGGGCCGAGCTGGCCGGTTTCCACCAGCGCCTGGCCGACGCCCAGGCGCAGGTCAGCGCCGGTGCACGCGACCCCGCGCTGCGCCAGGCGGCCGACGAACTGCGCCCGGCGGTGCAGCGCTATGCCGCCTCTGCCGCCGCGCTGGTGGAGGCCGCGCTGTCGGGGGCGGCCACGGTGCCGGCCCTGCGCCGGGGCTTCGAGGCAGAGTTCAAGGGCCTGGAACAGGGGCTGGAGCACTTTGCCGGGCTGGTCGAGATCCAGGCTGCCGCGCGCCTGGTGCAGCGCGACGCGCTGTTTGCCGGCCAGCGCTGGCAGATGCTGGGCGTGGCCCTGGCCATGGTGGCCGCCCTGCTGGCCCTGGGCCTGCGCTTTGCCAGCGGCCTGCTGGGCCGCCTGGGTGCCGAGCCCGATGCCCTGCGCCGCTTCGCCCAGGGCATTGCCGACGGCGCGCTGGCCACACGCTTTCACAGCCCACCGGCCGGCGATGGCAGCGTGGCCGCCACGCTGGAGCGCATGCGTGACCGCCTGGGCGAGACCGTGGCCGCCATCCGCGACGGTGCACACAGCGTGGCCGCCGGCAGCGCGCAGATCGCCAGCGGCAACCAGGACCTGGCGGCGCGCACCAGCCGCCAGGTGCTGAGCCTGCAGGCCGCCGCCCGCGGCATGGCCGAGGTCACCGGCAGCGTGCAGCAGACCGCCAGCCATGCCCAGGCCGCGCACCGGCTGGCGGCCGATTCCAGCGCCGTGGCGCAGCGCGGTGGTGCACTGGTGCACCAGGTGGTGGCCACCATGGCCGGCATCGACACGGCCAGCCGCCGCATCGCCGACATCACCAACCTCATCGACGGCATCGCCGCGCAGACCAACATCCTGGCGCTGAATGCCGCGGTGGAGGCCTCGCGCGCCGGTGAGCACGGCCAGGGCTTTGCCGTGGTGGCCAGCGAGGTGCGCAGCCTGGCCGGGCGCAGCGCGGCAGCGGCCCAGGAGATCAGGGGCCTGATCGCCAGCAGCCTGGCGCAGGTGGCCGACGGCAGCCGCCAGGTGGCCGACGCAGGCGCCACCATGGGCGAGATCGTGGCCCAGGTGGACCGGGTGAACCTGCTGATCGGCGAGATCAGCGGCGCTGCCCAGCGGCAGACCAGCGGCATCGCCCAGGTGGGGCAATCGGTGTGTGCGCTGGACCAGGGCACGCAGCAGAACGCGGCGCTGGTGGACCAGAGCGCCGCGGCCGCCGGCATGCTGCGCGACCAGGCCAGCCGCCTGGCCGATGTGGTGGGGGTGTTCCGGCTGCCCAGCACGGCCTGAGCCCGCCGCGCCACACCGGCTGCGTGCTGGCGCGCGCCGCGGTCTTGTCAGCGCGGTGCGCTGGCCGCCCTGCTGGGTGGGGCGGGGTCCGGCTCGATGGCGGCCTTGCCGGGCCCGCTGCGCCACTGCGCCGCCTTCAGCCGGCGCGGCAGCGGCGGGATCTCGAAGCGCGCCAGCTCCTGCAGGGTGAAGCTCAGCGCCAGCACGGCGATGGGCACGTAGTGCAGCGCCATCCACACGCCCGACAACTCGTTGCCGGTGATGCGCGGCAGCAGCAGCGCGCCCACCACCAGGCCCAGCGCCGTCAGGCTGGGGATGCTGCGGCGCAGCACCACGCCCCAGCGCGCCGCGCGCCATCGGGCGTGGAACTGGGCGGGTGGCGCAGCCAGCACCCGGGCCAGATGCCGGGCGGCCTGGCCCAGCGCTGCTTCGGCCGCCGCGCTGCGCGCCGGGCCACGCTGGCGCAGCCGCAGCTTGCTGGTCCAGCCGTCGGTGCCGGGCACCAGCCGCACCCAGTTCCAGCCCAGCACCGCCAGCAGGTCCTCGGGCAGGGCCAGGCGCTCGCCCGGGGCGGCGCGCAGCGTGATGTCGCCGGCCACGTTCTTCACGTCCATCACCGACAGCGTGAGCTGCAGGCCGTCCAGCTGCAGCACACCCTGCCGGAACACCAGCACCGGCGTGCCCGCCGCGGCCACCAGGTCGTGGCTGCGGGCGATGCGCCAACTGGTGCCGGCGTCGAACTGCCGTGCCGCCGGCACCGCATCCACCTGGGCCAGCAGCCGGGCCAGGTCGCTGCCGGTGGCCTGCAGCGTGGCGCTGGGGCCATCGGCCGGCACCAGCCGCCGCGTCAGCCGGTGGTTGCCGCTCTCGTGGCATTCCAGCTGCAGGGTCTCGGTCAGCGCGCCGCTGCTGTCGATGCCGGGCAGCAGGCGGGGCTTGAAGTCCAGCCGGCGGGCCAGCCGGTCGCTGGCGGCCAGGTCGAGCTGCCGCCCGCTGCGGGTGAAGGGTTCGACCAGGCCGAGGATCTGGTGGTGGGTGAGCGGCGGTGCGGGCATGCGGCGGGCCGGTGGGGCGACCCGTGCATTCTGCGGTGGCCGCACGGCGCCGGCCCAGCCGGCCAGGCCCGCCCCCGGTTCAGGCGGGTTCGGCCACCAGCGCCCGGCGCTGGCCCTGCATGCCTTGCTGCAGGTTCAGCAGGGCCTGGGCCAGGTCGGCGGCCTGCAGGTGCTCGGGCAGGCGCGCCAGCGCAGGCGTGGCCAGGTGGGCGCGCAGGTGGAAGCTGTCGTCGCTCTCGGCCAGGCCCGCGGCCAGGCCGGCCAGGCTGGCGGCGCTGGCCGGCCCGCCTGCCGCCAGGTGCTCCCCCAGGCGGGCACACAGGTGGGCCAGGGCCAGGCGCTGGCTGTCGGCCGGCGCCAGGCTGTCGGCCGGGGTGACCAGTAGGCGGTCGATGGCGCGCACCGCGTCGACGATGGGCGCCGGCAGGCCCCAGGCCTGCAGCAGCAGGCCGCCGATCTCGGCCGGGCCCAGGCCCAGCAGGGCCTGGGCCTGGTGGCTGCGTTCGCGCAGGCTGCCACCGGCCAGGCGGGGCGCGGGGCCGGCTGGCCGGGCCGGCAGCTCGGCCAGCAGGCTGGCCGTGGCCAGGTGGCCCAGGAAGGACAGCAGCACCTGGGCCACCAGGGCGCCGGCATCGGCCAGGCCCAGCTTGGCCGACAGGCGGTTGCACAGCTCGCTGGCCAGGGCGCTGGCATCCCAGATCTCGCGGCAGGCCTGCTTCAGCGCCGGGTGGGTGGACGGGAAGGAGTCGTCCAGCAGGCCCTTCAGGCAGATGCTGCGCACCGTGTTCAGCCCCAGGAAGGTGACGGCCTGGCCGATGCCCGACACCGGCTGCCTGAGCCCGTAGAACGGCGCGTTGACCGTGGCCAGCACCTTGGCGGCGATCTGCGCCTCGCCGTTGATCAGATCGCTCAGCGCATTGGAGTTGGCGCGCTCCAGGAATGCCGGCGACAGCAGCTGGTGCAGGGCGGCCGGCGGCCGCGGGATGCGGCCCAGCGCGGCCACCAGGGCCTGGCGGCGGGCCGCTGGCAGGGTGTCGGCCAGCGGCCACTGCAGGCTGGCCAGCGGCTCGGGCACGGCGGTGAAGAACTCGGCCGGCGCGGGTGCGCGTGGGGGTTCCAGCGCTTGCTCAGCCACCGCCGGGGCGACCGGCACGGGTGTGCGCAGCGGCCGGGCGGGTGGCGCCACGGGGCGGGCCGCGCTGCGGCTGCGCCACACCAGCCAGGCCCCGGCCAGGGCGGCCAGCAACAGCAGGGGGACGAGGATCAGGGACATGGGCGCGCTTTTCGGGGGAGGACGCCGTGTTGTCGCCCGCGCCGCCGCAGGCTTGAGCCGGGGGCCCGGCGTGCACGGCCCGTGCCGGTGATGTTTGGCGCTTGTCCGTGGTTTGTTGGGTGCTTGTGGGACGTTTGTGCGCTGTGCCGGAATGGCCGCGTTTTTTGAATGCCCGATCTGCTGTTTCCGTACGGCGCCGCAGTGGGCCAGGGCCTACCGTGGTGGTTTTCACCCGAGGAGACAACCACATGCAGAACACGGTCCAACGCCCGCGCAGCGCCAGGGGCGCCGTGGCCTGGTGCACCGCGCTGGCGGCCCTGTGCCTGGTCGTGGCCGGCTGTGGTGGCGGCGACGATCCGGCGCCATCGACCACGCTGCAGAGCAGCACCGCGCTGAACGTGCCGGCGGTGCCCGAGGCCGCGGTCAGCCTGCTCACCCACACCATGCCGGCGCTGGCCGGCGGCAGCACGCCGGCCACCAGCCTGCTGTTCGTGCCCCAGGGGGCGGCACCGGCGGCAGGCTGGCCGGTGCTGGTGTGGATGCACGGCACCACCACGGTCCTGCCCAGCAGCTGCGCACCCAGCGGCACGCTGGACACGCTGGACGGCGGGCTCACCGCCGAGGGCTTCCGCAGCGACTACGCGCCGCTGATCGCCTCCTATGTGCGTGCCGGTTATGCCGTGGTGGCGCCCGACCTGGAAGGCATCGGCGCGGCCGCCACCACGCCGCACCCGTACTACAACGGCGCCAGCAATGCCCGCGCGCTGATCGCCGGGCTGCAGGCGGCGCGGCAGGCCGACCCCAGGCTGTCCAGGCGCTGGGCGGCGGTGGGCCATTCCGACGGCGGGCGCGGTGTGCTGGCGCTGCAGCAGCACCTGGCCGACGCGCCGGGGCTGGAGTTCCGCGGCAGCGTGGCCTATGCGCCCTTCACGTCCATCGCCGCCTCGGTGGACCGCCTGGCGCAGCTGGCCGCTGCCGACCCGGCCAATGCCGCCTTGTATGCCGGCATCCAGAACTTCTTCGTCGCGATGATGGCCACCGCCCTGGGCACCAGCACGGGGCAGGCCGTGGACACCCAGGCCTTGATGGGCGCTGACCTGGCGGCGCAGCTGCCCACGCTGCGCAGCCGGTGCGTGTTCTCGGCCTTCGGTGCGATTGCGGGTGCGGTGGCGGCCAGGCCGGCGGGCAGCTTCGACGGTTTCAAGACCGGCTGGAGCCAGGTGCCGGCGATGCAGGGTTTTCTGGCCACCAACGACCTGGCGGTGCTGCCCGGCTTCGCGCCGGCGCACTCCACGCTGATCGTGCAGGGCACGGCCGATGTCTTCGTGCAGGAGCCGCTGGCGGCGGCCTTTGCCGCGGCGCTGGCCGCGCGCGGGGCCCCGGTGTTGTACCGACGTTACGACGGTGCCGACCATGGCAGCATCGTCAACCTGGCCAGCGCCGACGTGCTGGCCCACCTGGCGGCGCGGTTTGCGCCGTGATGCTGCCGTGCCGCCCATGCCCGCTGCTGCCGCCACACCGCTGCGCCCCACGCCGCGCCACCTGGACCTGGCCACCCAGGACATCGACCCGCTGTGTGATGCGGTGAGCCAGCTCTTCGGCCACCACGTGGTGCTGGCCTGCGGCCGGGCCGAGGGCGGGCGGCGGCTGGTGGCGCAGCCGGTGGCCGATGTGCTGATCGGCACGCTGCGCTACGGCTCCAGCTTCATCTGCGTGGCCGACCAGCCGCGCCCGCAGCTGGTCTTCACCGTGCCGCTGCAGTGTGGCGGGCTGATGGGCCGCCAGGCCTATGGTCCGGGCGACGTGCTGGCCTTCAATCCCGACTGGGTGGGCCGCATCGAGCTGACGGCGCCGGGTGTGTATGCCAACACCTGCATCGGCCCCGAGCAACTGCTGTCTGGCCTGCGCGCGCTGCTGGGCACCGAGCCCGACCGGCTGCCGGTGTTTGCAGACCACATGGGCGCGGGGTCGGCGGCGGGGGCGGCGGTGGCGCGGCGTGCCCACCAGGTGCTGCAGCTGCTGCACGACGCACCCACGGTGGCCGGCGCCTCCAACCCCGCCATCCAGCGCATGCGCGAGACCTGGGCGGTGATGGAGCTGGTGTCGATCTGGCCGCACAGCAGCTCGGCGCTGCTGCTCGCACCCACCCGGGCACCGGCGTCGCGGGCCATGCGCCGTGCGCTGGAGTACATCCACGGCCATCTGGAGCAGCCGCTGTCGGTGGTCGACATCGCGCAGGCGGCCAGCCTGGGCGTGCGTGCGCTCAACGACGCCTTCCGCCGCCAGCTGGGCACCACGCCCGCACGCCATGTGCGCGCGCTGCGCCTGGACGCCGCGCGGCTGGCCCTGGCCACCGACACATCGGCCACCGTGACCGGCGTGGCCATGCGCTGGCAGTTCGGCAACCCCGGGTTGTTTGCGCGTTATTTCAGGCAGCGCTTCGGCTGCCTGCCAGGCGAGCTGCGGCGCCGCCTGTGCTGACGGCTTCGGCGCCAGGCCCGCTCAGCTGCTGCACAGCAGCCCCATCAATGCCGGGCGGGTGTACAGCGCCGTGGCATTGGCCGGCGTGATGCCGGGCACCCAGCGCTGCAGCTCGGCGGCGGCATTGATGGCCGACGACAGCAGCTGGGCCGCGATGGCCGGGTCCTGCGGGCGCAGGCTGCCGTCTTCCAGGCCGTCGACCAGCAGGCTGGCGATCAGGCCGGTGAGCTGCTGCAGCTGGCGGCGCACATGTTCACGCTGCGGCTCGTCGGGCAGCGCACTGGTGGCGCTGCTGCGCAGCAGCGGGCCCTGCTGACCCAGCTGGAAGCGGACCAGGGCAGTGGCCGCGGCGCAGGTGCGCTGCCAGGCCGGGCCCTCGGCCCGCGCCGCCGCGCGCAAGGTGTGGCGCAGCACCGCGAAGCTGCGCTCGAAGCAGGCGCTGATCAGGTCGTGCTTGGTCTCGTTGTGGTGGTAGAACGAGCCCTTGGTCACATGCAGCCGGGCCGAGATGCGGTCGACCGAGGCACCGCGGTAGCCCTGCTCGTTGACCAGCTCGGTGGCCGCGCGCAGAAAGCCGTCGGCCGTGTGGTCGTCGGCCGAGCCATCGGCCGGGTGCAGCGCGGCGGCGGCCACCGCGTCCAGGCCCAGCGGCGCCAGATCGATGTCGGCCGGCCAGGCCGTGCCGGGTGCGGCCAGGCCGTGCAGCAGCAGCTGGGCATGGCGCTGGGCCACGCGGGGATAGTCGTCCACCGCATGGCGGGGCAGCCAGGCGCGCAGCCAGTGGGCGGCCGAGATCAGCAGGTGGGCGCGGGCGTTCAGGTCATCCCGGCCGAGCTGGCTGGTCTCCGGCCCGTCGAGCAGGGCGCGCACGCGGCGGAACATGTCGGTGTAGGCGGCGTACACCGTGCCGGCCTGCGCCTCGGGCAAGGCGCGGATGTCGGCAAAGCCGATCAGCGCCGGCTGGGCCCCGGTCTCCATGTCGGCCAGCAGGCGTGCGTGCAGGGCCAGGAAGCGCGACACCCGGGCCGCCGCGGTGGGTGCAGGGGCCTCGGCGGCGGCCTGCAGCGCCAGCGATTCATGCGCCACGATGGCCCGCAGGAAACAGGCCGTGGCCAGGTCTTCCTTCTTGCGGTAGTAGTAGGTCAGGCTGGTGGTGACCAGGCCCACCTGGGCCGCGATCTCGCCCAGCGTGGCGCCCTTCACGCCCCGGGCGTTGAAGTGGCGCGCCGCTGCATCGAGCAGGGCTTCGCGCTTTTCCTGGAAGCGGGTGGTCTGCGGCGGCGGCAGCATGCTGCTGGTGCCGGTGGGCTGCATGGGCGCAGCGCGCTCAGGCCGCCAGGCTCACCGGAATGCTGCTGGCGGTGGTGTGCAGATGGCAGGCCACGGCCCGGCCGTCACCCAGGTCCAGCAGTGGTGGGTCATCGGTGCGGCACCGGGCCATGGCATGCGGGCAGCGGGTGTGGAAGCGGCAGCCCGGCGGGGGCCGCAGCGCACTCGGCACCTCGCCCTGCACCACGATGCGCTGGCGCGCCTGCTCCACCACCGGGTCGGCCACCGGCACGGCCGACAGCAGGGCCTGGGTGTAGGGATGCAGCGGCGCGCGGTAGAGGTCATCGCGGCTGGCGATCTCGACGATGCGGCCCAGGTACATCACCGCCACGCGGTGGCTCAGGTGGCGCACCACCGCCAGGTCGTGGGCGATGAACAGATAGGCCAGGCCCATGCGCTCCTGCAGTTCCTGCAGCACGTTGACCACCTGCGCCTGGATGGACACATCGAGGGCCGACACCGGCTCGTCGCAGATGATCAGGCTGGGCTCCAGCGCCAGGGCACGGGCGATGCCGATGCGCTGGCGCTGGCCGCCCGAGAACTCATGCGGATAACGATCCGCCATGTCGGGCAGCAGGCCCACGGTCTTGAGCAGGCCGGCCACGCGGTCCTGGTACTCGCCCGGGTTCTTGTCCATGCCGTGCACCTGCAGCGGCTCGCCCACCAGATCACGCACCTTCATGCGCGGGTTCAGCGAGCCGTACGGGTCTTGGTACACCATCTGCATGCGGCGGCGGAAGGTGCCGGTGCGCGCCTGCTGGGCGGTGATGTCGTCGCCCTCGAACAGGATGCGCCCGCTGGTCACCGGCTGCATGCGCAGCACCGCCAGGCCGGTGGTGCTCTTGCCGCAGCCGCTCTCGCCCACCAGGCCCAGGGTCTGGCCGGCCGCCAGGCTGAAGCTCACACCGTCCACCGCCTTCACCGCGCCGGCCGACTTGCGCAGCAGGCCGGTGGCCGGCAGCGGGAAATGCACTTTCAGGTCCTCGACCTGCAGCAGGGGTTGGGTCTGGGTCATGACATCAGGCATGGGAGATCGCAGGGGCTGCCGCCGCTGCGGCGGCTGGTGGGGCGACCAGGGCGACGTCGATGGCGTGGTCGTGGTGGCAGGCACCGAGGTGGCCGGGTTCCAGCTCCCGCAGCAGCGGCCGGCTGGCGCTGCAGGTGGCGTCGGCATGCTGGCAACGCGGCGCAAAGGCACAGCCGGGTGGCAGGCGCGCCAGGTCGGGCGGCTGGCCGCTGATGGGCACCAGGCGCTGGCCGGCGTTGCTGTCCAGGCGGGGAATGGAGGCCAGCAGGCCACGGGTGTAGGGGTGGCGCGGGTGGGCGTAGAGCGCGCCGGCCTCGGCCTGCTCGACGATGCGCCCGCCGTACATCACCGCCACATGGTCGGCATAGCGTGCCACCACGCCCAGGTCGTGGGTGATCAGGATCAGCGCGGCGCCGGTCTCGTGCGTCAGCTCCTTCAGCAGGTCCAGGATCTGGGCCTGCACCGTCACATCGAGTGCGGTGGTGGGCTCGTCGGCGATGATCAGCTTGGGCTGGCAGGCCAGGGCCATGGCGATCATCGTGCGCTGGCGCATGCCGCCGCTATACTGGTGCGGCCAGGTCTGCAGCCGGCTGGCGGCGTCGGGGATGCGCACCTTCTCCAGCAGGCCCTTGGCCACCTCATAGGCCTTGGTCCAGGGCATCTTGCGGTGCAGGTTCACCGGCTCGGCGATCTGCATGCCCACGGTGAGCGACGGGTTCAGCGAGCTCATCGGCTCCTGGAAGATCATCGCGATGCGGTCGCCGCGGATGTCGCGCATCTGGGCGTCGCTCAGCTTCAGCAGGTCCTGGCCCTCGAACAGGATCTGCCCGCCGATGATGCGGCCGGGCGGATCCGGGATCAGGCGCATCAGCGACAGCGCGGTGACGCTCTTGCCCGAGCCCGATTCACCGACGATGGCCAGCGTCTGCCCGGGGGCCACGCTGAAGCTCACGTCGTCGACGGCGGTGAGTTCACCACGCTCGGTGCGGAAGCGGGTGGTGAGGTTCTTGACCTCCAGCAGTGGCTGCGTCACGGCGGGCCCTCGTTCAATAGCCGAGTTGTTTCTTCAGCGCCTGGTCGATCCACACCCGGGCGTGGATGGGGCCGGGCCGGTCGGCGCCGGCGCGCAGCTCACCGCCGTAGTTCTTCACCCAGGGCCACCAGGCGGTGTAGACATGGGGCACGGGCAGGAAGATGTGCGGCGCCTTGTCCAGGATCTCGCGCACCATCAGCTTGACCTTGATCTGGCGCACCCGCTCGTCGGGCTCGGCATAGACCTCGGCCATCTTCTTGTCGAACTCGGGGTCGCTGTGCTGCGACGGGTTCCAGGTCTGCTTGGTGACGAAGGTCTTGCGCAGCGAGGTGGTGGGGTTGTTCAGGCCCGCCTGCAGGAAGTAGCCCGGCGCATTGGTCTTGGTGGTCATGGCCGACAGGTAGGCGGAGTACTCCATCACCTGGATCTCCATCTTCACCCCCACCTTGGCCAGGTAGGCCGCCACCATGGCCAGCAGGTCGTTGTCCAGGCTGGCCGACGAGGTCTGGGTCTTGAAGCTGAAGCCGTTGGGGTAACCCGCCTCGGCCAGCAGGGCCTTGGCCTTGGTGGGGTTGTAGGTGTAGAGCTCGCGCACCGACTCCGGCATCTCGGCCAGCGGCTCGTAGTAGCCGGTCCAGCTGGAATGCATGGGGAAGCCATGCATCTCGGCATTGCCGCCGTAGTAGGTCTTGATGATCTCGGGCTTGTTGATGGCCATGTTCAGCGCCCGCCGCACCCGCACGTCGTCGAAGGGCTTCTGGTCCATGCGCAGCGTGATGTAGCTGCCGTTGTTGCTGATCAGCTTGTTCCACTGCAGCTTGGGCGCGTTCTTCTTCAGCTCGTCGACCGCGCTCCAGCGCACCGCTTCCATGATGTCGAGCTTGCCGGTGCGCAGTGCCGTCAGCGCCGTGCTCTCGTCCTTGATGTAGCGGTAGGTGATGGTGTCGGCAAACGGCAGCTTGTAGCTTTCACCGCCGATGGGCTCGCTGCCCCAGTAGCTGGGGTTCTTCGTGAAGGTCATGGCATTGCCCTGCACGTAGTTGGTCAGCGCATAGGGGCCGGTGCCGTTGACGTTCTTCCAGTCCTTGACGCCGGCGCTCTCCATCACCTCCTTGGGCACGATGGCGCTGTAGTAGCCCCAGCCCCAGCGGTAGTCCCACTCGGCGTTGTAGCTGCTGAAGTGCATCACCAGGGAATGCTTGCCGGTGACCTCGATCTTGCTGACATGGTCCCAGTAGGTGGGGATCTTCTTGGGGCTCTTGTTGACGCGGTCGAAGCTGTAGGCCACGTCGTCGGCCACCAGTTCACGCGCGGCCATCACGCCTTGCTTGGCCGGCCACATGACGCCCTTGCGCAGCTGCACTTCCAGCCGCCAGGGGTTCTGCTTGAGCTCCCACTTCTCGGCCAGCTCGCCCTTCAGGGCGTCGGGCGGGATGAAGGAATCGGACACGAAGGGATGCTTGCCGCCATTGCGCCTGGCCTTGCTCAGGTCGGCCACCATCAGCTGCTCGTAGACCAGGCCGGTGTCCTGGTTCATCTTCCAGGCCATGTCGGCCGAGTCGAAGGTCAGCGGCGAGATGGTGTAGTACACATTGGCCACGCTGAGCGCACCGCCGTACTGCGGCTTTTCCACGGCCTTGGGCTGGGCCTGTGCCCCACCCGACAGGGCCAGCGCCAACGCTGCACCCATTGCTGCAAGTCTTGCCATGTTTGTCTCCTGTCGGGGTTGGGGTCGTGGGCTCAGAAGCCCATCTTTTTCTTCATGTCCTGGTCCACCCACATGCGTGCATGGATGGGATTCGGCCGCTCGCTGCCGGCGCGCAGTTCACCGCCGTAGTTCTTCACCCAGGGCCACCAGGCGGTGAAGCCATAGGCATTGGGCAGGAAGATGTAGGGCGCCTTTTCCAGGATCTCGCGTGTCATCAGCTTCACCTTGATCTGGCGCACCCGCTCGTCGGGCTCGGCATAGACCTCGGCCATCTTCTTGTCGAACTCCGGGTCGCTGTACTGCGACGGGTTCCAGTACTGGCCCTTGATGAAGTTCTTGCGCAGCGAGGTGGTGGGGTTGGTGGCGCCGGTGAACATGAAGTAGCCCGGTGCATTCGTCTTGGTGCCCATGGCCGACATGAAGGCCGGGTACTCCAGCACCTGGATCTCCATCTTCACGCCCACCTTGGCCAGGTAGGCCGCCACCATGGCCAGCAGGTCGTTGTCGGTGCTGGCCGAGGTGGTCTGGGTCTTGAACGTGAAGCCGTTGGGATAGCCGGCCTCGGCCAGCAGGGCCTTGGCCTTGGCGGGGTTGTGGGTGAACAGCTCCTTCACCGACTCGGGCATGTCCGACAGCGGCTCGTAGTAGCCCACCCAGGTGGGATGCATGGGGAAGCCCAGCATCTCGGCATTGCCGCCGTAGTAGGCCTTGATGATCTCCTGCTTGTTCACCGCCATGTTCAGCGCGCGGCGCACGCGGATGTCGTCGAACGGCTTCTGGTCCACACGCATCGCCACGAACATGCCGCCCATGGCCAGGTACTTGTTCCACTGCAGCTTGGGCGCGTTCTTCTTCAGCTCCTCGGCCGCGCTCCAGCGGATGGCTTCCAGCACATCCACCTTGGCGGTGCGCAGGGCGGTGAGCATGGTGGCTTCATCCTTGATGAAGCGGTAGGTGATGCCGTCGGCAAACGGCAGCTTGTAGGCCGCACCGCCAATCGTCTCGCTGTCCCAGTACCCCGGGTTCTTCTTGAAGCTCAGCGAGTTGCCCTGGATGTAGTTGTCCATCAGGAAGGGGCCGGTGCCGTTGGCGTTCTTCCAGTCGTTGGCGCCGGCGGCCACCACCTCCTTGGGCACGATGGCCGAGTAGTAGCCCCAGCCGTAGCGGTAGTCGTACTCGGCGTTGTAGTGCTTGTAGGTGAACACCACCGTGTGCTTGCCGGTGGCCTCCACCTTGTCCACATGGTCGAAGTAGCCGGCGATCTTCTTCGGGCTCTTGTTGAGCCGGTCGAAGCTGTAGACCACGTCTTCGGCGGTCATCTCGCGCGCGGCCATCACGCCTTGCTTGGCCGGGAACATGATGCCCTTGCGCAGCTGCACTTCCAGCCGCCACGGGTTCTGCTTGAGCGCCCAGGTCTCGGCCAGTTCACCGCGGATGCCCTGCGGCGGCAGGAAAGCATCACTCTGGAACGGAAACGGGCCGCCGTTGCGCTTGGCCTTGCTGAGATCGGCCGCGAACAGCTGCTCGTAGACCAGGCCGGTGTCCTGGTTGTGCTTCCACGGCCAGTCGGCCACGTCGAAGCTGAGCGGCGAGACGGTGTAGTACACATTGCCGATGCTGAGCGTGCCGCCGTACTGAGGTTTCTCAGCCGGTGTCTTGGCGGCCGGGGCCTGGGCCGCGGCGGGCGCAGCGGCCAGCAGGGCCGCCACGGCCAGGGCGGCCAGACGGTGGGACGGTTGCAGACGGACCATGTTGTCTCCTGGAGGTTGCCCGTCGAGGCGGGCTGGTTGTTCTGTCGTGTGGACTCAGCGGGTGCCGCGCATGCGTGGATCCAGCAGATCCCGCAGCGCGTCGCCGAACACATTGGTGGCATAGACCACCGCGGTCAGGCACAGGCCCGGCGCCAGCGCCAGCCAGGGGCCCTGGAACATGTAGGTGCGGCCGCTGCCCGACAGCATCGAGCCCCAGGTGGGCGCTGGCGGTGGCACGCCCAGGCCCAGGAAGCTCAGGCCCGATTCGGCCAGGATGACCGTGCCCACCCGGGTGGTGAACAGCACGATGATGGGCGGCAGCACATTGGGCAGCACATGGCGCCACAGGATGCGCAGCGTGCCCGCGCCGATGCTCTGCGCCGCATGCACGTACATGTGCTCGCGCACCGACACCACGGCCGAGCGCACGATGCGTGAGCCACCGATGCCCAGCAGCAGGCCCAGCGTGCCGATGATCTGCGGCATGCCCGGGCCGAGCACGGACACCACCACGATCAGCACGATCAGGTCGGGAAAGCTCATCCAGGCATCCACCACCCGCTGCACCGCCATGTCGACCTTGCCGCCGAAGTAGCCGCTGACGATGCCCACCACCGCCGAGATGATGGTGGCCAGCGCGGCGGCCGAGCAGCCGATGATCACGCTGAGCTGGGCGCCGAAGATGCAGCGCGACAGCACGTCGCGGCCCAGGTTGTCGGTGCCGAACCAGTGTGCCCAGCTGGGGCCCTGCATGCGGTCCAGCGGGGCGATCTCGTTGTAGTCGTAGGGGGCGATCCAGGGCGCGAACACGCCCACCACCAGGAACAGCAGCAGCACCAGGCCGCCCACCGTGCCCAGCGGTTTGTCACGCCACAGCCGGGCCAGGAAGCTGTTGTTCTGCCGCTTGGTGGCGACTGGCAAAGGAAGAACTGCGCTCATATGAACTCCCGTGATTTCCGTCGCGAGCCCTGCGAGGTCGGGTCGAGAACCGCAGCCGTGCACCCGCACGGCGAGGACCGCAGGCCCGAGATCGCAGGGCGCAGCAGGAAAGCGCGGGGGTTCATCAGCGCATCCTCACTTTGGGGTCCAGGAATCCGTAGCTCAGGTCGACCATCAGGTTGATCAGCATCACCGCCACGCCCACCACCAGGAACACGCCGGTGATGATGGGGTAGTCACGCTGCTGCACCGCATCCAGCAGCAGCAGGCCCATGCCGGGGATGACGAAGATCTGCTCGATGATCACCGCCCCGCCGATCAGCAAAGGGGCCTGCAGGCCCACCAGGGTGACCACCGGGATCATGGCGTTCCGCAGGGCGTGGCGCATGATCACCAGCCGCTCGCCAAGACCTTTGGCCCAGGCGGTGCGGATGTAGTCTTGCCGCAGCACCTCCAGCATCATGGTGCGGGTGAGCCGCATGGTGACTGCCGACAGCGCCGCGCCCAGCACGATGCCCGGCAGCAGCATCTGCGACAGGTTGTCCGCCGGGTTGGCGAAGAAGGCCACGTAGTCCACCGAGGGGGACCAGCCCCACCAGATCGACGGGAACACCACCACCATGGTGCCCAGCCAGAAACTGGGCACGGCCAGCAGCAGGATGGAGAAGCTGCGCGCCAGGTAATCGCCCGCCGTGTCCTGCCGCACGGCCGAATAGATGCCGATGGGCAGGGCGATGATCAGGCCCACCACCAGGGCGATGAAGCCCAGCTCGAAGGTGACCGGCAGGCGGGCCCGCAGGTGCTCGGTGACCGGTGTGCCCTGCCACAGCGAGTTGCCCAGATCGCCGTGCAGCACGATGGCCGAGATCCAGTGGAAGTACTGCTGCCACATGGGCTTGTCCATGCCCAGGGCGGCAATGATCTGGTCGCGGCTCTTCTTGTCGGCGGCCACGTCGTTCTGGCTGAGCATCAGGTCGATCACGTCGCCGGGGATCAGGCGCACGGTGACGAAGACGATGATGCTGGCCAGGATCAGGGTGGGCAGCAGCGCCAGCAGGCGCCGGATCACGTAACTGCGCATCAGGCCACCCGCCCCCAGCCGCGCCGGGGCAGCCAGACATGCAGAACAGGTGCGCAGCAGCGCGCCAAGCCAAGGTCGAACATGGGCTCTTGTCTCCAGTCTGCCGGTGATGCGTGCCACCGGCTTGGCCAAGATGATGCGCCGAGATAGAAGCCTGGGTACGCTATCGTTTTCCCCAGGTGTCACGCGGAAGACGGCCGCGTCGGCTACAGTTTCGAAAACAGGGTTTGTACCCTGGGCCGGCTGGCACCAGCCGCCGACAACCACCGGAGACACCCTGCGCCATGGCTGACACCGCCCCTGCCGACACGGCTTCCGACAGCACGCCCGAGCTGGCTGCATTCCGCGCCGAGACCCGCGCCTGGCTGCTGGCCAACTGCCCGCCCGAGATGCGCGCCCCCATGGCCAGCGAGGATGAGGTGTGCTGGGGCGGCCGCAAGTTCCAGTTCAGCTCGCCCGCCCAGAAGCTGTGGCTGGAGCGCATGGCCCAACGCGGCTGGACCGTGCCCACCTGGCCGCAAGCCTACGGCGGTGCGGGTTTGAGCAGCCTGCAGGCCAAGGTGCTGGCGCAGGAGATGCATGCGCTGAACTGCCGCAGCCCGCTCAACAGCTTCGGCATCTGGATGCTGGGCCCGGCCTTGCTGCAGTTCGGCACCGAGGCGCAGAAGCTGGAGCACCTGCCGCCCATCGCCCGCGGCGAGATCCGCTGGTGCCAGGGCTACAGCGAGCCCAATGCCGGCTCCGACCTGGCCAGCCTGGCCACCAAGGCCGAGGACCGTGGCGACCACTTCCTGGTCAGCGGCCAGAAGATCTGGACCAGCTATGCCGACAAGGCCGACTGGATCTTCTGCCTGGTGCGCACCGACACCGCCAGCAAGCACAACGGCATCAGCTTCGTGCTGTTCGACATGGCCAGCCCGGGCGTGCGCACCCAGCCCATCCTGCTGATCTCGGGCGCCAGCCCGTTCTGCGAGACCTTCTTCGACAACGTGCGGGTCGAGAAGCGCAACCTGGTGGGCACGCTCAACAAGGGCTGGGACGTGGCCAAGTACCTGCTGGGCCATGAGCGGGCCATGATCGGCAGCATCGGCGACCGTGCCGCCGCCAAGCCGCTGGGCCTGCAGGCCGCAGCCGCCGTCGGCCTGGACGCCCAGGGCCGGCTGGCCGACCCGGTGCTGCGCGCGCAGATCGCCGAGTTCGAGGTCGACGAAGCCGCCTTCCGCCTGATGATGGAGCGTGCCGGTGACCTGGCCCGTGGCAAGCAGGCCAACCCGGCCCTGCCGTCGATGCTGAAGTACTACGGCTCCGAGCTGAACAAGCGGCGCTGGGAGTTGATGATGGCGGCCTTCGGTGCTGACGCGCTGGAGTGGGAGAGCGAGCGCTCGCGCCACGGTGACCGTGCCCGCACCTGGCTGCGCACCAAGGCCAACTCCATCGAGGGCGGCACCAGCGAGGTGCAGCTCAACATCATCAGCAAGCGCATTCTTGAGTTGCCCGGAGCCTGATGCCATGGCACTGACCCTGACCGACGACCAGGCCGCCCTGCGTGACAGCGCGCGGGATTTCCTCTCCGAGCAATCGCCCGTCAGCGCGCTGCGCCAGCTGCGTGACAGCGCCGATGCCGACGGCTTCTCCCGCCCGCTGTGGGCGCGTTTTGCCGAGATGGGCTACACCGGTGTGCTGGTGCCCGAGGCCCACGGCGGCCTGGGCCTGGGCCATGTGGAAGCCGGCGTGGTGATGGACCAGATCGGCCACCAGCTCTGCGCCAGCCCGCTGCTGGCCTCGGCCATCGTGGCCACCACCGCCCTGAAGCTGGCCGGCAGTGCGGCCCAGCAGGCGGCCTGGCTGCCGCGCCTGGCTGCCGCCGAGGCCATCGCCACGCTGGCGGTGGACGAAGCCGCCAAGCACCGCCCGCAGAAGCTGGCCACCACCGCGCGTACCGAAGGCGGCAGCTGGCTGCTGGATGGCGCCAAGACCTTGGTGCTGGACGGCCATGTGGCCGATGTGTTCATCGTCGCCGCCCGCCTGGGTGAGCGTGGGACCGGCCTGTTCCTGGTCGACGCCAAGGCGGCCGGCGTGGTGGTGGAGCGCACCGTGATGGTCGACGCCCACAACGCCGCGCGTGTGCAGTTCAAGGCGGTGCAACTCGGTGCCGACGCCCTGCTGGGCACGCCCGACACCGGCGCCGCCACCCTGGCCGCCACGCTGGACGCCGGCCGCTGCGCCGCCGCTGCCGAGCTGCTGGGCCTGGCCGACGAAGTCTTCGCCCGCACCCTGGACTACATCAAGCAGCGCAAGCAGTTCGGCAAGCTGATCGGCGAATTCCAGGGCCTGCAGCACCGGGCGTCCATGCTCTATGCCGACCTGGAGATCAGCCGCGCCGCCTTGATCAAGGCCCAGCAGGCGCTGGACGCCGACATCCACACGGCTGGCAGGGCCGTGGCCGTGGCCAAGGCCCGCGCCGGCCGCAGCGCCACCACCGCGGTGCAGGAAGCTGTGCAGATGCATGGCGGCATGGGCATGACCGATGCCTTCGAGATCGGCTTCTTCATGAAGCGCGCCCGGGTGCTGCAGGAGCTGTGGGGCGACAGCAATTTCCACGTCGACGCCTTCGCTTCACACCAGGGTTACTGACCCGATGCACCGTCGCATCCTCCCAGACTGAACCTTTTCGAAAGAGAGACACCATGACCCAGACCGTCAGCATCCGCGTGCAAGGCGCGGTGGCCGTGCTCACCATGGACCGCCCCCCCGTCAACAGCCTGGGCTACGACCTGCGGGTGGGCATTGCCGACGCGCTGGATGCCGCCAACAACAACCCGGCGGTGCAGGCCATTGTGCTGACCGGCACGGCGCGTGCCTTCTCGGCCGGTGCCGACGTGACCGAGTTCGGCACCACCAAGGGCGCGAAAGAGCCCAATCTGCGCGTGGTCATCGCCATGCTGGAAGACAACCCCAAGCCGGTGGTCGGTGCCATCGCCGGCCAGTGCCTGGGTGGTGGCCTGGAGCTGGCCCTGGGCTGCCACTTCCGTGTCGCCGCGCCCGACGCCCAGCTGGGCCTGCCCGAGGTCAAGATCGGCCTGCTGCCCGGTGCCGGTGGCACGCAGCGCCTGCCGCGCCTGATCGGCCTGGAAGCGGCGCTGAACATGATCGTCGGCGGCGCGCCGGTGGCGGCGGCCAAGTTCGCCGGCACGCCCCTGGTCGACAAGGTGATCGAGGGTGACCTGGTGGCCGGTGCCGTCGCCTTTGCCGAAGAGGTGATCGAGAAGAAGCGGCCTGCGGTGCGCGCCCGCGACCGCAAGGTGACCGACCCCCAGGGTGAGGCCTTCCTGCAGTTCGCCCGCAACACCGTGGGCGCGATGAGCAAGAACTTCCCCGCGCCGATGAAGTGCCTGGAGGCCGTGGCCGCCAGCTACGGCAAGAGCTTCGAGCAGGGCGTGGCCGCTGAACGTGAGGGTTTCCTGTCGCTGATGGCCAGCCCCGAGAGCAAGGCCTTGCGCCACATCTTCATGGCCGAACGCGCGGCCGCCAAGATCCCCAACCTGCCGGCCGACACGGCCCTGCGCCCCATCAAGAGCGTGGGCGTGATCGGTGCCGGCACCATGGGCGGTGGCATCACCATGAACTTCCTCAACGCCGGCATCCCGGTGGTGCTGCTGGAGATGAAGCAGGAGGCGCTGGACAAGGGCCTGGCCACCATCCGCCGCAACTACGAGAACACCATGAAGAAGGGCAAGCTCAAGCCCGAGCAGGTGGAGCAGCGCATGGCCGCTGTCACCGGCACGCTGAGCTACGACGCCTTCGCCGACGTGGACCTGGTGATCGAGGCGGTGTTCGAGAACATGGATGTCAAGCAGACCGTGTTCGAGACCCTGGACAAGGTGTGCAAGCCCGGCGCCATCCTGGCCAGCAACACCAGCTACCTGAACGTCGACAAGATTGCCGGCTTCACCAAGCGCCCGCAGGACGTGGTAGGCCTGCACTTCTTCAGCCCGGCCAATGTGATGCGCCTGCTGGAAGTGGTGCGCGGCGCCAAGACCGCGCCCGACGTGCTGGCCACCAGCATGGCGGTGGCCAAGACCATCAAGAAGATCGCCGTGGTCTCGGGCGTGTGTGACGGCTTCATCGGCAACCGCATGCTGGCGCGCTACGGCGCGGCCGCACAAGGCTTGCTGAACGCCGGCGCCCTGCCCCAGCAGATCGATGGTGCGCTGCAGAAATACGGCATGGCCATGGGCCCGTTCCGCATGGGCGACCTGGCCGGCCTGGACATCGGCTGGGCCACGCGCAAGCGCAAGGCTGCCGAGGCCGGCGTCGAGATGAAGCCCAACGTCGCCGACAAGCTGGCCGAGGCCGGCCGCTACGGCCAGAAGACGGGCGCGGGCTACTACCGCTATGAAGCGGGCAAGCGCGACCCCATCCCCGATCCGGTGACCGAGCAGCTGATTGCCGACTACCGCGCCGCCAACGGCATCACGCCACGCAAGATCCGCGATGACGAGGTGGTGGAGCGCTGCATCTACGCCCTGGTCAACGAGGGCGCGCGCATCCTGGAAGAAGGCATCGCCGCCCGCGCCTCCGACCTGGACGTGGTCTACCTCAACGGCTACGGCTTCCCGCTGCACCGCGGCGGCCCGATGTTGTACGCCGACATGGTGGGCCTGCCGAACGTGGTGCGTGCCCTGCGCCGTTTTGCCGCCGAGCCGGGGGCCGACGCCTTCTGGCAGCCGGCACCCTTGCTGGTTCGTCTCGCCGACGAAGGCAAGACCTTCAACTGAATCGCGGAGCCCACATCATGATCGACGCAGTCATCGTCTCCACCGCGCGCACCGGCCTGGCCAAGAGCTGGAAGGGCGCCTTCAACATGACCTATGGCGCCACCCTGGGCGGCCATGCGGTGCAGCATGCCGTGGCCCGCGCCGGCATCGACCCCGCCGAGGTGGAAGACGTCATCATGGGCGGCACCTTCGGCGAAGGCACGACCGGCGGCAACATCGCCCGTGCCATCGCCCTGCGTGCCGGCCTGCCGGTCACCACCGCCGGCCTGACCATCAACCGCTTCTGCTCGTCGGGCCTGCAGAGCATCGCCCTGGCCGCCCAGCGGGTGATGACCGAGGGCTGCCCGGCCATCGTGGCCGGCGGCGTCGAGTCCATCAGCTGCGTGCAGAACGAGGCCAACAAGCACATGCGTGTTGACCCTTGGCTGATGGAACACAAGCCCGAGCTGTACTGGAACATGCTGCAGACCGCCGAACAGGTGATCAAGCGCTACAACATCCCCAAGCTGGCGCAGGACGAATACGGCGTGCGCAGCCAGCAGCGCGCCTTTGCCGCCCAGCAGGCCGGCAAGTTCAAGGACGAGATCGTGCCCATGACCACCATCATGGGCGTGGTCGACAAGGCCAGCGGCCGCATCACCCGCAAGGAAGTCACCATCGATTCCGACGAAGGCATCCGCGGTGACACCACGCTGGAAGCGGTGAGCGGCCTGCGCTCGGCCCTGCCCGGTGGCATCGTCACCGCCGGCAACGCCAGCCAATTTTCCGACGGCGCCAGCGCCTGCGTGGTGATGAACGGCAAGCGCGCCGAACAGCTCAACCTCAAGCCGCTGGGCATCTTCCGCGGCTTTGCGGTGGCCGGCTGCGAGCCCGATGAAATGGGCATCGGCCCGGTGTTCGCCATCCCGCGCCTGCTGCAGCGCGCCGGGCTCAAGGTGTCGGACATCGGTTTGTGGGAGCTGAACGAGGCCTTCGCCTGCCAGGTGCTGTATTGCCGCGACAAGCTGGGCATTCCTGATGAACTGCTCAACGTCAACGGCGGCGCCATCGCCGTGGGCCACCCCTACGGTGTGAGCGGCGCGCGCCTGACCGGCCATGCGCTGATCGAGGGCAAGCGGCGGGGTGCCAAGTACGTGGTGGTGACCATGTGCATCGGTGGTGGCCAGGGTGCCGCCGGCCTGTTCGAGGTGGCCTGATCCATGCGCCGCCGCCTCACCCTCGCTCTGCTGGCCATCACCAGCGCCGCCGCCACCCTGCTCGCGCCCGCCGCCCAAGCCCAGGACTACCCCAGCAAGCCCATCAAGCTGATCGTCGACGGCCCGGCCGGCGGCATCAACGACATCTGGGCACGCCGCTACACCAACGTCATGGGCCCGGCGATGAAGGCCACCTTCGTCATCGAGAACCGCAGCGGTGCCTCGGGCTCGATCTCGGCCGAGGCGCTGACCCAGGCACCGCCTGATGGCTACACCATGTACTACGGCGGCATGGTGCCGCTGGTGCTGTTCCCGGGCGCCGGTGGCAAGGTGCGCTACGACCCGCTGAAGGACTTCCTGCCGATCGCCCTGGGCACCATGGGCTTTCCCACGCTGGTGGGCGGCGCCCACGTCGGCGCCAAGACCATGGCCGAGGCGATCGCCAAGGGCACGGCCAGCGAGCGCAGCTGCGGCACCGGTGGCAATGCCTCGGTGGCGCACTTCGCCTGCGCCGGCTTTGCACGGGCCGCCAAGATCAAGCTGCTGAACGTGCCTTACAAGGCTGCGGCACTGGCGGCCGCCGATGCCGCGGCCGGCCAGATCGACTTCTCCGCGGCGTTCTACAGCGAGATCGACCCGCTGGTCAGCGGTGGCCGCCTGGTGCCGCTGGCGGTGTTCGGCCCGCAGCGCCTGCCCAAGTACCCCAACGTGCCCACCATGGCCGAGGCTGGCTTCCCCGAGCTGTCGCTGCCCAGCTTCAGTGGTTTCTTCTTTCCCGTCGGCACGCCGGCGCCCATGGTCGCCAGGATGCATGCCGAACTGCTGGCAGCGATGAAGACGCCCGAGCTGACCAACATCCTGGCCAATGCAGGTGGTGTCTACCAGGTCATGTCGCAGCCGGCCTTTGCCGACTTCTACCGCCAGGAGATCGCCAAGTGGAAAAAGCTGTCAGCGGACAACAACATCCGCGTGGAGCAATGATGGCCTACGCCCTGCCCCACCGCGCCCTCCATCCCCATCCTGGCGCGCTGCGCCCGCCGCCGCTGTCGCTGCCGGTGGCACCTCCGGTGCTGGCGCGGCCGCCGGTGCTGCCGGGCCTGCGCCCGGTGGAGAGCCAGCGCATCGAATCCGGCGCCTGGTTTGCCGGCCTGTCGGCCGGTCTGCGCGCCGCCATCCTGGCCGAGGCCCGGGTGCAGCATGTCAAGCGTGGGGCGCGTCTGGTGGCACGCGGCGACGTGGCCACCGAGTGGGTGGGCGTGGCCAGCGGCGCGCTGGGCCTGGCCACCAGCTGGCGTGACGGCCGCGCCTTCACCATGGAGCTGCTGGGCCCGGGCGACTGGTATGGCGACATCGCCCTGATCGACCACAGCCCGGTGGACCTGGACATCGTGGCCCAGGTGCAGAGCACGGTGCTGCTGGTACCGTTGTCCAGCCTGCAGCGGTTGCTCAACAGCCAGCCCGAACTGCGCCATGCGCTGCTGCAGCTGGATTGCCGCCGCCTGCGCCACATGTTCCGCCGCCTGGAAGAGCTGCAGACCCTGCCGCTGAGCCAGCGTGTGGCGATCAAGCTGCAGCGCCTGCTCAAGCAGTTCGGCCGCCCGCCGGTGATGGGCGTGGTGCCCACCCAGGCCCGGCTGATCGAGCTGTCGCTCACCCAGGGTGATCTGGCGGCCCTGTTGTGCGCCAGCCGCCAGCGCATCAACGGCGTGCTGCGCCAGCTGCAGGCCCTGGGCGTGCTGGGTGGCAGCCATGGCCGCATCGAGGTGCTGCTGCCGCAGAAGCTGGCCGACGTGGCCAGCGGCAAGCTGGTGCTCGACACCAGCGGCGCCTGAACCGGGCGTCAGCCCAGCTTGGTGATCAGCGGCGCCATCGACAGCATGGTGGCCGGGCCGTAGATGGTGGCGAAGGCCACGTCCTTGGCGTCGCGGCCGGTGGCAATGCGCACCAGGTCGTCGATGGGTGCCATGTGGGTGGCATCGAACAGCACCCAGCGGCCGCCCACATAGGCCTCGAACACGGCGTGGAAGTCGGGCGGCGGATCGTCGAAGCGGGCATAGCCCACCACCAGCCGCGCCGGGATGTTGAGGGCGCGGCAGAAGGTCACCCCCAGGTGGGCGAAGTCCCGGCACACGCCGGCACGGTTGTTGAGCACGTCGCGCGCGGTGGTCATCGCGTCCGAGGTGCCCACCTGGTAGACGATGTTCTGGTGGATCCATTCCACGATGGCCTGCACCCGGCTCAGGCCGCGTGGCAGCTGGCCGAACATCTGCTGCGCCAGCTGGCCCAGCGCATCGGATTCGCAGTAGCGGGTCGGGTTCAGGTTGTGCATCAGATCGTCGGGCAGGTCGGCGATCGGCAGCTCCTGGGCCAGCGGGTCCAGCGGCTGCACGCTGCGCTGCACGCGTGCCTGGTAGCGCAGCGTCAGCTCGCCGCTGTCGGCATGCAGGCGCAGGAAGCGGTGGCCGATGTGGGGGTCGGCATACACATGCCGCGGCAGATCCGGGGTGACCACCAGGGATTCCTCGAGCACCACCTGGCCCATGCCGTGCTGCGCGTGGATCTGGAACAGGAAGTCGCTGGCACCGGCCACCGCATAGCGCAGGGTGCAGTCGATGTCGAAGGTCTGTGTCAGCGGCAGGTCCGGCAGGGTGCAGCGCTGGGTGTAGATCACGGCGCTGGGCGAACTGGCGGCCGCGCCCGGGCCCGTGCTGCTGGGGCGGTTGGGGCTGTTCAGGCTGCTGGCGGGCGGCGGGGGCGTTGGGGTGAGCGTCGCGGACATGGGCTGGTGCCGTGGGTGGGGAGTGGAAGGACACGTCAGATCGACGCCGACCGATTGCACCCTGCGGCGGCTGTGCGCAGCATCGGCGCCGTTCCCGGCAAGCGGTAGGACAAGCGGCCGCGGCGGCCGCACCGCGCCGCCGCTACTTCGGGTTGCGCTGCGCCAGCGTTTTCAGCGCGGCCAGGGTGTTCTGCACATGGCGCGCCGGGTTCAGGCTGAGGTAGCTGTAGGCCACCTTGCCCGATGGCGCGATCACATACGACACCCGGTTGGCATAGTCGGGCCGGTGCTGCATCACCGCGTCGAACGAGCGTGCGATCGCCAGCGACTCGTCGGACGCCACGGCGAACCTGCCGTTGCAGGCCTGCACCGAGAAGCGCGACAAGACGCCGATGTCGTCGCGCGAAACACCGATCACCGTGGCGCCGAAGGCCTCGAACTGGCCGATGGCCTCGGCAAAGTTGTGCGCCTCGATCGAGCAGCCCTCGGAAAACGCGGCCGGAAAGAAATACAGCACCACCGGCCCCTTGGCCAGCGCGCCCGACAGGGAGAACTGGAACTGCTTGCCGGCCAGGGCAGCGGCGGTGGAGAAATCCGGCGCGCTGTCGCCCACGTCCAGCGCGGCCTGCGCCGGCATGGGCAGCGCGGTGCACAACAGGGCCGAGGCCAGGGCGAAGATGGCGGCAAAACGGTGTGCGGACATGGTGTGCTCCCGAGGCAGCCGGCTGTGGCAGCATGTTGCCACGGCGTTGCCCGCGCGGCAGTGGCAGGTGTTTGATCCACCGCGGGCCGCCGCACACACCGACCCAGCCACCATGCGCGCCATGCTCCCTCTCCCGCCCGGCCCACTGCCGACCACCGCCCTCGCACCCCCTGCGTCGGCAACCCGGATGCCGCTGCAGGGCCTGCGCCGCGCCTGGGCGCTGCTGCTGCTGCTGGCACTGCTGCTGGGCCTGGGTGCCTGCACCAGCCTGCCGCAGGTCGACCGGGCCGCCCAGGCCAGCGAGGCCATCCCGCTGTCGCGCGACACGCCCCTGGGCGCGATCGCCGCCAGCTACCGGCCGGCACCCGACCAGTCGGGCTTTCGCCTGATGCCGCTGGGCAGCTATTCGCTGGACACCCGGCTGCAGCTGGCGCAGCGCGCCAAGGTGTCGCTGGACCTGCAGTACTACCACCTGAACAACGACGAGAGCGGCCGCTGGCTGCTGCGGGCGCTGCGGGATGCGGCCCTGCGCGGCGTGCGGGTGCGCCTGCTGCTTGACGATTTCTACACCAGCGGCGAAGACGAGCTGTTGCTGAGCCTGGCAGCCCACCCGAATGTGCAGGTGCGCATCTTCAACCCCTTCTGCTGCCAGCGCGACCAGGGGCAGCTGACACGCTTCATCGCCTCCATCGGCGACCTCAAGCGGGTCAACCACCGCATGCACAACAAGCTGTTCCTGGCCGACGGCGCGATGGCGGTGATCGGCGGGCGCAACGTGTCCAACGAGTACTTCCTGCGCAACGACCAGGGCCTGAACTTCATCGACGTCGACGCCTTCGTGGTGGGCTGGGTGGTGCCACCGCTGCAGAACCTGTTCGACCGCTACTGGAATGCGGACGCGACCTACCCGGTCCAGGCCCTGGCCCGCAGCGCCCGGCCGGCGGCCGAGCTGCGCCAGCTGTTCGACCGCTGGACGGGGCCCGAGCGCACACCGCCCCCCGGGCCGCTGCCGCCCTCCGACATCCTGGGCTACGGCCCCCTCTCCGACGACCTGGACAGCGGCCGGCTGGGCCTGGTCTGGGGCGGGGCCTATGTCTTCGCCGACCACCCCGACAAGCCCTTCGACGGCGAGGCCGGCGGCGAGATCGCGGAGACCAGCGTCACCTACAACGCCCTCGAGGCGGTGCGCAAGGCGCGCCAGGAGGTGGTGATCTCGTCGCCCTACCTGGTGCCCGGCGAACCCGGCATGGCCCTGTTCCGCGAACTGCGTGGGCGGGGTGTGCAGGTGACGGCGATGACCAACTCCCTGGCCTCCACCGACGAGCCCCTGGTGCACATCGGCTACAGCGCCTACCGCCGCGACATGCTGGCGCTGGGCGTGGACCTGTACGAGATCAGCGGCGAACGCGTCAAGCGCAACCGGCGCGAGAACCTGTTCGGCGCCTCGCTGGGCCGCCTGCATGCCAAGCTGGCCGTCATCGACCGGCGCTGGCTGTTCGTGGGATCGGCCAATTTCGACCCCCGCTCGGCCACCATCAACACCGAGCTGGGCGCCGTCATCGACAGCCCGCAGCTGGCGCGCGAGATGATCCGCATCATCGACATCGACCGGCTGCAGAGCGCCTACCGCCTGCGCATCGCCGCCGACGGCAGCTGCTGCGAATGGCTGGGCTACGACGACGACACCGAGATGCTGCTCACCGAGGAGCCCGATTCCAGCCTCTGGCAGCGCATCAAGCTGATGCTGCTGCGGCCCTTCGTGCCCGAATCGCTGCTCTAGCCAGGGCCAGGGCTAGGGCCTGGGGCGGGCCGCGCGCAGGGCCTTGAGCCTGGCCCGCATCCAGTCCTCGCTGGGCTGCGCTGCAGCGCCGGCGCAGCGGATGGCGTAGGCCTCGCCGGTCATGCTGCTGCGGGTGGCGGCCTTGGCGATGAAGTCTTCGGCCGACTGCAGCTGTGCGCGGGCATCCAGGTAGTCGAACTTCTGCTGCAAATGGTCCTGGGCCTTGGTGGCGTTGTAGGCCGTGCCGCCGCGCACGAACTCGCAGCCCGAGCTGCCCACGGCGCGCAGCAGGCCGTCGATCTCCAGCCTGGCCACCGGGCTGAGCTGGGCGGCACACAGGGCGGGCAGCCAGGCCAGAGCCAGCAGGGCCCGGCGCAGGGCGGCGGCGCTGGGGCGGGGGGGCGTGGCGCGCACGGCAGGCATGACCAACGCATTATGGCCAGGCGGCGGTGGTGGGCGGTGGACGGGCCGGGCCTGTGCAGGTTCTCACCCGCTGCCGGGCGTGGGAACATCCCGTCTTCGACCCCCAGCAGGAGCACTGCACCATGAACCACCGTCTCGTGCTGTCATCCGCACTCGCGTCGGCCCTGGCCCTGGGCCTGGTGGGCCAGGCTCCGGCGCAGGGCAAGGCCAAGGAGAAGTGCTACGGCATTTCCAAGGCCGGCACCAACGACTGCGGCAACCTCAGCGGCACCCACACCTGTGCCGGCCAGTCCAAGACCGACGACCACCCCGGCGACTGGCGCTATGTGCCCAAGGGCAGCTGCCGCGCGCTGAAGGGGCTCAGCGAAGAAGAGGCCCGGGCCAAGCTGGGACTGTGACCAGGCGGGCAGGCGCCGCGGCGGGGCACCGGGCCGCATGACGACGGCAGCCCGCTTCTGCGGCGTGGGCCTGCGCCCGGCCCACCACGCGCAGGCGCTGGCGCAGCCACCGGCGGCCCTGGCCTTTGTCGAGGTGCACGCCGAGAACTTCTTCGCCGACGGTGGTGCGGCACTGCAGCTGCTGCAGGCGGTGCGTGCGCGCTGGCCCGTCAGCCTGCACGGCGTGGGCCTGGGGCTGGGCTCGGCGGTGGGGCTCGATGACTGGCACCTGGACCGGCTGGCCCGCCTGGTGCAGCGCATCGATCCGGTGCGGGTCAGCGACCACGCCTGTTTTGCGCGGGCCCCCCATGTCGCGGGCGGGCCGGTGTTCCATGCCGCCGACCTGCTGCCGCCGGCCTTCACCACCGCCGCGCTGGCCACCATGGTGGCCAATGTGCAGCGGGTGCAGGAGCGCCTGGCGCGGCCCATCCTGGTGGAGAACCTGGCGGCCTACCTGCAGTGGGCCGACGACAGCCTGGCCGAGCCCGAGTTCTTCAACCAGCTGGTGCGCCGCACCGGCTGTGCCGTGCTGCTCGATGTCAGCAACCTGCTGGTGAATGCGCTCAACCGGCACCCGGGGCCGGGCCAGCAGGCCGCGGCGGTGGCCGCTGCCTGCCACTGGATCGACCAGCTGGATGCCGATTCCGTGGGCGAGATCCACCTGGCCGGCTACGACGACCGCGGTGCGCTGGTGATCGACGACCATGGCAGCCCGGTGCCGGCGGCGGCCTGGCAGGTGTTCCAGCACGCGCTGCGCCGCCTCGGCCCGCGGCCCACGCTGATCGAATGGGACCACCGCCTGCCGGCCTGGCAGGCCCTGCTGGCCGAAGCCGGCCAGGCCGAGGCTCTGATCCGGGCACAGGCGGCGCATGGACATTGACCACGAGGCCAGGCGCCAGCAGTGGCTGCTGCGCAGCCTGCGTGGCGAGACCCCGGCCGACGACTGGCCGGCCTGGCTGCGCGGCACGCCGGCCCAGTTGCAGCGTGGCCTGCATGCCTACCGGGCCAACGCCGCGGCCAGCGCCGGGCGGGCCCTGGCCGCGGCCTATCCCACGGTGCAGCAGCTGCTGGGCGCGGCGTCGTTCGCGGCCCTGGCTGCGGCCCACTGGCAGGCGCAGCCGCCCCGGCGGGGTGACCTGGCCGCCTGGGGCGAGGGGCTGCCCGGCTTCATCAGCGACGACGCGCAACTGGCCGGCGAGCCCTACCTGGGCGATGTGGCCCGGCTCGACTGGGCCTTGCACCAGGCCGCCCTGGCCGATGACGACGACGCCCCGTCCAGCGGCCTGCAAGGCCTGGCCGACGCCGACCCCGCTGCACTGCGCCTGCGCCTGCGCGCCGGTCATGCGGTGCTGGTGTCGGCCCATCCGGTGCACAGCATCTGGCTGGCCCACGGCAGCCAGGCGGCCGACCGCTTTGCCGGCGCGCGCCAGGCCCTGGCCGCCGGTTGCGGGCAGGCCGTGCGGGTGCGCCGCCAGGGCCTGCAGGCGGTGGCCGAGGCCATCGATGCCGCCACGGCCGGCTTCGAGCAGGGCCTGCTCGCCGGCCTGCCCTTGTCGGACCTGCTGCTGCAGGCCGGCCCGGCCTTCGACTTCGAGGCCTGGTTCATCGACACCCTGCGCCGCGACGGTCTGGCGGCCGTGCTGGTGTCAGGATCGGCTTGAGCCCAACGCAAGACGGTGACGCAGGTTGCCCTGCGTCACCGTCGGAGTCTGGGGGCAACGGGGCGGAGCCCCGTCGACACCGGTTGCGGGGCCAGGCCCCGCAGGCATCACTTCTTGACGTCGGGGCCCTTGCCCACATCGCCGGCCTTGACGGCCGCTGCGGCTTCCTTCTTCACTTCGGCGCGGGCCTTGGTGGACTTGGCATCCTTGCCGGCGTCAGCGCTCGGGCCCTTCTCGACGGCGCCAGACTTGACGGCGGCGGCGGCTTCGGTCTTGACGGCAGCACGTTCCTTGGTGGACTTGGCGGCGGCGCCAGCGGCCGGGCCTTCGCCCTTGGCAACGGCGCCCGACTTCACGGCCGAAGCGGCCTCGGCCTTGACTTCGGCGCGGGTGGACTGGGCCAGGGCGGCTTGGGCCGTGAACAGGGTGGCAACAACAGCGGACAGCGCGAGCAGCGATTTTTTCATGTGGATCTCCAGAGGAATGGATGGCTGCAGGGCAGCAGCCGTTGTGCGAGGCACAGCCGGCGCAAGACGCGCCGGCAAGGCTTCAACGCCATCCGGTCACATTCAGTTGACAGCCGCGGTGGTGCGCGCCAGAAACCCGTTCAGCCGGCCACCTGCACCGCATGCCGCCAGATCGCACCCGGCGTGGCCAGCCACAGCTGCCCGGCGTCACGCGCGGCCGCCACGGCCTGCAGCGCCCGGCGCAGGTGCCGCAGCCTGGCCGGCTGGCCCACGATGTAGGGGTGCAGGGCGATGCCCATCACCAGGGCCGGTGCGCCGGGCGCGCGGGTCTGGTCCAGCATCTCGGCCAGGTGGTCGATGATCAGCTGGGCGAAATCCTTGCCGTCCATCTGGCGGTGCATGACCATGGGGATGTCGTTCAGCTCCTGCGGGTAGGGCACGGCCCACAGGGGCTGGCCGCCACGGGTGCGCATGGGCAGCGGCTGGTCGTCGTGGCACCAGTTCAGCGTGTAGCCGTAGCCGGTCTCGGCCAGCAGGTCGGGGGTGTGCAGGCTCTCGGAGATCCAGGGCGACAGCCAACCGGCTGGCGCCTGGCCGCTGTGGGCCAACATCTGCTGGCGGCAGTGCAGCAGCAGGGCGCGCTCGTCGGGCTCGGCCAGCACACCCTGGCGCTCGGCATTGCTGTGGCCATGGCCCACCAGCTCGTCGCCGCGCGCCACGCAGGCGGCCACCAGCGCCGGGCAGTGCTCGTACAGGGCGGTGTTGATCAGCGCGGCCGCCGGCAGGCCGAGCTGGCTGAACAGGTCCAGGCAGCGCCAGGCGCCGATCCGGTTGCCGTATTCCCGCCAGCTGAAGTTCAGCACATCGGGCTGCGGGCTGGCCGGGCCGATGGCCGCGCCCAGGCCCTCGCCGAAGGCGAAGTGCTCGAGGTTGAAGCCCAGGTACACCGCCAGCCCGGCACCGCCAGGCCAGCGGTAGTGCGGGCGCTGCGTGATCGGCAGGTAGTCGAAGCGGCCGTGGCCGGGCAGCGCACCCAGGTAGCTGGCGGGCATGGGCGGCCTACAGCGTGGCCAGCCCGGCGCGCACCAGCAGCCATTCGGCGCTGTCGTTCCACACGTCCATGTGGGTGATCAGGCCGCCGCGCACCACATAGCGGTCGACGTAGCGGTTGCCCTCGAAGGGTGTGCCGTCCGGCCATTCGCCGTACAGGGTGCCGGTGCTGTAGACCACCGACTCCTCGGCATCCGGTGCACCAGCCTGGGGGCCATGCACAGCGATGGCGCCCACCGTCTCGGTGCGTTCGATGCGCTTCTTGACCCACTTGTAGCGCCCCTGGTTGAAGGCGGTGCACTCGGTGGGGTCGGCCATGGCCCGGCCGCCGGTGAAGCGGATGGCCAGGCCGGGCGCGGTGTAGCGGCGGGCCGCCACCGGATCGGGCAGCATGATCAGGCGCAGGAATTCGTCCACCACGGCGGCGGCGGTGCCGGGGCTGGCAGGGGTTGCGGTCATCAGGTGATCACTTCGACGTTGGAGGCACGGGCCACGGCGCGCCAGCCATCGATCTGGCTGCGCACCAGCTGCACAAAATCATCGCCGATCAGCTGCGGCTGGCGGGGCAGGGTTTGCAGCTCTTCCAGCCGGGCCGCCACATCGGGCTTGGCCAGCACCTCGGGGATCAGCGCGGCCAGCTTCTGCGCAATGGGCGCGGGCAGGCCCTTGGGCGCCGACAGCCCCAGCCACTGCGAGCCGGTCAGCTTGGCATAGCCCAGCTCGGCGAAGGTGGGGATGTTGGGCAGCGCGGCCAGGCGCTTGGGCGTGCTGACGGCCAGCGCCCGCAACTGGCCCGCCTTGAGCGTGGCCACGTTGGTGGTGATGGGGTCGAACACGCTCTCGATGTTGCCGGCCAGCAGGTCCTGCATGGCCGGGGCGCTGCCCTGGTAGGGCACATGGTCGTGGTTGGGCGCCTTGCCCTCGATCTTCAGCAGCTCGCCGTACAGGTGGTTGGCCGAGCCGATGCCCGAGGTGCCATAGCGCACCGGCTTGCTGCGGGCGGCGTCCACATACTGCGCCAGGGTCTGGAAGGGCGATTGGGCGCGCACCACCAGCACCATCGGCGCCTCCACCAGCAAGCCCATGTGGGTGAAGTCGCCCACCGCGTCGAAGGGCATGCTGCGGCGGGTGGCGGTGGCATACACATGCACGGCGGCATGGCTCACCAGCAGGGTGTAGCCGTCGGCCGCCTGCTTGGACACGTAATCGGTGCCGATCAGCCCACCCGCGCCGGGGCGGTTCTCCACCACCACCGATTGCCCCAGCGCCTGCGCCAGGTGCGGCGCCATCAGGCGCGAGACCACGTCGACCAGGCCGCCGGGCGGGAACTGGGCCACCAGCCGGATCGGCCCACGCGACGGCCAGGCCGACTGTGCGCCCACGAAGGCGGGCGCGGACAGCAGGGCGGCCCCTGCGGCAAGAACATGGCGACGCTGCATGGCTGGCTCCTTGGTTGGCAAGCAGCCGGCTTTGCAAGACGGGTGCCAGCACCCGCAGCGTGCGCCTTCAGTCTGCCTGGCCCTGCCCCGCCGCCAGCCGCTGCAGCACCTGCTGGCCGTTTTCGGCCACCTTCTGCATCGTGGCCTCCAGCAGCGCCATCTCGCGCAGGCTCTGGGCGAAGGCCTTGTACTCGGCCGATTGCGCCTCGCTCACCATGGTGGGCGGCGCCATGGCCTGCAGCGCGCCGGCCACCGCGCCGAAGCTGTCGCGCAGCCGCACCAGCTGCTCGCGCAGCGCCGGGCCGGCCTGGCCGAACATGGCGCCGTTGGTGGTCAGCGCGTCCAGGGTCTGCACCAGGGCACCGAAGGCCCCCGACTCACGCGCGGCCACCAGCTGGGTGTCCAGGCCACGCTGGGCGCCTTCGCCGATGCTGCGCAGCGCCGTGTCGCGCAGGCCGTCGAGCTGGCGTTCCAGGTGCTTGTTCAGTGTGCCCAGGCGTTCGCCCACCGCCAGCACCTCGGCCAGGATGCGGTCGAGGTCGCGCACGATCTGGGCGATGCGGTCCAGGAAGTGGTTGAGGTCGCGCGCCAGCTCGCCGAACTCGTCCTCGGTGCGCACGTCGGCGCGCGGGCGCAGGTCCATCACCCCACGCGCCAGGCTGCTGACCGTGCTGCGCAGCGCCAGCAGCGGCGCCATGCGCACCTTCAGCAGCCAGAACAGCACGACGGTGTGCACCAGGATCTTCAGGCTCAGGGCGCCGGCGGTCAGCCGCACCTCCTGCCACCACAGCGCCTCCTTGCGCGCCAGGTAGCTGCGCACCGTCACCGTGCCCAGCACCTCGCCCACCTGGGCCTTGACATGGCAGCCCAGGCAGAACTGCTCGGCCTTCAGCGGCACGCTGGCCTCGCGGTGCTCGCCCACCACCCAGCGTGCGGGCAGGCCTTGCGCTTCCATGTTGCGGGTGGCGCGCATGGAGTCCACCGTCACCGCGGCCGGCAGCACGGCGATGCTCAGGCCCAGGTCGTCGAAGTTGCGGTTGAGGATGGGATAGACCGTCTGCGCCGCATTCGGCCCGCCCGAGTTCAGCATGATGGAGCGCACATCGTTGGCCAGCTGCTCGGCGGCGCGGTCCACCCGGGCCGGTTCCTTCTGGCTGAACTCGTAGCGCAGCGCCAGGTAGCGGATCGCCAGCTCCACCGCCGCCACCGCCACCAGCAGCAGGAAGAAGTCGCGGATCATGTGGAACATGAACGACTGCTCGAAGCTGCCCACCGTTCTGCGCGGATTGCCCGCCTGCTGCGCCATGGCCTTGCCTCCTGCCGCGGCGCTGTGCTGGCCGCTGGGCCCGCATGATCACCCGACTGGCACCCGGGTGCATGGCCGGTGCATGACCCCTTGCCGCCGGGGGGCATGCGAGGATCCGGGCCCATGACCACCGCCACCCGCCCGCCCACCACCCCGCCTGCACCGCGCGCCCGCTGGCGCCGCCGCAGCGCCATGGGTGTGCTGGCACTGGCCGCCGCGCTGGGCCTGGCCAGCGGCTGTGCCACGCTGGACGAGAAGCAGCGGGAGTGGATCTTCCAGCCCAGTGACCGCACCTGGGCCGGTGGCCTGGCCGCGGCCCAGGGCATGGCCGATGTGTGGATCCCGTTCCGCTCGGCCCTGACCGGCCAGCCGGTGCGCCTGCACGCGCTGTGGCTGCCGCAGGACCGGCCCGACGCCCCGGTGCTGCTGTACCTGCACGGCGCACGCTGGGATGTGCGCGGCAGCGCCCACCGCATGCGCCGCATGCACGACCTGGGCTTCTCGGTGCTGGGGCTGGACTACCGCGGCTTCGGCCAGAGCAGCCCGGCCCTGCCCTCGGAAGACCTGGCGCACGAGGATGCCCAGGCCGCCTGGCAATGGCTGGCCACGCAGCAGCCGCAGGCACGCCGCTATCTGTTCGGCCACTCCCTGGGCGGCGCCATCGCGGTGCGGCTGGCGGCTGAATCCCCTGACCTGGCAGGGCTGATGGTGGAGGGCAGTTTTCCGTCGATCCCCGAGGTGGTGAGCCGCTTCAAGTGGGGCTGGCTGCCGCTGTCGCCGCTGATCACCCAGCGCTTCGACGCCGCGGCGCGCATCGGCGCGGTGCGGGCGCCGGTGCTGGTGGTGCACGGCAGCGCCGACAGCCTGATCGCGCCCGAGCTGGGCCGCGCGCTGTATGCGCAGGCGCCCGAGCCCAAGCGCTTCGTGCTGGTGGAAGGTGGCTCGCACCACAGCACCCACAGCCTGGGCATGGAGGCCTACCGTGCGGCGATGGGTGAGCTGTTCGGGCTGGCGCCGGCGGCGCGCTGAAGCGAGCGCCGGGTCCGAAGCAAAGTCCGCTAGTGCCGGTCCAGCGCCACGGTGCTGGCGCGTGGCAGGCCCTGCGGCCAGCTGCCGCAGGCGATCAGCGCGGCGCGGCCGGGCTGACCGGCCAGGCTGCTCAAGGCCTGCTGCAACCAGGCGATCGACGGCGCGTCCAGGCCGGCCAGGGGCTCGTCCAGCAGCAGCAGCGCCGCGCCGCTGGCCAGCAGGGCGGCCAGGCCGGCCTTGCGGCGCATGCCGGTGGACAGCATGAACATCGTCTTGGCCGCATGCGGCGCGAGGCCGAAGCCCTCGATGTGGCGCAGCCAGGCCGCGGCGTCCAGCGCGGGATGCTGCTGGCGCAGCTGCTGCATCAGGTCGGCGGCAGTCAGGCCGTCGAAGCCCTCGCCGCGCACATCGACATGGCACACGGCCGCGCGCCAGGCGGTGCTGCCAACGTCCAGCGCCACACCGTTCAAGCTGGCGCCGGCCAGGCCCGGCAAGTCACCGGCCAGCAGGCGCAGCAGGGTGGTCTTGCCGCTGCCGGAATCACCCTGCAGCCAGTGCAGGCCCTGGCCCAGGGTCAGCGGCAGGCCGCTGAACAGCGGCGGATCACCCGCATGGGCAAAGTGCAGGCTCGGCAGGTGCAGGACAGGCGGCGTGGGCATCATCGGGGCGGCAGGTGGGTCGGGTGGCTGAACCGGCGCCGATTGTTGCGCCAGTGTCTGCCTCGACCAGCCGCCACCGCGGGCCTCACTTCTTCTTGGCGTTCTCGTTGCCGATCACACCACCGATGACGGCACCTGCGGCGGCACCGGCGGTGCTGCCGGTCAGCACCTGGCCGGCCACGGCACCCACGCCGGCGCCGATGGTGGTGTCACGCGTCTGGCGCGACATGCCCGCGCAGGCGGTGAGGCTGAGCGCGCCCACGCAGGCGGCCACGGTGAGCAGGGAAGACAGGCGTTGGGACATGGCAGGCTCCAGGAATGTTGGTGTGCCTCCAGCATCGCCGCCGCCGGCAGCCCGCACCATCGGCCGGCAGCGCGGCTGCCCGTCGGGCATGTCCTACGCCGGCCGCCCGGTCAGGCCGGCTGCTTGAAGCGCCGGGCCAGCGCGCTGGCCGCGCCCACCAGCAGCAGCGCGTCCACGCCCACCGCCACGAACAGCGCCCCCGCATCCAGGTAGCGCTGGGCCTGCACCGGGTCGGTCATCAGGATGCCGGGCGCCTTGCCGGCCTTGCGCACGGTGGCGATGCCGTCCAGCATGGCCTGCACCACGGCGGGGTGGCCGGGCTGGCCCGGGTAGCCCATCGAGGCCGACAGATCGGCCGGGCCGAAGAACACGCCGTCCACGCCCTCGGTCTCGGCGATGGCCTGCAGGTTGCTGATGGCGGTGGCCGTCTCGGCCTGCACCAGCAGGCACATCTGGGCGTCGGCCTGGGCCAGGTAGCCCTCGACCTGGTTGTAGCGCGAGGCCCGCGCCAGCGCCGCGCCCATGCCGCGGATGCCTGCCGGCGCATAGCGCATGGCCTGGACCATCTGCGCCGCCTGCGCGGCGGTGTCGATCATCGGGATCAGCAGGGTCTGGGCCCCCACGTCCAGGTACTGCTTGACCAGGGCCACGTCGCCGATCACCGGCCGCACCACCGCCTGCACCGGGTAGGGCGCCACCGCGCGCAGCTGCTGCAGGATGCTGCGAGGGTCGTTCGGTGCGTGCTCACCGTCGAGCAGCAGCCAGTCGAAGCCGGTGGTGGCCAGGGCCTCGGCGGCATTGGCGTCGGCCAGGCCGACCCACAGGCCGATCTGTGCGCGGCCGGCGGCCATGGCGGCCTTGAAGCTGTTCTGGGGCATGTGCATGGTGGTGTCTCGTGTCAGCGGGGTGGTTGGAACAGGGGATGCAGGGAGCTGTTCTTGGCGTCGAACACCTCGGGCCCCTCGTCGATCTGCAGGGTCACGCCCACCGGCCGGCTGGCCAGCAGCGGGGCGACATGCGCCTGGGCCACCGCCTGCAGCCGGCGGCCGGCCTCGGCCTGCACCGCGGCGCTGCGGCCGCGGCCCATGCGCAGGTTCAGGTAGACGAAGCCGTAATCACCGCCCTGCCCCGCCGCGCGCCCGGCGGCGCCCCCGTCGGCCACCGCGAAGTGCGGCGCCGGGTAGGCCAGCACCCGGGTGCCGCCCGTTGGGAAGACCTGGCGGCCGGCCTCGTCGTGCACCGCCAGCATGGCATCGGCCAGGGCGCGGCACAGGGCCGTCATGTTGGTCACCGCATCGAGGTTGCCGGTGTAGAGGATCACCAGGTGGGGCATCGTGGTCCAGGGTGGCTGGGATGTGGGATCTGCAGGGGCGGGCGCCGCGGCCGGTCAGCCGGCCTGCAGCCGCCGGGCCACGAAGTCCAGCCGGTCCTGGCCCCAGAACAGCTCACCGTCGATCACGTAGGTGGGCGCGCCGAACACGCCCAGGTCACGCGCCTCGGCGGTGCAAACGGCATAACGCGCTGCGGCGGCGTCTTGCGCGGCCGGGTCCAGCAGGCTGGCGGGCAGGCCGGCCTCGGCCACCAGGGCGGCCAGCACCGCGGGGTCGGCCACGTTGCGCTGCTCGGCCCAGATGGCCGCGCCCACCCGCCCGGCCAGGTCGAGTGCGGCCGCGCTGCCCAGCGTGGCATCGGCCGCCAGGATCAGCAGGGCCGCCGGGTTGCCGTTGACCGGAAAGTGCGCCGGCTGCGGATGCAGCGGGATGCCCAGGTGGCTGGAAAAGCGCTGCAGCTCCACCAGCCGGTAGGCCTGGCGCTGCGGCGCCCGCTTGGCCAGCGGCAGGCCGCCCGAGAGCGGAAAGATCTCGCCCAGGTCCATGGGCTTGACCCGCACCGTGGCGCCCGCCGCCCGCGCCATCGCCACGAAGCGGGCATGGCCCAGGTAGGCCCAGGGCGAGACGGTGGCGAAGAAGTAGTCGACGGTCGGGCTGGGCATGGTGGTCGGTGGTGGTGGTGTGGCGCCGATTGTGACCGGCAGCCGCTGTCACGTGGGTGCAAGAACCCGGGCCCGGCACGGCCCCACACTGCGGCGCAGACCCATGCACAACACCCACAGGAGACACCCATGACCGCTGCACTGCAACGCCTGGCCGGCAAGGTCGCCATCGTCACCGGCGCCGCCTCGGGCATCGGCCGCGCCACCGCCCAGCTGTTTGCCGCCGAGGGCGCCACCGTGCTGGCGGTCGACCGGCCCGGCAGCGCCATCGACACCGCCCACGCGGGCCTGGAACGCATCGTGCCGCTGGCGCAGGACGTGGCGGCCGACGACGCGCCGGCCCAGATCGTGGCGGCGGCGCTGCGTGCCGGCGGCGGCCAGCTCGACATCCTGTTCAACAACGCCGGCGTGTCCTGCAATGCGCTGGGCGATGTCACCAGCGACGAGCAATGGGACCGGGTGTTCAGCGTCAACACCCGGGCGGTGTTCCGCATCTGCCGCGCCGCCATCCCGGCGCTGCGTGAACGTGCCGCCGTCACCGGCCGGGCGCGCATCATCAACACCGCCTCGGTGATGGCCGAGCGCACCGACATCGGCCTCACCGCCTACACCGCCAGCAAGCATGCGGTGGCCGGCATCAGCAAGACCCTGGCGCTGGAGCTGGGCAAGTACGGCATCACCGTCAACTACCTGCTGCCCGGTGCCATCCACACCGGCATGACGGCCAAGAGCTTTGCCGATGACAAGATCGCCGCCATCTGGGCCAAGAAGGCCGCGCTGCGCCGCCTGGGCCAGCCCATCGACATGGCGCGCTCGGTGCTGCTGCTGGCCAGCGACGAGGCCGACTTCATCACCGGCCACGGCCTGGTGGCCGACGGCGGGCTGACGCTGCGCACCTGAGCGGCGGTTGGCGCTTGCTCAGCCGCCCCAGATCAGCTCGGCCAGCGCCTCGAAGCTGGGCGCCTGCTGCCAGCCGGGGTGGGCGATCTGCGCGCGCAGGCAGCTGTAGCGGTGCAGCAGCAGCAGGCGCAGCAGGCGCTGGCGCTGGTCGGCGTCCCAGGCCACCTGCACGCCGGCGCCCAGGCCCTGCAGCAGCGCGGCACAGCGCGCCGGCTGGCCCGCCGCCAGAAAGCACAGCGGGCCCAGCCAGTCGTATTCCCGCGGGCCCAGCAGGCCGTCGCCGAAGTCGTACATGCCGGCCAGGCGCGCGCCGTCGACCAGCAGGTTCATCGGCGTGTATTCGCCGGTCAGCACCACGGCGGGGCCGCCGGGCGCGCCCGGCAGCGGGCCGGCGATGAAGTCCTGCAGCTGCGCCAGCAGATGTGCCGGCAGGCCGGTGCGCTGCTGGCGCGCGGCGCAGCCCAGGCGCTGGCGGGCGATGAAGTCGGCCCAGGCAGGCGCCAGCGGGCGCAGGTGGGCCGGCACCGGCAGGGCGTGCACCTGCGTGGCCAGCGCGCCGATGGACCGCAGCAGCGCGCACTTCTGGTCCTCGTCCAGTGCCGGCCAGGCGGCGGTCATCGGCGTGCCGGCCAGCTGGCCCATCAGCAGATAGGGCCAGCCCTGGTGCTCGCCGTCGGCCAGCAGGGCCGGCGTGGGCACGGCCAGGCGGCCGGCCAGCAGGGGCAGCACGGCGCGCTCGAATGCGAAGTGGTCGCGCAGGAACGGCGGGTAGAGCTTGAGCACACGGTCGCTGCCCAGCAGTGCCACCAGCACCGAGCCACCACCGGCGGCGCGCACCGGGCCGCCGCCATGGGCGCCGGCCAGGCGCTGCAGCGTCGGCAGCCAGGCGTCGGGCTGGGCCTGCAGGGCGTCGAAGCTGGCGTCGTCGATCTGGGTGGGCAGCATGGGCGGCGCTCCGGTGGGGGCTGGGCTGCCCATTGTGGCCAACCGGCCCGGCGCTGCCCTGGGATACATTGGCCGCCGATCCTCTTGCCGCAGGCCTGGCCTGCACCGCATGCCTGCCCTGTTTCGCCTGTGTCGCCCGTTGCTCCCGCGCCTGCCGCCTGGGGCTCGCCGGGCGTGGCTGGCCGGCCTGCGCCAGGCCTTGCTGTGGGCCGTCTGCCTGGCCGGAGTGCCGCAGGCCTGGGCCATTCCCGGCGTGGCCGCGGGTGCCTGGCTGGCCGATGTGCAGGGCCGTCTCACGCCGGACCAGGTGGCGCAGGCCAGCGGCTGGCGGCCGCTGCCCGAGGTGTTGTCGCTGGGCTATGTGCCCCACCCGGTGTGGCTGCGGCTGCAGCTGGAGCCCGCCGCGCCCGGTGTGCCGCTGCAGCTGCGCATGCGCCCGGCCTTTGTGGACGATGTGCGTCTGTACCTGCCGCAGCCCGGTGGTGGCCTGGCCGAGCAGCGTTCGGGCGACCGCGTGCCCTGGGCGCAGCGCCCCGGCAGCGACACCGCCCTGGTGTTCCAGTGGACGCCGGACGCCGCCTGCGGCAGCGCGTGCCACACCGTCTGGCTGCGGCTGCAGTCCACCAGCGCCCTGGTGGCCCAGCTGGTGGTGCTGGCGCCGGCACAGGCGCAGCAGCGGCGCGACACCGAGCAACTGCTGATCGGCGGCTTCCTGGGCCTGATGGCGGCCGTGTGGGCCTGGAGCCTGTGGCAGGCGGTGCAGCGGCGTGACCTGGTGCTGGCCTGGTTCAGCGTCTACCAGGGCCTGTCGCTGCTGATGAGCCTGGGCCTGCTGGGCGTGGCCGCCCGCTGGCTGTTTCCGCACTCCGCCGGGGCCGACAGCTTCACCAGCCTGATGGTGCTGGGGGTGTCGCTGGCCGGCGCGCTGTTCCACCGCGCCCTGCTGCTGAGCCTGGGCCTGCACCGCTGGGCGGTGCGGCTGATGAATGCGGCCCTGGTGCCCAGCCTGGTGTGCCTGGTGCTGTGGCTGGCCGGGCAGGTGCAGTGGGCCCTGCGCCTGAACGCCATCACCGTGCTGCTGGTGTGTGCGGTGATGCTGCCGCTGGTGGGGCTGTCGGTGCGCCAGGCCCAGCCGCTGCGGCGCTGGCTGCTGCTGGCCTACGGTGTGCTGGCGCTGACCATCGTGCTCAGCATGCTGCCGCTGCTGGGCTGGCTGGACCAGGGCGCCTGGGCGGTGCACCAGACCAGCCTGCACAGCCTGCTCACCGGCCTGGTGCTGGCCATGCTGCTGGCCCAGCGCCAGAACCAGCTGGATGCCCAGGCAAGGCGCACCAGCCATGCACTGCAGTTGGCGCGGGCCCATGCCGACGATGCGCAGCAGTTCCTGGCCATGCTCACCCACGAGATGCGCACCCCGCTGGCGGTGCTGCGCCTGTCGCTGGGCCAGGACGAGCCCCCCGCCACGGCGCGGGCGCGTGCCGAGCGCTGCATCGCCGACATCGACCGCCTGGTGGACCGCGCCGGCCTGGCCCAGCAGATGCTGGCGCCCGATCTGCAGCCGCGGCTGGCCGATTGCGCCCTGCCCGCCCTGCTGGCCCGGCTGTGCGCCGAGACCGGCCAGCCGCAGCGCTTCGTGCTGCAGGGCCAGGCCGACCTGCCCACCCTGCGCACCGATGCCGACTGGCTGGCGATGGCGCTGAACCACCTGCTGGACAACGCCCTGAAGTACGCCGCCGCCGACACCCCGGTGCAGCTGCACTGCAGCCTGGCGCCCGACGGTGCCGGGCTGCTGGTCAGCGTGGCCAATGCCCCGGGCCGGGCCGGCTGGCCCGACGCGCAGCAGCTGTTCCGCAAGTACTACCGCAGCCCGGCGGCGCGCCACCTGCGTGGCACCGGCCTGGGCCTGTATCTGGCGGCCAGCCTGGTGCAGCGCCTGGGTGGCAACCTGGTCTACCGGCCCGGGGACGGGCTGCTGCGGTTTGAACTGTGGCTGCCGCGCTGACCGGGCCGGGCCGGCGCTGATCCGGCCGGCGGCTTGTGCGCTTGGTCACAACCTGTGCCTGCGATCTGGCCCGAAACTGGCTTCGCTGTTTGCATCCGGCCGCTGTTTGGCCGGATCGGCGCCGCAAAGACGTACGGAGGCACCAACACCATGCACACCTGGGTCATTGCCCACCATCAACCGCTGCCCAACGACACCCAGATCGTGCAGGCCCTGCGCCCTGACGCCGATCTGCTGACGGGGGGTGGCATCGCCCTGAACCTGGGCATCCTGGGCCGCAATGGCCAGGTCTACCGGGTGGCGCGGGCCTTCGGCCTGGACGACTACAACCGCGCCGCCGACGCCCTGGAGCGCCTGGGCCTGGTGCCCACCGGCCAGCGCATGCGCCTGCACGACATCAGCCTGGACGACGTGTACATGGACCAGGCCGCCGGCGGCTGACCACGTGGCTTCAGGCCGGCACCAGCCGGCCGGCGGACGGCGGCCGCTGCAGCGCCACCAGGATCTGCACCAGACCGGCGGCCAGCCCCAGGGCCACACCGGCACGCCAGGCCAGCTCGTAGTTGCCCAGCCAGGCGTAGAGCAGGCCGCCACCGTAGGCGCCCAGCACACTGCCCATCTGGTGGCTGAAGAAGGCCAGGCCCTGGACCATGGCCTGCCAGCGCAGGCCGAACATCTCGGCCACGCTTCCGGCCACCAGCGGTGCCACGCCCAGCCACAGGAAGCCCATCACCGCGGCGAACACCAGGGTGGTGGTGGGCGTGGGCGGGGCGATGAAGTACGCCGCCAGCACCAGCGACCGTGTGCTGTAGAGCAGGCCCAGCAGCAGCTGCTTGTTCCAGCGCCCGCCGGCCCAGCCGAAGAACAGGCTGCCCAGCACGTTGAAGCCGCCGATCATGCCCAGCGCCTGGGCGCTGAGCATCGGGTCCATGCCGCAGATCGCCAGGTAGGCCGGCAGGTGGGTGGTGAGAAAGACAAGCTGCATGCCGCACACGAAGTAGGCGCCGGACATCACCAGGAAGGGCACGCTGTGCAGCGCCTGGCCCACCACCTGCCGGGCCGAGGCGCCGTCGGCCGAGCCGGGCGCCGGCGCCGGCAGCGCCACCTTGTCGGCCCGCCCGGCCGCCCAGGCCGCCGGCAGCATCACCAGGGCCAGCAGGGCAAAGCCCAGCACGCCCCAGCGCCAGCCATGGTTGGCGGCCAGGGTCTGGCCCAGCGGCGCGGCCACCATGGCGCCCAGCGAGCCCATCGCCGACACCACGCCCAGCACCAGGCTGCGGCTGGCCGGTGGCACCACCCGGGTGGCCACCGACAGGGTGAGCGCCGAGCCGGTGCAGGCCAGGGACGCGCCGATCATCACGCCGGCCCCCAGCATCACCGCCAGCAGGCCCTGCGCACTGGCCAGCAGCAGCAGGGCCGCCACGTACAGCGCGGCGCCGGCCAGCATCAGCGGGCGGAAGCCCACGCGTGCTGCCCAGGCGCCAGCCAAGGGCTGCAGCAGGCCCCAGGCCAGGTTCTGCACCGCCACCGCGGCGGTGAAGTCGGCCACGCTGATGCCGATGCTCTGCGGCCCGTTGGTGATGGGCGGCATGAACAGCCCCAGGCTCTGCCGCAGCCCCAGGCTGAGGCTCAGCACTGTTGCCGCGCCCACCAGGATGGGCCAGACCGGCCGCAGGCTGGCCAGGCCGGTGGCCTGGGCGCTCAAGCCGCGCGCCGGTTCAGCCCGCACCAGCGGGCGATGTAGAGCGCCAGCACGGCGGTGACCCGCTGCATGCTGCTCAGCGACACCCACTCGTCGATGCCGTGGATGTCGGAGCCGTTGGGCCCGTAGCAGGTGCTGGGGATCTGGCCGTAGAGGTGGAAGAAGCGCACGTCGGTGGTGGCCGGCGTGGCATTCAGCGGCGCCTCGGTGCCGGCGATGTCGCGGTGGCACTGCAGCAGCTGCTGGATGGCGGGCTGGGCGATGTCCACCACCACACCCTGGGCCTGGAAGCCCTGGTAGCTGATGCTGTACTTCAGGCTGGCATTGCCGGGGTGGCGGGCATGGCTGGCGGCCAGGTGGGCTTCCACCTCGGCCCGCACCTCGGCCGGCGTGCGGCCGGGGTAGAAGCCCAGGCGCATGTCGACCCGGCAATGGGTGGGCACGCTGCTGGTCCACTCACCGCCGCTGATCTTGCCCAGGTTGAAGTTGATCGGGTGCGGGTGGTCGGCATAACAGGCATGGCGGGCGGCCGGCCGGTTCCAGGCGGTCTCCAGCTCCTTGAGCCATTCCACCATCTGCTGGGCGTAGCCGATGGCCGACATCCCGGTGTGGGCCACCGAGGCATGCACCGGCAGGCCGTGCACGTCGATGGTGAGCCACATCACGCCCATCTGCGCGCTCATCACGCCCTCGAAGGGCTCGGGGATCAGCGCGGCGTCGGCGGTGTAGCCCTCGACCAGGCAGGCCAGGGCGCCGTTGCCGGTGCATTCTTCTTCGACCACGCTCTGCAGGTAGACCGGCGCGGCCGGCTCGTAGCCCAGGCGCTGCAAGGCCCGGAAGGCCTGGGTGTAGGCCACGATGCCGGCCTTCATGTCGGCCGCGCCGCGGCCGTACAGGCGCCCGGACAGCGGGTCGCCCTCGATGCGCGGCGCAAACGGCGGGCTGCTCCACAGGCTGTCGGTGCCCACCGGCACCACGTCGATGTGGCCATTGAGGATCAGGCTCCTGCCACGCACCGGGCCGGCGGGCTGGTGGATGCCCACCACGTTGCGCCGGCCGGCATAGGGCAGGATGGACGGCGAATAGCCCGGGTGGTCCTTGATCTTGGCCTCGTCGACCTCGAACTCGTGCACCCGCAGGCCCAGGGCGTCGAATTCACGCCGCATCACCAGCTGGGCGCCGGCCTCGTCGCCCAGCAGCGAGGGCTGGGCCACCAGCTCGGCCAGTAAGGCCACCGAATCGGGCTGCAGCGCGGCCACGGCGTCCAGGATCTGTTGCTCGGTCAGGGGATTGAGGGTCTGGGCGTCCATCGGGTGTCCTCGGGTGTGCGGTGGTGGGAGTGCTGGGCATCATGCACGCCCTGTGCCCACCTTCCCAGGATCGCCCCATGACCGCATTCACTTCCGTGACAAGCCCAGCCCGGCCCGGCCGACTGGCCGGCCGCCGCGCCCTGGTGACGGGGGCCAGCCGCGGCATCGGCCAGGCCATCGCCCTGCGCTATGCCGAGGAGGGCGCCGACCTGTGCCTGGTGGCCACCAGCCTGGCCGGCCTGGAACAGACCCAGGCGCTGGCCGAGGCGCGTGGCGCCCGGGTGCTGCCGCTGGCGGTGGACGTGGCCGACCGCGCCGCGGTGCAGGCCATGGTGGACGCCGCGGTGGCGGCCATGGGCGGCATCGACGTGCTGGTGAACAACGCCGGCGTGTACCACGCGGCCAGCCTGCTCGACACCACGCCGGAAGACTTCGACCGGGTGATGCAGGTGAATGTCTACGGCGCCTTCCACGTGCTGCAGCTGTGCCTGCGCCAGATGTGCAAGCAACCGCGCGACCAGGGCCCGGGCAAGGTGGTGAACATCGCCAGCACCGCCGGCAAGGGGGGGTCGATGAACCAGAGCGCCTACAACGCCAGCAAGCACGCCCTGGTGGGCCTGACGCGCTGCGCCGCGGTGGAACTGGGGCCGCTGGGCCTGTGCATCAACGCCATCTGCCCGGGCTTCGTGGAGACCGACATGCTGCAGTCGTTCAGCGCGCATGCGGCCATCACCGGACTGAGCTTCGAGCAGATCCTGGCCAACGGCAAGGCCAGGGTGCCGCTGCGGCGCTTCCTGCAGCCGCAGGAGATCGCCCACCTGGCGGTTTACCTCGGGTCGGCGGAGAGCGACGGCATGACCGGGCAGTCCATCCTGCTGGATGGCGGCATGCTGATGGTGTGAGGTGGGTGTGAGGTGCGGCGCGAAACGCGGTGCAAGACGGCTCAGCCGTTGCTGCGCTGCAGCGCCAGCCGGATGCGCTGCACCGTGTCGGCCATGGCCGCGTGGCGCGACACCTCCAGCCCCAGGCCGCGCGCGATCTGGTTCACCCGCGCGGGGTTCAGCGGCAGGCCGCCACGGTCGATGGCGGCGATCAGGTCCAGCGCCTGCTGGCGCTCGCTGGGTGCAGGCCGGCGCCGGGCCAGCCATCGGGTGAACCATCGCATGCAGCCAGTTTACGGGGGTGCTGCCGCAGCACGCAGGGGCTCTGCCATACTCGCCCGACCATGGCGCGCTGCTGCAGTGGCCGGGCACATCCGGCCAGCGCTCAACAGGGACCGGCCGCATGCCCGAGACACCTGAACCAGCTGTTCCCGCTGCCGCGCCGGGCTGGCCGGCGGCGACGCTGACGCTGGAGACAGCGCTGTCGGCCACGGCGGCGCCGCCCGGTGGGCGTGCCGCGCCAGCCCCCGCCAGCCGGCCACCGCCACCAGGTGCCGCCGGCCTGGGCCGGTGGTGGCTGCTGCGCCGCCCGCATGGCCTGCGGGCCGGCCTGTGGCTGCTGCTGGCCATCGGCCTGGTGCCGGCCCTGGCAGGCACCGGCTGGTATCTGCACCAGCTGCGGCAACTGGCCCTGCAGGATGCCTTTGCCCAGGCCGACCTGATGGCCAACGGCGCGGCTGAGGCGCTGCGCTGGCAGGTGCAGGACACGCAGGCGCTGCTGGCCGCGGTGGCGGCCCGGCCCAAGGTGCGGGCGCTGGATGCCGCAGACTGCGATCCGGTGTTCCGCGATTTCCAGACGCTGGCGCCGGCCTACCGAACCCTGTCCCTGCGGCGCAACAACGGTGATGCAGTGTGTGTCGGGCAGGCAGGCGGCGGTGCGCCCGCCAACGTCGCATCCGCGCCCTGGTTCCAGGCGGCGCTGCGCCCGGGCAGCTTCCATGTCAGCGGTGTGCACCAGGGTGCGCCGCAGCAGCCCTGGGCGGTGCGCCTGACCCAGCCCATCCAGGGCCCCAGCGGCCAGCCCGACGGTCTGCTGGTTTCGCAGCTGGACCTGCGGCAGGTGCACCGGCGCCTGTTCGCCCGCCTGCCGGCAGCTGCGCGGCTGGCGGTGGTCGATGGCAGCAACCATGTGGTGCTGCAGTCGCAGCAGCAGGAAGAGCGGGTGGGCAAGCCCGCGGTGGCGACCTTGGCGCAGGAGTTCGATCTGCTGCGCCGCGAGATGGCCGGCCAGGCGGATGGTGCGGGTGCGGTGCGCCGCGTGGTCAGCACGGGCTTCGACGGCCCGAAGCGCCTGTTCGTGGTGCGCCCGGTGCCGCTGACCGACTGGATGCTGGTGGCCTCGCTGCCCGAGGACGACACCCTGCAGGCCTACCGCCAGACCCGTAACCGGGCGGTGGCGGCGGTGCTGGCGGTGCTGGCGCTGGTGGCCTGGGCGGCCTGGCGTGTGGGGCGCAGCATCCTGGAGCCGATGCGTGGCCTGGCCGATGCCGCGCGGGGTGTGGCCGCCGGCGACGACAGCCGGCGTGCGCCTGAAGCCGGCCCGCGCGAGATCGCCGCCGTGGCGCGCGAGTTCAACCGCATGGTGCTGGCCAACAGCCTGGCGCGGGCCCAGCTGCATGCCAGCGAAACCCACTACCGCACCCTGATCCAGAACCTGCCGGTGGCGGTGGTGACCCACCGGCCCGACAGCGCCATCGAGCTGTTCAACGACCGCGCCTGCAGCCTGCTGCGCATGAGCCCGGCGCAGCTGCAGGGCCGCACGGCGCTGGACCATGTCTGGTACTTCGTCGACGCGCAGGAGCAGCGTCTGTCACCGGTGGCCTATCCGGTGAGCCGGCTGCTGCAGACCCGCCAGCCGCTGCCACCCACGCTGTTCGGCATCGTCAGCGAGGCGCCCGGCGCGCCGCTGCCGGCACGGGCCCACACCTGGGTGATGGTGACCGGCTACCCGCAGTTCGACAGCCCCGGCCAGTTGCAGCGCGCCATCGTGGTGTTTGTCGACGTGACCGCCCAGCGCCAGGCCGAGGCCCTGCGCATGGCCAAGGAATCGGCCGAGGCCGCGAGCAAGGCCAAGTCGGTGTTCCTGTCGCGGGTGAGCCATGAGCTGCGCACGCCGCTGAACGCCATCAACGGCTTCTCCGAGCTGGTGCTGATGGATGCGCAGGTGCCGGACGCCAGCAAGGACAAGCTGCGCCATGTGCTGAACGCCGGCCGCCACCTGCTGTCGCTGATCAACCAGGTGCTGGACCTGAGCCAGGCGGAGACCACCGGGCCACCAGCGGCCCTGCAGGCGCTGGCGCTGTGGCCGCTGCTGGAGGAGTGCGTGGCCCTGTGCGGCCCGCTGGCCCAGGCGCGTGGCGTGGTGCTGGACCTGCCGCCCGCACCGGCTGCGCCACCCTGGGTGCTCGGCGAGCAGACGGCGCTGCGCCAGGTGCTGATCAACCTGCTGTCCAACGCCATCAAGTACAACCGGGACGATGGCCTGGTGCAGATCCGCTGCGAGACGGCGGCCGACGGCGCCGGGCTGCTGCTGCACATCCGCGACACCGGGCCGGGCCTGAGCGCGGCACAGCAGGCGGCGCTGTTCCAGCCCTTCAACCGCCTGGGCGCCGAGTACGGCGCGGTGGAAGGCCATGGCCTGGGGCTGTCGATCGCGCGCATGCTGGCGCAATCCCTGGGTGGCGACATCACGGTGCAGAGCGACGCCGGCCAGGGCGCGACCTTCTCGTTGCAGCTGCAGCTGCAGCTGCAGCGCGGCGCCGCTTCAGCCTGACGGCATGCCGGGCAGGGGTGGCCAGGCCGGCGGGTGGCTGCCCGGTGGCATGGACGGCCGCAGCCAGCGCGCCGGCGTGGCCGACAGCTGGGCGGCGTGGCGCATGGCGCGCAGCGTGCCCGTGCCGCTGCCGCCGTGCGGGCCGAAGCCGCAGGGGCTGTCTTCCAGCCAGGGGGTCAGCCTGGGCGCCACCGCCGCCAGGCCGCTGCTGTCCTGCCCCATCAACCGCAGCCAGCGGCCCACACCGGCCAGCGTGATCTGCACCTGCCAGCTGCCGCCCTGCGTGGCCTGGCGCCACAGCGCGGCCTGGATGCCGAAGGCCAGCAAATGGCCGGCGGCGTAGTCCAGCACCTGCACCGGCTGGGCCTGGGGTGTGGCTGCGCCGGCTGCCTGGGCCTCGGCCAGGTTGAAGCCGGAACAGGTCTGCACCAGGGAATCAAAACCCCGCCGCCCGGCCCAGGGGCCGCTGTCGCCATAGGCCGAGAGCGAGGCCACCACGATGCCGGGGTGCCGGCGCGCCAGCTCGGCCGCGCTGAAGCCGTGGCCGGCCAGTGCGCCCGGGCGGTAACCCTGCAGGAACACCTGGGCGTCCTGTGCCAGGCCGTGCAGCTGCTGGCGCCCGGCCTCGCTGCGCAGGTCGAGCTGGGCCGACAGCTTGCCGCGGCTGGTGTCGGCGATGGCGGCGATGTTGGGCAGGTGCGGGCCGTTGACCAGCAGCACGTCGGCACCATGGGCCGCCAGGCAGCGTCCGGCCACCGGGCCGGCCAGGATGCGGGTGAGATCGAGCACACGCAAACCGGCCAGCGGCCGGCCCGTGGTGGTGCCGGCCTGCACGGCGGGCCAGGGCCGCGGCGGGGCATCGCCGCCGTCGATGGGCGTGATGGCCAGCAGCGGCTGGCTGGCCAGGGCCTGGCCCTGTGGATGGGCATCCCATTCGGCAAAGCTGCGCACCGCGGCCACCACGCCACCGGCGTCGGCCACCGCCTGCTCGAAGGCCGGGGCGGCCCAGTGGGCCAGGGCCTGGGTGACGGCATCACGTGCGGTGTCGGGCCCCTCGGGCAGGCCCAGCACCCGCAGGGCCGCATCCCGGTGGTGGGCGAAGTTGGCATGCACCCGCACCCAGCCAGGCTGGCCCAGGGCCGCGCCGCAGGCATACAGACCGGAGAGCTTGTCCCACAGCGCGGGCACCTGGCCGTCGATGGCGAAGTAGCCGCTGAACTCCAGCGTGGCATGCACGCGGTCCACCTGCAGTTGCTGGCGTTCGCCCGTGCGGTGCTGCCACAGCCAGGCGGCCGCCAGCGCCGAGGCGCCGATGCTGGCCTGGGCCGCGGTGGCAATGTCGAACGACGAGGGCAGCACGGCACCACGGCCGGGCAGGCTGGCCATGGCCAGTGCCTCGGCGGGCAGGGCGGCGTCTTGCCACAGCGCCGCCAGGGCGGCTTCGGCGGGGGTGGTGGTGGTGTTGCGAGGTGAGGCCATGGTGGCGCGGTGGACTGGTGGCAACACGGAGATTGTGCGGCTCGATCGCCAGAGAATTACAAAAACGAACTAACGCCAATGTCAGTATCAAAACCTCGGGCTCCCCGCCAGCACAAAGCTACGCCAACATCGAGAGCTGGGGCTGGCGTTAGTTCATAATTTGATCGCCATGCCGCCACCAGTACCTGCCCTGCAACAAGCCTTCGACCACTGGCTGGCGCACCAGCGTGTGGCGGGCCGCTTGCGCCGGGGCTCCTCGGCCGCGGTGTACCAGGCGATGTGGCAGGCCCTGGTGGCCTGGTGCCAGGCGCAGCAGCCGGCGCTGCGCCTGGCAGACCTGCGTGGCCAGCCGCTGCTGGCCTACCTGGCCAGCCGCCATGGCATGCTGGCCGCCGACGGTGTGCTGACGCCGCGCTACCAGCAGCGCCTGGTCAGCCTGGTGCAGCGGGTGCAGGCCCACCAGGCCTGGCGCCGCCAGCAAGCCAGTGCCGGCCCGGCGCAGGCCTTGGCCTGGACCGGCACCGATGCCCCTGCCACCCGCAGACACCAGCCCCTGCTGCAGCCCGCCGCCACCACCGACAGCCCCGAGCCGCCGCTGCACCTGCAACCAGCCCAGGCCGCGCAATTGCAGGCCCTGCTCTGCAGCGCCGCCGACGACAGCCTGGGCCGCTGGCAGCAGCTGCGCGACCGCTGCGCCGTGGCCCTGCAGCTGGGCGCCGGCCTGGGCCCCGGCGATGTGCGCGGCCTGCGCCTGACCGATGTGCGGCCGGGCACTCCCAGCCGGCATGCCACGGCACGCTGGCAGCTGCAGGTGGCCGCCAACGGCAGCACCCCGGCCCATGCCGCCCCCCTGGCCGATTGGGCGGCCGGCGTGCTGGCGCGCTGGCTGGCGCTGCGCCAGGCGCAGGCCCTGGACGGGCCCTGGCTGCTGCCGTCCACCCGCAGTGGCAAGCCGTGGGGCAAGGTGGCGCAGTACGAGGCCGCCCGCCGGGTGCTGGCCGACGCCGGGCTGGACCCCGACGGCGGTGGCTCCTTCCGCCTGCGCCACAGCTTTGCGCTGCACCAGCTGCAGCAGGGGCATGACCCCGCTCTGGTGGCCGGCTGGCTGGGCGTGGTCGACCCGCAGGTGATGCTGCGCTACCAGCGGGCGCTGCCGCCTGCAGCGGCCGCGCCCACCGCAGCAACCGCGGACGCGGCCAGCGGCCCGTCACCCTGGCCGGTGTGAGCAACAGGCGGGCCGCCAGGGACGGCCCCTGCCCCGCCACCACCGCCCCACCGGCACGACATCAGCGCCCGAAGTGCGGCGCCAGTGCGCCGTAGAGCGCAGCAAAGCGCGCCTGGCGTGGCGCCAGCCAGCCGCTGGCACTGGTGTCGGGCAGAAAGCGCTGCGCGACCGGCGGCACGGTGCACACCCGGGCGATGGCCTCGTCCGACGCACCGCCCTGCCCTGCCGCCAGGCCCAGATCGGCCAGCCAGCCCAGCCGCGCCGCGCCGAGCGCACCGCCGTGCGCCGCCCCGCTGTGGGTCTGCAGCGGCAGCTGCAGCACATCGGCCAGCAGCTGGGCCCACAGCGCACTGCGGGCCCCACCGCCCACCAGCGACAGTGCCTGCACCCCCTGCGCCCCCAGCGCATGCCAGCCGTCGGCCAGGCCGAAGGCCACACCCTCGATCACCGCATGGCCCAGGTCGGCCGCACCATGGCCGCCGTGCAGGCCGAAGAACACCCCCTGCGCCTGCGGGTTGTTGTGCGGCGTGCGCTCACCCTGCAGGTAAGGCAGGAAGATCGGCGCCGCGGCACGCCGGCCGGCGTCCAGCGTGGCCACCTGGGCCAGCAGGCTGGCCTCGTCGGCCTGGCCCAGCAGCCGGGTGGCCCAGCGCAGGCTGGCGGCCGCGCTGAGCATCACGCTCATCTGGTGCCAGCGGCCGGGCAGCGCATGGCAGAAGGCATGCACCGCCCGGGCCGGGTTGGGCGCAAACTGCGCGCCGGCCAGGAACACCACGCCCGAGGTGCCCAGCGACACAAAGCCCTGCCCCGGCCGCACCAGGCCCATGCCCACCGCGCTGGCCGCGTTGTCCCCCCCACCGCCGGCCAGCAGCACACCCGGCAGCCCGTCCACCGCTGCGGGCAGGCCCCAGCGCCGCGCCCATTCAGGTCGCAGCCGGCCGGCCGGCGCGCTGCCTTCCACCAGGCGCGGCATCTGGGCTTCACGCAGGCCGCAGGCTGCCAGCATCTCGCCGCTCCAGCGCCGCGCCGCCACGTCCAGCCACAGCGTGCCGGCAGCGTCGCTCATCTCGCTGATGCGCTCGCCGGTGAGCTGCAGGCGCAGCCAGTCCTTGGGCAGCAGCACGCCGTCGACGCGGGCAAACACGGCCGGCTCGTGCTGCGCCACCCACAGCAGCTTGGGCGCGGTGAAGCCGGGCATGGCCAGGTTGCCGGTGATGGCCAGCAGCCGGGGCACCCGGCGCTGCAGCTCGGCGCAGGCATCACCGCTGCGGCCGTCGTTCCACAGGATGGCCGGGCGCAGCACCTGGTCCTGGGCATCCACCAGCACCGCGCCATGCATCTGGCCCGACAGGCCGATGGCCCGCACCCGGGCCATGGCCGCCGGATGGGCCGCCGCCAGGCGCAGCAGCAGCCGGTCGCAGGCTGCCCACCAGTCGGCCGGGTGCTGTTCGCTCCACAGGGGCTGCGGCTGCTGCAGTGTCAGCGCTTCGCCCGCGCTGGCCACGATCTGGTGGCCGTCGTCGAGCAGCAGCGCCTTCAGCTCCGAGGTGCCGAGGTCCAGGCCGAGGTACATGTCCGGTCGATCCACAAACTCAGCCGGCCGATCCGCGGAAGCGCTGGTCCGCCTGCCGGCGGAACTCGCTGGGCGTCAGGCCCTTGATCTCCAGGAAGCGCCGGTTGAAGTTGGCCAGGTTGTTGAAGCCCACCTCGTAGCAGATGTCGCCCACCCGCCGGTCGCTCTCCATCAGCAGCTGGCAGGCGCGGTTGATGCGCACGCGGTTGACGAAATCGGTGAAGCTGTTGCCGGTGGCCCGGCGGAAGAAGCGCGAGAAGCGGCTCTCGCTCATGCCCAGTTCGTCGGCCAGGTCACCGGCCTGCAGCGGCTGGGCCACGTCGGCCACCAGCCGGTTGACGATGGCGTTGATCTGGTCGAGCTCGGCGTCATGCTCGTCGGCCTGCATCTGCACCGCCGACAGCAGGCGGTGGTCGGTGCAGCGCGCCAGGTCGGCCAGGTAGTCGCAGAAGGCCGCCAGCCGGCGCAGGCCGCGTGCGGCCTTGCAGCGCTGCCAGTGCGCCTCGGCCCGCTCGCCCAGGCCGAAGAACTCCACGCCATGGCGCGCCCGCTCCAGCAGCGGCAGGGCCTCGGCCAGCTCGGGCAGGTGCTGGGCGGCGGCCAGCAGCGGCGCCTCGGGGAACTGGATCACCAGGTCGCGCCGCTCCACGCCGCCGGCAGGCAGGTCGGTGCTGACCCAGTTGTGCGGCAGGCGTGGGCCGGTCAGCACCAGGTGGCCGGGTTCAAACGGGCCGATCCAGTCGCCGACAAAGGCCTTGCCCGAGCTGGCCACGATCAGGTGCAGCTCGTATTCGGCATGGTGGTGCCAGCGCGCCAGCGGCGTTGGAAAGCCATGCGCCAGGCAGCGCACCAGGCCGGTGTCTTCCGGCGCCTCATAGCCCAGGGCCGGGCTGCGGCTGTGGTCGTGCTCCAGCTCGGGCTGGCGCTGGCGGGGCAAGGCGGGGCGGGTGGCCATGGCCGGATTCTCCGGGCTGGGTATCAGCCCTTCTGGTGAGAGTTTGCATGCGCCGCCACGAACTGCGCCACCCGCGCCGCCGCCGCCCGCACCGCATCGACCAGGCGGGCATCACCGGCCAGCGGGCCCCACAGCACACGGTCGGCGCAGAAGGCGGCCACCGGGTCGGCTGCGGCGCAAATGGCATGGGCTGCGGCCGGGTCCATGGCCTGGTCCTGGTAGGTGTAGGGGATGGCGCCGGCATGCCAGCGCTGCAGGTAGGCCAGGAACAGCGCCGGCAGCATGGCCACGCTGTGGATGGTCTCGCCGCGGGCCAGGCGTGCGGCGATGGTCGGCGCGATGAAGCCGGGGATCTTGCTGAAGCCGTCCATCGCCACGCGCTGGTTGGTGTCGGCAATCGCCGGGTTGCCAAAGCGGTCGAGCACCACGTCGCGGTAGGCCGCCAGGTCCAGCGGGCTGGGCTGCAGCACGGGAATCGTGTCGTCGGTGACGTAGTCGAACGCGATCTGGCGGATCGCCGGGTCGAGCGTGCCCTCGTGGATGTAGGTGTGGCCCACCAGCGTGCCGGCCCAGGCGATGCAGCTGTGGGTGGCATTGAGCAGGCGGATCTTGGCCTCCTCGTAGGCGTCCACCGATTCGACCATCTGCACGCCCACCGTCTCCCAGGCCGGGCGGCCGGCGATGAAACGGTCTTCGATCACCCACTGGATGAAGCGCTCGCCCATCAGCGCGGCCGGGTCGTCCACGCCGGTGGCGGCCTTCACCCGCGCCCGCACGGCGGGCGTGGGCCGTGGCGTGATGCGGTCGACCATGGCATTGGGGCTGCTGGTGTGGGCCTGCACCCAGGCCAGCAGGTCGGCATCACCGGCTTGCGCGATGAACTGAAGCAGGCCGCCGCGCGAGCGGTCGCCGTTGTGGCGCAGGTTGTCGCAGTTCAGCAGCGTGACCGCTCCGGCGCCGGCGGCGCGGCGCGCACGCAGGATGGCCGTCAGCGCGCCGTACACCGTGCCACCGGGCTGGCCTTGCCGGGCGCGTTCCAGGTCGGCCGCCAGGTCGGCAAAGCCCAGGTCGAGCCGGTTCTTCGCGTCCAGGTAATAACCGGCCTCGGTGACGGTGAAGGAGATGATCCTGGTCTCCGGCCGGGCGCCCTCGGCGATCAGGCCGGCCAGGTCGGGCGTGTAGGGGATCACGCGCCGGATGGCGGTGATGCGCTCGTAGTGGTGCTCGCCGGCCGGCGAAATGGTCTCCAGCGTGTAGGCGCCGCCCTGGGCGGCCAGTGCGGCCAGGGTGTCGGCCATGTCGGGACGGGTGTTGCCACCGGCCAGCAGCCAGGTGGTGTCGCCGGCCTGGTGCAGGGCGTTGAGGTAGACGGCCTGGTGGGCGCGGTGGAACGCGCCCAGGCCGAGGTGGAGCATCTGGTTCATGGTGGGGTTCCAGCAAGGCCGCGATGCACATGGCGTGCGGTGGCTACAGGTCGAAGTTGGTGGGCAGCATCACCACGTCGCGGATGGTCATGCCACGGGGGCGCGTGAGCATGAACAGCACGACGTTGGCCACCTCGGCAGGCTCGATCAGGCTGCCCGATGCGCGGGCCTCCTGCAGCTTCTCGGCCGGCCAGTCGGCCAGCAGCGCGGTGACCACCGGCCCGGGCGAGATGGCGCCGACCCGGATGCCGTGCTTGAACACCTGCCGGCGCGTGGTCTGCACGAAGCAGTTGATCGCCCACTTGGAGGACGCGTACACCGGCTCCCACGGCGTGGGGTAGTGCGCGGCCAGCGAGCTGGTGACGATGATGTCGCCGCGGCCGCGCGCAATCATGTGCGGCAGCACGTCGTGCACGTTCTTCATCACGACGTTGACATTGAGGTTGAGCATGCGGTCGATGGCCGTCGCGTCGGCGTCAACCAGATCACCGCCCACGTACAGGCCGGCGTTGGCGTGCAGGATGTCGATCTGGCCGGTCAGCGCCAGGATGCGCGGCACCATCGCCGCGCAGGCCGCCGCATCCAGCAGATCCACTTCCAGCGGGATCAGCGCCTCGCCGTGCCGGGCCCGCAGCGCCGCCAGCGCCGACGCGTCGCGGTCGACCACCACCACGCGCGCGCCGGCCGCCAACATCACCTCGGTGCTGGCCAGGCCGATGCCCGAGGCACCGCCGGTGACCGCCGCAACCTGGCCTTTCAGTGCATCGCTCATGCTGGTTCTCCCGGGGTCGGATCAGGCGGCTTCTGCATGGGCGGCGCCGCCGGTGGCGGGCCGGGCCAGCCGGCCCTGGTCGTCGAACAGATGGGCGGCCGTGGCGTCGATGGCCAGGCCCACCGGGTTGCCGGCATGCAGCCGGGTGCGGAAGTTCTGCCGCGCCACCAGCTTGGCGCCGGTGCTGGTGGCCACGTGGATCAGGGTCTCGGCGCCCAGCGCCTCGACCAGGGCCACCGTGCCCTGCAGCTGGCCGTCACCGGCGGGCTTGATCTGGATGTCCTCGGGCCGCAGCCCCACCGACCCGCCCGCCGGCACCGCCATGCCGCCCACGCTGACCAGGTGCGGCAGCTGGGCCGCGGGCACCACGTTCATCTGCGGCGTGCCGATGAACTGGGCCACGAACTGGTTGGCCGGCTTGTCGTACAGCGCCAGCGGCGAGCCCACCTGCTCGATCAGGCCGTCGCGCAGCACCACCACCCGGTCGGCCAGGGTCATGGCCTCCACCTGGTCGTGGGTCACGTAGATGGTGGTGGCGCCCAGGTCGCGGTGCAGCTGGGCGATCTCCACCCGGGTCTGGCCCCGCAGCGCAGCGTCGAGGTTGGAGAGCGGCTCGTCGAACAGGAAGACCTTGGGCGCACGCACGATGGCGCGGCCGATGGCCACCCGCTGGCGCTGGCCGCCCGACAGCTCCTTGGGCGTGCGCTGCAGGTAGGCGCCGAGGTTCAGGATCTCGGCCGCGCGGTTCACCTTCTGCTGGATGGTGGCCTTGTCCACATTGGCCAGGCGCAGCGCAAACGACATGTTGTCGAACACGCTCATGTGCGGGTAGAGCGCATAACTCTGGAACACCATGGCCAGATCACGCTTGCTCGATGGCAGCTTGGTGATGTCGCGCCCGTCCAGGTGCAGGCTGCCACCGTCGATCTCGGTCAGGCCGGCGATCATGCGCAGCAGGGTGGATTTGCCGCAGCCCGACGGGCCGACGAAGACGATGAATTCGCCCTTCTGAATCTCCAGGTTCACACCCTTGATGGCGCGCACCGTGCCGAAGAGCTTCTCGACGTTCTGCAGTTCGAGGAATGCCATGTCTGTTCTCCTTACTTGACCGCGCCGAAGGTCAAACCCTGGACGAGCTGCTTCTGGCTGAACCAGCCGACCACCACGATGGGCGCAATCGCCATCAGCGAGGCCGCCGACAACTTGGCCCAGAACAGGCCCTCGGGGCTGGAATAACTGGCGATCAGCGTGGCCAGGGTGCCGGCCTTGGACGAGCCCAGGTTCAGCGACCAGAAGGCCTCGTTCCAGCTCATCACCAGGCACAGCAGGCCGGTGGAGGCCAGCGTGCCCATGGCCAGCGGGCGGATCACGTGCTTGAACTCGCCCCAGATGCCGGCACCGTCCATGCGCGCAGCCTCCAGGATGTCGGGCGGGATGTCCTTGAAGCCCGAATACAGCATCCATACCATGATGGGCAGGTTCGACAGGGTGAACACGATGACCAGCGCGGTGAGTGAATCCAGCATGCCGGCGGTCTGCGCCATCACGTACACCGGCACCAGGGCGCCCACAGCCGGCATCATCTTGGTGGACAGCATCCACATCAGGATGTCGCGGGTGCGGCGGGTGCGGAAGAAGGCCATCGAATACGCCGCCGGTGCGGCAATCGCCAGGCCCAGCACCGTGGACACCACGCTGGTGACCACCGAGTTCCAGGCGAAGTGCAGGTAGTCGCTGCGCTGATTGACCTCGTGGAAGCTCTCCAGCGTGGGCGTGAAGAACAGCTGCGGCGGGATGGAGATGGCCTGCTGCTCGGTCTTGAAGGCGGTGAGCAGCAGCCAGATCAGCGGGAACACCACCACCAGGGTGATGGCCCAGGCGGCCAGGGTGCGGATGGTCAAGGCAAGCTTGTTCATGGTGTGGCTCCCGATCAATCCAGGTTCTTGCCGATCATGCGGATCAGGAACACCGCGGCGATGTTGGCCAGCACCACCGCGAACAGCGCGCCGGCCGAGGCCACGCCCACGTCGAAGTTCATCAGCGCCTGCTTGTAGATCAGGAAGGCGACGTTGGTGCTCTCGTTGCCGGGGCCACCACCGGTGGTGGTGAAGATCTCGGCGAACACGCTCATCAGGAAGATCATCTCGATCATCACCACCACCGCGATCGGCCGGGCCAGGTGCGGCAGGGTGAGGAACCAGAACTTCTGCAGCGCATTGGCGCCGTCCATGCCGGCGGCCTCCATCTGGTCGCGGTCCAGGCTCTGCAGGCTGGTGATGAAGATCAGGCAGGCGAACGGCAGCCACTGCCAGGCGATCATGATGATGATGGAGAACAGCGGGTGGTCGGTCAGCCAGTCCACCGGCGTGGCGCCGAAGAAGAGGGCCACCTGGGCAAGCACGCCGTAGACCGGGTTCATCATCATGTGTTTCCACAGCAGCGCATTGGCCGTGGGCATGACGAAGAAGGGCGAGATCAGCAGCACCCGCACGATGCCGCGCCCCGGGAAGGGCTCGTTGACCAGCAGCGCCAGGCCCACGCCCAGCACCACGGTGATGGCGATCACCGAGCCCAGCAGCAGCAAGGTGTTCCAGACCGAGGCGCCGAAATCGGGGTCGGTGACGAAGTACTCGAAGTTGGCCAGGCCGACGAAGCCGGTCTGGTCCGGCTGCATCAGGTTGTAGCGCACGGCCGAGAAGTACAGCGTCATCAGCAGCGGCACGATCATCCACAGGAAGAGCGTGGCCACCGCCGGCGCCATCAGGGCGCGGGGCAGGAGTCTGTTCATCACGAACCTCGCAATGCAGGGGTGGCAGGCCGGGTTGCGCCGCAGCCCGGCGGTGGCGGCTTACTTGTAGTAGCCGCCTTTGCGCATTTCTCTGTCAGCGGCGGCCTGGCTCGCCTTCAATGCCGCATCCACCGTGGCCTTGCCCGCCAGTGCCGCGCTCATCTGCTGGCCCACGGCGATGCCGATGGCCTGGAACTCGGGGATCGCCGCAAACTGCACGCCCACATACGGGCTCTTGGGCAGGGTGCTGTCATTCGGGTTGGCGCTGTCGATGGCGGCCTTCTCGGCGGCGGCGAACTTGGCCGCCTTCATGAACTCGGCATTGGCGTAGGTGGACTTGCGCGTGCCGGTGGGCACAGCCGCCCAGCCCTTCTCCTTGGCCACCAGGTTGATGTAGTCCTTGCTGGTGGCCCAGGTGATGAACTTCTGCGCCGCCTCGGTGTGCTTGGTGCCGGCGGGAATCGCCAGCGCCCAGGCCCACAGCCAGTTGGCGCCCTTCTGCGTCACCGCATACGGGCCCTGGGCGAAGGCCACCTTGTCGGCCACCTTGCTCTGCTTGGGGTCGGTGATGAAGCTCGCCGCGATGGTGGCGTCGATCCACATGCCGCACTTGCCCTCGTTGTACAGCGCCAGGATCTCGTTGAAGCTGTTGGCCGACGAGCCCGGGGGGCCGTAGTTCTTCAGCAGGTCCACGTAGAGGGTGACCGCGTCCTTCCAGGGCTTGGTGTCGAGCTGCGGCTTCCAGGCCATGTCGAACCACTGCGCGCCGAAGCTGTTGGCCATGGTCGACAGGAAGGCCATGTTGTCGCCCCAGCCCGGCTTGCCGCGCAGGCAGATGCCGTAGACGCCGTTCTTCGGATCGTGCATCTTGGCCGCGGCCTCCTTCACCTGGTCCCAGGTGGGGCGATCGGCGAACTTGATGCCGGCCTTGTCGGCCAGGTCCTTGCGGTACATCAGCATCGAGCTTTCACCGTAGAAGGGTGCGGCGTAGAGCTTGCCCTCGCTGGACAGGCCGTTGCGCATGGCCGGCAGCAGGTCGTCCACGTCATAGGCGGCATCGGGCGTCAGCGGCTTCAGCCAGCCCTTCTTGGCCCAGATCGGCGTCTCGTACATGCCGATGGTCATCACGTCGAACTGGCCACCCTTGGTGGCGATGTCGGTGGTCACCCGCGAGCGCAGCATGCCCTCTTCCAGCGTCACCCACTTCAGCTTGATGCCGGGGTTGGCTTTCTCGAAGTGCGGTGTCAGCTTCTGCATCTCGATCATGTGGCCGTTGTTCACGGTGGCGATCACGATCTCGGTGGCGGCCTGCGCGGCGCCGGCGGCGGCCAGCCCCGAAGCCAGAGTCGCCAGGGCCAGGGATGCCTTCAGAGTGTTCATGCGGTGTCTCCTCGCGGGGGTTCAGCAGTGGGTTCTCGTGCAGTGCAGCGTTGGCACCGACGGACTGAACTCTAGGCGGGAGGCCTTGCCGGCTCCGATACCGGAGCCGGCAGTTTTGATACGCAGTTGCGCCAGTTACTCGGGGTTTTCCTGAATGTGGCGCTTGAACGTATCAGTCGGGCCCAGATCAGGCCGCTGCAGTTGCGGGGTAGAGCCCCCGCACGCGGCCGTGCAGCCGCGCCAGGCCCAGCAGCGCGTCGATGGTGGGTGTGGCCACGCCCACACGCTGGGCGATCTCCTGCACCACGCTGACCAGGGCGTCCAGCTCGATGGGCCGGCCGGCTTCCACGTCCTGCAGCATGCTGGTCTTGAAGGCGCCCAGCTTGCGCGTGATCTGGTGGCGGTCTTCGGGGGTCTGGTCGATGGCGCAGCCGATGCGCGCGCCCACCGCCGCGGCCTCGGCCATGGCGTCGGTGCAGAACCGGCGTGTCAGCGGGTCGTCCAGCACCTTGTCGACCGTGGCACCGGTGATGGCCGTCAACGGGTTCATGGTCATGTTGCCCCACAGCTTGTACCAGATGTCCCGGCGCACATCGGCCGACACCGTGGCCTCGAAACCGGCGCGCTGCAGCAGGCTGGCGAGGCCCTGCACCCGGTCGCTGGGCCCGCCCAGCGGCTCGCCGATGATCAGGCCCTGGCCCATCTTGTGGCCCACCAGGCCGGGCGCCACCGTGTAGGTGCTGGCATGCACCACGCAGCCGATCACCTGGGCCAGCGGCAGGGCCGCGGCGATGCGGCCGCCGGGGTCGATGCTCTGCAGCGGCGCCGTGCCCAGGGCCGGCGCGCCGGCGGCAAACCACCAGGGCACACCGTTCATCGCCGGCAGCAGCAGGGTGTGCGGGCCGAGCAGCGGCGCGATGCGCTGCGCCACCGCGCCCAGGGCCGGGGCCTTGACCGCGATCACCACCAGGTCCTGTACCCCCAGCATGGCCGGGTCTTCGACGGCCTGCACCGGCGCGCTGTGCAGCGTGCCCCCCTGCTGCAGCCGCAGCCCGTGCTGCTGCAGGGCTGCCAGCGTGGCGCCACGCGCCACCGCGCTCAGCTGGCATGCACCGTCGCCAGCCCCGGCCAGCGCCAGCCGCGTGCCGATGAAGCCGCCGATGGCGCCCACGCCGTAGATGCAGACCTTCATCGCCCGGCCCTACTTGGCGAACACCTGCGACATGTCGGCAAACGACTTGAACTCCAGCGCATTGCCCGACGGGTCGAGGAAGAACATCGTGGCCTGCTCGCCCACCTCGCCCTGGAAGCGCACATGCGGCTCGATGATGAAGCGGGTGCCCGCGGCGCGCAGCTTGTCGGCCAGCGCCTGCCAGTCGGCCATGGGCAGGATGGTGCCGAAGTGCCGCACCGGCACGGCATCACCGTCCACCTCGCCGGTGGCGGCCAGCTTGCATTCGGCCGGCGACAGGTGCGCCACCACTTGGTGGCCGTAGAAATCGAAGTCCACCCAGGATTCGGAGCTGCGGCCTTCGGGGCAGCCGAGCAGGTCGCCATAGAAGGCACGGGCGGCGGCGATGCTGTGGACGGGGAAGGCGAGGTGGAACAGGGGCGTGGCGGGCATGGTGGGTGCATCCTGGCGGAGGGCGGCGGGTGGTGCCGGCCGGCCGGCCGGGCTGCGCAGATTCTGCACCGCCGCCCCGCAGCCGCCGGGCAGCGTCAGGGCAGCGCAGCGTGCTGCACCAGCAGCACACGGCTGGCATCCCGCTGCGCCGGATGCGCGATCTGGTCGCGCACCGCCAGCTGGCCGCTGGGGCCGGCCACCAGGCGCCGCGTATCGGCCGTGCTGTCGGCCGGCAGCCTGAGGCTGGCCACCACCTGGGCCGTCACCGGGTCGGCCAGCAGCAGGCGCTGGTCGGGCGCGGCAAAACCGGTGGTGCAGGCCAGCCGGGTGCTGGTCAGCACACGGCATTCGCTGGCACCGGCGATCTGGCCCAGCGGCGCCAGGCTGTCGGCATCGACGATGCGGTTGGCCAGCACCAGGCGCTGGCCCGTGCGGTCGATGGCGCTGATGTAGAAGCTGGCAAAGGCGTCGGCCCGCACCTGCTGCACCACCAGGCCATCGGCCTGCACGGCGATGCGGCGCAGGCCGAACTCGGTGCTCTCGGTGTTGATGCCGAACAGGCTGTTGCCATCGGCGCCGAACACGATCTGGTTGGCGCCGCTGAACGGGGCGGTCTGCACCGGCATCAGCAACCCGTCACGCAGCAGGGCCACGCCGGCGTGCGTCTGGCTGGCGCCCTGCATGGCCAGCGCCACGGCCACCACCCCGGGGCTGGTGGGCGAGGCGGCCAGCGCCTGGACCTGGAGTGCGCTGCCGAACAGCGGGTGCAGCGGCAGCCGGGTGCGCGACAACTCGGCCAGGCCGGGCAGGGCCAGGCGCAGCACCTCGCTGCTGCCATCCAGCGCGACATGCAGCGAGGCACCATCGGCCGCCAGCGCCAGGGCACCGGGGTCGGCGCCCACCACGGCCGAGTAGCTGACCGCACCGGTGGTGGCATCGATGCTGGCCAGCCGGTTGCCCTGGCCCGGCACCGAGCCGGGCACGCTGGCGTAGTAGACACGGCGGGCCGCGTCGTAGACCAGATCGCGGTGCACCAGGGCGATGCTGCGCAGGTCGCGCACCAGACTCGGGTCCAGCGCGTCGATGCCGGCAATCTGCAGTGCGGTCAGGGCCAGGGCATAGGGTGGGAACACCTGGCCGCCCTCACCATCGACCGAGCGCACCTGCTCGCGCACGAAGCCCAGGCCGCGGGCCAGCCAATAGTCGGAGCTGTCCGTGGCCTGCACCGGGGCCAGGCTGCGCCTGGAGGGCAGCACGGTGAGCACGAAGTCGTCGCGGATGTGCAGGGCCGTGATCGGGCCGTGAGGGCCGGCCACGGCCTCCTCGCCCACCATGCGCTGGCGGTACTCGAACTCGAAGCTCTCGTGCACACCGTCGCCGTCCAGGTCGACCCCGTAGCTGCCGCTGCGGTACTGCACCCGGATGCTGCCGATGGCATGGAAGGGGCTGGGCAGCTGCAGCAGGCTGCCGATGGCGTCGTTCACCGCCGCGGGCAGCTGGTTGTTGGGGATGGTGGACATGGCCCAGCCGGCGGCCGTGCGCCGCAGATCGGTGACCAGCTCGAACTGGCCGTCCTCGGTCTCGGTCAGGCGCAGGCTGTCAGGGGCCGGCCGCGTGAGGCGCAGCGTGGTGAGCCCCAGCCGCTGGCCATTGCTGTCCAGCCGGTCGAAGCTGGCCAGCACATCGGCCTGCGGCAGGTAGTCGTCGGGGCCGACCGCCAGGCGCGGCGCGCTGGGGTCGTCATCGCGTGACAGCGTGGGCAAGGGCGGGCGCTGGTTGTCGTCCACCGCCGCGCCATCACCACTGCCACCACCGCCCCCACCGCCACCGCAGGCGGCCAGCGCCCCGGCCAGCACCGACACCCGCAGCCATGCCGGCAACACACGCCAACACCTCGCCAATACCGTGGCACGCACCATGTGTTTCTCCCTGGTTGTGTGGCACCCTCGGACTGGCAGGTGCTCGTGGATGGGCGCATTCTGAGGCCCAGGGCCGCCGGGCCTGCGCGCGGACAATGCAGAGCCCGCCCCCACCCTGAACCCGCCAACCGCCATGCTCCACCGCTTCTGCTGCACCACCCTGCTGGCCCTGGCCGGCGCTGCCAGCCATGCTGCCGACCCCATCGGCGAGGTCGACACCGTGTTCAAGTTCATCGGCCCCGACCACAAGATCGTGGTGGAGGCCTACGACGACCCCGGCGTGGAGGGCGTGACCTGCTATGTCTCACGCGCCAAGACCGGTGGCATCAAGGGCGGCCTGGGCCTGGCCGAAGACAAGGCCGAGGCCAGCATCGCCTGCCGCCAGGTGGGCCCGCTGCGCTTTGCCAAGCCGCTGCGCAAGCAGGAGGAGATCTTCACCGAGCGCACCTCGCTGGTGTTCAAGCGGCTGCGGGTGGTGCGCATGGTGGACGCCAAGCGCAATGCCCTGGTCTACCTCACCTACAGCGACCGGGTGATCGAGGGCAGCCCGCAGAACGCGGTGACGGCAGTGTCGGTGGACCGGGCCCTGCCGATCCCGCTGCGTTAGTTCATTTTCTAGGCGCAACCCACTGCAGACAAGGCGCCGCTTTGGCCGCAACATCCGGCCATGGACACGACCAAGCTGCACTTCTTCGTCAGCTACACCCAGTCTGATCGGCCCGCAGCCGAATGGATCGCCTGGCAGCTGGAGGCGGCCGGCTACAGCGTGGTGATCCAGGCCTGGCACTTCCGCCCCGGCCAAGACTTCGTGCAGGCCATGGACCAGGCCGCCAGGCAGGCCGACCGCACGCTGGCCGTGCTGTCGCCGGCCTATCTGCAATCGCAGTTCGCCGGCGCCGAGTGGCGCGCCGCGTTTGCGCGTGATCCGTCCGGCGCACGGGGCCTGCTGCTGCCGGTGCGCGTCAAGCCCTGCCAGCCCGAGGGTCTGCTGGGCCAGATCGTCTACGTGGACCTGGTGGGCGCGGCCGACAAGACCGAAGCCCGCCAGCGCCTGCTGGACGGTGTGGACCAGGCCGCGCGCAAGCCGCTCAGCGAGCCGGATCTGCCACCCCTGGTGCCAGGCACCGCTGGGCCACCCAGCCGCCCCGAGCCGGCCTGGGTGGCCGACCTGGAAGCCGGCGCCGAGGTGGCTGGCCGGGCGCTGTGGCGGGTGCTGCGCGCCCTGGCACTGGCCCTGGCCGGGGCGCTGGCGGCTTACCTGCTGCTGGGCCACTGGTTCCATGCCTGGCAGGAAGACGCCCCGCGTGACCTGGCCCTCACCGCCGGTGTGCTGGGCATCAGCGCGGCTGTGCTGGTGGAAGCCCTGCTGCGCGCCTGGCAGCGCCGGCGCCTGCAACGCCACTGAAAGCCCAGCATGCCCACCCCTTTGCCCACCCCTGTGCCCACGCCCTCACCCGCCCGCAGCCGGCCGCTGGGCCGCCGCAACCTGCTGTTGGCCCTGCCGGCCTTCTGCACACTGGCACCGCCGCTGCAGGCCCAGCAGCAGCAGGCGCCGCCCAATGCCGAGGTGCGCCGCACCCGGCAGCAGCTGGACCGGCTGGAGCTGCTGCTCTTCAGGGCCGGCGAGGCCCAGGAACGCGCCAGCCTGCTGCAGCGTGACCTGGAAGGCCTGGCCGGCCCCTGGCAGGCGGCACAGGACGGCGCCGCGCCCGCCCAGGCCGCGCTGGAGGCGCTGCGCAGCCAGGCCCTGCCCACACTGGCCGCACACCATGGCCGTTGGGTGCAGGCCACCAGCACCGTGCAGGCGGCCACCGCTGCCCACCAGGCGGCGGTGGCCAGCCTGCTGGCGGCGCCTGCGGCAGCCCGCGCCAGCGCCATGGCCAGGCTGGACGACACCAGCACCACCCGCCAGGCGGCCGAAGAGGCCGAGCGCGCCGCGCGTGCTGCGCTGGCGCAGGCCCTGGATGCCGGCCTGCAGTCGCTGCTGCAGCTGCGCCAGCGCTGGCAGGGCCTGGCCGAGCCCAGCGCCAGCACCGCCAGTGCGCTGCGCCAGGCAGCGGGCGACTGGGCCGACCTGCAGCGCCAGTGGGCCGGGTTGCCGGCCGCCGCCAGGGCCGCCGGCCTGCCAGCCATGCCGATGGCGGCGCTGCCGGCCGGCGCTGCGCCCTGGCCCCTGCCCGCCCCCTGGGCCGCCGCCGAGCCGCCGGACGACGGCCCGCTGCTGGTCTGGCGCCAGGCCGACCGGCGCGCCCAGCAGGCCTGGTCGGCCACCTGGCTGCAGACCGATGCCCTGGCCGCCGTGCAGCAGGCCCTGGCCGATGCCGACTGCCAGGGTGCCAGCTGCGCCCGCTGGCGCCAGGACAGCGCGGCCCTGCAGGCCGGCCTGGCCCGGCAGCAGGCGGCGCTGCGCAGCGCCCAGGCCGATCAGGCCGGCGCGGCCGCCACGGTGCAAGGCCTGCCGGGCGTCGCCCAGCGGCAGCTGCAAGGCCTGCTGGCCCGGCGCGACAGCCTGGCCGCCGCCGTCGCCCGTGCCGGCGGCCCGGCCCTGCGCCAGCTGCGGGCCGCCGGCGCCACCGGCCAGACAGCGCTGGCGCGGCTGGCCGCTGCGCGGGACGCGGCCGAGGCCGCCTGGGCCGCCGCCTGGCGCCGGCAGTACGGCGAAGACGCTCCGCTGGAATTCCCCGCATCCGGTGCCGGTTTCGGCATGGCCGCGCCGTCCGTCACGCAGTCGGCCAGCGCCAGCATGGCCCCGTCACTCACCAGCCATGCCCTGCACCGCCTGCGCGCCCGCGGTGACGAACCCGCCGGCTTCGGCGCCTACACCTATGTGCTGGTGGGCGCCAGCGTGCGGCCCGACACACCGGGTGTGCATGCCCGCCTGCAGCGCCTGCTGGCCGAGGTGCGCAACCTGCCGGTGGCCAGCACGCTGGAGGCCGAGCTGCGCGCCCGGGCCAACAGCTTCGTGGTGCCGGTGCCACCCGACAACCGCGACAGCAGCCCGCTGGTGGTCGACCTGGCGCTGGCGCAGAGCCTGCTCACCCATCTGCCACCGGCGCTGCGCCTGGCCGATGCCACCCGGCGCCTGCTGTATGCCGAGAACGGCCCCTTCCTGATCACCCTGCCCGGCCCGCTGGCCGCCGCCCGGGCCGACTGGCCGCTGCTGTTTGCCGACCTGAGCAAGACACCCGAGGTGGTGGTGGCCGACGTGGTGCGCCGCTACATGGCCGACCTGATCGGCAGTTTCAACCCCGCCACCACCGACTGGGCGCCACCCGCGGGCATGCAGGTGGCCATCGCCCTGGTGCGCCTGGTCAAGGGCAGCGGGGACGTGGTGCAGGCAGTGTTCGGCGCGCCGGGGCGCTGACGACCACGGCCGCCGTGTGGGCGGGCACACAAGGAACAGAGCCTGTCGCAGGCTGGTCTTGCTGTGGGACCGGCGCACCGCCTGCCACCACTGTGGCGGCCAGGCCGAGGCCGTGGGATCGTTCAGGGCCTGGCGCGCGAACACGCGTCCCAGACCACGGCCTGCAAGAGAACACCGCCGCGCCTCGCGCACCAGACCCTGCCCGACCCCACGACCTCGACCTTGCACTGGCAGGTGTGGACTGCGGGGGACAGAACACCCGCCTGGTGCGCCGGCCGACCGACTGAGCCACGGTGGCTGGCGCCTAAGCTGGCGTTTGCCGGCAGACCGCCGCCGGTCGATGGCAAGGTCGAGGTCGTGGGGCCGGGCGGGGCTTGGCACGCGAGGCGCGGCGGCCACCCCACGCACAGCGGACCATACCGCCGTGTGTTCGCGTGCCAAGTCCTGAACGGCTCCACGGCCTCGGCCTTGCGGCCGCGGTCGCCGCATGCAGACACCCGGTGCCGCCCAGGGGCCTGAAATGCTCAGCCGGCCGTGTCCATGGGCAGGGTGGGATCGGCCGCCCATTCCTGCAGCGAGCCGTCGTACACCGCCACGTTGCCATGCCCCACCAGGTGCAGGGCCATCGCGTCCAGCGTGGCGGCGATGCCACCGCCGCAGTAACACAGCACCCGCGATGCGGTGAGCGCGCCCACCTGGTCCAGCGCGGCACGCAGCTGCTCGGCCGGCAGAAAACGGCCCTGGTCATCCAGCAGCGCGCTGTAGGGCAGGTTCACGCTGCCCAGGATGTGGCCGGGCCGGCCGTCGTGCATGCCGGCCTGGCCGCTGTGCAGCGCCTGCGACAGCGCGTTGAGCGTGCACACCCGCGGATTGCCGATGGCCAGCAGCACGTCCTGCTTGTCGGCCCAGCGCGCCGGCTGGGGCCGCGGTGTCAGCAGCGCCGCCGCTGGGTAGGCGCTGGCACCGCTGGCCAGCGGCCGGCCCTGGTTGCGCCACAGCGGCAGGCCGCCGTCCAACACCTGCGCCGCGATGCCGATGGACTGCAGCAGCCACCACACCCGCGTGGCCCACATCGGGTGGCTGCTGCTGTAGAGCACGCAGTCGTCCCCATCGCCCAGCCCGGCTGCGGCTAGCGCAACGGCCAGCCGCGCCGGCCCGGGCTGGGTGAAGCGCAGCGGCGAGCCGGCATCGGACAGGTCGGCCTGCAGGTCGAGGTAGGCCGCGCCCGGGATGTGGGCCGCCAGGTGGTCGGCCCGGCCGCTCTCCACCGCCCAGGGCCCGGGCGTGGCCGGACGCAGATGGGTGGTGACGTCGAACAGCCGCAGCGGGCGGCCGCCAGGTGCCGCCGCCAGCCGGTCGGCCAGGTCCTGGGTGCTGATCAGTGCATGCATGGAACCCTCCTCACCAGGCCAGCACGGGCTGCTTCGCGCCGAGCTTGACACCCCGCTGCACGCCGGGGGCCACCACCGCCGTGTCCAGCTGGCGCAGGCGCGGAAAGGCCTGGAACAGCCCGCCCAGCGCCACGCCCTTCAGCGCCTGGGGCTGGCTGCAGTGGAAGCCGAGCGTGGCAACCAGGTCGGCATGGCCGCCGGCCGCGGGCGGGCTGGCAGCACCCGGTGCCACGCCGCCCTTGGCCAGCAGGGCGGGGGCGATCACCTCCGAGGCCAGCGCCACGGTCTGCAGCTGGCAGCCGGCGGCGGGCGTGGGCTGGGCCAGGGCCGCGCCGGCATGGAAGCGCTGGGCCATGGCCCGCACGGCGGCGCGCTCGGCCTCGCTGCGCGGGCCACGCTCGAAGCCCAGCAGGTTGTCCAGCGGGCTGTCCAGCGTGAGGCTCAGGCTGTTGCCCTCGGCCACCACCTGCAGGCTGGCCACGCCGTGCTGGTGGGCGCCTGCCGCGCCGGCGGGCGCCGTCGCCAGCAGCAGCCAGGCCAGGGCGGCGGTGTGTTGCAGCAGTGCAGCCATGGCTCAGGCCCCCCGCACGGCCACGGCCAGCGGCTTGCCACGCGGCGGCGGCGCGCAATCCTGGCAGCAGCCGTAGAGCGTGAGCTCGTGGCGTTCCACCAGGAAGCCGGCCGGCGCAAGCTGCGCCATGTCGCCCGGGCAGCGGTGCACGTCGAACACCCGCTGGCAGCGGGTGCACTGGAAATGGTGGTGGTGGGCCTGGCGCGCCGGCTCGTAGCGTGCGCTGTCGCCCGGCAGGGTCACCTGCTGGATCTCGCCCGCCTCCACCAGCAGCTTCAGGTTGCGGTAGACCGTGGCCAGGCCCAGACCGGCCACGTCGGCCTGCGAGGCGGCCAGCACCTCCTGCGGCGACAGCGGGCGCCGGGCGGTGTCGATGGCGGCGCGGATGGCGCTGCGCTGGCGGGTCGATCGTTCCATGGGATGGCAGGCTGGACGGCAGAAGCGACAGAAACCCGCATGCTACGATATTGAGAGCGCAATTTCATTAAGAACCGAGTTCGCCGTGTCCCGACCCACCGTTCCGCTGGCCCCCGCCGTGCAAGCGCATGGGCACCACCCTGGGCACGACTCGGGGCAGCACCATGGGCATGACCATGGACACGCACACGGCCACCCGCAGGCGCCTGGGCACGCCGCGCCCACGGGCCAGCACCTGCCACCCAGCCTGCTGATGGCCGGCGTCGGCACACGCCTGCTGGGCGTGGCCGGCCTGCTGCTGCTGCTGTGGGCCGCGGTGGCCTGGGCACTGGGAGAACCGGCATGACGGCACTGGCCATCCATCCTGCTGCCATCCAGCTCGACAACGTCACCCTGTGCTACCGCGACCGCCCGGCGGTGCACCACCTCAGCGGCCGCTTCGAGCCCGGCAGCCTGACGGCCGTCGTTGGCCCCAACGGGGCCGGCAAGAGCACCCTGCTGGGCGGGCTGATGGGCCGCATCACGCCCAGCACCGGCCGGATCAGCCTGCCGCCGGCACTGGCCGGCCGCATCGCCTACCTGCCGCAGCAGGCCGACATCGACCGCAGCTTTCCGGTCAGCGTGCTGGACGTGGTGATGCTGGGCCACTGGGTCCGCCTGGGCGCCTGGCGCGCCGGTGGCGCGGCGCACCGGGCCCAGGCCCTCGCGGCACTGGCCGCGGTGGGCCTGGCGGGGGTGGAACGGCGCGCCATCGGCGAGCTGTCGGCCGGGCAGTTCCAGCGGGTGCTGTTCGCCCGGCTGCTGCTGCAGGACGCGCCCGTCATCCTGCTGGACGAACCCTTCAACGCCATCGACGAGCGCACCACCGCCGACCTGCTGGCCCTGCTGCACCGCTGGCACCACGAGGGCCGCACCGTGGTGGCGGTGCTGCACGACCTGGCCCAGGTGCGCGCGCATTTCCCACGCACCCTGCTGCTGGCGCGCGAGCCCATCGCCTGGGGCGCCACGGCCGAGGTGCTGCAGGCCGGCCACCTGCACCGCGCCCGCCTGCAGGCCGAGCACTGGGAGGCACAGGCGCCCTGGTGCGCGGTGCCCGACGGCGCCTCCGGCCCGCGGATGGCCGCATGACGCTGCACGAGGCCCTGGTCCAGCCCTTCATCGAGTTCGGCTTCATGCGCCGGGCCCTGGTGGCCTGCCTGGCCCTGGGCCTGAGCTGCGGCCCGGTGGGCAGCCTGCTGGTGCTGCGCCGCATGAGCCTGGCCGGCGACGCCATGGCCCATGCCCTGCTGCCCGGCGCGGCCGTGGCCTTTCTGCTGGTGGGGCTGAGCCTGCCGGCGATGAGCCTGGGCGCCTTCATCGCCGCCCTGGCCGTGGCGGCCCTGGCCGGCGGCGTGGCGCGCTTCACCGCCCAGCGCGAGGACGCCAGCCTGGCCGGCTTCTACCTGATCGCCCTGGCCGCCGGCGTGATGCTGATCTCGCTGCGTGGCAACAGCGTCGACCTGATGCGCGTGCTGTTCGGCAGCATCCTGGCGGTGGACGACGCCGCCCTGCTGCTGGTGGCGGGCGTCTCCAGCGCCAGCTTGGCTGCGCTGGCCCTGGTCTGGCGCCCGCTGCTGGTGGAGTGTTTCGACCCCGGCTTCCTGCGGGCCGTGGGCGGGCGGGGCGCCCTGCACCACCAGCTGTTCCTGGTGCTGCTGGTGGCCAACCTGGTGGCCGGTTTCCAGGCGCTGGGCACGCTGATGGCGGTGGGCCTGCTGATGCTGCCGGCCATCGCCGCACGCTGCTGGGCCCACAGCGTGGCGCGGCTGTCGCTGATCGCCTGCGCCATCGCCAGCGCCAGCGGCTACGGCGGGCTGCTGCTGTCCTACCACTTCGGCCTGCCCTCGGGCCCGGCCATCGTGCTGCTGGCCGGTGCGGTCTACCTGGTGTCGCTGGCGCTGGGCAGCCGCGACAGCCTGCGCGCCCGCTACTTCCCCTCCCACCGACACCGCGCCGCATGACGCCTTCGCCCAACCGCCGCCAGGCGCTGATCGCCGCCCTCGCCCTGCCCGCGCTGGCCCCTGCCCGAACCGCGGCCCAGACCCCGGCCCAGCGCGCCCCGCTGCAGGTGGTGGCCAGCTTCTCGCTGCTGGCCGACATGGTGACCGCGGTGGGCGGTGACGCCGTGCAGGTCCATGCCCTGGTCGGCCCCGATGCCGACGCCCATGCCTTCACCCCGGCGCCGGCCGATGCCCAGCGCCTGGCGCAGGCCGCGCTGATCGTGGTCAACGGCCTGGGCTTCGAGGGCTGGATCGACCGGCTGGTGCGGGCGTCGGGCAGCAAGGCGCCGGTGCTGGTGGCCAGCCAGGGCATCAGCGTGCGGCGGCTGGGCCAGGTGGTGGACCCCCATGCCTGGCAGAGCCTGGTGGCGGCGCAGCGCTATGTGGAGAACATCCGCGCCGCCCTGGTGGCACTGCTGGGCACCGCCCAGCCGGCCCAGGCCGCGGCCATCAACGCCCGCGCCGCCGCCTACAGCCGGCAGCTGGCCGCGCTGGATGCCAGCGTGCGCGCCCGCCTCGCCGCCATCCCGGCCGACCAGCGCAAGCTGGTCACCTCGCACGACGCCTTCGGCTACCTGGCCGATGCCTGGGGCCTGGACATGCGCGCCGCCCAGGGCTGGAGCACCGCCGGCGAGGCCTCGGCCGCCGACGTGGCGCGGCTGATCCGCCAGCTGAAGGCACAGCGGGTGCGTGCACTGTTCGTCGAGAACATCAGCGACCCGCGCCTGGTGCAGCGCATCGCCCACGAGGCCGGCGCCACCCTGGGCGGCACGCTGTACAGCGACGCGCTCTCGCCGCCCGGCACACGCGCCGACAGCTACCTCAAGCTGATGGCGCACAACGCCGAAACCCTGCTGGCCGCGCTGCAACCGGGGCGCTGAGCGGCCGGGTCCTGCTGGGGCGCCCGCCTGGCTGTCGCGAAGAAACGGCTGTCGTCTGTGGCACGCCATCCGCCTGCGCGGGATGTCTGCATGCCGCAACCTCAGCGGCTGGTGGGGCAGGCCAAGGTTCTGTCCTCCGCAGTCCACACCGGCCAGTGCAAGGTCGAGGTCGTGGGGTCGGGCAGGGTCTGGTGCGCGAGGCGCGG